>NZ_JANCLX010000003.1:431606-434813 GCF_024295805.1 Streptomyces cucumeris
GGGGGGGGGGGGGGGGGGGGGGGGGGGGCCCCCGCGCGCCCCCCCCCGCCGCACGCACATGCTCAGTGGTCGTTGACAAAGCCCGCGACCGAGCCGCCGTTGTCGCCGCGGCCCTCGAAGTTGAGGGTGTACTGGCCGCCCTCCGCCAGGTTGTACCTGCCGCCTTCGGCAGCCGAGTGGGAGGTGCAGGTTCCCTTCCCGCCGCGGGCGTACATCTTGTAGCCCTCGATGTCGGGGTTCAGACGGTCCACCGTCGTCCAGGCCGAGTGACCGTTCGCGGCCGTGTCGCACACGGAGACTATGTCTCCGCGTTCCTTCACGTAGACCTTGACACCGGACCCCGACCACACGTGGTCCCATGAGCTCCCACCGGGCGGCGCGGGGGCGGCCGTCGCAGTTGGCGCGTTCATGGTGCCCAGCGCGGCCAGGGCCGCCGCGCCGACCAAGGCAGCGACGGTGCGACGGGCACGGCGTGAGTGGTGCCCGCCGGTGGAGAATGCGCCGTTCTGAGGCATGTTCCCTCTCAGGTGAAGCATCTGGATGAGGTGATCACCCTACGAACCACTCGGCGTCGTGTCAGGCGAGAACCAGCCACTGTGACCAAGTCGGGACGATCAGGGCCGCGTTCTGCCGGCTCGTCACCGACAGGACATCTGGAAAGCCGCTCAGGCCAGCTCGTCTGTGAGCCTGTTTCTGAATCCGCCTCCTTCCGGTCGAGTTGGCCGACTGGCCAGGGGGCGCCAGACCAACGCAACTTCACGCGGTTCGGCCGAAGGCCCGAGGGACAGACCGTCGGCCAGCCTTCTCCGCGCGTGCCCGTGCCCGAGCACGGTTCTCCCTATCGGCACCGGCCATCTTGCGGGCCGCCAACTGTTCGCGCAGGGCCTGGGCGTCAGCGAACTCGGACCGGGCCGCGCCGCGAAGGCTCATCCCACAGATTGATCACGACTCGATGCGCCCGCTAATCGGCGGCCCCGCGGGCACAGAAGTAGCCCACCGGGGCGCCGGCCAGGAGCATGATCCAGTCCTTCGGCTCTGCCTCGCTCTTGAATGCCTTCGCCAGCTGCCCGAAGTCGTCGGTAAAAACCTTCCAGGCGTCGGAGAAGTCCCCATTCCACGGGTGGACGAGCAGCAGGGCGATCCCCAGAAGCAGACCAAGGTAGGTCGCGAGCGGGGCTGCGACCGCCACGGCGAGCGGCACCGTCTCCCCCTTACCGCCGAAGTGTCCGGCCGCGAAGCCGACGATCCCGGCGATGACGAGCGAGCCCCAGGTCTCGGGCTTCCCGTTGTCGCGGATGACGTAGGCGTACGCCAACCCCAGTGCCAGGCTCAGGAACACGGCGACGAGCAGCCCCGTCTCCTCGTCCTCGCCCGGTTTCTTGTTCTCGCCCATCGCGTCCCCCTCGTGACGTTCCCGGACCGTCGTGACCGGGTGTCTCACACATAGTGACGAACTGTCATGCCGGTGAACAGGGCTTCGCGTGGGGGGGGAAAAGTTTCCAGATCCTGCACTGGCGCCGCGGGCCTGGATGCGGGCGCGAATCGGTTGGAGCTGGTTCTGCCGCGCTCACCCCGCCGGGCGCTTCAGCCATCGGTGTAAAACCGACCGTCGACCGCCTTCACCCGGGTCGGGCGACGGGAAGGGCGGTAGTGGTGGCCCATGCCAAAGCTGCTCGGAGGCGGTGCCCGGCCCGGGGGAATGGCCGACGGCTGCTTGGGGCGGGGCGGAATGGCTGCCGCTGGCGGCCGCCGACTCGGGGACGAGTGCGACTCGGTGGGGGTTGGTCCTGCCGCGCTCACTCCGGAGGGCGGCCGGCCGCCCGGTGCTGGCGTTGGTGGCCGCAGCGCAGCCGGTGGGTCGACGGGGCGGAGTGGACTGGCGGTTGTCCGCGCGCCGCTGACGGGCCTGGGCCCGGTCGCGGCCACGCTGCTCTGCGGTGAGCGGAGGCGGGCAGTGTGGCAGGGTGGCCTGGTCGTCGTCAGTGGTGGTCCAGTACGCGAGCTGCCAGTGGTCGCCCGCACACATGCGCAGCTGGGGCAGATACCCGCGGTCGAAGACCTCCCATCCGGCGCTCACGGCCAGGACGTGGGTCCCGGGGGTGAGGGGGTCGATGAGGGTGGCGTGCTCGGAGCGGACCGCGAGGGGGAAAGAGCCGTCGGCCGCGGGCACGTTCCGACACCGGGGCGGGCGTAGCGTTCCAGGGGAGAGCCTGCCCCGTGAAGGAACAGCTGAGGCCCGGCTCGGGCAGCCAAACTACGTCCTTGGATGCACAGCAGGGCCAAGAGGACGAAAGCCACGACGTGCCGACTTTGTGATGCACTTCCGCGGTTCCGACGTATCGCAGAGCCTCCATGGCTGGACAGCGAAACCCCACTCTTCCCGGGCGTCCGTGGGGACGGAGTCGGTGCGTATACGCAGGGGCTTGCCATTGCCGTCCTTCAGCTGGACCCACCGTGTGGTCTGGTAGGGGTCGGTGTAGCGGACCTTGATGCCCCACTGGCACGACTTCCCCCATGGCGCGATCGCCTGCACCGTGAAACCACCCGCGGGCTGACCGCCTCCGACCTCGATGTAATGGGTGCTGAAGTAGGACTCGCCTTGTCCCTCGGTCTCATCGGCCAGCACCGGTTCGCCGCCGAGGGGCGGAATATGGAGCTGGAGACCTTCGTAGGATGTTCCGCCTTGCGACGGAAGCGTCACGAGGGTGTGCCCGGTGCTCTTCCGGCAGGTGACGTCGGTGACCTGCCAACCGTTGATGACCACCGAGGTGGACCGGGTGCTCATCACGTTCATCTGGAACACGTCGGCGTACCCTCCGAGGGTGCTCGACTCCAGCTGATCCTTGTACCGCTTGGGGGCGTTCTCCAGCGTGGCCTCCTCGGCGAGCGGGCGACCACCCAGTTTCCTCAGGTACGCGAAGGCGCCGGAGCGGTCGTTCTCGACGGCTACCAGTTTCTGCTTCTCTTCGGGAGTCAGTGCCCGGTCGAGAACCATGGTCCATGCCTCGGGCTCGTCCTCCACGGGCCGCACGGACACCGTGAACGGCACCTTGTTGGCGTCATACTCCGCATTGGAGTCATTCTCCCTGATCACACTGGGTTTGATCATGAGGTAGTCGGTCAGCGTGTCTCTGAAGACGGCCACGAAAGCGATCGACAGCATCACCAGCAAGGTCACCGCTCGTCGCCGCCGTGAGGAGCCGGGTG
>NZ_JANCLX010000030.1:0-9369 GCF_024295805.1 Streptomyces cucumeris
GCCCAGGTCGGTGACGGCGTCCTCGACGCGCGCCTGCGCTGAGCCCGCGATCTCTTGGCGCGGGTGTAGCGGCGAGAGGACGTCGGCGGCCGCAGGCTGCCGGAAGCCGTGAGGCCAGGTGACCAGGGGCATTACCGGGAGCCTGGCCTCTCGCACGCCGCCCTCCCCGCCCCGCCGCGGGCACGGGCACGCGCCTAAAGGGCATGCCGCCCGCTCCCAGACTGAGTATTCCGGCGGGCCCGCCCCGGAGGAATTCGTCACGCGCGCCAAGAGCGCACTCTCACTGGGCAGGTGAGCTCCTGCCTCGTATCCTCGCGCACCTTCCAGATCGTCGCCTCCCTGATCGCGGTCAGCGTCTGGTACCTGCTGTTCACCTCGCTGCTGACCATCGCCCAGTACTACGTCGAACGGGTTGGTCTTTCGTCTCTGCTCTCGTGTGTTGTTAAATGTTGCCGAGCGATGGAGAAGAGAAGTGAAGTCGCGGCCGCCGCCCTGAGGAACTGTCGCGGGGACCATTTGGGGACCACGCGGTGTGCGCGACCCTGCACAACTCAGGCGCAACCGCCCGTTGTGAGCATGCGGAAAGCGCTTGATCCCCATGGAATTCGGCGCTGGCACTGGGGGTCAAGGGGTCGCAGGTTCAAATCCTGTCGTCCCGACCAGCGTTTTCGCAGGTTGGAGGCCGTTTCCGCAGAGATGCGGGGGCGGCCTTTTCGGTGTTTTCGGGGGTTGTGGTCGCATGGTGGTCGCATGCGCGGGACGGGTGCCCGGAGTATTGGGGTAACTGATGGCTCTGGCCGGTGCTTTGCTGACGGTGATCTGGTTGTGGAGTCGTGGGTTGTGGTCGCAGGGTGGTCGTGGCTTTGGTAGCTGCACCTTCTGTTCGGCGGCGGTGAGGGTTGCGTCGATGGCGTTCACGGCGGTGCGGGCGGCTAGTGGGGTGAGGTGGCTGTAGATGTTGGCGGTGGTGGAGAGGGTGGAGTGCCGCAGGGTCTTGGAGACGACGGTGAGGGGTACGTCGGCGGTGATGGAGATGGTCGCGGCGAGGTGTCGCAGGTCGTGGACTGTTGTGCGCGGTACTCCGGCCTTTCGGCAGATCAGGTGGAAGTGGTTGAGGACGTATTCGGGGTGGAGGGGGCTGCCGTCCGGGCGGTGAAAGACGAGATCCCCGCGTGGTGAGGGTTGGCGGGGATCTGCGTCGGCGGCGCGGCGGCGTCGTAGGGCTCTGGCCACTCGGGGTGAGATGGCGATCCAGTTCTTGCTGCTGAGGGTTTTCGGTGTGGTGAGGACGAGACGGTTGTTGTCGACCGCCGAGAGGGTGCAGCGAATGAAGAGCATGCCTTCGGGTAGGTGGATGTCCTTCCAGTGGAGGCCGAGGGCTTCGCCTTTGCGCATGCCGGTGCCGATGAGGACTTCGACCAGGTCGGCCATGAGCGGGTCGGCCGCATGGCAGTAGCGCAGGAATCGGGTGGCTTCGTCGAGGGTCCAGATTCGGCGTTCGGCCGCGGGTGGTCGGGGGATGATGGTGGGGCGTGCGGGGTTGTGGCTGAGGCGGTGGTGTTTGACTGCGTCGCCCAGGGCGCTGGAGAGGGTGGCCAGGCAGCGGTGGACGCTGACCTTGCCGCGTCCGTGGGCGAGTTGGGTGTGAACGAAGCCGGCGATGTGGGAGTAGCTGAGGTCGTCGAGGCGGACCTGGCCGAGGGCTGGGATGAGGTCAGCGGTGACGTAGCTGCGGTAGCGGGCCATGGTCGTGGGCTTGAGGACCAGGGCCATTGCTTGGAGCCAGGTGGTGAGGTAGTCGGCGACGGTCTGGTTCGGGTCTGTGGAGAACCCGCCGTCTTCACCTTCCAGCGTCCGGCGCAGGGCGGCAGCGGCTGTTTCCTGGTTGAGGAAGCCGCCGCGGCGGACGGTGTGGCGCCGGGAGGCGGGGGAGGGGAGGTCGACAGCGAAGGTCCAGGTGCCGTGATCGGGCTCATGGCTGAGGCGCGGGCAGCGGGCGCCGAGCTGCTGATGCTGCCGGTCGCGGCAGCCGCACCGGCGGTAGACGCGCCCCCGAGAGGTAGCGGAGCGCATGGAGATCACTTCCAGCGATTGCGCATTGAACTATCACCTCCATTGTCGGTCTCCGCCCATGGATCATGCGACCACCCTGCGGCCACACACGGCCCTGCACGCTGCTTGACCTGGGGTGTTCCCCTGTCGTGGCGACAGGTGCGGAGATCTGTCCGTCATGCTCAAAGATGTAAAATAGTGTGCCAAGTGTCTCCGTCGAGAGGGCTGAGTCGGGCTGACTGCGGTTTTGTCGAGCGAGTTCCGGAAGCGATGGAGGCGCGCCCAGCTGATCAACCGCTTGGAGGTCGTCTCAGTTGGTCAGTCTCCGGTAGCAGATGAGGGCGGCGGCGATACCGACGAAGGTGAGGAAGTGTTCGGCCTTGCGTTCGTAGCGGCGGTGCAGACGGTGGCACCCGGTCAGCCAGGCCACCGTCCGCTCCACGGTCCATCGGTGACGACCGAGACGCTGGGAGGACTCGATGCCCCTGCGCGCGATGCGCGGGGGTGATGTTCCGAGAGCGGAGCCATTTCCGCAGGTGGTCGTAGTCGTAGCCCTTCTTGCCGCGATCAACAGGATTCGGGCCTGTCAGCTCCCCCCTTTGAGGGCTCGCATGTTCACGGAGTCGATCGCGCACCGCGACCAGTCCAGCCCCCCACGGGCGCCGAGTTCGTCCAGCACCAGGCGGTGGAGCTTCGCCCAGACCCGCGTCGCCGTCCACTCGGAGAACCGCCGGTGGACCGTCTGCCATGACGCACCGAAGACCGGAGGCAACTGCCGCCAGGTGCACCCTGAGGTCGCGACAAAGATGATCGCGGCGAGCACCGCGCGATCATCAGCTCGCCGACGGCCACCGCCCTGCGGCCTCATGGGGATCGGCGGTCTCACTCTCCGGAACAACTCCCACAGCCCTTCCGGCACCAGCCCCTCAACGAAGGCCATCGAGTGCAGCCCCCTCCACCGGCGCCGAACTCACCGACTCGTCTGCGTCCTTCCCAGGCGCTCCGAAACGCGCGAGGTAGTGCCACACTTTCTTGACCGCCTGGGGGTCATAGATGCCGGCACGTGCGGCATCTCCGATGATGCGCGGATCGAGGACGCCGTCGACCGCGATCCGCGTGCCCAGGTCGACATGTTCCTGGCCGCGGTAGCCGGGGTGACGGCGGAGTACTTCAACCCCGAGTCGGAAGCCGGGGTGCCACTCCACAGGGCAGCCAAGACGCAGGGCCGCAGCCTCGACCGGCGTGCCTCGGTAGCAGGCGTCCAGGACCAACGCCTCCACATGACAGTGCAGCTGGACCGGCCCGTGCACCTGGGCCTCGATGTAGTCGTCAAGGTCGTCCTGGTGATCGGCGAGAGCAAGCTCGAAGAGCCCCATGCGGGCCGCGACACCGAAATCCGCGGGTTCAAGGAAGCTGTCCGGGTAGCAGAACGTGGTCCGCGCCAGCGTCTCGGCAGCCAGCCGGAAGTGAGCGGAGCCGAACCGCGGTGCCGCGCCGACTGGCTTGCGACGGAAGTTCAACGCCCCGTAGACCGGCCGCTCATGAGCAGGCGCTTCGTCGTATGCCCCGTTGAAGATCCGACTCTCCCAGCGCCACCGGTCGCCGCCTGGATGCGCTGTCAGCCCACCGTTGCTGGTCCCCGTGACGAACTGCGAGCAGTAGACGCCGTCCTCGGCCATGGCCTCCAGGATCGGCTTGCCGTGCAGCAGACGGTCCGGGTGGAAGTTGAGGGTCACCCGCAGCGCCGGGTCCATCGGAGGGCCCGACGCCAGTTCCGCGACATGCCGAAGGGCCCGTTCCTGCGCTGTTGAGGAGGCTGCGGAGCTCATCCGCACAGTGTTCCCCAACTTGATCAACTGGCGCACCGGGATTGTCCACCGACAGCCCGGCCCCGTGCCACGGAGCGTCAATCGCCAATCGAGACGATCTCTAAGGCGAGGTGAGTGAGCTGCGGCCCTGGTCGGACCTCACCCAGCTAATAGAACTAGAATCGAACGGTGGGTGTGGAGGAAGAGTGGTGGTCCAAGGCTGGGCCGTGGGCGCGGGCGCGGCTGCCGGATGGCCAGGAGCTTGACGTCGTCGTGACCTCCCGCCACCGCTCGCGCGACGGAGCGTGGTGGTACGAATGCGTGCGACACGAGGTCGCTTGAGGTGAGTGGTGTCCTAGGAAGGAGGGCCTGCCACATGGCAAGCATATGACGCCTGGTCCAGTGCGTGAGGACCATCCCCGCCCCGGCGTGCGTTGCGGGTAACCGCGAGGTTCGAAGCCCGGGGTCGAGGCCCAAGGGCCGCCGAGCCATCCGGCGGAACACAGGCTGGGGAAGGCCGGGCGGGCGAAGTACATGAACCCTCTAATGTCTCGTCAACCACACACCCGAGAGATGGATAGCACTATCGGGTGATAGGGGCAGGCCGCTGTGATGCGGCAGATGCCGCCTGTAGAGGCATTCGACAGGCGGGAGCGCACCATCGCCCCCGGGGTACAGAGGGCGCCCTATCCGGTCGCGTCTCACTCAAGCGGAACGTGACAACCCCGTCAGGGTCCAGTCGGCGCGGTCGGCTGGCAGGCGAACCGTAAGGAACGCTGCACTCCCCGGCGGGAGCAGGACAACCCGAGAAGCGAATGCCGGTAGCCGAAAGGCAGCAGGAAACTGAGCTGACTGCTGGTCCCTCCACCAGCGGCTCACATAACTGGCCGGATAGGGGGCTGTTCCCCCGACTCGAAAGGGTGCTGACGCGGGTTGGGTGAGCCTACGGAGAACTTATGACGCAAATGGCGGAACCGAGGGGCAAGTTAGGCGCCCCCGCAAGCAACGCGGCCGAGTCCGCGAGAGGCGACGCGAGGGTGAACGGACCCAAGGGCGGTCACTTCGACTGGCACGCTGTGAACTGGCATGCCGTCGAGGAGGATGTACGTCGGCTGCGCCATCGGATCTTCGTGGCAACGGAAGCAGGGGATCTGAAAAAGGTCCGCAACCTGCAAAAGCTGATGCTCCGCTCCCGCAGCAATGCCTTGTTGAGCGTGCGGCGGGTAACGGAGATCAACGCTGGCCGCAAGACAGCCGGGATCGATGGCGAAGTGGCAATCGCACCCGAGGAGAAAGCTGAGCTCGTCTCCTGGATGCGAAACCGCACCTCGCCGTGGTCTCCTCGGCCCGTCAAGCGGGTGTACGTACCCAAGAGAAACGGGCGTCGCCGCCCGCTCGGAATCCCAGTGATCGCTGATCGGTGCCTACAGGCATTGGTGACGGGAGCGTTGGAACCCGAGTGGGAGGCTCGGTTCGAACCTCGGTCGTATGGGTTCCGACCCGGCCGAGGATGCCACGATGCGATCGTGGCTATCCACACCTCTGCCAGTTCCAAGGCAGCGAAGAGGCAGTGGGTACTTGATGCCGACCTGCAAGAGGCATTCGACCGTCTCAGCCATGACCACATCTTGCAATCGATTGAGAGATTCCCCGGTAGGGGGCTCATTGCTCAATGGTTGCGAGCTGGTGTGGTGGAGGCCGGACAATTCACGCCGACGGAAGAGGGAACCCCTCAAGGCGGGGTGATCAGCCCCTTGTTGATGAACGTAGCTCTACACGGGATGGAATCGGCTGCCGGGGTGCGTTACCACAAAAAACCAAGTAGCGACTCCTGGCGCTCAGTTCCGGGATCTCCGGTACTGGTCAGGTATGCCGACGATCTGCTCGTCTTGTGCCACTCAAAGGAACAAGCCGAGGACGTCAAGCAACGGCTCGCCGCATGGCTCAGGCCCCGAGGTCTGGCCTTCAACGAGGCTAAGACTCGGATCACGCACTTGGATGAGGGCGTGGATTTCCTGGGCTTCAACATCCGGCGCTTCCGAGGCAAGCTCCTGACAAAGCCGAGCAACGATGCACTGCGGCGCATCCGGAAACGGCTGTCCGATGAGGCGCTGGCCCTCCGCGGGGGCAACGCCGATGCCGTGGTCGGGAAACTCAATCCGATCATCAAGGGATGGGCCGCCTACTACCGGATCGGAGTGTCCAGTAAGGCATTCGCCACACTGGATAATCACGTGTGGAGGTTGGTCTACAAATGGGCCAGGTTCTCGCACTCGAACAAGTCGGCAGGCTGGGTCACCTCCCGGTACTTCGGCTTGTTCAACCGGGGCAGGCAGGACAGGTGGGTATTCGGCAGCCGTGAGAGCGGTCGCTACCTCCGCCGGTTCGCTTGGACCCCGATCGTCCGGCACCGAATGGTGGCATGGAGGGCGTCGCCCGACGACCCTTCCTTGGCCGCCTACTGGGCGGCGCGCCGTCGTCGCTCAGCCCCGCCGATCGGACGCGACGTGCTGTGGCTACTTCAGCGACAGCGAGGACGCTGCACGATCTGCCGGGGTCTGCTCCTGTATGCCGACCACGAGCCCCAGTGGGAAACCTGGCTCTCGGCGACGCGGAAGGGGCTTCGCAAACGTGCGATCACCCCGCTGGGGCAGAGGCAGCCGGGCGACCGCGTCGCTCAGCATCTCGTACACGCCCAATGCCATCGCAAGACCAACGGCAATGGGGCACAGCGATGACACCAGCACCAGAGCCTGTAGGGCTTGCTTGAGCCGGTTGCTCGGAAACGGGCACGGCCGGTTCTGAGGGGGCGGGGGCGCAGCAATGCGCTCCCGCTACCCGACGAGGCCATCCTCCCGGCCCGGCATGAAGCAGCCGACGGCGCCACCAAGCCGACGGGTGCGCCCACCCCGATCAGCGTCCAGGCCGAGCGGATCACGACCCTCCAGGCCGCGGTGCGGGGGTCGTCAACGGCGGCATTCGACGTCTGGGATCCCGGCCTCGGCGTAAAGCATGGGATTATTTCCGGTCCATCGTCCGATTGCCGGGGGAGACCAGTTCGACGGCCCTGGACACCCGGCAGACGGCTCCCGGCCATCTCCGGCGCCGGCTCGGCCATATCACTGGCGTGCATTGCACTGCAGAAAGTCACCTGGCCATGTTGAGCAGGCACAAGCAGGCTATCCAAGTGGAGGGGCGATGGCGTTCACCGAGTTCGACACGGCGGCGTTACCGAGGGAGCAGCGCTTCGAGTGGTGGTGCGAAGCCATCGGACAGGGCGTGGCTCCCATCCGGATCACCACTGACAAGGCATCGGACTTCACGGCGAGCCTGAGTTCACTGGGTCTCGGGCCTCTTCAATTGACGACGTTGGCCTTCCCCGAGTTGCGCTCGGAACGTACCGCAGAGCTCGTCCGTCGCGGGGACCCGGAGACTTACGAACTGACGCTGATCCTGGGCGGATCCATGGCAGTGGCCCAGGGCCGCAACGATGCCGCTCTCCGCGCTGGCGACTTCGCCCTCTGGACGTCCTCGCGGCCCTACCGCGGTAGGGCCGCGAGTACGCCCGGGACCGGGGCCGCGCGAGCCATCATCCTGCACCTGCCCAGGAAGCTCGTCCCAGTGCCCGAGGCCAGGCTCGATCCGCTGCTCGCCCACGCCCTGCCCGCCCGATCCGGGATCGGGCGGATCCTCGCTGACCATCTGGTTTCGGTAGCCCGGGAGGCGCCCGGACTGGACGACGCGGAGTGTGAGCGGCTCGGCATGGCGAGCCTGGACCTGGCCGCCGGGCTGCTCGCGGTCCGGGCTGACGCACAGGACCGCATCTCTCCCGAGACGCGACACCAGGTGCTGCTCGCCCGCATCGACGTGTTCATTCAGGACTACCTGGCCGATCCCCAGCTCGACCCCGACGCCATCGCGGCCCACCATCACATCTCCGTGAGGCTCCTGCACCAGCTCTTTCGCTCCAGGGGCGAGACGGTGTCGACCGCGATCCGTCGGCGTCGTCTGGAGCGCTGCAGCAGGGACCTGACCGACCCGCGACTACTGGCGGTTCCCGTGCACGCGATCGGCGCGCGATGGGGCCTGACTAGTCCCGCGTCGTTCAGCCGCTCGTTCCGCACCGCTTACGGCGTACCACCTGGCGAGCACCGTCGTACAGCACTCGCCGTGCGCTCAGAGGCAACCCTTCATGCGTCGCAGGCCAATGACGGATAGACAGGCCCGCGACCAGACTCGTCAAGAGGGCGACGGGCCGGATCAGCTCGTCGCCGGTCCATCGCAACACGCTTGCGAAGAGGGGAATCATGAACAAGAGCATCAAGTTCCGAACGTTCGTCACAGCGATGCTGATCACCGTCCCTGCTCTCGGCCTCGTATCGGCCCCTTCCGCCCAGGCATCCACGCCAGGGGCTTCGACTTGTCGAGTCATGGACCCGAAGCCGACCTCCGAGGGGTATGGCGACGGCCGGGTGTGCGACGGGAACATCACCGGCACCGTCCACGACACCAAGGCTGATGGCCGCTGCCCCTACATGCGCATCTTCTTCACGGTCGGTGACCCGTGGGAGTCTCCCTGGGCCGGCGGCAAGGGCAAGGCCGTCAACTTCGGCGGCTACCACGACGGCGAGTACACGGGCGCGGAGATCAGGTACATCTCGTGCTGAAAGAGATGAGGCCGAGGCAAATGGTCGCAGCGGCCAGCCTGCTGGGGGCCTTCTGCTGCCTTGGCCTGACAACGGCCCCCATAGCTCAGGCAGCGTCCGCCGACGCGGTGCTCACCTGCAACGGCGTCGGGGACCAGCGGTACAGGCATTGGCGCTAAGCACTTGACCATCCGGCACGTCAGGGCACGGTTGTGGAGCGAGTAGCGAGTGAGGGTTCCGGCAGATGATCTGCCAGAGCCCTCCGCGTTGGTGGTCGTTGTCTACTGGCGGGGCGCCAGCGGAGGAACAGGCACTGGTCGTCACCGGCGCCGAGGCGGAAGGGCAGGGAGGTGCGGTCGAGTGCGAGGGGCTGGCCGGGGGCGTGGGCGGTCCAGCCGCACCGGGTGTAGAAGGGGCCGAGGCCGAGGCCGCGGTCGACTTCGTACGAGCCGTAGAGCAGCCGGTAGCCGAGCTGGTGGTGGCTTCAGTCATTCGTAGATGACTTCTGGCCAAAGAGGTCTCCCGCGCGGCTCCCGGGAGCTGACAGGGGCGCTCCGGAAGGTCAGGATATCCGACATCCACAGGGGGGCGTTATGAGCACTGCCGAGAGCGCACCGGCAACCGAACCTCGGGGCGGGGAGGAGCCGGACGCCGGAGCGGAACTGGCGCGGCGGGTCTTCACCGGCCAGGAGCGCTGGGGCTGGGAGTTCGTCCAGCCGTCCGCGCCCCCCGCACACCGGGACGCCCAGCATCCGCCCGTCTACTCGGAACCCTCCGGCGACGAGGTCCGCGCCATGGAGGAGCGCGCCATGACTGTTCCGAAGAACAGGGGCACGGGCTGTCTCCTCCTGCTCGCGGGCATC
>NZ_JANCLX010000030.1:9379-113223 GCF_024295805.1 Streptomyces cucumeris
AGGTCGGTGACGGCGTCCCTCCGGGGGCGAAGATCCTGTCCGGTGTGCGGTGACTTCATGCGGTTTCTGCAGTGCCCGATCGGTGCCGCTCGCGCTGCTCTCCGGCCCGATGCCGCAGTGGCCGGCCGACCCCGATCACGCACCGTCCGGCGCCGACGTGGTGGCCGAACTGCGCTCCCTGACAGAAGAGTTGTGAACGGCTGGCTACTTCGACCCGAAGCGGCCGTGCCACTTGGACCGCAGGGGAGGCATGCCCCGGCCCGGGCGGAGCTCAACTCAGTTGTTTCTCGGGGCCAGGGGTCAGGGGGCAGGTGGCATACGGTCACGTGGTTCAGGGCGGGTCGTCGCGTGGCTCCCGCTCCGCGCCCAGGGGGCTGCCCGGTCCAGGGCGCATGGTTGCCGGATCCTCCTGTTCGTCTTCACCCCCGGGGGCCGGGTGGGCCGGGGCGGGGCGTAGCAGGCTGAGGGCGACGGATGCGGCCAGAACGATCACGATGACCGCGAGGCTGATCGGCGAGGGGATCTCCGGGATGCTGCTACTGATCATCTTGTGGGACGCCTGGAGGATGAGCTTGACGCCGATGAAGCTGAGGATGATCGCGAGGCCCTTGTTCAGGTAGTGGAAGCGGTCCAGCAGGCCCGCGAGCATGAAGTACAGGGCCCGCAGGCCCAGGATCGCGAACGCGTTGCTGGTGTAGACGATGAAGGCGTCATCGCTGACGGCCAGGACGGCGGGAACACTGTCGACCGCGAAGATCAGGTCGGCGCCCTCGATCGCGGCGACCACCGCGAGGAGCGGGGTCGCCACGCGTTTGCCGGCCTCCTTGACGAAGAACTTCATGCCCGCGTACTCGTCCCGCACGGGGACGATCTTGCGCAATAGTCGCAAGGCGAAGCTCTTGTCCGGGTCGAAGGTCTCCTCGTCGCCTTTGAGGAGCTTGTAGGTGCTGTAGAAGAGCACCGCGGCGAAGGCGAACAGCACGGCGGTGAAGCGGCTGACGACGGCGACGCCGAGCGAGAGAAAGATCCCGCGGAAGATCAGGGCGCCCATCACGCCGAAGAACAGGACCCGGTGCTGGTAGGCACGAGGGACCTTGAAATAGGCGAAGATCACTGCGAAGACGAAAAGGTTGTCCACCGACAGGCTCTTCTCCAGCAGCCACGCGGTGGTGTATTCGGTACCGGCCTTTGTGCCGAGGACGAGAAAGACGACACCGGCGAAGGCCAGTGCCAGGCCCACCCACAGGCAGCTCCAGGCAGCAGCCTCCTTGAAGCCGATGACGTGGGCGGTGCGGTGGGCCAGCAGGTCTACCGCCAGCGACCCCACCACTGTCGCGGCGAACGCTCCCCAGAGCCAGAGTGGGACCTCGAGCACGTCAGCCACCTTCTCCGTGTCCTGCCCTTGCGAACGCGCAGACCCTCATACAGGAGTTTGCGGCAATTCGCCGGACCCAGCGAGTGCAGCAATGCCCTCGGAGCGAGAAATTGAACGAGACACTACTTTTATCACCCGAGGCGGCTATTATTAAAGAATGAGTAAAGTAAAGCGTAGGGACGGCCCGCAGGAGGCGCTTGCATGCCCGGCCTGCAAGGGCGCCCTGGACACGGTCATCAAGCGGCACAAGACTCTCGGGATCTTCGTGCCCGTGTGGAGCCCCGGCCCGTGCCGCAACCCTGACTGCCCTGAGTATCGGGAAGAATCGGAGCGCGGGCGTCTGGGCTGAGCCGGCGCGAACGCCGCTGGGAGCTGCCTGACCTGTGCTGCGTCCTGTTCCGGGAGCTCAGCCGCGGTGCGCGCGGATGAGGTCGCGGTACCACGCGAAGGACGCCTTCGGGGTGCGCACCTGGGTGTCGTGGTCGACGTGGACGAGTCCGAAGCGCTGGTGGAAACCCTCGGCCCATTCGAAGTTGTCCAGCAGGGTCCAGGTGAAGTAGCCGCGTACGTCCACGCCCTGGGCCACGGCGGCGTCGACGGCCCGGAGGTGGGTGTCGAGGTAGTCGATGCGGTCGAGGTCCGCGATGGTGCCGTCCGCGGCGACGACGTCCTCGGCCGAGCAGCCGTTCTCCGTGATGTGGACCGGCGGGAGTGCCGGGTAGCGCTCCTTGAGGCCGACGAGCAGTTCCCGTAGACCGTCGGGGACGACGGGCCAGTCGAAGGCGGTGCGGCGGTAGCCCTCGATGGGGGCCTCTTCGAACGGCAGCCCCTCGGACGTCGGTGTCCGGATCCGGGTCGGGTTGTAGTAGTTGATACCGAGCGCGTCCAGGGGTGCCGAGATCAGTTCGAGATCGCCGTCCCGGACGGAGCGGCCGAGCGAGGCGTCCGAGCCGAAGGCCGACAGGTCGGGGTAGGTGCCCATGAGGATCGGATCGTTGAACAGCCGGTTGTGCAGGCTGTCATAGGCCCGCGCGGCGGTGCGGTCGGCGGGGGTGTCCGAGGCGGGCCAGACCGGGGTGCAGTTGTTGGAGATCATCACCTGGAGGCCGCGCGCCCGCAGTTCCCTCAGCGCCAGGCCATGACCGAGCAACTGATGGTGGGCGACCGGCAGGCAGTCCAGGAACAGAGTGCGGCCCGGTGCGTGGGTGCCGAGGCCGTAGCCCCAGACCATATGGATGAACGGCTCGTTGAGCGTGATCCACTTCTGGACGCGGTCTCCCAGCTTGTCGGCCATGACGGCGGCGTACTCGGCGAAGCGGTGCGCGGTGTCGCGGTTCAGCCAGCCGCCGTCGTCCTCGAGGCCTTGCGGGAGGTCCCAGTGGAACAGGGTCGGGACGGGTTCGATGCCGTGCACCAGCAGGCCGTCGACCAGCCGGTCATAGAAGTCCAGGCCCCGGAGGTTGACCTCGCCCCTGCCGGTCGGCTGGATCCGGGGCCAGGCGATGGAGAAGCGGTAGCCGGTGAGGCCCGCCTCGGCCATCAGCGCGAGGTCCTCCTCGTACCGGTGGTAGTGGTCGCAGGCCACATCACCGGTGTGCCCGTCGCGGATCGTGCCGGGGCGGGCGGTGAAGGTGTCCCATACCGACGGTCCGCGACCGTCCTCCTCGGTGGCGCCCTCGATCTGGTACGACGCCGTCGAGACACCCCAGATGAAGTCCACGGGCAGATGGTCCAGTGTCACGCACACCCCCCGAAACGCGAAACATGAGTGGTGCTCATGTTAGCCGTTGCGATGGGATGCTGGAAGCATGAATCAAGACCGCGCTGCGGGGGCGCTGCGACGGCTGCCGGTCCAGAAGCGCAGCGTCGAACGCTTCGAACGGCTGCTGGATGCCTGCGCCGAACTCCTGGACGAGGCCGGCTATGCCGCGCTGACCACCAAGGAGGTGGCACGCAGAGCGGAGGTACCCATCGGCACCCTCTACCAGTTCTTCTCCGACAGGGAGGGGCTGATCGGCGCGCTCGCCGCCCGCAATCTGGAGTCCTTCCTGGCGCGGGTCGCGGACCGGCTGGAGCGCGAGGCGCCCGCCGGCATCCCGGGCATCGTGGAGGTGACCGTCGACGAGTACATCGCCATGCGCCGGACGATCACCGGGTTCGGCGTGGTCGACTTCGGCGTGGTGGGACAGGGCCACATCCTGGAGCCGAACTGCGACAACAACACCGCGGTCGCCGGGTCGCTGCGCACACTGACCGCGTCCCTGACCGGTGTCCAGGACAACGCCGAACTCGAGATCGCCGTGCGGGTGGCCCTTGAGTGCGCGGACGGTGTGCTGCAACTGGCCTTCCGTACGGATCCGCAGGGCGACCCCCAGCTGATCGCTGAGTGCAAACGAGTCCTCATCAGCTATCTGAACGATCGCATCCGGCACCTGGCGACCCGTCAGCAGGACTAGGCCGTGGCTTGTGGATCACCTCGGGTCCGCGACGTCCGGCAACGGCACCTCCCAACTACCCCTGGGAGGTGCCGCCTGCACCAGATGCCGCGGGCTGATCCGGTAGCCGTCCGGGAAGGCACGCGGCGAGCATCGAAGAACGCTCCACCGGAGCCGGGCCAGGGCCAGGGCCCGGGCCCTGGACACCGACTCGTCGGTGCCTCAGCCGCCGTAGACGCCGACCTCGCGAAGCGAGTAGCCCCACTGGGTGCCGCGCTCCAGCCCCTTGACGCGTACGTAGCGCGCCTGGGCTTCGGTGAAACGGGCCGTGTCCAGGCCGCCGTCGCCGGAGGCCGTGGACCACACCGACTTCCAGTTCGTGCCGTCCTCCGACACCTCGACGCGGTACGACTTCGCGTACGCTCGCTCCCAGTCGAGGGTGACGCGCTTGACCGGCTGCGCGGATCCGAGATCGATCCGCAGCCACTGGTCGTCGTTCCACTCGCTGGCCCAGCGGGTGCCCGTGTCGCCGTCCACCGCCTTCCCGGGCTTGAAGCTGACGACCGGGTTCCACCACTCCGACGAGGACGCCGTCGCGGCCGCGCCCGCGGCGAGGTTCTTCCCGGCCTGGTACTTCTCGGAGTTCCCCCAGGTGCGGAGGTAGGACTCGGCTCCCGAGAAGAGGTCGTCGACGACCCCCTGACCGCCGACGATCCGGATGTCCTCGATCCAGTCCGGCACCAAGCCGTAGTGCGCGCCGCCGGCGGTGTTGAAGTCCCATGTGCGTTCGCCGGTGGTCTGCTTGTCGATCACCGAGCCGCCGTCCGTGCTGCGGAAGGGGTACTTCACCGGGTTCGGGGTGTCCCCGCCCCGTGGCGCCGGCCAGCCTCCGACACCGTTCATGTCGGTGCCGTAGCCGTAGCCGACGTTGTACTTCTCGCGCAGCGCGTCCGTGCGCTTGGCCTCCGCGCTGAAGGCCTCGGAGCCGCTCATGTACTGGGCGGCGAACCCGCCGAGCTTGTAGAGGCGTTCGGTCCAGCCCAGGTCCATCCAGCTGTGCGAGGAGATGGCGCCGGGGTACGACTCGGATTCGAGGATGTCGAAGGCCTGATCAGCGGCCTTGACGCTCATATGGTCAAGCTCCAGCATCATGTTGCGCTTCATCATGCCGCGCACCGCGTACGCGCCCAGGTCGGTCAGTCCGCGGGTGTTGCACTGCGCGCCCGAGGCGTACGAGGGGACGGCCACGCCCTTCGGGAGCCGCTTCTCCGCCTCCGGTGCCGCCGCGTTGCCGATGGGGTTGTCGTGCTGCGGGCCGCGGCAGGTCTCCGTCTTCCAGAACGTGCCGGTCGACAGGAACTGGCCCACGTTGATGGCCGTACCGAGCGTGCCGGAGTCGAAGCGCACCCCGCACAGTGCGTTGTCGAACTTGTGGCACAGGAACATGCTGCTGACGCCCAGTTCCTTCAGCTCGTCCAGGCCCCGGTCGATATCCCCCTTGCTGCACTGCGCGACGTCCAGGATCTGCTTGCAGCCGAACGGCTCCGAGGTCTCGACGCCCAGGACGACGGCCAGCTTGCCCTGCTCGATGACCTTGCGGGCCTGCGCGCTGTCCGTGACGATCCGGAACCAGCCCTTGCCCGGGCCGCCGTACATCTTGTCGATGAAGGCCTGCATGTCGTACGTCTTCTTCGCCTCGAGACGAATGGCGGTCATCTCGTCACAGCCGCGGTCCTTGAAGAAGTACACCGAGCAGATCACGCCGTTGGTGACCAGGTCGTTGACCAGCACCCGCTGGCCGCCGCGCCATGCCCGCTCGATCCAGGCGTAGTAGTTCTGCTGATGGGTCAGCGAGTCATGGGCGGGCCAGTCCTTGAAGGTGGGCCACCCATTGGGGTCGTGCTTGCCGTCGCCGCCCTTGGTGATCATGTCGAAGATGGCGAGCGAGCCGTCGGGGTAGTGCTCGGGGCAGTCCTTGAGCGCATCGGTGACGCCCTGGTCCGAGAACGGCTTGCCGCAGATCAGCCGGCCGCCGAAGCCCTCATTGGACATGATGTGGTCGTGGGCGTCGACGAAACCCCTGACGCGGCCCTGGGAGTCGGTGCCCTTGAAGGGCTCGCCCGTGACGTTGATCTGCGAGTCGGGTGCGGGCCTCGCGGACGGATCCCACCAGTTGGACTCCGCCGCGGAGCTGGGCGCCGGACCGAGCACCAGGGCGGTCACGGCGAGAAGCAGCGACACGACCGCGAGCGATCGGAGTCCGCGGCGCAGAGGTTGAACGATGGCCATCGCGTGATCCTTAAATGTGAGCGGTGCTCATATTCCGCTCTACGTTAGGGACGCGAGCCCGCAACGCCAACCCCCTGGCGGCGTTCACGTTCGGGAGTTCACCAGTCCTTGGTGCGCTTCCACGCTTGAGGTCGTCGTGAACAGCCCAGGCTGTTTCTTGAGGGTGTTTCAGGCGCCCGGTTCTCAGCGACGACTCATGAAGACGGGCGCTTGTTCACGGCGCCCCAAGGGTCGGTGGCCTACGCGTGATCAGCGCAGAGGGCGGTCGTGAGGGCCGCGCGGGCCCACTCCTCCCAGGCCTCGGGGGACCAGCCCCGGTTGTGGACGAAGAGCAGGTACAGCTCCGGGCTGAGCAGCCCGTACAGCAGGTCGGCGGCGCGGGCGGTATCGATGCCGGGGCGGACGTCGGGCTTGGAGATCAGTGCCTCCGCTGCCGCGTGCTGGACGGTGTAGCGCGGGTCGGGGTCGGCGGGCCACTGCGCGGCGATCTCCGGGTCCGTGGCCGCCGCAGCCGCGATCAGCGGCATGATCGGGGCGACACGGCCGAGGATGTCGCGTACGCCCCGCAGGTGCGCGCGCAGTTGCCCGGCCGCGGTGGGTTCGGCGCACGCGGCGCGGAACCAGTCGCGGTCCATCGTGGCGATCGGTTCGGCATCGCCCGCGATGGACGTGTCGACGACATCTTTGAACAGCGCGCGCTTGTTGCGGAACACGAAGTACACGGTCTGAACGGCCACGCCCGCGCGATCCGCGACCTCCTGGAGGCTTGTCGCGCCGTACCCCTGCGCGACGAACAGGTCCCGCGCCGCCGCGACGATCTTCTCGCGGGTGCGCCGCGAGCGCTCGGCCCGCTTGTCGGGGCGCTTGACGTTCTGTCCGTCGGATCCCTTGACCGCATCCATATCGGGAGTCTATCTCTAGAGTCAGTCACTAGAGGAAGACTCTAAATTCTTGGAGGGGTAGTGATGAGTAAGACCTGGACGGCAGCGGAGCTCGACCAGGAGGCGGCGGTGCGCCGTGAGTTGGAGGACTTCTACCGGGACGGCAAGCCGCCGTGGGACAGCGGCATCACGCCGCCCGAGCTCATGGCCCTGGTGGAGTGGCCCGGCGCGCTGATGCCGGGCCAGGTCCTCGAACTCGGCTGCGGAACCGGAACCAACGCGGTGTATCTGGCCCGGCATGGCTGGCGGGTGGCGGCCGTCGACCTGGTCGACCGCGCGGTCCGGCAGGCGAGGGAGAAGGCTGCCGCAGCCGGAGCGGATGTCACGGTGCTGTGCGGCGACGCCACCCGACTCGACGAGGTGGGCGTGCCCGGCCCGTACGATCTGTTCTTCGACCTGAGCTGCTACTGCGGGATCCCACCGCACCGCCGCGACGCCTACGCGGCCGGCCTCACGCAGCGTGCCGCGCCCGGCGCACGACTGCTGATGTTCGGGTACGGGCCCGAGGCGTTCGACGACCCGATCTCCGGCGTCACCGCCGACGAACTCAGCGCCAGGTTCACCGGGTGGCAGCTGGTCGACGTGACACCCGGCACCAACCCGGTCCCGACGTTCTGGTTCACGCTGCACCGCGCCGCCGCCGCGGCGTGAGCTCAGCCGCACCGGGCGCCGTCGGGCCGCGGATGTCGGCTGCGGTCGTTCTCATACGTGTTCATCTCGTGCGCGACGCGGAGTTTCCGCCGACGGCATGGGCGACGAGCTGGCCGGCGCGGACACGTGTGACGAGGAGGCGCCTGCCACGGACCGTCAAGTCCCGCGGACATGGCCGGACATGGCGACGCGGTACGCATCGACGTGTCGGCCTTGCGTGCGTGGGCCGCTGCCGTCGGTGCCGGTGCCGGTGCCGGTGCCGGTGACGCGGATCGCGCGTACTCGTTCCGCGTGATCCGGGATTGCCTGCGTCGACGGCACATCCGCGCGGTCTTCCCGCGGCTGGTGCACCAGATCACCAGATCCGCAACAGCCTGCGCCGGGTTCAGTGTGGCGGACGACCGCCCGGAGGCGATCGCGAGGCGTAGCGGCCATCCTCGATCGGGATGCCCAGTTGACCGACGGTACAGCCCTCAGGCCGCAGGCGTCGCGGCGGCCAAGAGGGAGATCTCGGCGGCGACGGCGTCCGGGTCGGGGGCGACGGTGACACGGGCGACGCCGTCCAGGCCTGGGTGGGTACCGACGCGGACCCCGTGCTGTGCGTTGCGCAGCAGGTCGAGGTCGTTGATGTCGTTGCCGAAGGCGTTGTACTGGTCGATCCCCAGCGAGACCAGCGCCTGCCACTTGTTCGTGGCGCCCGGGGCGAAATCGATGATCGCCTCGTCGAGGTGGTGGTTGACGGTCATCCCGAGGGTGCGGCCGGCCTCTGCGAGGGCTGTCATATCGGTCGCGTCGACCACGAGGAACTTCACGACGGCAGGGAGATCGGTGAGTTCGACCTGGCGGGCGAGGCGGCCCTGGTCGACACGGCTGAGGATCGGGTGGTCGGCCGGACCGGTGTAGGCGTAGTCCCAGGGGCCGTCGGCGAGGTAGCCGGCCCGGAACCGCTCGGCTTCCGCCAGCAGTTGGCCGAGTTCGTCGGTACCGAACGCGGCACGTGCTCGGATCTGGCCGCCGACCGAGACAAGGCTGCCGTTCCCGCCTATCAGCGTGGCGGTGGGGAACGCCCCGTCGAGGACGGGCAGAAGGTCGCGGACCGGCCGGGCGGAGGCGAAGACCAGTTGGTGGCCGACACGTTCGCAGTCCTCGATGGCTGCCAAGATCTTGCTGTCGATCATCCGTCCGTCGAAGCAGAGAGTACCGTCGATGTCGAAGACCGTGGTGCTGGCGCTGGAAATGATCACGGCGAGATGATATCGAGCCGACGCCGTACACGGCCTGTTGTCCGCTGAGGTCACGGCTCCGCACCGATACCTGCCGGCGTGCGAAGAGCACAGGAGACACGGCCGAAGGATGGTCCCGTAACGACCGGTCAGGGTGCGGAATCGCGTGGCCGCCGAGTTCGCTGCCGGTATCGTCCGCTCTCCCACCTTTCGTACGGTGACCCACGCTCAGGGAGCGATGCAGATGACCGGCCGGCAAGCAACAACTCTGTGGCGTCCCACCGGCCCCGCGGAGCTGGATCTGGTTCGGGAGCTGAACTGGCGTGCCTGGCCGCCCCGGCTGCCCGAGCAGCCGATCTTCTACCCGGTCCTCAACGAGGACTACGCGGTCAGGATCGCGCGAGACTGGAACGTGAAGCACGATGGCGCCGGCTTCGTCACTCGTTTCGAGGTCGAGTCGGGGTTCTTGAGCCGGTATCCCATCCAGCAGACCGGCGGGCAGACGATTCTCGAGCTCTGGGTTCCGGCCGAGGACCTGGACGACTTCAACGCCCACATCATCGGCGAGATCCAGGTGATCCACGAGTTCCGCTGAGGCGGGGAGACTCACTGAGTGACACGCTGACCCGGTGCGGTGATCTCGGTGTGGCTGGTGTGATCTGTGCTCGTCGCGGACTGCATCCTGGTAGCCGCACCACGACACACCATCGCTGCCCGGCCTGGCGCTGGTCCGTGTCGGCGCGGAGGGCGACATCCATGAACGCCGACTCACACATCGCATGATGCGCAGGCAAGTTGGCGAGCTGCGGGGCGCAGGGTGCGGGGCGGAAGCAGGCAACACTGCCTCTCAGCCGTCGCCGAGACCGAACGATGACCGGGACGAGCCCGATCTGCCTTCCCATCACGGATTCACCACGAACAGCACGCGAGACATGCGAAAATCCGACCCCGCCGACCTCACCACGGAGAGGCCGAGCGCGCCGCTGTTTCCGGGGGGGGGAGGCCACCTATGACCCTGCCGTCGTCGAGGCCGAAGTGGCCGACGCTGCCTGACTTCTTCCACGACTGGGTGCTCGTGGACGTGGAGACCTCCGGACTGAGACCGGGACGGGACCGCGTCCTGTCCCTGGCGATGCTCACACTGGACGCACACGGCAATCAGACGGGGGAGTTCTTCACTCTCCTCAACCCGGGCTGCGACCCCGGTCCGGTCCACATCCACGGCCTCACCCCCGAGCGACTCGCCGACGCCCCCACCTTCGAACAGGTCGCGCCGCAGGTGGGGGCTCTGCTCAGCAGTCGGGTCATGGTCGCCCACAACGCGCAGTTCGACTACGACTTCCTGGCCCATGAGTTCGCC
The DNA here is from genome assembly GCF_024295805.1 of Streptomyces cucumeris. Classification (GTDB taxonomy): domain Bacteria; phylum Actinomycetota; class Actinomycetes; order Streptomycetales; family Streptomycetaceae; genus Streptomyces; species Streptomyces cucumeris. The sequence continues at coordinate 19,654 of NZ_JANCLX010000030.1, forward strand.
CATGTCCGCTCCTGGGCCCCGGTCAGCAGACGGTTGTGCACACTGGCCCTCAATCGGCTGGTCGGGCCCGCGACGTCCGACCTCAAGCTGGGCACCCTCGCCGCGCACTACGGCGTGCGCCAGGAGAAGGCCCACGATGCACAGGACGACGTCCGAGTGCTCTCCGGCATCCTGCGCGGCTCGCTCGGCGCCGCCGAGCGACTGGGCTTGTCCCTGCCGCTGCTGGAGTGCCCGCCCCGCCAGGACTACAGGCCGTACGTTCCCAAGACGCCCTGCCCGTATCGCAATCCCGGCCGTATGAAGTCGGGTGGGTCGCTGGTGCAGGGCATGAAGGTCGCCATCACCGGGGACACTCAGATCTCCCGCGAGGAACTGGTCGCCCGCTCGGTGGCGGCCGGCTTGAACATGATGACCTCGGTCAGCGGTCAGACCAGCGTCGTCGTCACCAATGACCCCGGCACCGCATCCGGGAAGCTGCGTCGCGCCGCGGACGAGGGCGTTCCCCTCGTGGACGAGCCGACCTACCTGCGGCTGCTGGGAAATGTACAGCCCGGCCGCGCCAAGGGCACCGCCCGTCGGCGTCCCGCAGCCGAGATGGCCGCGAGCGAGACGACCGCACAGCCGGGACCCGGACTGAGTGTCCCGGCACCGCCTACGGCCATGCCGGTCGCGCCCACCGCCGGTACGGCCCGGTCGCTCACCGGACGCAGGGTCCTGGTCCTCGGCGGCGCCCACGACGCGGCTGCAGAAGCCCGTGCCCGTGCCGTTGCCCTTGGTGCGTCCGCGGCGGTCAATCTCTCCGCCAGTGTGACCGATGTCGTCGTGCTGTCCGGCGGCGAAGCGGATCGCCGTATGCCGCGCATCACCGCCCTCGGCCTCCCTGTCCACGACGCCGACTGGCTGCTCGCCCCCACGCCTCCGCCGGCACAGAGCGCGGCTGGGAGCCGGCCGGAGACGGGAGAGGTACTGGTCCGAGGCGCCGTCATCGACCTGCCCGGCACCGGCACGGCCTGGACGGTTGCCGCCACATGGCGTCAACAGACCGTCTGCGAAGTGGACGTCGTCGCTTTCGCGGTCGACGCGCAGGAACACGTGGCCGGGGACGAGGACTTCGTCTTCTACCGCACACCCGAGCACCCGGACGGCACCGTGCGGCTCGCCACGGACGGCCCCACGGAGCAAGCCGTCATCACGGACTTGGAGCGCCTGCCCGTGGAGATCCACCGGGTCGTCATCGCCGCCGCGATCGATGGCACCGCGACCTTCTCAGACGTCGGGGCCATCGAGATCACCGCCAGCTGCGGGATCGGCGCGGCTCCGACCGCCCGAGCCACCCTCGACGCCGCCACCACAGAGCGCACCATGATCCTCGCTGAGCTCTACCGCCGAGGAGAGAGCTGGCGGCTGCGCGCCGTCGGCCAAGGCTACGACCATGGTCTGGCCGACCTCGCCCGCGGCTACGGAGTCGATGTCACCGACTGACCCACGGGCGTTCTCCGGGAGATCCGAGCCCGTCGTCGCGCACCCGGACTCGCGGCTGGGCGCTCCCGGTCACGGGTGTCCGCCGAGCCGGTCGGACACCCGTGACGGATTCACTCGGTCACCGCTTCGTGCGGGCGATGCACGCGCATGCTCGGATGCACTTCGCGCTCGATGTGCGGCATGATCTCCGGGATGTAGATCTTCTGGATGGCGTCACCGGCGTCGTGTGCCTCCCAGTCGGCGCGGCTGGCCCAGTGCTCGACCAGGACGAAGCGGTGGGGGTCCTGGTGTGACTGGTACGCCTCCCAGCTGACGCAGCCGTCTTCTGCCAGGCACAAGGGACGCATCCGGGACAGGGCGTCGGCAACAGGATCGATGCTTGCGCCCTCGGAGACCCGGATGATGACGATGAGGTCGAACAACGTGCTCCTCAGAGGTGGGCTGTGTCTTTGCCGGTAGCGCGGAGGCTCGGACAACCAGTCACGGTAGGCGATCTTTCATCGTGCGTCCCGTTCTGTCGGTTGGCCCGCCGCGAATCCAGGTCCCCCCAGGCTGCCGCCGACGGCTTCACTCCTCGAGGAGCGCTCCGGCCAGATGCGTGGCCAATGCCTCGGCCATGGGCCGCACGCCCATCGAACGCGGCAGAACGTGGTCGTCGTAGTCGCCGTCCTCGATGGACTCCGCGTTGTTGAACAGGACACGCAAGTCGGGCTCGAGCATGGTGACAAACCAGGACATGAACTCGGCTGCGTCCAAAGCTGTGTGACCGTAGAGACTTAGCCCGTGGCTTGGGTTGTAAGCCCCATGCCGTTCGGCCTCGTTGCTGAAGGTCATCGCAAACTCAACTTCCAGGCCAGTGCTGACTTCGCTCGCAGCAGTGTTGGTTGTGCAATTGGGCCACCGATCCTCGGCTTCCTGGGCGAATCGTTCAGGAGTAACCTGCCACTGCTCACCTTCAGCTGGGGCGAAGTAGTAGTTCGTGATGACGAGTGCGGCTTCATCGGGAGTCATTGATCGCTCTCTCTTCGGTCGTTCTAACCGGGGTGGTACCGAACGCTTCCCGGCACGCCCTGTTTTGCCATCAGGTACTGCCAATACGCCATGGTTTCCGGGCCGTTCGTGATGACTTCGAGGCCTTTGACCTTGCTTCCATCAGCATTGATCGCGCGACCGTAGTCCCTGATCTCACGGTTATCACCCCCATGGTTGCTGATTTCCCATGGCTTCTTAACGTCGTCGGGGAGTTGGAGCTTTTCCAGTGTGCGTGGCGATTCGCATGAATTCGGCTTCTTGACATACTTGGCGTCGAGAGCGTATCCGTCTTCTGCTCGCAGTCCATCCGCTTGCTGGACGTTCTTCTTGCCTCCGTCAGGTGGCAAGGGAAGATCGTACTCAGGATAGCCCGCGGTATCGGCCTGATAGCGGTTGGCTGGGTCCTTCTCGGTTCGATTGTTAGCGAAGTCGTGTTGATGGAGGCCGGACATCCACTTACGGAAACGGGCCTGCTCCGCTGGGCTCAATCTCTTCGCGCCGGGCTCCGGGGGGATCGGGCCCTTGGGGTTCACGCCGGGGCGTGGCGGTTTTGGCTTCAGATGGTCAGGTCGCTCGTAGAACGCTAGCAAGACGCTGCTTGGGCCCGGGGTTCCGCCCGGAGCCTTCGCTGCCACCGGGATCGCGGGCATCGGCACACGCAAGGGAGGCGCCGGGAAGATGGACGGGAGGCCCGGGTCCCAGGGAGCTGAAGGTTCGGGCAGCTTCGCCCGGCGGCCCGATCCGTCGAGAATTCCTGGAATCCGTCCCAACCCGTTGATCTTCGTGTCGGCGCAGACTGCCTCGTTGAGGCCATGGTCGTTGTCGTTGTCATACACGGAATCGGGGGGAGACCACAGCTTATCGTTCTTGGCGTCCTCCACGTGCCCGGCGTAGGCGTCGCAGGAGTCCGCAATCTCATGGCAAGCCGTGGCGATATTCGCCAACAGTGCCTCGTTCTGAGTTGTTTTTGAGGGGCGGTCACCCCTGCCTATGAAGATGTCGAAGTAGCTGACAAATCCCGTGACTGCTTGTCCGGCCCAGTCCTTGACCAGTATCTGCTGGCCTGTCTGCGCGCTGATTCGCGTCTCATCCAGTAGTTCCCCAGCTTTACGCCAAGCTTTCCCTGCCTCCTTGGCCCTGCTCGGGTTTCCGCGCGGCCCTGTCGTGGTGAAGTCGTCCCACCAGGTCTCTTTGTCGACGACTTCCGGGAGGTCATCCTCACTGCCGGTCGGGTCGCACTGACTCGGAGCTGGACTTCTGAGCATATTGATGGCTTCGTCCGGCGAGAACTTGTTCAGCATCGATGCTGCGACCTTGCTGTCCGTCCGCAGGAAGTCGAAGGCCATTTGCATCACGTTGGCGGAGAGGTTGCCCATGGTGTACGTGGAGAAAGCCATCTGAAACACTGCTTCACGTGCGGCACCCTGGTACAACTTCGCGAAGTTGCGTCCCCCCTCGTCATCGCCGGCCATGCCTTTGGAAGCCCCCAACGCCACTACCAAGGCGTTGACGACCTCCACGAGGAAGTTCATGTGCTTGTTGAAACCGCCGGAAATGCCCACTAACTGGTCTGATTTGACGTGTACGTCTGCCACTGCTGCTTCTCCCCCAGAGCCGAACCACAACCCGAACAGCTTATCGAGAGCAACTCACGGGACCCCTGTGCGACTTGCGGAGAGGCGGGTCTGGTTCGACGCGGGCTTCCTTTCTGGCGGATAGGGGGAAAGTGCGTACCGAGGGAGAGCCCCGGCACACCAACATGGGTGTGTCCAAAGCGAGGTGCTGGGCCGTTGCTTCCTCGGGCGGGCCTGGAGCGGCAAGTGGCGTGCGACGCCGGGTCCTCGCGCGCGTCCATGCGTATGACACTCTGGCCGCATGACGTGGAACGGTGACGAGTACCAGTCGCGGTTCGACCGCATCGCCGCCGAGGGTGGGGACATTCACGGTGAAGCCGCGCTGGTCCGCTCCTTCGGGCCCAGCACGGTCCTCGACGCGGGGTGCGGCACCGGACGGGTGGCCATTGAGCTGGTGCGTCACGGGATCGAGGTGGTGGGCGTGGACACCGATGGGTCGATGCTCGCCACCGCCCGGCGGCTGGCGCCGGAGATCCGCTGGTATCAGGAGGACCTTGTCCACCTCGACCTGGCGTTGTCGTTCGATGTCGTCGTGCTGGCGGGCAATGTCCCCCTGTTCACCCCGCCGGGAACGGAACCGGCCCTGGTGGCCGGGGCGGCGGCCCATGTGCGTCCGGGCGGCCGTCTCGTCGCGGGTTTCGCCCTGGACCGCGGTTACACGCTGGACGACCACGACGCGCACTGCCGCGCGGCGGGGCTCACCCTGGAGGCCAGGTACGCGACGTGGTCCCGTGATCCTTACGCCGACGGGAAGTACGCCGTTTCCGTGCACCGGAAGCCCTGAGTGCCCGATGCCACGGGCGGTGGCATCTCAGGGGACGGGGCCTTCCTCCTGGTCGCCGTGCGCACGGGCGCGGGTCGCGAGGCGGTCGGCGAGTGCGATGACGAGGTCGCGCAGTTCGTCGGGGCGCTCGATGATGAACGGCCGGTCGAGGGCGGCGAGGAGCGGGGGCAGCCAGTCGAGTCGCTCCGCCCGTAGTTCCACGTGCCGCCAGCGCTCGGTCGCAGGGGCCGTGCCGGGTGCAGAGGCGGGGTCCTCCACGCTCGCGACGCCAGCCGGAAAGCGGGTGCGGATCTGCTCGACCGTTCCGTGGATCCGCAAGGTCACCTCGTGCCGGTACGCCGCGGTGGCGAACCCGGACAGGACACGCTGAGCCGGGTCCACTCCGGCGGGTGCCTCGAACGACCCGGGAAGGGTTCTGGCGTCCGTGATGCGGTCGAGCCGGAAGGTACGGTCCTCGTCCTCCCCGATCCCGGGATCCGTACCGGTGACGTACCACCGGCCCGAATGGGCCACGAGTCCGTACGGGTGCAGGGTGCGGTCGCTGCGGCGGCCGTCGCGGTCGGTGTACCTGATCGAGACCGGTCGGCGGTGACGCACCGCATCGGCGACGGTGAGCAGGACCCCGGCGTCGGGGGTGGCGAACTCGCCGGACGGTTCCGTGAAGGCGAGGGATTCCAGGACCGTGGCGAGCCGGCGGGCGAGGCGCTCGGGCAGTACCCGCCGGATCTTGGCCGCCGCCGTTTCGCTCGCGGTGGCTGTCGTCGTCATCAACCCCGTTCGGCGGCCGGCGACCAGTCCGAGCAGTACGGCGAGCGCCTCGTCGTCGCTGAGCATGAGCGGAGGTACGCGGTAGCCGGGGGCGAGGCGGTAGCCGCCGTAGCGGCCGCGCACCGCCTCGACGGGTACGTCGAGGTCGATCAGCTGGTCCACGTATCGCCGCACGGTGCGTCCGTCCACGCCGAGCCGGTCGGCGAGTTCGGCCATCGTCCGGGTGCCGCCCGACTGCAGCAGTTCCAGGAGCGTGAGCACGCGGCCGGTGGGTCGGGACATGTTCCGAGGCTAGCGCGAATACTGGACGGAATCTGTCCAGTATGTGTTCTAGCGTCCGAGGTGCAACGGCTCAACGCATCTCACGCATCCAGGGAGAGCATCATGGACTTCGTCTCGATCCGGGTCATCACCGGTGATGTCGCACGCCTCGTCTCGTTCTACGAGAAGGCCACCGGGGTCTCGGCGGCCTGGGCCACCGAGGACTTCGCCGAACTCAAGACGCCCGGCGCCACCCTCGCCATCGCGAGCACACGTACCGTCCCGCTGTTCGCGCCGGGCTCTTCCCGCCCGGCCGACAACCACAGCGTGATCATCGAGTTCCTGGTCGATGACGTGGACCGCGTGTACGAGAACCTGACCGGCTTCGTGTCCGACTTCGTCAACGAGCCGACCACGATGCCCTGGGGCAACCGGTCGCTGCTGTTCCGTGACCCTGACGGCAACCTCGTCAACTTCTTCACCCCGGTCACCCAGGCGGCCATGGAGAAGTTCGCCCGTTGAGACCGGGCGCACTCGCGGGCGGGATCAGGCGTTCTGCTGCTGCGGGTGCAGGTCGAGCGCGAAATGCGGGGCGAGCGCCCGGAGGAAGTCGGGGGCATCGAAGACCTCGCCGGCGGTGACGACGCCGACGGCCTTGGTGCGGCCGGTCAGGACGCGCTCGAGGGCCTCGGCGACGAGGGGTGCGGTGACGGCGTAGATGTCCTGGCCGGCGGCCGTGGCCCGGCGTTCGGCTCCGCCGGAGCGCACGACCACGTCGACGAGGAAGGTCTGGTCGGAGCGCCCGCTCTCGTCGGCGGCGGTCGGGGCCGGTGTGTGGGAATCCGCGATGTCGCGGACCGCCTCGGCGCTCATGTAGGTGGTCACCTCGGGGATGGACAGATGCTGGGGAACGGTGACGACGTCCGCCATCGTGAACTCCCCGATCACCTGCCGGGGGCCCATCGGTTCCGGGAAGGCCCACTCCAGGGTGGGCGCGGCGTCGGTGCGGCGCTCCCACTGTCCGCCGCTGTAGCGCAGGCGGTGGTCGCCGCGCCGCTCGCGGGAGACCGCGCCCGACAGCCGGGTGCCGGTGGTGGGGTGCCAGCTGCTGAGCCCGTAGACGATGTGGGCCTCGTCGGCCTCGGTCCAGTCGCCCATCGCCGCGGTGGCCAGCAGGTCGCCGAGGCCGCCGAAGAAGGCCATGGCCGGGACGATCACCGCGCCCGCCTCCCGGGCCCGCTCGCGGTAGTGGGCGAAGGTGTCGAGGTTGGCCTCGAGCTCGGCGGCCACGTCCAGGTAGGGGATGCCCGTGCGGAGCGCGGCCTCGATGACGGGGCCGGTGGTCGAGGCGAAGGGGCCGGCGCAGTTGATGACCGCCGCCGTGCCCGCCAGGGCCCGGTCCAGCGAAGCCGGGTCCTCGACCGATGCCACCCGGGCCTCCAGCCGGTGCTCGCGGGCCAGTTCCTCCAACGGCTGCGCGTTGCGCCCGGACAGCACCGGCACGAACCCACGCGCGGCAAGCTCCGCGACCACGAACCGCCCGGTGTGACCGTACGCGCCGAACACCGCCACCAGCTGACCTGACCCCATGACACTCTCCTGTGCACTCGAACGCCCGCCGCGATGTCGAGCCGCCGCGGTCTGACACCCACATCCTGTCCGTGCGGCGGCACCCCTCACGAGTGTCGGAAACGACATGCCGCGTACAGTTTCGGACATGGCTGCTGTCGCCCTCGCCGTCACCGACGGCATGCTCCACTACGAACTGTCCGTGGCCGTCGAGATCTTCGGATCCGACCTGACCCACATCGTGGATCCCTGGTACGACTTCACCCTCTGCGGAAGCGGTCCGGTACACGTCGGCCGTTTCCGTCTCGAACCCGACCACGGATTCGACCACCTCGCACAGGCGGACACGGTGATCGTCCCCGGCTGGGCCGACACCGACCGCGAACCGCCCGCCGAGCTGGTCGAGGCGGTACGTGCCGCCCATGAGGCCGGTGCCCGGGTGGCCTCGCTGTGCACGGGTGCCTTCGTCCTCGGCGCGGCGGGACTGCTCGACGGCAGGCGCGCCACCACGCACTGGGCCCACACCGATGAGCTGGCCCGGCGCCACCCGGCGGCCACCGTCGATCCGGACGTCCTCTACGTCGACAACGGCGACGTCCTCACCTCCGCGGGCAAGGCCGCCGCCATGGACCTGTGCCTGCACCTGGTCCGCCTCGACCACGGCTCGGCCGACGCCAACAAGATCGCCCGACGTCTGGTCATCCCACCCCATCGCGACGGCGGCCAGGCCCAGTTCATCGCCACCCCCCTCCCCGCCCCGGGCAGCAACCATCCGCTGGACGGGCTCTTCCCCTGGGCGCTGGAGCGGCTGGACCAACCGCTCACCGTGGAGGATCTGGCCCGCCAGGCCCGTATGAGCTCCCGCCACCTCGGCCGCCACTTCAAGCACCTCACCGGCACCACACCACTGCAATGGCTCCACGCCCAGCGCATCCGCCACGCCCAGGAGCTACTGGAGACCACCAACGCCACCGTGGACACCATTGCCGCCGCCACGGGCATGGGCACCGCCACCACCCTGCGCCGCCACTTCCACCGCAGCGTCGGCGTCCCGCCCGATGCCTACCGCCGCACCTTCCGCCCCTGAGGCGGCGGTAAATCCTAGAAAGAACCCCACTGTTCAAGCACCCCTCACATGTGTCGGCAACGTCCCGGGACACGCTGTCCGGAGTGTCCGCGGTGGCGGGCCCGCCAGGTGGCACGGCGATGCGGAATCCCGCGACACCGCAGGTCACGGCGGCGACGTTGCCGCGGATCGCGGTGGACGCGGGACGTCGTCACCCGGCGGGACGCGGTCGTGTGTACCTGATGAGCCGCTCCGGGTCACCGAGGCGAAGGCTGAACCGATGGGAATCAGTCACCATCATCCAGTTCGGCTCGCAGCTTGATGGCGAGGAATCGACCCTCCTGCGACACATGTCGCACGGCTGATTGGGGAATTCGCGATGACCGATGCACTGCCGGGTCGCGCCGTGAGGTCGTCGGTGTGGGTGGAGGAACGTCTGCCCGGCTACCACCGCTACCCGGCCGCACCGCCCGCGCGCTCTCATCTCGCCAGCCGGCATCGGCATGTCTTCCGTGTGCGCGCGGACGTCCTGGTCCGTCATGACGACCGCGATATCGAGTTCATGGATCTGGCGGAGGAGTTGCGGCAGTGGTGGGGCGCCGGGGAGCGGGAGTTGGGCTCGGCGTCATGCGAGGCCGTGGCGCGGGAGCTCGGCGACTACCTGATCGGCAAGGGACTGCCCGTGCTGGAGACCGCTGTGGCGGTGGTCGACGAGGGCGGAGCCAGGGTCACCTGGAGCGTCGCCGACTGAGTCGCGGTGCCTGCGCGACGGGTCGAGTACAGGTGGGCTCCCGTCGGCGTCGGTCCCGATGCACGTGCGCACCCCCACCACATCGCGGCCTCTCCGGCCGACTGACACCGTACGGAGGTGCGCATGACGCACTCGGTAACCGTTCGCCACAACTTCGAGACAGCTCATCGACTGCCCCATCTCGGCGGTAAGTGCACGAACCTCCACGGTCATTCCTGGTGGTGTGAGGTCACGGTGTCCGCACCGCGGACCGACCGCGGCACCGTGGCCGAGTTCGGCGACTTCAAAGCCGGGATCAGGACGTGGATCGACACATGGCTCGACCACGGCACCATGCTGGGTGCCGCTGACCCCCTCGTCGGCGCACTCGGCGAGGAGAAGTGCAAGATCTTCCGGTTCGGAGCGCAGGACGATCCCACCGATGCCGAGAAGCTGGCGGCGGATCTGACAGCTCCCACCGTGGAGAACGTTGCCGAGCTGGTGTTCCGCGTGGCCCGGGCAACCCTGGAATCGATCTCCCATGCCAGCGGTGCGTCGATCACCCAGGTCAAGGTGTCCGAAACACACGTCAATGCCGCGTCCTACCGACCCGTTCCGTAGGACGCGTAGGACGCGGCATGGACTTCGCATTCCATCCGAGGAGGGCACGATGACATCAGTCGCCAACGACCCAGTGGTGCAACTGGGTGCGGAGAGCGGGCTGTCGAACGGTATCGACGACGGGAACCGGCAGATCGAGACGCTCGTGCGTGAGCTGATCGGCTTGATCGGTGAGGATGTGGAACGGGAGGGTCTGAGAAAGACTCCTGAGCGGGTGCGCAAGGCGATGCAGTTCCTCACGGAGGGGTACGGCGTCAAGGTCTCCGACGTCATCGGGGACGCGATATTCGAGGAGGACACCCACAATCTGGTGGTCGTCCGCGACATCGAGTTCTACTCGCAGTGCGAGCACCACATGCTGCCGTTCTTCGGCCGCGCACACATCGCCTACCTCCCCACCGGAAGGGTTGTCGGGCTCTCCAAACTCCCGCGGCTGGTCGACATGTTCGCCCATCGCCTCCAGGTCCAGGAGCGCCTCACCGAACAGATCGCGGACGCGCTCGACGTGGCCCTCGCCCCGGCCGGTGTCGGAGTCGTCGTGGTCGCATCCCATATGTGCATGATGATGCGGGGTGTGGAGAAGCAGTGCTCGTCGACCTACACCTCCTCCTTCCGCGGGCTGCTGGAGACCGGCCCCGCACGCTCGGAATTCCTGCACCTGGTCGCTCCGGCCGGCGCGCGATATGAGCGGAGTTGAGATGTCGTATTCCGATGAGGACACCAGCCTCATGCGCATCGCGCTCGATCAGGCACACAGCGCCATCCGGGCCGACCAGTTGCCTTTCGGGGCCTGCGTCGTCGTGGCGGGGCAGGTCATCTCCGCCGCACACAACACGGTGTTCGCCGATCAGGACGTCACACGGCACGCCGAAGTCAACGCGCTCCGGGAAGCCTGCCGGGCGCTCGACCGGATCGACCTGGCCGGCGCGACGGTCTTCACCTCCTGTGAACCGTGCCCGATGTGTCTGGCCGCGTGCTTCTGGGCCGGTGTATCCCGGATCGTGTATGCGGCACGGGTGGCCGACGCCCAAGCCTGCGGCATCCGCCAATTGGCCAACGCCCCGGAGCATCTGACCGCACTCGCCGAAGCGGGGATCGAGATCATCGGCGATGTCCTGCGGGAAGAGGGACGGGCTGTCTTCGCCGGACTGGAGACCGTTCCCGTCTGCTGATGTCCGGACCAGGCAGGAACGGTGACGCAAGAACACCCACGCGCATGCTGACATGCTGAGGAGATCCCGCGCGCTATGAGCAGCACACTCCTTCCCCCGGACAGCCGCGGCCGGGAACTGTGGTGCGGCGAAGCCGGCTACGAGACCGCTCGGCGCGACGCGGTGTGGAACGCCCGAAAGCCCGACCGTGGCCCGGACCTCATCGTGCAGGCCGCATCGGAGCAGGATGTCAGCGCGGCGATGGACTACGCCCGCGGCCGGGGAATGAAGGTCGCGGTCCGGGCAGGTGGCCACAGTCTGTGGGGCTCGGCCTTGCGGGAGGGCGGGCTGCTCATCGACCTCTCCCGGATGCGTGAGGTCTCGATCGACCCGCGACAGCGCACGGCCACCCTGGAGCCCGGCGTCACGGCGCTGGACCTCGCCACGGCGCTGGCCGAGCACGGGCTGGCCTTTCCCGTGGGGCACTGCGCCACTGTGGCCCTCGGCGGGTATCTGCTCGCGGGCGGGCTGGGATGGAATCTCGGCACCTGGGGCCCCGCCTGTTCCAGTCTGGAATCACTGGAACTCGTCACCTCTGCAGGTGAGGTGGTCACTGCTGATGCCCACCACAACGCCGATCTGTTCTGGGCGGCCCGGGGGGCGGGAACCGGCTTCTTCGGTGTCGCGACCCGGTTCACGGTGCGGCTGTATCCCGCACCACCGGCCATCCGGACCAGTTCCACGGTCCATCCACTGACAGCGGCCCCGGCTGTGGGTGCCTGGCTCGACCGGGTCGCACCGGTCCTCCCGGACTCGGTGGAGCTACGGGTGCTGATACGCGCGAACGCCCCGGCCACCGGCTCCCTCGGCGGGACCGGCAGCCTCGAGGTCGGCGCCATCGCGTTCGGCGACTCGGCCGGCGAGGCCGACGGCTCACTCCACCAGGTCTTCCATCAGCTCATGGCCGAGACCGGGGCGGCCAGGGCCCCCAGCGCGACGACCACACTGCCCGGACTGCTCGACGCGAGTCCGCCACTCCTGCCGGACGGCCGACGCTACAGCGGAGACGCGCTGTGGTCCGACGCACCCGTAGGGGATCTCCTCCACCACATCGCCCGGGCGGCAGCCGACGCGCCATCCGATGAGTCGGTCATCCTCGTCTGCCCCTCGCCACCGTCCCTCCACGGCGGTCGCCTGCCCGACGCCGCCTTCTCGATGGCCGGGAAGACTCTGGTCCTGCCGTATGCGATCTGGGCCGACGAGACCGCCGACCAGCGGAACCGAGAGTGGCTGAGCGCCCTCACCACCACCCTCGGACCCCTCGCCCACGGCCACTACGTGGGTGAGGCCGATCTCGATCGCGACCCGTCGCGCAGTGTCCGCTCCTTCGCGTCGGCGAACTGGGAGAGGCTGCAAGCCCTGCGGGCCGTACACGACCCGCAGGGCATCTTCCACTCGTTCCCCGGATCGGACGGGCAGCCCCGGCAACGACCGGCCAACATCCCGTCATCATGGGAGACTTGAGGCACGACAAGCCCCGACATATACGTCCAGTCGTGCGTGGTCTTCAAGAGGGCCTGGAGCAGGGGAACAGGAAGGCGCTGATGTATGGCTGCCCACCGGTCGGCTGAGAAGCCGCACCCTCATCCGGAACACCGACAGCCGACCGGGGGCGGCAGGCCGTCGGGGTCCGCCGGCCTGGCCCCGGCGCCGCGTGCGTGGCTCGGGATGATCGCGGCTCTGGCCGCGCTGGTGGTCGTCGTGCTCGGGGTGCTGTTCGCCGGGCAGAGCGAGCCCGGCACGGTGGACCGGTGGATCGTCGAGCCGACGGCGGACAGTGTGCGCGGGCCGTGGCGGAACGTCGCGCTGGCGATGGACTTCTGGGGGGAGCCCGCCGGGGCGGCGATGCTGGTGCCGGCCGCCGTGGCGGGCTGTCTGCTGCTGCGGCGTCCTCGCGCGGCGGTGTTCATCGTCGGCGCCGTCGGGATGGCCGTGGGGGCGACCACACTGCTCAAGCATCTGATGGGGCGCACCATCCACGGCGACGACAACCTGTCCTACCCGAGCGGGCACACCGCCTTCCTCACCGCGCTCGCCCTCGCGGTGGCGCTGCTCGCCACCGGCCGGTTCGGCCTCGGCAGGGTGGCCGGCACATCACTGGTGCTCGCCGTCGCGCTGGTGGCCGGTGCCGCGATGGGATGGGCGCAGGTCGCCCTGGGGGCGCACTACCCGACCGACGTCCTCGGCGGCTGGTGCACCGCGCTGGCGGTGGTACCGGCCACCGCGTGGGTGGTCGACCGGGTCGCCGACGACGTTCGGTGGGAGGGCCGCTGACATCGCCTCAGGCCAGTCGGCGGAAGACCGGCCTCACCGGCCGTCCGCCCAGCCACGGCGTGGGGTCGGCGGCGTCCAGCGCCTTCCGGTACACCGCACACGCTTGGGCCACCACATCGACGGTGTGGTCGATGTCGGCGTCGTCGAGCGCGCTGCTCACCACGAACGACGGGGCCAGCACCCCGCCCGCGAGGAGTTGTCGCAGGAACAGGGTGCGGTAGTGCTGTGACGGCTGCCGGTTCTCGTCGAGGGTGGCGAAGACCAGGTTGCTGGCCCGGCCCCGGACGACGATGTGGTCGCCGACGCCCATACTGGCCGCGGCGTCGCGCACACCGGCCGCCAGCCGTTCGCCGAGGGTGTGCAGCCGCGCGGTGATGCCCTCCTCGGCATACGTGGTCTGCACGGCCATCGCGGCGGCCAGCGAGTGCGTTTCCGCGCCGTGCGTGGTGGACAGCAGGAACACCCGCTCGCCGGAGTGGCGCAGCCCGCCCCGCTCCATCAGATCGCGCCGTCCGGCCAGCGCGGAGACGGCGAATCCGTTGCCCAGCGCCTTGCCGAACGTGGAGAGGTCGGGGACGGCGCCGTACAGGCCCTGCGCGCCCGCCTCGGACCAGCGGAAGCCGGTGATCATCTCATCGAAGATCAGTACGCACCCGTGCCGGTCGGCCAGCTCACGCAGGCCCGCGAGATACCCGGGCGGCGGCTCGGTGTGGGTGGCGGGTTCGAGGATCAGGCAGGCGATCTCCCCGGCGTACCGGGTGAGCAGTTCCTCCGTGGCGGTCAGGTCCCCGTAGGGGAACGTCACGGTGAGTTCGCCGGTCGCCGCCGGAATGCCCGCGGACATCGGCGTGGTGCCGATGAACCAGTCGTCGACGGAGAAGAACGGATGGTCGGCGCAGAGGGCCACCCGCGGGCGCCCGGTGGCGGCGCGGGCGAGGCGCACCGCGGCGGTGGTGGCGTCGGAGCCGTTCTTCGCGAACTTCACCATCTCGGCGGTCGGCACCGTGGCCAGGAAACGTTCCGCGGCCTCGACCTCCATGATGGACGGCCGGACGAAGTTGCTGCCGCGGTCGAGTTCCCGCCGCACCGCCTCGGTCACGCGTGGGTGGGCGTGGCCGAGGCTGACCGACCGCAGGCCGGAGCCGTACTCGATATAGCGGTTGCCGTCGATGTCCCACACATGAGCGCCGCGGCCGTGGCTGATGACGGGGGCGAGGTTCTCCGGGTACTGGTCGTCGCCCTTGGCGTAGGTGTGCGCGCCCCCGGGGATCAGGGCGTGCAGCCGCTCGTTGGCCGCCTTCGACCGGGGCAGCCCGAACTCTTCGGTGTCCACGCTCACGTCAGCTCTCTTTCTGCTTCAGGGCCTCGGCGAGGCGCGGAGCCTCCCGGTCCCGCCGCGACATCGAGACGGCCGGCAGCGGCCACGCGATGGCGAGTTCCGGGTCGTCGAAGGCGATCGTCACATCCTCGGCCGGATCGTGCGGGCGGTCGATCCGGTACGAGGTGTCGGCGGTGTCGGTCAGCGCCTGGAAGCCGTGTGCGCAGCCCGCCGGGATGTACAGGGTCTTCTGCGTCTCACCGGACAGCTCGAAGGTCGCGACGTTGCGGTACGTCGGTGAGTCCGGCCGCAGATCGATGACGACGTCGAAGATCTGTCCGTACGAGCAGCGCACCAGCTTGGCCTCACCCGCGCCGGAGCGCAGATGCAGACCGCGCAGTACGCCCCGGACCGAGCGCGACACGCTGTCCTGGACGAAGGCGTCCGGGTCCAGGCCCACCGAGCGGACCACGTCGGCGTCGAAGGTGCGGCAGAAGAAGCCGCGTTCGTCGGCGTACGGGGTCGGTTCGAAGAGGTACGCGCCGGAGATCTCCGGGATCGCGGTCGCTTTCATGATGTCTCCTGCCGGGCGTGTGCGTGTGCGTGTGCTTGGGCGGCCTTCGGGAAGAGTGCCTTGGTCAAGGCGGTGAAGTGGTGCTCGAGTTGGCGGGTGACGGCCGCGTTCCGCTCGCTGAGGGTCCGCCGCAGCTCGGCCGATCGCTTCTCCAGCGCCCGGAATTGCTCCAGCAGCCGGTCGGCGTCGACCTCGCGGGCCGGGTGGCAGTAGGTGTCCAGCCCCATCCGGGCCATGAGCGAGTCGCTCTTCGCCGCGTAGGTGAGGGCGAGCGTGGGTGTGCCGGTCTTCAGCGCACAGATCAGGTTGTGGTACCGGGTCGCCACCACGGTGTCCGCAGCGGCCATCTCCGTCATCAGGTCGGCCAGCGAGGCCGCCTCGGCAGCGGTGACCAGCGGCGAGTCCACCGCGTCGAGGATGGCGGCGACGACCGTGGCATCGCATGCGTCACCGGTGAGCAGCCGGACCGGCCTTCCCTCCTCGGCCAGCGCGCGGACGAAGCGGATCGTGCCGTCGAGATAGCGGCGGTGGATCTCCTCGGCACGGGCGCGGTCGTCGTTGCCACCGTGGAAGTCCATGACACCGACACAGACCAGGCCCGGCGGGCCCGAGGGCGCCCCCGCCGGTGACGTCGGCAGGGCGAACGCGAGGTCCGGGTGGACCTCGTCGCGCGCGGTGTCCACGCCCATCTCCCGCATCGCGTCACGGGACAGGGTGTCCCGGTACGACCGGTACGCGGCCAGCCGCGCGGACCGGCGCACCAGGGCCCGGGTCGCCCGGTCGCGGATCGCGGCGGCGCCGACGCCGACCAGCGCGACCTTGGTGCCGAACAGCCGGCCGGACGCGCAGAGCAGGAACAGCGCGTACGGGAAGCCCCACGGCCGCAGCGGCAGCGTGGCCTCCAGGACGCCCATGCCCGGCACGATCACGACGTCGTGCCTGCGCACCCAGGCCGCGGTGCGGACCGCGTCGACCAGCTTGCCCAGTCCCTTCCCCGCGATCGAGCCCGCACGGGACGCGGTCCGGTACTCCCCGCGGTACCAGTGCAGCCGGGTCGCGGGGATCCCGTACCGGGCCGTGACGACCTCGGGTCCGCCGCACAGCGCGTCCACGATCGCGTCCGGGTGCTCGGCGCGCAGATACCCGAGCACGGCTTCCAGCGATCCGTCGTTGCCGAGGTTGCCGGAGCCGAGCAGGCCGAACACCCCGACGCGTACGGGGGGTCTCATGGTCGCCGCCCCTCACGTCCCGCGACGAGGTCGTCGACGGAGACGGTGAGCCGGTCCGGATCGACCGGGGCGCGGTCCTCGACCCGCTCACCGGCGCCCGGCCGGACCCGGCTCGTCATCCAGTCGCCCAGGTGGCGGTAGCACGCGCGCCGGTCGGCCGCGGACAACGGCGCCCGCCGGATCGCCGAGACGAAGCCCAGGACATACTCGGCGAGCAGCCGGGGCGTCGGATGCAGCGCGCCCGCCCGGCGCGGATCCAGATTGACGCACCGGGAACGCTTGGAAGGGTTCGCCCGCTCGGCGCGGGTGGGGTGGTCGCGGCGGAAGTACAGCAGCTCCGGCACCTGATGGAAGGGGCCCTGGAGGACGAGCTGGGCGACGAACGTGCGGTCCGCGTGGTGGTAGCTGTCATGCGGCCGCACCCGGCGCAGCATGTCGGCACGCATCACCCCGTAGAAGTCGTCGCCACCGGGCTCGAACAGGAAGCTGCGGAAACGCTCCGGAGCGTCGGGCGAGGCGGTGGCGAGCTTGTACTCGTAGGGGACCTTGACCTGTCCTTCGCCGTCGATGACCGCCTGGTCGGAGTGGGCGAGGACGATCTCCGGCCGTTCGTCCAGCGCCTCCACACAGCGGCGCAGCAGGTCCCGGGCGTAGAGGTCGTCGTGCGAGGCCCACTTGAACAACTCGCCGCGGCACCGGGTGAAGACGTAGTTGTGGTTCGGCGCGGCGCCGATGTTCCGGGTCAGCCGCAGGTAGCGGATACGCGAGTCCTGCGCGACGTACTTGCGGCAGATCTCCTCGGTCCCGTCGGTCGAGGCGTTGTCGGAGATGACCAGCTCGAAGTCCTCGTAGGTCTGCCCGAGGAGGGCGTCGAGCGACTCCGCGAGGTACTCCTCGCCGTTGTACACGGGCAGGCCGATGCTCAGCCTGGGTCGGGCGGTCATGGCGTCCTCACTTCGGGAATGGAGTCCTGGTGGTGCCCGCGCAGGGCGGAGCGGAGCTGGAGCCACCACACGGCGGAGCCGGTGAGGGTCGCGGTGGCGACGCCCCAGGCCGAGCCGACCGTGCCGGCCAGGGCCGCGCCGCCGAGCCCGCCCGCCACGTAGCAGGCGGACGCGAAGAGCTGGCAGCGCAGACTGCGCCGGGCCGCGGCGAGCGCGCGCAGCCCGGCCGCCGCGCCGGTGCCGAGGCCGGCGCCCGCGACACCGAGGGTGACCGGCACGATGAGCTGGGCGGCGGACGTCCAGACGTCGCCGAGCACAAGCTCACCGAGCCGGTCCGGCATCAGCAGCAGCGCCCCGCCCCAGAGCAGCGCGGCGACGGCCTGCCCGCCTCCCAGCAGGAAGCAGAATCTGCCCAGGCGGTCCGGGGCCTGCCGCAGCACCCGTGCCGCCTCCGCGACGGTGACCAGCGAGAGGCCCATCAGCACGGCGAGGAACGGGCCGAGCAGCAGCTCGGCACCCCGGACCGCACCCACCGCGCCGACCCCGGCGATCGCGCCGAGCCCGTACGCACGCAGCTGGCTCGCGCCGCTGAGGCTGACGTTCTCGACGAGGTACCGGTAGCCGAGGTCGCGCTGCTCGCGGAGCCATACGCGGGCCTGGGCCGTGCGGGGCAGGATGCCGGACTGGACGTAGCCGTACCCCGCGGCCACCGTGGCGGACGCGCCCCAGGCGAGCACGAAGGCGGCCACGCTGCCCACCCGGGCCGCCACCACCATGGCCGGGACGAGCGCGACGCCCCACACGAGGTCGTTGACGAACGCCTTCTTCCCCGTGCCCGCGGCGAAGAACGCGTACCGCCAGGCGTCCTGGAGCAGCAGTCCCGGCAGCATGACGCCGAGACAGGCGAACGCGGGCCCGACCTGGCCGCCGAGGGCGAGGCCGGCCACCAGACACCCCGCGCCGATCGCGGCACCGACGCCGAGCGCGGTGCCCGACGACCGGGCCACCGCCCCGCGCCAGGCCGTGTCCGGCACACCGCTGAAGCGCACCACGAGCGGGTCGGTGGCCAGGCCCCGGGAGACGTTGAGCACCACGCCGTAGGTCACCCAGGCGAGGCTGAACACGCCGAACGCGGTCACCCCCAGCGAGCGGGCCACGTAGATCCCCACCGCGAAGTTGCTGATGCTGGAGGCCGCCTGGTCGGCCAGGCCCCAGGAAAGACGGCCGGCGAAGGCCCGCCGGGTGGATCCCGCCGGTGCCGTCGCCCTCTCCTCCTCGGTGGTCATCCGCGTCATGCCTTGATCAGACCGGCGCCGTGCAGGGCGTCGGCCGCGGCGGCGACGGTGTCGAACGGCAGCCCGGACCGCTCGGCCACGTCCAGCAGACCGTGCTCGCCGTCGGAGAGGCTGAGCACCCAGAGCATGGCCATCTGGGCCTGCTTCGCGTCGCTGCGGCCACCAAGGGAGTCGTACAACCCGCGCCGCCCCAACTGCGGTTCGCCGTACGGGCTGAGATTGACGTACCGCCGGTTGCGGTCGAGTACCGCGAACGCCTCGCGGCAGACGGCGAGCGTGTCCGCCATCGCCTCCGGGGAGACGAAGTCCGGGTTGTCCGCCGAGGTGTGGTACTCGGGGTACCCGGCGTACGGGGTCCGGCTGAGCGACCCCACACCGAGGTCGAACCCGGGGGAGCAGTACTGCCGCTCGTCGTAGCCGTACGGGGTGAACTCGTCCACGCGGTGCGGGCGTTCGGACGCGGCGAGCACATACTGCAGCACCCGGTCGATCTCCGCGTCGCCGCGTCTGCTCCGCTTGTACGTCAGATGGCCCGTATCGCCGGCGCAGGCCAGCACCAGCCCGTGCTTGACCTGCTCGATCCGCTCGGCGTTGCGGGCCAGCCAGGTGATCGCCCCGATGGTGCCGGGCGCGTAGATGAACCGGTAGGTGTAGTACGGCGTCTCCCGCGCCAGCGCACGGGCCAGGAACGTGGCCACCGCGATACCGGCCAGGTTGTCGTTGGCCAGCGACGGGTGGCAGACATGGCAGGAGACGATCACCTCGTCGGGGACCTGACCGGGGATCACATGCTCGGCATAGGTGAGGTGGCCGTCGGCGAGCGTGGAGTCGATCCGCACCTCGTAGTCCCCGTCCGGCAGCGCGTCCAGGGTCTCCTGGGCCAGACAGAACCCCCACTGGGGTGTGTAGTAGCTGGTGCGGTACGGCACCAGCGACGGCTGGTCCGGAAGGGTGTGCAGATGGGCGCGCAGCTCGGTGAGCGGCATGGTCCGCGCCACCGGCACGCTGTAGCCGAGCACATGCAGACTGGACGCCCGGAAGTCGACGACCCGGTGGCCCGTGGAGTCGGCGATGTACGCGTCCCGGATGTTCCACTCCTGCGGGACCGTCCAGTCCAGCACCTGGGTCCCGGTCGGCACCTCGTGCATCCGCAGCGGGACATACTCGCCGACGATCTCCAGGGTGGCGCGCACCCCGTCGCCGGTGATGCTCCGGCACAGCGGGTACAGCCGCTCCACCAGTGCGTGCATCTCCTCGCCGACCGCCGTCACCGGCGCCACCGCAGGGTGTCGTCGACGGCGCCGGACCCGGACGCCGCGCGCAGCACGGCCAGCCGGGTGAAGCGTTGCTCGAAGTCCTCCCGGGTCAGACCGAACTTCCGGTAGGCGTCGGCGAGTTCGAGTGCGCCCCGTTTCACCGTCCACTCGCATTCGAACCCGGGTATCGCGGCGCGGAACCGGGAGAAGTCCACCCGGTACGAGCGCGGATCGGCACCGGTCTCCCCGGTGATCACCACCTTCGCCCCGGACACCGCCTCGGCGACCTGTTCGGCGATCTCGGCGACCGTGACGTTGTTGGTCTCGCTGCCGATGTTGAACGCCCGGTCGTGCACGGCTTCCCGCGGCGCGGTCAGCGCGGCCGTGAAGGCCCGGGCGATATCGGCGGCGTGCACCAGCGGGCGCCAGGGGGTGCCGTCGGAGAGCACCAGCACCTCGCCGGACAGCAGCGCGTGGCCCACCAGGTTGTTCAGCACGATGTCGGCGCGCAGCCTGGGGGAGTGGCCGAAGGCGGTGGCGTTGCGCATGTACACCGGGGTGAAGTCACCGTCGGCCAGGGCGTGCAGATCGTCCTCCACCCGCACCTTGGACTCCGCGTACGGCGTCACCGGGCGCAGCGGGGCGTCCTCGGCCACCAGGTCGTCCCCGCCGGCGGCGCCGTACACCGAGCAGGTCGACGCGTACAGGAAGCGCCGCACCCCGGCGTCGCGGGCGAGCCGGGCCAGCCGTACGGACGCCCGGTGGTTGATGTCGTAGGTGAGCTCCGGCGCCAGCGATCCCAGCGGGTCGTTGGAGAGCGCGGCCAGATGGATCACGGCGTCCACCCCGGCCACGTGGTCGGCCGTGACATCACGCAGGTCCACCCGGTGCCCGGAGGGGTCCGCGGGTGACGGGCCGAGGACGCAGTCGGCGAACAGTCCGGCGTCGAGACCGACGACCTCGTGTTCGGCGGCCATGAGGACCGGGGCCATCACGGTGCCCAGATAGCCCTGGTGTCCGGTGAGCAGTACGCGCAAGGTTCAATCCCCCAGGTCGAGAGCGAGGTCGAGAGTGAGTTTGGTGACGGCGAACGCCTCGGCGTAGCGCTCCTGGCATTCGATACCGCGGATCCGTGCGAGACCGAGGAAGGCTTCCCGGTCGTACCAGGGCCGGTGCCGCTGCGAGGGGTAGTGCTCCTGCAGCAGCCGCACCTTCTCCTCCGCGGTCCGAGGTGACAGCGGCTGGTAGGCCACCGGACGGCCGAGATCGCCGTCCCATTTGACGATCTCGTAGCCGAGCACCAGGTGGTCGCGGAACGCGGTGGGCAGCAGCCGCGCCAGGCCGCGGTGGTCCTGGTGGGCGTCATCGGTGCGCGGGGCGAGGATCAGATCCGGTTCGGTCCGCCCGCGCAGTTCCTCGACCGCGGCCTTGGCCTCCTCCCAGTGCGCGGGGATCCGGCCGTCCGGCAGCTTGAGGACGGTCAGCCGCAGGTCGGCACCCGGGCAGAAGGCGGTGAGCGCTGCCCGCTCCTCCTGCTCCCGGTCGGTGCCACCGCCGGAGAGCACCAGCGCGTCGACGCGGATGCCCGGCCGTGCGCGGCACATCGCGAGCAGGGTGCCGCCCGCGCCGATGGCGATGTCGTCGCAGTGCGCGCCCACCGCGACGATCCGGTCCGGGCGCCCGGCGCCGAGCCGGATCACGCCCGCGCCCCGGCGGTGTCCCGCTCCCACACGGCCCACGGGCGGTCGCCCCGGGCGTAGGCGTGGTCGAGCGCGGCCCGTTCCTTCACGGTGTCGGTCGGCTTCCAGAAGCCGCGGTGCTGATGTGCCACCAGCCGCCCCTGCTTGGCCAGTCCGCCACATCCGTCGGCGACCAGGTCCCCGTTCTCCGGTATGTGGTCGAAGACCTCCTGGCGGAGCACGAAGTAGCCGCCGTTCTCCCACAGCGGCAGTTCGCTCACCGCGGTGATGCCCCCCACCAGGCCGTCCTCGCCCAGCTCCACGCAGTGGAACGAGGACTGCGGCGGCACCACCATCATCGACGCCCCGGCGTCGCGCCAGGCGAACCGGTCGATCATCTCCGGCAGCGGGGCGTCGGTGAGCACATCGGCGTAGTTGGCGAGGAACATCTCGTCGCCGTCCAGATGGTGCCGCACCCGGCGCAGCCGCTCGCCGATCGGTGACTCGATACCGGTCTGCGCGAACGTGATCGTCCAGTCCGAGATATCGGTGGACAGCAGCTCGGTCCGGCCGCCGCGCAGCACGAAGTCGTTGGACGTCGTCTCCTCGTAGTGGAGGAAGAAGTCCTTGATGTGATGGGCCCCGTACCCCAGGCACAGGATGAACTCGGTGTGCCCGAAGTGCGCGTAGTAGCGCATGACATGCCAGATCAGCGGCCGCGGGCCGACCATGGCCATCGGCTTGGGCACATCGTCCGCGGCACCGCTGCGCATCCGCATCCCGTAACCGCCGCAGAACAGTACGACCTTCATCGCTCGACCTCGACAATGCTCAGTTCCGGGATGGGGAAGACCAGCCGGCCGCCCCACTCGTGCACGAAGGACAGCTGCTCGACCAGCTCGTCCCGCAGGTTCCACGGGAGGACGAGGACGTAGTCCGGCCGGTCGGCGGCTATCCGCTCGGGCGGCAGGATCGGGATACGGGTGCCCGGGGTGAACCTGCCGTGCTTGTAGGGGTTGCGGTCGACGGTGTACCGGAGCAGATCGGGCCGGATACCGCAGTGGTTGAGCAGGGTGTTGCCTTTGCCGGGGGCGCCGTAGCCGACGACCGTCTCGCCGCGCTCGGCCGCGGTGATGAGGAACTTCAGCAGGTTCCGGCGCACCGTGGCCACCCGGGCGGAGAACTCGGTGTACCCGGACAGCTCCTGGAGCCCGGCGGCCTTCTCCCGGCCCAGCACATCGGCCACCGCCTGCGTCGGCTCACCGGCCACCTCGGCCGGCCGGGCCCACAGCCGGATGGAACCGCCGTGCGTGGGCAACAGCTCGACGTCCACGAGCGTGAGCCCGCCGCTGGCCAGCGCCCGGATCGCGGACGCGACCGTGTAGTACTGGAAGTGCTCGTGGTAGATGGTGTCGTACTGGTTCTCCTCGATCAGGGTCAGCAGATGCTGCACCTCGATGGAGACCCAGCCGTCGTCGGCGACCAGGGCGCGCAGCCCCTGGGTGAACCCGACCACGTCGGGGATGTGCGCGTACACGTTGTTGGCCACGACCAGGTCCGCCGGGCCGTGCTCGGCGCGTACGGCCGAGCCGGTGTCGGGGCTCAGGAACTCCGTGAGCGTGGGCACACCCGCGTCCCGCGCCGCGGCGCCGACGTTCACCGACGGCTCGATGCCCAGACAGCGGATCCCCCGGTCCACCACATGCCTCAGCAGATACCCGTCGTTGCTCGCGACCTCGACCACGAAGGCGTCGTCGCCCAGGCCCACCCGCTGTACGGCGTCGGCCACGAACGTGCGCGCGTGCTCCACCCAGGAGGTCGAGTACGAGGAGAAGTACGCGTACTCCTTGAACGTCTCCTCCGGCGTGATCAGCGGCGGGATCTGCGCCAGCCAGCAGTCGGTGCAGACCCGCAGGTGCAGCGGGTACGCGGGCTCCGGCTGGTCGAGTCGGTCCGCGGCGAGAAAGCTCTCACACGGCGGCGTCGCCCCCAGATCGACGACGCTGGTCATCGCTTCCGAGCCGCAGAGTCGGCATCGTGTCATCTACGTGTCCCCATCCCCCCGCCCGCGCGGGTGTCCCCGCCGCGAGCCAGTGTGTGTCGTCCCCTACCGGCGGCGGGCTGTCCCCGCCTCGCCGGACCGCCCCGCGATCGCGGTGCGGTACCCCTCCACCAGGCGTTCCAGCCCGACGGCCGGGCTGAAGCCCTGCTCGTACCGGCTCCGGGCCGCCCGGCCCATCTCCCGGTTGCGGTCCTGATCGGCCGCGATCCGGCGTATGCAGGACGCGAGCGAGGCGGCCTCGCCCGGCCGGTGCAGCAGCCCGGTCCTCCCGTCCTCGACAAGTTCGGTGAAGGCGCCGTGACCGGCGGCGACGGCCGGGACCCCCGCCGCCATCGCCTCCACGACCACCAGGCCGAACGCCTCCAGCCACGTCGAGGGAGCCACCACGGCCACCGACCTGGCGAGGGCCTTCCGGGTCTCCGCCGTGTCGTACAGGCCGGCGTAGCGCACATCGTCCCGGCCCGCCGCCCAGGCGGTCACCTCCCGCTCCAGCGGCCCCGCCCCGGCGATCACGAGCGGCACCCCCACACCGCCGCCCGCCGCGATCTCGTCCCACGCGGCCATGAGCAGCCGCACCCCCTTGGCCTCCGCGAGCCGGCCCAGATAGAGCAGATGCTCACCGGCGCCCGTGCGGCGGTCCTCCGGGTCCGGCACGAAGTTGTGCTTCACCGCCAGCCGCTCGGCCGGCATACCGGACCGCACCAGGACGTCGCGCTGCGCCGCGGAGATGCAGAAGAACCGGTCCACACCGGACCACCACCGCCGCCGGTTGACCGACAGGCTGACCGCGAGCGGCACCGTCGCGAGGCGGGAGCTCCGGTAGCAGCCGTGCCGGACGGCGGGCAGCGGCGCCCGCCCGACGCACTCGGTGCACGGCCGGCCATCGCGCTGCAGTGTGCCGGGCGGACAGACCTGGGTGTAGTTGTGCAGGGTGGCGACGGTGGGCACACCGGCGTCGGCGCAGGCGGCCAGCACCGCGGGCGACAGCAGCGGGAAGACGTTGTGCACATGGACCACATCCGGCCGCTCGGTGCGCAGCCGGGCGGCGAGTTCCGCGCGGACCGCCGGGTTCCATGGCACCAGCAGCGGTACCGCGACCTTGCCCGGCAGGGACCGGGCGCCGATGTCGTCGCTGCGCCGCTCGAACACCTCCACCCGGTGGCCGGCTCCGCGCAGCAGCGCCACCTCCTGGTCGACGACCTTGTTCTCACCGCTCGGCTGCGCCGAGCCGTACCGGTTGTGCACCACGAGGACGTGCATGTCAGATCACCTCCGATCTGCGAGCCCACTTGGGGACGCGTGGCCGGGGAACGTCGGGCGTCGAGGAGGGAGTTGCCGCGGCGGGTGCCGCGAGCAGCGAGGCGGCCACGGCCAGATGCAGCAGATACGGCGAGGCGTCGCCCAGACCGGCCTCGGTGTACGACGCGATCGCGCAGTAGCTGATCAGGAAGATCGCGCAGGCCCTCGACAGTGACGGCGGCCGCAGCAGCGCGACCCCGCCCAGCACGATGATGATCGCCGCCACCAGGACGACACCGGTCATGCCCTGCTCGTTGTAGACGGCCAGCCAGCTGTTGTCGATCGGCAGCCCGCCGAACGACTTGTCGCCCAGGCCCATGCCGAACAGATACTCCGAGGTCGTCCGGGGGGCCGCCAGCAGGGCGTCCCAGACCTTGGCCCGGCCGGTGAGGCTGGTGAAGTTCTCCTGGCTCTGTCCGCGCAGGAACCACGCCCGCAGCGCGGAGGCGAACCCCACCGCGACCACGGCGGCGCACACCACCGCCCAGACGAAGAACCGGCGGGCGGCCGCGCTGGTCAGGACGAGCGAGCCGATCGCCAGCGTCAGCCCGATGAACAGTCCGAGCGTGGCCGTCCGGGTGTGGGTCAGCGCGAGCAGGACGAGTGACGGCACGATGACCACCACCGCGCTGGTCCGGTCGGTCCGGCGGCCCAGGACGAGCAGTACGGTGAGCCCGATGATCACCGCGGCGTACTGTCCGATCTGCGGCGGGGTGAGTGGCCACAGCGCGCCGACCAGCCGCCCGCCGTAGAGCTCCGGCATCGCGGCGCCCGGTGAGATGAGCGCGCCCGCGGCCACCGACCCGAGGACCACGAAGTACATCCGGATGTGGTGCCGGACGAACGTCAGGCTCCCGTCCCACCAGCGGCTGAGCAGCCACAGTGTGGCGATGAAGAGGGCCAGCCGGCCGCAGCGGAACAGCGCGCCGAACCCGGATGCCATGTTCGCGCTGGCGATCAGGCTCGGCACCAGCAGCAGGGTGAGCAGGAGCACATAGGCGCTGGCCCGGATGCGCAGCCGGAGATTGACCGCGAGTGCCAGCGCGAACGCGGCGGCCAGCGCGCCCATGGTGGCCATCTGGATGAGGGAGCGGGGGAGGGGGATGATGGTCTCCGCCCCGGCGGAGCCGAGCGTATTGAGGATCAACAGCCCCCAGGCCGTTCCGACGATCTTCGACGGGTGGCCGGTGGTGCCCGTGCTCATCTCAACCACCGCCCTGTGCGCGGAAGGTGCTGCCCGTGTCCTGCTGGTACGGGGTGCCCTGCCACTGTCCGGAGTCGAGGATCCGGCTCGGGTCGTGGGCCACGAAGTTCCACGGTCCGAGGTAGACGTTGTCGTGCCACTGGTTGTGCTGCTTGCGGGTGATGGCCTCGGCCACCCGCTCGCCCTGGTACGGCGACCAGTCCGGATAGGTGCCGTAGTTGGCCAGCAGCGCCATGCGGTCGCACTTCACCGTGCAGTCGACGACGGACTTGTCCAGGACGAAGCGGTTGCCGTGGATGTCCACCCGCTGGGTCTTCCACCGGCAGTCGGCGTAGAGCGGTGCGGTGGCGATCGCCCGCCCCGCGCAGCGGTCGGTGTCCTTCACCAGCAGGGTGCAGTCACCGGAGGAGGTGTTGGCCGGGCTGTTGCAGAACCGGTCGGCGTTCTCCCACAGGGTGATCCCGGACCAGTTGTTCTCCAGTACGTTCCGATAGATCTCGATCTTGTCCGTGCGGGCCCGGATCCGTGGTTCGCCACCGGATTCGGACAGATAGATGGTCCCGAACGGGAAGCTGTCGCCGCGGTCGGCCGCCTTGCGGCCCTCGACCCAGTTGTTCCGCCGGATCGTGTTCTTCCGGATGACCGCGTTGTAGCTGGTCTCGTAGATCAGCGCGGCACCGTCGTTGGCCTCGAGCACATTGCTCTCGATGCGGAAGTCGTTGTTGTTGGTGTCCGCCCACAACCCGGCTCCACGGTTGTCGTGCACCCAGTTGCCGCGTACGTCGGCGCCGTCGACGGCCCAGAACTTGATGCCCCCGGTGCAGCCGCAGCCCTTCCGCCGCCGCTCCCAGTCGCCGGTGTTGTTGCCCGTGATCTCGTTGCCCTCGACCACCAGACCGCTGATCCGGCCGGTGGCCTTGTACGCGTTCATGCCGTACTGGCCGTTGTCGCGCAGACAGTTGGCGCGGACCCGCTGGCGGGCACCGGCCATCAGCCCGGCACCGGAGTTGTTCCGGATCGTCGTGTGCTCGATCACCCATCCGTCGGCCGAGTCATGGTTGACCACGCCCTCGTCATGCGGCGCCACGAAACCCCGCACGGTGAGGTAGCGGATGGTGACGTCGCGGGCGGTGCCGCCGAATGCGTACTGGTTGGTCTTCCGGCCGTCGAGCACCGCGCCCGGCGCGCCGAGGTAGCGGTTCCCCTTCTTGGGGATGACCTGGGCATAGCGGTCGGGGTCCAGCCTGTGCCTGCCCGGCCGGAGCCAGAACGTGGTCTTCGGCGGGCTGCTCTTGGTCTTCGCGGCCAGGTCACCGGCGACCGCGGGGTCGACCGTCACCGCGCCCGCCGGGGCCTTGGCCGGTCCGGCCGCGGGCTTGGCGCACACCCGGGCCACCGACGTGGGGGGCGCGGCAGCAGGCTTCGGCCGCGCGTCCGGCGTGCTCTCACAGCCGGTCGCCGCCAGCAGGGCCAGCGCCAGCGGTGCGGCCGGCAGAGCCCAGTGCCGCCACTTGATCCCCACACGTCCTCCTAACCGTGGAACCTGAGTACGGTGGTGAATTCCCCCGACAGCGCGGTGCCGTCGGCGAAGCCGGTGCCGACCAGCGTGGTGGCGGGTTCCTTGCGCCCGAAGCCCGCGGAGTACCAGCCCAGCGGCGGGTCGGTCTCGCCGCGGTGCGCCCGCCAGGACAGTTCCCCGGGCAGGTCGAGCACCGCGGAGCGGTCCTCGCCGTCCCGGGTCCAGGTGAGCACCGCCCGGCTCCCCACCAGGTCCGCGCTGATCGCCGGGCCGAGGTGGAACGCCAGCCGCACCTCCCGGCGGTCGCCGCGCACCTCGTCGATCACGAGCAACTCCCGCTCTTCGGCGCACAGTTCCACCCGGCGGCGGTGCACGGAGCCCGGGTAGCCGTCGTGTTCCGCGCACCAGCGGGCCGTCCCCCCGTCGGAGGCGCCGGGTGTGTCCACGGCCAGGACACGGCTGCGGGCATGCCGGGTCCACAGGAACGGGCCGCCGGAGACGGACTGGTCGACACCGTCGATCTGCAGGGTGTTGTGGCCGAGGGTGGACCGGAAGTACTGCCGCCACGCGGGCTGCCCGTGGTAGCAGTACGTCCCCGGGTCGGCGAGCACATCGACCCCGTCGTGCCGGACCTCCACGGACAGCGCGTCCGCGTGGGCATGCGCGGCGATGGACAGGAACCCGTGCGGACCACCGTCGCAGCGGCACCAGATCTCGCCCGGACCCCGCAGGATGGTGAGCCCCGCGTCGGCGAAATGGGCCGGGCGGTCCGCCGGACGGGTCACGGCCGGTGCGCTTCCCGGTGCCGGGTACGGCCGGATGAGCGCGGCGAGCAGCGGGGTGCGGACATCGGTGCCGGTCACCGCCGGCCACCAGGCGAGCCGGCCGAACACGGCGTCCCCGGTGGCCAGCAGCGAGCCCCAGCGGTCCGTGCCCGCCCCGTCCACGACCAGACCGTGCCCGTCGTCGGCGTCCCCCTGGCGCGGCGGCCGCAGCCGGCTGTCCACGACGGCCGCGAGCGCGTCGGTCATCCGCAGCAGCACCTGCCGGATCGACGCGGGGACCGGTACGCCCGCGGTATCCGCCTCGGCCACCGCGGCCAGGCCCAGCTCCAGCACCAGTCCGTGGTACTCGGTGGCCAGCTCACGGTTGAGACCGGAGCCGAAGGTGTTGTTCCGTAACTGCCGCTCCAGCGACCGCAGCGCGCCGGTCCGCCAGCGCGCCGAGGCGGGGAACCAGTCGAACGCGCAGGCCGCGGCGAACTGCCCGGCGGCCTCGGCGATGATGTGGTTGTTCGCCGAGGACCCCCGGCTGGGGAAGGCGGCCAGCCAGCGCTGGTGGTGCCAGATCTGGTTCAGTGCCACCGGGTTGTCCTCGAACAGCCCGGCCGCGCCCGGCCAGCCGTCGAGCAGTCGGCGGATCCACACCCAGGACAGCAGCCGGATCCCCAGCTCGATCCCGCTGGTCCAGTGCACCCCGCGCAGTGGCGCGTTGGCCGACCACCACCGCCGCAGGTGTTCGGCCACGCGCTCGGCGTACCGCTCGTCCCCGGTGACCGCGTAGGCGGCGGCCAGCACGGTGAGGTACTGGTGCCGGGACAGCTCCCAGATCTGCTTGATGTCCCCGACCGCGTCCTCGTTCCGGTACGGCACATCGAAGGCATAGCCCCACGGAGCCCGCCGCCCGGTCTTCGGGTCGTACCACCAGTCCGGGGCGGCAAGGTCGTCGCGGACCACCCCGAAGTACTCGATGTGTCCGGCCATGAGCCGGTCCGCCTCGGCGATGAGGCGCTTCGCGGCGTCCGGTGGCACCGCGGCGGTCGTCCCGGCGGGCAGGACCGCGGTGAACCGGGCGCCGGTCACCTCCGGGCAGTCCGGCGGCGACGACCTCCACTGCCGTCTGCGCACCGCGTCGCCCACCCGGCCGCCGACCTCCCGCGGTCCCATCCGGGACAACCGCCGCAGGTACCAGCCCGCGCTCATGCTCACAGGGCCCTCGCCAACGTCACCGGCGCGCCGCCCGCCAGGCCGGTCCGTACGGCGAGGGTGGCCGACGTGGTGGCGACCAGCGACTCCAGCGGCACCGGCATCGGCCCGCCGGTCCGCACGGCCTTGACGAACGCGGCCAGTTCGGCCGACTGGCCCTTGTCCCGGGCCTTGGGCAGCCGTGAACTGACCCATCGCCTGCGGCGGCCGTCGTACACCGAGGCACGGACGAAGTCGTCGAGCTGCAGCACCTTGCCGTCCGCGAGCAGGTCCAGCGTCTCCTTGGGGAAGGCGGCCGCGCCGGTGGTGACGTAGGCGATGGTGGCGGTGGAGCCGTCCGGGTAGCGCAGCACGATCTGGAGGTCCTCGTTGCCGGCCGCGGCGACCGCGTACACCGAGACCGGGTCGGCATCGAGCAGCCAGCTCGCCGTGTCGATGAAGTGTCCGCCCTCGCCGGTGAACCGCGATCCCTCACTGCCCTGCTGGAGGTACCAGCTACCGTGGTCCAGGCGGCCCGCGTTCACCAGGTAGCGCAGATTCGCCGGACCGGTCCGGGCGCCGAACCGCTTCCTGGCCTCCTGCAGCAGCGGTGAGAACCGGCGGTTGAAGCCCACCTGCAG
Source organism: Streptomyces cucumeris (assembly GCF_024295805.1). Lineage (GTDB taxonomy): Bacteria > Actinomycetota > Actinomycetes > Streptomycetales > Streptomycetaceae > Streptomyces > Streptomyces cucumeris. The sequence continues at coordinate 50,070 of NZ_JANCLX010000030.1, forward strand.
CCGGTCGTTGCCGGACTCCTCCACCGCCGCCAGCACATCGGCGAGTTCGTCCTCGGTGAGGGCCAGGGGCTTCTCGACGAACACCGCCTTGCCGGCGAGCAGCGCCTTGCGGGTCAGTGCGGCGTGCGAGCTGTGCCGGGTGACCACGAACACCGCGTCGATGGACGGGTCGCCGAGCACCGCGTCGAGGTCGGTGGTCGCCGCGGCGAAGCCGAAGGTGCGCTGGGCGTTGGCCGCGGACAGCGCCGTCGTGGTGACGACCGCCGAGAGCTGCACCCCGTCCCGCTGGGCCAGGTGCGGCAGCAGCATCGACGACGCGTAGTTGCCCGCGCCGACGAACGCCAGCCGCACCGGGCCCGTGGGCTTACGGACCGGGGTGGCCACCGCGCCACTCCGCCGCACCTGCGGCACGGCCACCTCGGGGGCCGGTACCTCCTCGGCGTGGCCGGAGCCGTCGGGGTAACGGAACAGCACCGCAACGGCCTTGAGGTCGCCGTCCTTCAGGCTCCGGTAGGTCTCGACGGCATCGTCGAAGTCCGCGATATGGGAGATCAGGGGCTCCACATCGACCCGGCCACGGGCCATGAGATCGAGGAAGCACGCCAGGTTGCGGCGCTCGGTCCAGCGCACATAGCCGATCGGGTAGTCGCGCCCCTGGAGTTCGTACTCCGGGTCGTAGCGCCCGGGGCCGTAACTGCGGGAGAACCGGACGTCGAGCTCCTTCTCGTAGTACGCGTTCCACGGCAGGTCCAGGCTGCACTTGCCGATGTCGACGACCCGGCCGCGGTCCCGGCTCAGCCGGGCGGCCAGCTCGACGGGCTGGTTGCTGCTGCCGCCGGCGGCCAGGTACACCTGGTCCACGCCGTGGCCGCCGGTGAGCTCGGCGACGGACGCCTCCACGGCCGCGGACTCGGGATCACCGCAGGCCACGGCGCCCAGCCGCTCGGCGAGTTCACAGCGCGCCGGGTCGGGGTCGACGCCGACGACACGGACTCCCGAGGCGGTGAGGAGCTGCACCACGAGCTGACCGATCAGCCCGAGGCCGATGACCAGGGCCACCTCGCCGAGCTGCGGCTCGCCCTGGCGGACGCCCTGCATCGCGATCGACCCGACGGTGCCGAAGGCCGCGTGGCGCTGCGCCAGACCGTCCGGCACCGGGGTGTAGAGGTTCTTCGGCACCCAGTTCAGCTCGGCGTGCAGCGCATGCTCATTGCCGGCGCAGGCCACGAGGTCGCCGGCCTTCACATCGTCGATCCCGGCGCCGACCTGCTCGACCACTCCGCACAGGGAGTAGCCCAGCGGTGTGTAGGAGTCCAGCTTGCCCATCACCTTGCGGTAGGTGGCGGGCACCCCGTTGGTGGCCACGCTCTGCATGACCTTGGCCACCTGGTCCGGCCGGGAGCGGGCCTTGCCCAGCATCGACATGCCGGCCTCGGAGACCTTCATCAGCTCGGTCCCGGTGGATATCAGCGAGAAGGCGGTCCTGACCCGCACACCGTCCGGCTTGCATCCCGGTACCGGGACGTCGAGCAGCGCCAGCTCGCCGCTCTTGTAATTCTGTACAACCTGTTTCACCCGAACTCCTGTTGTTCTACGCCGTCAACTGAGTGCTCCGGCCGGAGCCGGAGGTCGCGCCGCGGTACCAGTACTCGAGGGTCAGCACATGCCACAGATGCTTGGAGAAGTCCCGCTGCCCGGCGGCGTCCTCGGCGACCATGCGCGCCAGCGCGTCGCGGCGCAGGAAGCCGGAGTTGACGAGCACACCGTCGTGCACCACCTCGCGCACCAGCGGTGCCAGGTCCCGGCTCATCCAGGCGCGCAGCGGGGCGCTGAACAGGCCCTTGGGCCGGTACACGATCTCCCGGGGCAGGATCGAGGTGGCCGCCTCCTTGAGGACGGCCTTGCCCTGCCGTCCCACGATCTTGCGGTCGCCGGGGACGGCGAACGCCGCCCTGACCACCTCGACGTCCACGTACGGCACCCGCACCTCGGTCGACGCCGCCATGCTCGACCGGTCCGTGTATGTGAGGTTCAGGCCCGGCAGGAACATCCGGGCGTCGCCCAGGCACATACGGTTGACGAAGTCGTCCAGGTCGTTGTCCTGGTAGACATCCGCGTGCTCGGTCAGCACGTCGTCGACCGTCCCTGCCAGGTCCGGATCGACCAGGGCGAGCAGCTCGTCCTGGTCGTACATGGTGTAGCTGCGCCGGAACGCGGTCTCCTCCGGCAGATCGGCGAAGGAGAGGAACCGCTTCGCGAACCGCACCGACCGGTACCCCCGGCGGGCCGTCGCGACCGGCAGCCGGTCCACGGCCCGGGACAGACCGCGCCGCAGGGGCCGCGGGACGCGCTGGTAGCGCAGCGCGAGCAGATTGGCCAGGTGCTTGCGGTAACCGGCGAACAGCTCATCGGCACCCATCCCCGAGAGCATCACCTTGACCCCGGCCTCCCGGGCGGCCTGGCAGATCAGGAAGGTGTTGATCGCGGCGGGGTCGCCGATCGGCTCGTCCAGGTGGTACGTCATCCGCGGCAGCAGATCGAGCACATCCGGAGCGATCTCGATCTCCCGCAGATCGACGCCGAACCGCCCGGCCACCTGCCGGGCGTAGCGCAGGTCGTCCGGCATCGCCTCGAACTTGGCGTCCTCGGCGCGGAATCCGATCGTGTAGGCGGCGATCCCGGGCTGGTGGCGGGCCGCGAGCGCGGTCAGCCAGCTCGAGTCGAGACCGCCGGAGAGGAAGGTCGCCACCGGTACGTCGGAGAGCAGGTGCCGTCGGGTCGACTCCTCGACGATGGCGGCCAGATCGGGCCGCTCACCGCCACGGGCCCGCTCCCGGCCCTCGGCGGCGACGTCCTTGAGGTTCCAGTACCGGCCGCGCCGCACACTGCCGTCCGGCCGGATCCGCAGCCAGCTCCCCGGCGGCAGCTTCTCCGCCTCACGGAACGCGCAGCGCGAGTCCGGCACCCAGTAGTACAGCAGCGAGGCGACCAGCGTCGCATGGTCCACCTCCAGCGATCCGCCGGTGGCGGCGGCGAGCGCCTTGAGCTCGGAGGCGAACACCAGCCCCTCGCCGCGCCGGAGCAGGAACAGCGGCTTGATGCCGAGCTGGTCACGGGCGAGCACCAGCTCACCGGTGCGCTCGTCGAAGATCCCGAACGCGAACATACCGCGCAGCCGGGGCAGACAGTCCGTGCCCCAGCGCCGCCACGCCTCCAGCAGCACCTCGGTGTCGGAGGTACCGCGGAAGCGCACCCCGGCGGCCGTCAGCTCGGCACGCAGCTCGGGCGCGTTGTACAGCTCGCCGTTGTAGGTCAGGGCGAGGCCGCCCGAGACCATCGGCTGGGCGCCGGTCCCCGACAGGTCGATGATGGCCAGCCGACGGTGTCCGAGCTGCACTTCGCCGTCACCGGCGGGGTGGCCGTACCGGCCCGCCCCGTCCGGACCGCGGTGGGCGAGGGTATCGGTGAGCCGGTCGGCCACGGCCTTCCCGTCCGGCCACCGGTATGTCCCTGCGATGCCACACATGTCCTACCGCGCCTCCTGGTCGTTGGCCGGGACCCGTGCGGCCCATATCGGCCGCTCGGTCCGCAGCTGGCCCATCCCGTTCTGCCGGGCCAGCCGCTCGCTCTGGCCCCGCAGCGCGATATGCAGCCCGTCCCACAGCGTGCCGTCGGTCCGGTCCCGCGGATCGGGATCGATCAGCACCACACCGATCACCGGAATGCGCTGGTCGGCGAGTTGCCGCGCCACGGTGTGCAGCCATGCGGCGCTGCCGTGCCCGGCCCGCACGACCAGCACGGTCTGGCCGCCGAGGTACTGCAGATCGGTCCACGCCGTACCGGGCGCCACCGAGCCGACGCCGAGCTTGCGCGCCTGGCGCGGTACGGTCGCGGCACGCTCGCCGCCGATCACCTCCGGATCTCCCGGCTTCCGGCGGCAGTTGGCGAGCTGCGGACCCGGCAGACCGTCGACGATGACCACCGGCCCGTCCGCCGCCAGTGCCCCGGCGAGGTCCACGGCGATCAGACTCGCAGTGCGCGCACAGCCCAGTTCCAGCAGCGACACCGTCTCCGTGGAGCCGCGTACGGTCCGGGCCAGGGTCGTGATGAGCCGCTCGTGTGTCGCCCGGGTCCGCCGGCGCTGCCACGGTCTGCCCGGCCTGCGGGACACCCGGCGCAGCTCCGCGATGACCGAGGCGCCCAGGTTCGCCGCGATCTCCCGGCGCAGCACGGGGCGGTCCGCCACCACCGCGCCGACCGCGGCCACCGCGAGCCCGAGGACCAGCCCGAGGACCAGCCCGATCACGGCGTTGGTGACCGCGGCCTTGGGCAGGGAGTGCCGCACCGCGTGCGGGGCGTCCACGATCTGTGTGCCGGCGACCAGCTTGGGCGTACCGATGCGCGCCTCCTCGGCGCGCTGGTCGAAGTCGGCGATCCGCGAGTTGAGTTCCGCCCGGCGGGCGTAGAGCGACTCGATGCTCGCCGACGCTTCCGGGCCGCTCTCCGGCGACCGGTCCCCGATCGCCTTGTTGACCTTGTCGAGCTCGTTCCGCATCCGGTCACGCTGGTCGAGCAGGGCCTTGGACTCGGCCTTCGCGGTCTCCCGCATCCGCTTCACATGGTCCGCGACGAACGTGTCGGCCAGTGCCTTGGCACGGGCCACCGCTTCCGCGTCGCTGTCACCCGTCACATCGATCTGCAGCAGGTTGTTGGTCAGACCGGTGCCCCGGTAGTCCTGCATGAAGTCTTCGGGGTTCCCGGGGGAGCCGAGGGCCTGCAGGGCCTTCCCGGCGATCCGTGTGGTCCCCAGCAGCTCGACATCGGTGCGGATCAGCGTTCCGGTGTCATTCGGCTGGTCCTCCTGATGCGCGACCAGCACCTTGGTCACCGCGGTCGGCGCCGGCGGCATCAGGACCGCCATCGCCGCGCCGACGAGCAGCCCCAGCAGCGCCATGGAGCACCACAGACGGCGGCGTCTGCGCACCGCCACCACCAGTGCCTGCAGATCCAGCAGCGGAGCGGCGGCCGGCGACTCCGGAGTCGTATGCGTGGTCACCCTGAACCTCCCGTCGCGCCGTCGCCCACCGCGAGTGCCGGAGCGGCGGTTCCCCGGCGGTGTCCGGCGGACCGCTTGGGACGGGCCCGGACCGTACCGGCGAGGACGATGCCGACGACCTCGTGCTTGGCGTCCGCACACGCCTCGGCGACACCGGAGAGCTCCCCCGCGGTCCAGCTCCCCGCGCTGACCACGACCAGGGCACCGGACTCCTCGCCACGGTCCGGCACCATCGGCTGGGACACCGAGACCCCCACCATCCGCAGCACGGGGAATCCCCCGCCCGAAGCGGCCGGGGAAGTGTCGCTCCCGGCCTCGGCGACGAGCTGCCCGGCGGCCCGGCGGGCGATCTCGTCGCCGTCCGGGACGACGACCAGCAGCCTTCGGGAGGTGGGCAGTTGGTCCCGGAGGCGGGTGCACACCCGCCGGTAGCGGATCTGCCGGCCGGCCTCGTCGCCGGAGGTCCGCGGGACCGGCAGATCCCACCGGACGTCGGTGCCCAGCAGCCGGCGGATCCGGTCCCGTGCGCCACGGCCTTCCGGCCGGTACGCGCGCCGATCACCGGGTACGTCGACGGTACCCAGCAGCGTCGAGCCCAGGGCCGCGGCGATCTCCGGTTCGGTGCGCAGCCGGCGGCCGGCCCGTGCGGCGGCGAGATGGCCGATGACCGCGAACACGAAGAACAACAGCGCTCCGCCGACGATGAGTTGGATCCTGGTCGGCGGCGCTTCGCCGTCCGGCGGGGCCGCCGGACCCATGACGACCAGGCTCGCCCTGTCGGCCGCCGGGTCGGCGTCGTCCAGCTTCTTCATGGCTTCCTGGAGCGTGGTGCGCAGCTTCTCGAGCTCGGTGCGGGCCTGCACACCCTCCACGGTCCGCCCCGGATCGGCGGCGTCGGCCAGCTCGGTGATGCGGCGGCTGGTCTTCACCACCATCTGCCGCAGTGCCTCGGGCCCGGTCGCCGCGTCGGCGTCGGTGTCATCGCCCACCAGCCGCGCGGCGAAGCTGACGAACTGCTGGACCACCTGGTCGGAGAGGCGCTGTGCGCGTTCCGGGGTCTCGGCCGTGCCCGAGATCTTGATGATGTTCCCCTCGGCGGCCCGGGCGCTCACCCGGTCCCGCAGCTCGCCGCCGCCGACCCCGCTCCAGCCGAGCGAGGCCGCCGCGCGGTCGAGCACCACCGAACTGGTCGCGATCTCCGCCTGGGTCAGCAGCTCGCGCTCCTCCCACGCCCCTGGCAGCAGTACCGACGCCGACGTGGTGTAGCGCGGCGGGAACAGCAAGGAGGTGCCGTAGCCGACGAGCGCGCCCAGCAGGGCGAGGATGGTGAGCAGCCGCCACCGCCGACGGATGATCCGCCCGATCGTGACCAGGCGTATTGCGTCCTCACTCAACTGCGCTGCCTCTTCCCTGAACGGTAGGGGCCGCAGGCGGCGGCGTAGGCGGCGAGCAGCGACGCCTGCGAGTTCCGCCAGGAGAGCTGACCGCCGATCCGCTCCTGGCCGATCTTGCCCATCCGGGCCCGCTTCTCCGGATCGTCGAGCAGCCCGGCGATGAGCCCGGCGAACTCGGCCTCGTCGTCGGCGGCCGCGTAAACGGCGGCCTCACCGGCCGAGACACGCGCCTCCTTCAGGTCGAACGAGACGATCGGCCGGCCCATCGCCATGTACTCCAGGACCTTGTTCATGGTCGACACGTCGTTGAGCGGATTGCGCGGGTCGGGGGAGAGACAGACATCCGCGGTCGACAGGTAGCGCACCAGGTCGGCGTCCGGAACACGCCCGGTGAACTGCACCTGCTCCGAGAGCCCGAGCCGCCGCGACAGCGCCACCATCGCGTCGAAGGCGTCGCCGGAGCCGACGAACACCGCGTGCCAGTCGGTCCGTCCGAGCTCGTCGCGCAGCTTCGCCAGGGCCCGCAAGGCGTAGTCGACTCCGTCCTGAGGGCCCATGACGCCGAGGTAGCACAGCAGATGGGGCTTGCCGCGCTTCAACTCCTCCTCAGGCGGCACCGGTTGGAACCGTTCGATCGCGGGTGCGCTGCGCACCACGAACACATCCTCCGGGCGCTTTCCGCCACGGCGCACCGCGACGTCCCGGTAGCTCTCGTTCGTGGCCAGCACGATGTCCGCGGCCCGGTAGGTCCGCCGCTCCAGCGCGCACACGGCGCGGTAGAGCAGGTCCTTGCCGCGGTCGAACCGGGACAGGTACAGCTCCGGCACCAGGTCGTGCTGGTCGAAGACGAACCGCGCGCCGCGCTGCCTGAGCCACCGTGCCGCCAGGAACAGCAGGTCGGGCGGGTTGCAGGCATGGACCACATGGACCGGGCCGACCTTGCGGGCCAGCCGGGCCGTATGCCACAGCGCCGATCCGTACTCCCGCAGGTAGCCGGCCGGTCCTCCGGTGGCCGCGCGCAGCGGGTAGCGGTGGATCCGCACCCCCTCGATCAACGCCTCCGGCTCCGTGTCCCGCTTCTCGCCCCGGGGACAGATGACGTGGACCTCCCAGCCCGCGTCGCGCAGCGTCGTGCACTCCTGCCACACCCGCCGGTCGAAGGGCACCGACAGGTTCTCCACCAGGATCAGCGCACGCCGGCCCGACCCGTCACCGCTGACTGCGTTACCAAGCAAGGCCCATGTACCCCGGTTCGGCCCGGCGCGCCTCGGCGTCGGGAAGGCGGATGAGATCGACGATGACCGGGCTCCCACCATGGGGCAGCGCCGACAGCACGGCCTGGTCCCTGGTCCCCACCAGGCACACCTCGGCGTGTTCGAGCACCTCGTCGACGGAGTCCGCGAGCAGGTGCCCGAGGTGCGGCAGCCGGGTCTCGATGTACTCGCGGTTCGCGCCGAGCAGCCGGGAGAGGCTCACATTGGCGTCGTAGATCCGCAGGTCGTACCCCTTGCCGAAGAGTCTCTCGGCCAGCTCGACGAGCGGGCTCTCACGGAGGTCATCGGTCCCGGGTTTGAACGACAGCCCGAACAGCCCCACCCGGCGCTTCCCGGTGCGCTCGACCAGCTCCACCGCGCGCTGCAGATGGTCGGCGTTGGAGGGCAGCACATGGGCGAGGATGGGCACCGAGACATCGGCCCGCCGCGCCGCGTGGACCAGGCTGCGTAAGTCCTTGGGCAGACAGGAGCCACCGAAGGCGAAACCGGGCCGCAGATAGGCGGGGCTGATGTTCAGCTTGCGGTCGGCCAGGAACACATCCATGACCTGGTGCGAGTCCACCCCGAGCGCCTGGCACACCGCGCCCAGTTCATTCGCGAAGCCGATCTTGAGGCCATGGAACGCGTTGTCCGCGTACTTGATGGCCTCGGCCGTCGGGATCGGCACCCGGAACACCTCGCCGGGCAGCTCCTCGTACAGCGCCGCCACCACATCGCCGCTGGCCGGGTCGAGCTCGCCGATGACGGTCTTGGGCGGGTCGAAGAAGTCCAGCACGCTCGTGCCCTCGCGCAGGAACTCCGGGTTGACCGCGACCCCGACGTCCACCCCGGCCGTACCACCGATGTGCTTCTCCAGGATCGGCACCAGCAGGTCCAGACAGGTGCCCGGGAGCATGGTGCTGCGGAAGACGAGGGTGTGCCGGCCCCCTTGTCCGGCCCGCTCGGCCAGCGCGGCGCCGATCTCCTCGGTGACCCGCTCCAAGTACGTGGTGCACAAGCTGCCGTTGGGCTCCGACGGTGTGCCCACGCACACCAGCGACACCTCGCTGCCCATGATGGCCTCGCGGACGTCGACGGTGGCGCGCAACGTCCCGGCCCGTACGACCTCGGCGGTGAGCTCGCCGATCCGCTCCTCGACCACCGGGGCCTTGCCGTCGTTGACCAGGTCGACCTTCACCTGGTTGACGTCCACCCCGATGACCTCGTGACCCATACTGGCCAGGCACGCGGCCGATACACAGCCCACGTAGCCGAGCCCGAAAACGCTGATCCTCATGACGCGTTCCTCCCCCACGGCAGACCCTTGTGGCCTGCGGTCCCCGCGTCGGCCGGACGACGGCCTCCGCGCATCAGTACGCCCCCTGTCCGTGGAGCACCGCACGAAGCGTCTTCCACAAGATCACTGTGTCCAGGGCGAGCGACCAGTCCTCCACGTACCGCAGGTCGAGGCGGACCGCCTCCTCCCACGGCAGGTCGCTGCGCCCGCTGATCTGCCACAGGCCGGTGAGCCCGGGTTTGACCAGCAGCCGCCGCCGGATGTCCGGGCCGTAGGCGGCGGATTCCTCCGGCAGCGGCGGCCGCGGGCCGACGAGCGACATCGATCCGGTGAGCACGTTGAAGAGCTGCGGGAGCTCGTCGAGCGAGTACCGGCGCAGCACCGCTCCCACCCGGGTCACCCGTGGATCCCGGCGGACCTTGAACAGCAGCCCCGCGCCCTCGTTGAGGTCGGCCAGTTCGCCACGTGCGTCGTGGGCCCCGGTGACCATGGTGCGGAACTTGAGAATGGTGAACTCGCGGCCGTCCTTGCCGACCCTGCGCTGGCGGTAGAACGCCCCGCCCCGGCTGTCCATCAGTACGAGCAGCCCGACGAGCACCATCAGCGGCGCGAACAGCATCAGCAGGACCGCCGCGCCGACCCGGTCGACGACCCCTTTGACCGCCCGGCGGCCCCCGGTGAAGGTGGGCATGCTGACCCGCAGCAGCGGGATCCCGAGCACCGCGTCGATATGCAGCCGCGGGCCGGCCACTTCCATCAGCACGGGGGCCACGACCATCTCGGCCTCGCTGCCCTCGAGATTCCAGGCGAGCCGTTGCAGCCGGTCCGGTGACCAGTGCGGATCCGGGGTGACCGCGACGACCCGGTAGCCGTTGCGGCGGACATGGCCCGCGACATCCGCCAGTCGGCCGACGACCGGCACACCGTCCAGCCGGTCACCGTCGGGCCCGAGACCGTCCGTCGTGCACACCGCGTCCACGCGCCAGCCGAGGTGCGGGAACTTACGGGTCCGGGTGATCAGGTCGTGCACGGTGGCCACGCTCCCGGCGGCGAGCACCGGTCGCAGACACTGGCCTTCCTTCCGCTGTTTATGCAGCCACAGGCGCAGCAGATACCGCGCGGTCATGGTGACGAGCGCGATCGCGGGGATCGCGACGAAGATCCAGAGCTTGATGTTGCGCGAGGTCAGGGCGATACCGCCGAGTGCCAGTACGACGGTCGCCGTGAACAGTGAGCGTCCGAGCCGGCGGAACTCCTCCGCGCCCTGGCCGAGTACGGCCGGAGCCCAGGACCGGCTCACCGCAAGCGCCCCCAGCACCAGCAGTTCGGTGCCGAACGCGAGGATTCCCCACTTCTCATGCCAGTTGGCCGCGTCCCGGGCCCCGAAGAAGTTGCCGATCGCCGCCACCACGATGGCGGTGGCCACGGTGTCGCTGGTGATCACGGTACGGCGGTACCGATGCTCCCAGTCGATCGCGGGCTGGCTGATTGCCCCGTCCGCCGGACGCCCGCGCGCCGGCGGAAACGGGCTGACTAATCCCCCTCGCCGCACAGAACCCCCCAGGTCCCCAGTGGTTCGACGTGTTCGCCTAACACTGTTCCTCCCCCCGGGAGGCCCCCGCCTCCCGACCGTTCCTCCCCTCGGGAGGCCCCCGCCCCCCGCGCACTGTTCCTCTCGCCGGGAGGCCCCCGCCTCCCGCGCACGACGTACCGGCTGATGCAGTGCTGATGTGAACAACCCACCCTGGCGGCAGCGGTGCGCATGCCCTGCCAGGCTCTCGAGGTACGCGGGAACCCGTCTCTGCCCCGGGTGCTCCCCACACCCGGGGCCCCCTCTCGGGCCCCAAGAACTGATCACCCCCACGCCGGGCGCGGAGGGTGCGATTGCTGTCTTGCCGTGGTGCCGGACGTACAGATCATTACTGGTCGCCTCGTGCCCGAACAGCTGAAGCACGGTCAATCTAGACCATCAGGGCCAGTATGAAGAGAGGATGTGTGTAATTTGTGGTCAAACATTGAAACTGCATTTTTTGATCGACGACCGCATGGCTTGAGTCCGGCTCGAGCGCCCGCCGCGCCCGGCCCCTCCCGGGCGCGACCAGGTCATGCTTCCTGGCCGGTGGCGGCGAGGACGATCTCGCGGATGGTGACGTTCCGCGGCTGCCGATAGGCGTAGCCGATCGCCTCCGCCACGGCCCGCGGGTCCAGGGCGCCGCCCGCGGACTCCTTCCACGCCTCGTAATCCGTCCGGATCTGCTCGTCGCTGGTGTGCGAGAGCAGCTCGGTCTCCACGGCGCCGGGGGCGATGGTCACCACACGGACACCCCGGGAGGCGACCTCCTCGCGCAGGTTCTCCGACATGCCATGGACGGCGAACTTGGTGCCCACGTAGGCGGTGTGGTTCGGGAAGGTCTTGCGGCCGGCGATGGAGCTGACGTTGATGATCGTGCCGTTGCCACGGGCGAGCATGCCGGGCAGGACCGCGCGGACGCCGTACAGCACGCCCTTGACGTTCAGGTCGATCATCCGGTCCCACTCCTCGGCGGGCTGGTCGGCGAGCCGGCCCAGGAGCATGGCCCCGGCGTTGTTGACGATGGCGTCGGCCGGTCCGAACCGTTCCTCGGCCTCCTGTACCGCCGCTTCGAGCGCGGTCCGGTCGGTGATGTCGACCTTGCGGCACAGGGTGTCGGGCAGGCCGAGTTCCCGCAGCTTCTCCAGCCGCCGGGCGAGGAGGAGCAGCGGGTGTCCCTCGGCGGAGAGGAGACGGGCGGTGGCCGCGCCGATACCGGAGCTGGCACCGGTGATGACGATCAGGGGCTTGGACATGGTGATCCCTCATAAGACGGGTGGAAGGGTGGGCCGTCTCCAGAACACCACCCGGCGAAGGGCGCCGGGTACCGGCAGCGGAGGGAGGGCCCACCGGGGGTCCGGCAGACCCCCCTTCGCCACCCGGTGGCGGCCGCACCCCGTCCTATCCTGGAACGATGAGCACGTCAGCGGGGCGCGAGCCCAACGGTGAGCTGCGCGACTTCCTGCGGTCGCGCAGGTCCCGGATCAGCCCGGCCGAGGCCGGTCTTGGCCCGGGCGAAACCGGGCGGCGCCGGGTGCCGGGGCTGCGCCGCGAAGAGGTGGCGCGAATGGCCGGAATCAGCGTCGACTACTACATACGCCTGGAGCGCGGACGCAATCCGAACGTCTCGGCGTCGGTGCTGGACGCCGTGGCGCGTGCGCTTCGCCTGGACCGGGCCGAGCGGGCCCATCTCTTCGATCTGGCCCGCCCGAAGCCGGGTCCGGCCCGCCGCCGCCCCGTGCCGCCGCAGCGGGTGCGCCCCGGGCTTCTGCGGCTCCTCGACTCCCTGACCGACACCCCTGCGATGATCATGGGGCACCGGCTGGACGTGCTCGCCGCCAACCCCCTCGCCAAGGCGCTGTACACCGACTTCGACGCACTGCCGCACCGTGACCGCAACCTCGCCCGGTTCCTCTTCCTCGACCCCGCCGCCCACGGTCTGATCGCCGACTGGCAGACCGCAGCCCGTGGCACGGTGGCGGCCCTGCGCCTGTACGCCGGGCGCCATCCGCACGACTCCCGGCTGACCGAGCTGGTGGGCGAGTTGTCCGTGCACGACGAGGACTTCCGCCGGTGGTGGGCCGACCACGATGTGTTCGCGTACACCCACGGCACCAAGCGCTACCGCCACCCCCTCGTCGGTGAACTGGCCCTGGAATACGAATCACTCACGCTGCCGGACGACCCGGACCAGGCCCTCTACCTCTACACCGCCGAACCCGGCAGTCCCTCCGCGCAGGCGTTGCGGCTGCTGGGGAGCTGGTCGGCGACGGACCTCAGCGCCGGGCGGATGCCATGACTTGTATCGTGGTGGTGTGGACTTCATGAGCACCCCGCACCGCTGCTTCCACTGATCGGGAGGCTATGAGGGCGTTGCCGGACGGCATCGCCCTCCTTGGCGTGCCTGCCGCATGATCCATCTTCCGGCGCTGCCCGTATCGAGCGGCCGACGCCGATCCGTTCCTCCGGGGACGGCCACCTTCTGAGCGCGCGCAGGCACGGTCCCTTCCTTTCACCGTTGCCAGGAGTGTCTTGTGCCCGTTCCGCTTCCCCCTGCCCTCGCATCGTTCCTCGATCTCCTGCGCTGTCCCATGTGCGGCGCCCCTCTCCACCCCGACCGCGGCGCCCTGCGCTGCCCGGCGGGCCACACCTTCGACATCTCCCGGCACGGCTATGTCAGCCTCCTGACGGGCACCCGCGCCACCAGCGGCGACGACGCGGCCATGGCCCGGGCCCGGGACCGGTTCCTGGCCACCGGCAGCTACGCGCCGATCCGCCGGACCGTGGCGGAACTGGCGGCCGGCACCGCGCCGGAGCGGAACGCCGTAGTGGATGTGGGATGCGGTACGGGCTACTACCTGGCCGGTGTCCTCGACCGGCTGCCCGACGCCCGCGGTCTGGGCCTGGACACCTCGGTGCGCGCCCTGCGCGCCACGGCCCGCGCCCATCCGCGGGCGGCTGCCGCGGCCTGGGACGTCTTCCGCCCCCTCCCGCTGGCCGACGGGATGGCCGATGTCGTGCTGGACGTGTTCGCCCCGCGCAACCCGTCCGGGTTCCACCGGGTGCTGCGCCCGGGCGGCCGGCTGGTCGTCGTACGCCCGACCGCGCGGCACCTGCGCGAACTGCGCGGCCGGGTGCCCGGGATGGTGGCGATCGACCCGACCAAGGAAGACCGTCTGCACACGGCGCTGGCCCCCTTCTTCGAGGCCGCGGATACCGAACGGGTCGAGTACGTCGCGCCGTTGACCGAGCTCGAGGCCCTCGACCTGGTGGGGATGACGCCGAGCGCACGCCATCTGAACGGTGCGGACCTGGCCGGGCGCGGTCTCCTGCCCGACCAGGTCACCGTCTCCGTTCTGGCCACCGCCTACCGGCCCCGCTGACGGCAAGGGGATGGGCCGGTGCCGGCCCATCCCCTCCCGCTCGTCGTTACTGGCGGGTGGTCAGCAGTGACCCGGGACCCACCCACTGGGAGCCCCTGGCCGGGCGCGAACCGATGACGTCGATGGTCCGGCCCGAGACCGAGATGTCGCTCACCGTGTACGGCGTGGTGCCGTCGGCGGGCAGTTTCATCGACACCCAGCGTCCGCCGGAGTAGCGGAGCGCGGTACTGGTGTCCCTCGTCTTCCGCTCCACGACGACCGGGCCGTCCTGACTCATCGCGGCGCTGACCAGCTCCCTGACCCCTGTCGGCAGGGGGACGTTGGTCCACTTCTTGCTCGTGCCGTCGTAGCGCAGCGCCAGCGCCTGCCGTGTGCCATCGGACGTCTGGGTCGTACCCACGGCCCACATCTGCCCGCCCGGCCCGCGGACGATGTCATTCAGCCTCGCGGACGTGCCACCGAGGCCAGGAACGGCGACCTTGTTCCAGCGCACGCCGTCGTAGTGCAACACCACCGGCTTCACGGGCGCTGCGAAGCCCGTGCCGCCCACGGCCCACACATCGTCAGCGGCGACCGCGGTGACGGTCTGCAGATACCACGGTGAGCCCGCGCCTCCCGCACCGACGTTCGGCAGCTTCTGTGCCTTCCAGCGGGTGCCGTCCCAGTGCTGGAGCGTTCCGGCGTAGATGCGGCGGCCTCCGGTGTGTACCTCGGTCCATCCCGCCGCCCAGGCATCGTCGGCGGCGCGAGTGTCGACGGAGGTGAACCCGGCACCCACGGTCTTGCGGGGCACCGGAGCGACGACGGACTTCCACGCCGTGCCGTTCCAGCGCTGTGTCACGATGCCGCCGACTCGTTCGGTGAAGTCACCGACCAGCATGCCGTTGCGCGCCGACGTGGCATCGACGTCATTGAACCGGAGGTCATCGCCCCGGGGTACGGGTGCCGTCTTCACCTGCTTCCAGCCGGGGCCCTTGCGTTCGTCGCGCTCCCACAGGGTGGGCACCATTTCGGCGTCGTCATTCCCCGGGGGGACGAACCGCGCCCCCGCCACCCATGTGGTCCGCGCGTCGGGCCGCGTGGAGGCCAGGAGCGTGGCGTCGCTCGGCGTCACCCTCGACTCGCTCCACCCGGCGGGCTGCGGTGAGGCCGCGAACGCCGGCATCGTGCTCGCCGCCAGCGTCAGCGCGGCACACGCCACCATCGCCCCGCGGATACCGCGGGTACTGATCAACTCTTTCACGTTGCTGTCTCTCCTCATCGACGTCAGCGGACGGCCCGTGGGGCGCTCCCTGCGAGGGGCCCGGAGCCGACCGCTCCGCCATTCCAGCGGCTGTACGGTTGTTCGGCAGCCCCCGTCCGAAGGACCGAACAATCGTGAATGCGCCGGTAGTCGGGCCGGCCCGGGGAGCGGGACAGCACGGTGGGGGACCGGGGGAGGGGGAACGGGTGGGGCGTCGTGAGAGGCCGGTGGACCCGAGCGCGGGTCCGGTTGAGCGCTTCGCCTACGAGCTGCGCAAGCTCCGTCAGGAGGCCGGTGGGCCGACCTACCGGGCGATGGCGCAGCGGGCGCGGTACTCGGTCACGACCCTGTCGCAGGCGGCGGCGGGCGAGCAGTTGCCCTCGCTGCCGGTGGCGCTGGCGTACGCCGAGGTCTGTGGCGGGGACCGGGCGGAGTGGGAGGAGCGCTGGCGGGAGGCGGCCGCGGAGGCGGCGGAGTCGGCGGCCGTGGAGCGGGCCGGGGACGACGGCGCCGACCCGCCTTATCGCGGCCTGGCCCGCTTCGAACCGGGCGACCACGAGCGCTTCTTCGGCCGCGACCGGCTGGCCGCCGATGTCGTGGAGCTGGTGCGGAGCCATCGGTTCACCGCCGTCTTCGGCCCCTCCGGAAGCGGCAAGTCCTCACTCCTGCGCGCGGGCCTGATCCCCGCCCTCCGGGACCCCGGGGCCGGCGGCGGTGCCCGGTCGGCGGCACCGCCGCCCGCCGTCATCCGGCTGCTGACCCCGGGCGAGCACCCGGCCCGCACCCACCGCGCGGCGCTGACGGCGAAAGCGGGAGACGGTGACACCTGGCTGATCGTCGATCAGTTCGAGGAAGTGTTCACGCTCTGTCAGGAAGCGGTGGAGCGCAGAGAGTTCATCAACGCGCTGCTCGCCGCATGCGATCCGGGGAGCCGGCTGCGCGTCGTCATCGCCGTACGGGCCGACTTCTTCGGCCACTGCGCCGCACACCGCGGGCTGACGGCCGCACTGCGCGATGCCACGCTGCTCGTCGGCCCGATGGGACCGGCCGAGCTGCGCGAGGCGATCGTGAAACCGGCCGCCGCGGCGGGCCTGATCGTGGAGCGGTCGCTGACCGCCCGGATCGTGGCCGAGGTCGCCGATGAACCGGGCGGTCTGCCGCTGATGTCCCACGCCCTGCTGGAGACCTGGCGGCGGCGGCGCGGACGGACGCTGACGGAGGAGGCGTACGAGTCCGTCGGCGGTGTCCACGGTGCGATCGCCGCTACGGCGGAGCGGGTCCACGGTGAACTGTCCACACCCCAGGCGGAGCTGGCCCGTCGGATCCTGCTGCGGCTGATCACCCCGGGCGAGGGGGCACAGGACACCAGGCGCCCGGTGGACCGGGCCGAGTTGGAGGGGGACGGCACACCGGAGGATGCGCCGGACGACACCTCGGTGGTGCTGGAACGTCTGGTCCGGGCCCGCCTGGTGACCGTCGACGACGGGGTGGTGGACCTCGCACACGAGGCGCTGATCACCGCCTGGCCGCGGCTGCGGGGCTGGATCGAGGAGGACCGCGGACGGCTGCGCGTCCACCGGAAGCTGACGGAGGCGGCGCGGGCGTGGCAGGGGCTGCGCCGGGATCCCGGCGCGCTGTACCGCGGGGCACGGTTGGCGGAGGCGGAGGAGGCGTTCGGCCCGGCCCGCGAACGAGCCGCCCTCACCTCCCTGGAGGGGGCGTTCCTCACCGCGAGCAGCGACGGGCGGCGGCGCGAGCGCCGCCGGGTCCGCGCCGTGGTCGGCACGCTGTCCCTGCTGCTCGTCCTGGCGATGGTGGCGGGAGTGGCGGCCTGGCAGCAGAACCGTGAGGGCGACCGGCGCCGTGCGGAGGCCACCTCCCGCCGCATCGCGTCGATCGCGGAGACCATGCGCTCCGCCGACCCGGTGACGGCACTGCGGCTGAGCGCCGCCGCGTGGCGGATCAGCCGTACCGACGAGGCGCGGGCGGCGCTGCTGGGGGCGGTGACGCAGCAGGAGCAGGACTCCTTCACCGTTCCCGGCGCGGTAGCCGAAGGGGAGCAGTACGTCAGCGAGGACGGGCGGACGCTGGTGCGGGTCGTGGCCGGCCGGGCACAGCGCTGGGATGTGGCCGGTCACCGCCGGACCGGCGAACTCCGGCTGCCCGGCGGGGAGCAGGCGGTGGACCTGTCCCCGGACGGGCGGCGGTTGCTGGTGGCGGCGGGTGACCGGTTGACCGTCCGTGACCTCGCCACCGGGAAGCCGGTCGGCCCGCGCCCCGCTCCCTCCACCGAGGATACGAACGCCCAGTACGCCCCGAGCGGGCGCACGGTGCTCCTGTCCGACCGCCACTCGGCCGGGATGTGGGATGTACGGCGCGGACGCTGGGTGTTCCGGCACGAGGGCAAGGACGTCTACGGGCCGTTGGCAAGCCCGGACGACCGGCTTATGACGCTGTGCGCGGGGCGTTCCCTGGAGCTCTGGGACACCGTCGCGCGGCGTCGGGTGCGCCCGCCCCGCGCGGCGGCGCTGTCGAGCGCCGTCTGCGGCACCACCAAGAGCCCGGGCAGCGGCACCGCGTGGGAGTTCGATCCGCGGGGCAGGAGGCTGGCGGTCGGTCGCGAAAAGCCGGTCATCTGGGACCTGAGGTCCGGGAAGACGGTGCGGATCCCGTACGAGGGCGACAAGCCGGAAGGCGTTCGCTTCAGCCGCGACGGGCGGTTCGTCTCCACGGTGGGCGACCAGAGGATCACACTGTGGCGGATCTCCGCGGACTCCGCCGAGGCGGTCTACTCGCACCGGCTGGTCGACCCGTACATCAGGGGCCACTGGCTCGATGCCGACCGGGGCGTGATCCGGTACCAGGAGGGGGCCGGCGACAGCACCGGTGCCGTGCGGACCCTGTTCCTGGGCGATGCCGTCACCTCCCCCCGGCGCGGGGAACCAGCCCAGAAGGCCGCGTTCAGTCCCGACGGCCGGATGGTCGTCACCGCCCGCCGCCACGGGGAGCGGATGCGGTTCGAGATACGGCCCACGGGCGGCGGCCGGGCGACCCCGCTGCCGTCGGTCGACTGCGGCACGGTCGACCGGACGCGGCGGAAGAGCGAACAGTGCTGGGCGTATCTGACGTTCAGTGGCGACGGGCGGACTCTGGCCTACGGGGTCGGCGCCCCGAAGGTGCGCGCCGGCTCGGACGGCACCAGGGGGCGCCCGGAGCGGATCACGGTGTGGGATCTGCGGAACCACCGCAAGCGCGCGGAGCTGGTGCTCGCGACGGGCGGCAAGGAGAAGGAGAGCGCCGACGCCATCGCGCTGAGCCCGGACGGCTCCTCCCTCTTCGTCCTTCGGCAGGACTCCGTGCTGGAGAAGTGGGACGCACGGCGCCGCACCGAGGTGGCGGAGCATACCGAGAAGGCCCGTGGCAGACTGTCCTGGTCGGTTCCTCCGGCCGGCGCCATGGCGGTGCGCCCCGACGGACGAC
The DNA here is from genome assembly GCF_024295805.1 of Streptomyces cucumeris. Lineage (GTDB taxonomy): Bacteria > Actinomycetota > Actinomycetes > Streptomycetales > Streptomycetaceae > Streptomyces > Streptomyces cucumeris. The sequence continues at coordinate 68,746 of NZ_JANCLX010000030.1, forward strand.
GCCTGGCCACCACGCACGGGGTCGGCTTCACCCTGCCCTCGGCCCGCCAGGTCTCGGGTGTGGTCGAGCAGCACGACGCCCAAGCGCTCGCCTACAGTCCCGACGGTGAACGGCTCGCCCTGGGTGGCGACTCCGGCCGGGTGAACGTGTATGACGACGACGGGATGCGCGCCCTGGGCTCCCTCTCCGGAACGTACGCGGACCGGGCCCGGACGGGGGAGCCGGTGACCGCCCTCGCCTACGCGCACGACGGCGCGACCCTGGCCGTGGCGGGTGCGAACGGCACGGTACGGCTGTGGGACACCGCCTCGGGGCGCCCGCTGGGGACCACGTTCACCGGCGGCACCGACCCCGTTCTTGCAGTCGCGTTCGGCCCCGACGACCGGACCCTGTTCGTGACCGGGGCCCGAATCCCCCTCCGGGAGTATCCCGTCGACCCCGCCCGCGCCACCGAAGCAATCTGCGAACGCGCGGGCGGCGGTCTGTCCCGCGCCGACTGGTCCACGTACATCCCGGACGTCCCGTACCGCGACACCTGCTGAACCCGGCCGCGGGGCGGTACCGACATCCCGGGGACGCGTGCTGTCACATCACATGGATCACCGCGTATGTCTCGCCGTCCTTGGGCGGCCGTGTCCAGGAGCGGGTGGTGAATGTGTGCAGCCGCCCGTTCTCGATGGCGTGACGGGGCAGACAGGCGCCGAACTCCCCGGTCAACGCCTCCAGCAGCGACCGTTCCACCGCGGTGATGTCCTCCGGATCGCCGAAGAACCGGCCCGGGTCGAGCGCCCGCGGAATCTCCCCGTGCGAGCGGACCTCTCCGTCCGCGTAGGTGAACGCGTACTGCTCGGCCCCGTCCTGCGCCACCGAGAGGTGGAAGAACGGTTCCCCGCGCCATTCCCTCAGACCGCTCCACACCACCACCGCGCGGGTGCCCCCGCTTGCCGCCGCGGCCGGGGAGACGAACCGCCGCCGGTCGAACGGGGCAGGGTCGTCGTCGAAGGCGAAGCTCCAACCGGTGCCGGCCCGGCCGACCGCCATGAGCGCCCTGTCGTCATAGGAGGAGAACTCCTGGCGGCCGTCCCGCGGCCGCCGGCGGGCCTCCCAGAGGGACATGGGCTCGTCCAGCACGGCGCCGTCCCCGTCCGCCAGACGTCCGGGCACCTCCTGCGGCTCCGCACCCTCCACCAGGACGAACCGGTAGGACGCGCGGCTGTTGCTCGGATCCGGCTCCGCGAGCCACGCCAGGCCACCCGGGTCGAGCCCCGCCGCGGGCCCCTGCGCCTCACCCGGCTGCCCGCCCCGGGGAACGGACAGCAGCTCACGGCCCCGCTCCGGGGTCAGCAGCGGACCGAGCAGAGGATCGGCCACCCACCCCAGCGGTACGAGGTGGTCCGGTCCCAGCGGCTCCCACCGGGGCAGTGCGTCGATGAGCGTCCGCCACGCCCCGTCGGTGTCCCCCCAGCGCGCCAGCTCGCGCGCCCGCTCGACCGCCTCTCCGAACGGTCCGGCCGCGGTGTACCGGTACGTGCCGTTCCGCACCTGGTCCAGTGTCGCGTGGGCCAGCGCCACCACGTCCTTGTCCGCGCCGCGCAGATCGAACATCAGCGTGGCGTCGTCGCGGTACGAGTGCTCCGCGTGTTCGGCGACCAGCGGGGGCAACAGCTCGGATGCGTACCGCCGGTCCGTCACCAGGCCCTCGAAGCGGACCGCGGCGGTCTGCCCGAGCAGGTGGCGTATCTGGTCGTCCAGTGCGGCGGCCCGCGGCCTGCCGTAGTCCTTGGGCTCCTCCAGCGTTTTCAGCGCCCCTTCCCAGCCCCCGCGCAGCGCCTCCAGCCGGGCCTCCGCCACCAGGGCGTCCAGGTCCCGTGTCGTGTCGTTGACGAATTCCGGCTCCTTCTCGCTCCCGTTCGCCCGCAGGCTGTGGAACTCCCGGTACATCTCCCGCATGAACTCCCGGAAGTCCGCATGCCGTTCGGGCGGTTCGGCCCGCCAGCTCGCCCAGGTGTACACGGCCCATTCGCCGGCCTCGTCCACGTCCTCGGGATCCATCAGGACGTGGGTGACGTCGGACTCGACGTCGAGCTGCAGTCCGCGGCGCCAGATGTCCGCCTCCACCCGCTCCTCCGGCCCGGATTCCTCGTCCAGGTACTCCTCGAAGAGGTCCGCGAGTTCCGACTCGTTGTTGTGCCAGCGCGCCCCCTCGGTCCCCGCCAGCAGCCACACGAACCCGCCCGCGTGCCGCCACCCGTCACTGACCTTGAGGAACTCCCGGTACGACGGGGGCATCCGCCGGCCGATCCGCTCCTCCATGGCCGCGATGCGCTCCTCCGACGCGGGCGGGAATCCGAGCCACCGCGCGCGTCGCGCGGCCTCGTCGTCCTCGTCCCGCGTCTCGTCCTCCGGCTGCGCATCCGCCCACTCCCCGGACCACTTGAGGAGGAAGGATCGCCAGTCGAATGCCGTGGTCTTCGTCATGCGCCCGATGCTGCCACCCGCCACCGACAACGCGGCGGGCCCGCTGGTCACTTGCCGCGCCTGACCGGCCGGTCGCAGGTTTTCAGGCCGGGCTTGTCGGGACAGGCCACGGCGACGAATCCGCCCTTGGCCGGAACCGCAACGGTGAGGGTGTCCCCGCTGTCCACCCGGCGCGTCTCCCGGATCAGTCCGTCCCTGCCGTCCCGCACCGTCTCCACCAGCCAGCGACCGCTGCCGAGGAAGCGCAGTGGCGTCCGTTCGGTGTGTGCGCCACCGGTCAGATAGGACCCCAGGAACCAGCGGTCCTGGCTGCGGCGGGCGAACGTCGCACCGCCTCCGGGCCGGCCGGACAGCAGCCGTGTGTCGTCCCAGACCGTGGGAACCTGCTCCAGGAAGCGTTCCATCTGCGGATGCCTGCCGTAGGTCTCGAGCGATCCGGCGAAGTTCTGGAAACCGGATTCGTAGACGACCGACAGCGCCAACTCGGCCGCGGTGGAGTGCGGATGACTGCCTCGCTGGAGTGCCATGGGGGTGTAGTCCATGGAGCCCACGACGTTCCGGGTGAAGGGGTACGTCGCCAGATCGCCGGCCACCCCGTTGCGGTACTCGGCACCGCGCACCGCCTCCAGCGTCATCACATGCGGCCAGGTGCGCTGCATACCGTTGGGGACCGTCGAGCCGTGGAAGTTGACGAGCAGCTTGTGGTCGGCGGTCGCCTTGAGGACGTCGTCGTACCACCGGAAGCGCTGCTGGGACTCGGAGCCGATGAAGTCCAGCTTCAGCCCGGCGACGCCCCAGTCGTTCATCCGCGAGAGCGTCGTGTTCCGTTCGGCGGCGGTGTCCAGATCGGTCCACCGCATCCACACCAGGATCCTGACCCCGCGCGAGGAGGCGTAGTCGACGAGTTCGGGCATCCACTTCTCGTCGGCCCATCCGTCGTCGACCAGCGTGTAGGGCCAGCCGTGTGCGGCGCTGTAGTCCACGAACTTCTTCTGGCTCTCCAGGCTGCGCTGCACCGGCCTGCCGCCCGCCAGCCAGGACCAGGCCACCTTGCCCGGACGGATCCATGAGGTGTCCCCGATCCGGGAGGCCGGGGCGATGTCGTCGGTGAACGTCGACTGGGTGACGCCCTGGAGGTCACCGATGACGGCGGCGCGCCAGGGGGTGGTCAGCGCGCCGTCGATGGAGACCCGGCTGTCGGCCAGGGCGAGCGAGTAGCGTCCGCTGCCGGAGGTGTGGGTCAGCCGGCTGCCGGAGTAGCCACCGCCCACACCGGACTCCGACAGCAGGACGTAGGAGCTGCCGGTGCGGAACAGGGCGGGGTACCCGTAGGAGCCGTCGGCGGCCCCGGAGGCGGTGCTCTTCGTGTGGTGCTGTTCATGGGAGGCCTCGTAGGGGGTCAGCCACGCCGAGGCGTTCCCGGGGAGCTGGAACGCCGACGCCTCGCGGCGGACGCTGCCGTCCTTGGTGTCCGGCAGCGCATAGCGGTAGGCGACGCCCTGGTCGGAGACCCTGACCACCACATCGATCCGGGTTCCGCGGGCCCCGGTGAAGGACAGCCTGGTCTCATGCATCCGGGCGACACGATCGAGGCGTTTTCCCGTGGTGGCGGTGTACTTCTCGGTGACGGTGCGATCGCTGCGGCCCTCGGGCCGCAGTCCGGTGGTCAGATCGGCCTTGTCGGTGACCAGGCCGACCGGCGCCGGTTGCAGAACGGTCGTCCCGCCGCGGCGGACCGCGAGGGTGAGTGCTCCGGAGCCGTCCAGCGCGACGGTGGCGCTGAGGGCCCGTGAGGAGGACTGCGGCTGCCTCACCTCCCAGGACACACCGCTTCCTTCGGCACCGGCCCGGGGCGCGGTCAGGGCCGCACCGCCCAGCACGGCTGCCAGCGCGGCCGCGAGTGCCGGCTTGGATCTGAACAGGGGGTATCGCTGACGCATGGTCATGGCACGCCTCATATGTAGGACGTTGGTCCTGCCATATCGCACAGGAATCAACAGAGGGGGATGTTGGTGCATATTGACTATCTCGGCCTCAACCTGGCTGTAAAGACGCGTGCACCAGATTTCGTATCCGATCCACCTGCTGAGTCTTGTCCGATTGTGTTGCTTCGACTCTAGGTTCAGGGGAGTGATGGCCCAGAAGGGACCTGGTGCGGTGCTTGCGTGACACAGCGTTATATGCCCTGCTCCAGGGGCCGTTACGGTCATTTTTCATGGAGTGGAGTTATGAGACGGCCGAAGGACTCACCGCTGCCCTGCGCACCGGTGACGTGACATCGGCGGAGCTGACCGAAGAGGCCATCGCCCGTATCGAGCGGGACGACAAGGCGATCAACGCGATCTGTGTACCGGACTACGACCGTGCCCGAGCCGCCGCGCGCGCCGCCGACCAGGCGCGCGCCCGTGGTGAGGACCGGCCGCTGCTCGGCATTCCGGTGACGGTCAAGGAGTCCTACGACATCGCCGGGCTGCCCACGACCTGGGGCATGCCGCAATACCGGGACCATATGCCCGCCGAGGACGCGGTGCAGGTGTCACGGCTCAAGGCCGCGGGAGCGGTGGTACTCGGCAAGACCAATGTGCCGTTGGGGCTGCACGACATCCAGAGCTTCAACGAGATCCACGGCACCACCAACAACCCCTGGGATCACAGCCGTACGGCCGGTGGATCCTCCGGCGGATCGGCCGCGGCCCTGGCGTCCGGATTCGGCGCGCTGTCCATCGGCTCCGACATCGGCGGTTCGCTGCGCACCCCCGCACACTTCTGCGGTGTCTACGCGCACAAACCGACACTCGGACTGGCGGCGCCCCGCGGTATGACTCCTCCGGCAACACCGGTACTGCCGATCGACCTTGACCTCGCCGTCGTGGGGCCGATGGCGCGCACGGCCCGCGATCTCACGCTTCTGCTCGACGTCATGGCCGGACCCGACCCGCTGACGCACGGTGTGGCGTATGACCTGTCGCTGCCGCCCGCGCGCCATGAGCGGCTGTGCGACTTCCGGGTCCTGGTCCTCGACGAGCATCCGCTCCTGCCGGTCGGGTCCGCTGTGCGGGCGGGTGTGAACCGGGTGGCGGAGGCGCTTGCCGACAGCGGAGCCCGCGTCGAACGGCACAGTGCGCTGCTGCCCGATCTCACCGAGGCCGCGGTGGTCTATATGCAGTTGTTCTTCTCCGGGGCCGTCGCGCGCTTTCCCGTCGAGGCATACGAGGAGCTTCGTACCCATGCCGCCGGACTGAGCGCGGACGACCGGAGTCTTGAGGCGATGCGGCTGCGCGGTATGGCGTTCAGCCACCGCGAATGGGTCGAGGCGAACGGCCGCCGCGAGCTCCACCGGCACGGCTGGCGACGGTTCTTCGCCGAGTTCGACGCCGTGGTGTGTCCCATCACGCCCACTCCGGCGTTCCCGCACGACCACATCCCCGACATCAGGGAGCGCCGGATCGCTGTCGACGGCGTCGCATACCCGTATCTCGACCAGCTCGTCTGGGCCGGTCTGGCCACCATGCCCGGTCTGCCCGCCACCGCCGTACCCGCGGGCCGGTCGCCGGAGGGGCTGCCGGTGGGAGTGCAGCTCATCGGTCCGATGTCCGAGGACCGCACCCCGCTGCGGCTGGCAGAACTGCTGGAGCGGAAGATCGGCGGCTTCCGGATGCCGCGGTAGGGCGCGGCCCGGGCGGAACCGACCCGGACCGGATGCCTCGCCGCTCCGGTCGTTCAGCCCGGGAAGCGCAGGAACGCGGCCGGGACGGTGGCGGTGAGCCAGACACCGTTGGCGCTGACCTGGAAGACATGACCGGCCCGGTGCATCGCCCCCGCGTCCACGCTCAGGACCACCGGCGTGCCGCGGCGGGCGCCCACCCGGGTGGCGGTGGCGCGGTCCGCCGAGAGATGGACGGCGTGCCGTGTCATGGGGCGCAGCCCTTCCCCTCGGATGGCGGCGAGGCTGCGGGCCACCGTTCCATGGAAGAGATACGCGGGCGGCACGGCTGGTGGCAGCGCGAGGTCCACCGGGACCGAGTGGCCCTGATTGGCACGGATCCGGTCGCCCTCGATGGTGAAGCGCTGTTTGTCATTGGCGGCCACCACGGCATCCAACTCCGCACGGGAGAAGGGGAATCCGTGGTGCGCCGCCGCGGCCATCAACTCGGCCACGGGGACCCAGCCCTGGGCGTCCAGGGTGATCCCGATGCGTTCCGGAGCGTGCCGCAGATGCCTGGAGAGGTACTTCGAGAGGCGTACGGATCGCTGGTGGTTCATGGCCCCAGAGTGCCGTACGGGTGTGAGGGGTGACACCTGAATTCCGGGCCGGGCGAGCGGTGCGGCGATACCGGAGCGGGCGCATGCGGAGGTATGAGGAGGTGCCGGACGCGGCCCTCGCATCGGTCACACGATCTTGACTCTTGGGACAGGACGCCTCCTCCCGTCCTCTTGTAGATTCGTGGGCCATGGATTGATGTGGACTGGCAACACGGGGGAGGAACTTGTGTCTTTCGAGCATGAATGGGCGGGCCTGATCAGCGAGGCGCGCTCCCAGCAGAGCACCTCCATGCAGCTCAACGGAGCGGGTGACGGCGGGTCAAAGGGCGACGGAGCGGGTGACGGGAAGGTCCTCAAGGTGTCTCCGCAGGGCCTGCGCGCCTACGCGGGCCGGGCCGACAAGGTGAGCGACGACTTCGCGAAGACGGACAACGAGACGATGCGGGAGACCGAGCAGGTGCCCGGCTCGATGAAGGGCTTCGCGAGCGATGAGGCGTTCGCGGACTTCCAGAAGACCTGGCGTGCGCAGATGAAGTACCTGGACGGCCTCTACAGCGGGGTCGCCCATGCGCTCCGCTCCGCCGCCACGAGCTTCAAGGAGACGGACGTCCGGCGCAAGGTGGACTTGGGCAAGGTGTACGGGCCGTACCTGCCCCAGGACGGCAGCTCGCAGGGCATGTACGGGCCGTACCTGCCCCAGGGCGGCACCTCTCAGAGCACCGACAAGCCTCTGTACGGCCCTTATGTGCCGACGCTCCCGTCCACCAATGACCCGAAGTCCTGGGGAGGGCACCGATGACCACCCCTGAACTCACCTACACGGCGGTGCGCGAGGTCGACCTCGAACCCCTCCGGCAGGCGGTGAAGACATGGAAGGCGTTGCCGGGCAGGATCGACACCGTCACCAAGACCTTCACCAGCACTGTTTCGTCCCAGTTGGAGACGTCCGGCTGGTACGGCGAGACGGCGCAGTCGGCGTTCACGAAGTTCCGTGGCATCCGGCACCAGATGTCGGAGGCATCCGGCCAGGCCGAGAAGATCGGCGCCGTGATGTCCGAGGCGCTCAAGGCGTTCGAGGCCGCGAAGAAGGTCCTCGTGAGCGTCGAGACCGCGGTGAGCACTCCGCCGGAGGGCGGCGACGGCAAGGTCTATCTGAAACTCAACAAGAAGGACGGCGTCGTCTATCTCGACCCGCCGCCCGACGTGGAGAACACCGCGGGACTTCAGAAGGCGTACCACGAGTCGATCGTCTACTACAACAACAAGATCAATGAGGCCATCCGCAGCGCGACCGACGCGGACCACGACCTGAAGACGGCTCTCCAGATCGACCCGCCGGGCAAGGGTTTCAACGACGACATCGCGGCACATCTCAAGGACGTCGACGCCGACACCAAGAAGGACGTCGACCGCCTGATGGAACTGGCGGGCAAGGACGACTTCAAGAAGGACCCCAAGGCCCTGGCCGAGTTCAACGGCCTCCTCGCCAAGAACGCCCGGAACGACGACTTCGCCGAGCAGTTCGCCACCCGCAAGGGGGCGAAGGGGATCATGGAGCTCTGGTACAACGCGGCCAAGCCGGAGTACGAGGACGGCCCGCTGGGCAAAGCCAAGGACCGCTCGGACTCGGTGACGAAGCAGCTCGCGGCGCTCCAGGACAACCTGGGCATCACCCTGGGCCTCGCCAGCCACTCCGACTCGCCGGAGATGACGAAGTGGAAGAAGGACGTCATCGACCTCGGCTACCAGCGCATGCCCGGTGCGCACCAGACCTACTACGCCGATCCCCCGTACGGCTTCCAGGTGATGAGCAATCTGATGCGCACCGGGAAGTGGGACAGGGAGTTCCTGAACGCATACGGCGACAAGCTCGTCGAGGTGGACAAGAAGCCCTTCGACGCGCCCGGCGGACGCGAGGACGAGCAGACGCACCGGAAGTGGCTCGCCTACGGCCAGCACCCGCCGGACTTCCTCAACTTCGGCGGGAAGAACGACAAGGGCGAGGACCCCTTCACCGGATACTTCGAGGCGCTGGGCCACAACGGGGACGCGTCCACGGACTTCTTCAAGGACAAGGAGCACTTCGACTACGTGCTCCGGGAGCGCACATGGCTGCCGGACAGCGGCGGAGCCGACCTCGGTGACAAGGTGCCCACCGGCCCCCGGGTGGCTCTCGGCCACGCGCTGGGCTCGGCGACCACCGGTCATGACTGGGACGCGCCGGCGAATGTCCCGGCGGAGCACACCAAGGACCAGGCGGACCTCATGTCCAAGCTCATCAAGGGCATGGGGACGGTCGACGAGGGCGGGAAGGCGGATATCTCGCTGGCCCTGGGCATGCAGCAGGGCCTGGGGAACGCCGCGTCCGAGTACGTACCGGACTTCTTCCGCTCCATGACGGACGGTGCGGGCGACGACAAGCTGTTCCCCGTGTCCGGGGCGCAGGCCGATCTGGAACATCGCGATGTGACGAGGTTCCTCGTGCAGATGGGGCAGGATCCCGACGCGAACGCGGCCATCACCGCCGGGCAGAAGCTCTACGCCGCCCAGGTGCTCGACCACCACCTCGGCGGGGACGTCCCGGCGGACCAGAAGTACGGCGCACCCCCGCAGGACATCGTCCACGAGGTCCTCAAGGCGTCCGGAGAGACCGCGGGCACGCTGGCCACCGGCGCCCAGGAAGGCATCATCGGTCCGGCGGTGCGCGAGGAGAAGGAGTACGACGGCGCCACCCTCAGCAACCGCCTGTGGGGCAACACCGCGTTCGGCAGCGTGGCGACGGGTGTCAGCGTGCTGAAGCCCTTCGCCGCGCATCCCATCGGGGCCGCGGTCACCGCGAGCCTGATCATCGGGGCCGAGGGCGCCGCCCTCAGCGACCACGACGCGAGCAGCTGGGAAGTCAACAAGTCCGCCCCGGCGGCGGACAAGGCCGGCGCGATCTATGACGAGATGGCCGGCCGTGACGTACAGCAGAACCAGGCGATGCTGAGGGCCATCGGGAAGGAACACGGCATCGACGTCTCGGAGAGCTGGGCGAAGCTGTACTCGGCCGAGGGCTTCAGCCAGGGATACTCCCGGGTCGGGTCCACGGCGCCCTACCTCACCTCCATCGAGCAGGTGAAGCAGATGGCCATAGACCACTGATGGAACGTGTACTGATGAACCGCCCCCTCCGCATCACCCTGCTCACCGTCCTCGCCGTGGCCCTGGCCGCGGCGGGGGCGCTGGGCGGCGTCCTCTTCGGCCGAGAGGACGGCAAGGACCCGAAGAAGTTCTCCGACGTGCTGGGGGACACCTGCCCCACGGTCCTGCGGGGGGTGCCCTCGTCGCTGCTCGACCGGGTCGTCCCCGCCTCCCGTCACGCGGGCGGCGAGCAGCGGATGACCTACCGGAAACTCGCGGTCAACTCCCATTGCCGGGTCACCGTGGACGGTAAGGAGGCGCTCCGGGTCGACGTCGCACAGCACAACTCGGTGCACGACCCCGGCCGGGTGGGCACGGGCCCGGGGCACGGCAGGACCATGAGCGTCCCCGGCTATGAGAAGAGCTGGTCCTCCCAGGACGCTGTCAGCCTCACCGTTCCCTGCACCAAGGACACGGGCAATGACAACGCCACCAACGTGTACGTCAAGGTGCAGGCGTGGCGGGGGCCGTACCGGGGCCTGCGCGAGGATCTGGTGCGCATCGCCGAACAGGCGGCCAGGACCGGTCGCGCCCTGGCCTGTTCGGCCACCCCGCCGGTGGCCGACTGACCAGTTCGGACGGCTTGCACCTGCCTGCGCGCCCTTGTTAGCGTCTGGCTGCGACATCTCACCGTAGGGTTCCGCCCTCGCCATTCAGCCTCCTCGTGTCCGGTGACACCAGGAAGGTGGGAGTCACACCAGACAGTGACAAGGGTGTGCGGCGATGGTTGCGGTTCGGCGAGCGCAGACGGCTCTGGAAGCCGTCGATCTGGTCAAGACCTATTCGGCAGGCAGGAACAACCCACCGGTCCGCGCGCTGCGGGGACTGAGCTTCTCCGCCGCCAAGGGGACCGTCTTCGGGCTGCTCGGCCCGAACGGGGCGGGCAAGTCCACCACGGTGAAGATTCTCTCCACGCTGTCGGTGGCCGACTCGGGGTCGGCGCACGTCGCCGGTGTCGACGTGACGGCGAAACCGCATCGGGTGCGCCGGGCGATCGGGTTCGTGGCCCAGAAGCCCGGTACGGACCCGATGGCGACGGCGACCGAGAATCTGCTGCTCGCGGGGCGCCTCCACGGGATGTCCCGCCATGACGCCACGGCGCGGGCCCGTGAGCTCATCGACCGGTTCGGTCTGGCCGAGGCCGCGAACCGGCTGGTGAGCACGTACTCCGGCGGTATGGCACGCAAGCTGGACGTCGCGCTGGGGCTGATGCACCGCCCGCAGGTGCTCTTCCTCGATGAGCCCACCACCGGTCTCGATCCCCAGGCGCGGAGCGAGATGTGGCACGAGATCGCCAGGATGGCCGCTGACGAGCAGATGACGGTGCTGCTCACCACCCACTACCTCGACGAGGCCGACCACTTGGCCGACCGGCTCGCGATCGTCGACCACGGCACGGTGGTCGCCACGGGCACCCCCGAGGAACTCAAGAGCGAGCTGCGCGGCGACGCGGTGCAGATCGAGCTGGCCGAAGCCGACGACAGGGCAGCCGCGGTGCTGCGACGGGTGCACGGACTGCGCGAGATCACCATGGACGGGTGCACGGTCCGTGGCCGTACCGACGACGGCGCCCGGGCGCTGCCACCCGCGCTGGCCGCACTCGACGAGGCGGGAATCGCCGTGGCCTCGGCGACGCTTGCCCGCCCCTCGCTCGACGACGTCTACCTCCGGCACACCGGCCACGCCCTTCAGGCCCCCGGTGGCGAGGACCTGAAGGCCCTGGAGGCGGCGAAGTGACCACAGCACACACGGAGTCCACCGGTGCGCGGCCGCTGACCCTGATCGCGCACACCGCGTTCCTCACCGGCCGTCTGATGCGCACCCTGTGGCGGACACCCACCTTCCTCATCGTCGGGCTGGTCCAGCCGGTGATCTGGCTGCTGTTGTTCAGCCGGCTCTTCCGGTCGGTCGTGGACCTGCCCGGCTTCACCCACGGCGACGGCGGGTTCCTGCGGTTCCTCACACCCGGTGTGGTGATGATGACCGCGCTGTTCGCCAGCGCATGGGCGGGGACGACCTATCTGCAGGACATCGACCGCGGCGTGATGGACCGGCTGCTGACCTCTCCCGCCAGCCGGGCCGCCATGATGTGCGCGACCATGGCCCACCAGGCGATCCAGACCGTCATCCAGAGCCTGGTCATCGTGGTCATCGCGCTGATCGCCGGTGCCACCTTCCCCGGTGGCCCCGCCGGTGTCGCCCTCACCGTGCTGGCCGCGGCGCTGCTGACACTGATCTTCTCGGCACTGTCCAACGCCGTTGCCCTGCTGACCCGTCAGCAGGCCACACTGATCGCGATCTCCCAGTTCACCACCTTGCCGCTGATGTTCCTGAGCTCTGCCGTGATGGACCTTCAGCTCGCCCCGGGCTGGGTGCGGAGCGTCGCCGCGTACAACCCCGTGGAGTGGGCGGTCGTGGCGGCGCGGGAGGCGATGGCCGCGCACACCGACTGGAGCGTGGTCGGGACACGTCTGGGCGTCCTCGCGGCGGCCGTCGCCGTGATGGGCTTCCTGGCCACACGGGCCTTCCGGGCCTACCGGAAGTCGACGTAGGAGAGCCGCCCCTCCGGTCACGGCCGCAGCCGCGGCCGTGACCGGATCGGTCCGCCTCCCGACCCGATGCGGCCTGTCGCCACCCCGGCCGCGCCGGACAGTCTGGGGACATGACCCGAGCACTGATCGTCATCGACGTCCAGGAATCCTTCCGCGCACGGCCGCTGTGGGAGACCATCTCCGACCCGAAGATCGCCGACAGGGTGGACCGGCTGGTCCGGCTCGCCCGGCAGGCCGGGGACCTGGTGGTGTGGGTCCTGCACACCGAGCCCGGCAGCGGCGATGTCTTCGACCCGGCCCTCGGCCATGTCCGGCTGCTGGAGGAGCTGCGGCGCCAGGACGGGGAGCCGCTGCTCCACAAGACCTCGCACAACGCCTTCACCACCACCCATCTGCAGCAACTCCTCACCGAGCGCGGTATCCGCGAGCTCACGGTCTGCGGTATCCGCACCGAGCAGTGCGTGGAGACCACCACCCGGCTGGCGAGCGACCTCGGCTACGCGGTCACCTTCGTCGTCGACGCCACCGCGACCAACCCCATCCCGCACCGTGACGCTCCCGCCGGCCAGAGCGTCGACGAGCTTGTCGCCGACCCCCGCACCCTGAGCGCCGAGGAGGTCATCAGGCGTACCGAGTACGCCCTCGCCGGACGCTTCGCCACCATCGCCACCGTCGCGGAACTGGAAGCCGCGGCCGGCTCTCGGGCATGATGACCGGATCGTGAGCCACGTCGTCTTCCTCCTGGTGCCCGGTGTCCATCTGCTGGACCTGGCGGGTCCCGCGCAGGCCTTCTCCACGGCCGCGGACCTCGGGCACCCCTACACGCTCTCCTACGTCGCCGAGCGGCCGCTGGTCGAGACTGCTCAGGGCCTGCCCCTGGTGGCCCGGCTCGACTGGCCCGCACTCGGCCCCGAGGACCTGATCGTGGTGCCCGGCTGGCGAGGGCGCACCCTGGCCGACAGTCCGGCCATCGGCCCGGGCCCCCTGCGGGCCCTCCGGGACCACCACGCCGGGGGCGGGACCGTCGCCAGCGTCTGTGCCGGAGCCGAGGCGCTCGGCCGGGCGGGCATGCTCGACGGCCGCCGCTGTACGACACACCACGATGTGCAGGACGAGCTCGCCCGCCGCTACCCCGGGGCGACGGTCATCCGCGATGTGCTGTACACCGCCGATGACCGGGTGGTCACCTCGGCCGGTATCGCCAGTGGCATCGACCTGGCCCTGCACCTCGTCGCCACCCGGCACGGCCCCGCCGTCGCCGCCCAGGTGGCCCGGGACATGGTCGTCTACGCGCGGCGCAACGGCCATGAACCGCAGGCCAGCGCCATGCTCCGGTACCGGTCCCACCTCGATGACACCGTGCACCGCGTCCAGGACCTGCTCGACGCCCGCTTCGACCGGCCCTTGCCGCTGTCCGCCCTGGCCACCGCCGTGGGCGTGAGCGAGCGTACCCTCACCCGCCTCTTCACCCGTGCCACCGGCGGCCTCACCCCGCTGCGCTATCAGCAGGCGCTCCGCCTCGAACGCGCCGAACACCTCATGAGCCACGGCGCCACGGTCGATGCCGCCGCCCGCGCGGTCGGCTTCGAGGACCCGCGTATGCTGCGCCGGCTGCGGGCCCGTGAGGTGGTCTGACCGGTGGCCGCGTTCCGGCCGCGGCCGGAACGTACACGCCACGCCGACGTCCGCACCCCCGGGGCCGGTTCATCGCGCAGCACTCTGGTCGCGATGAGCCTCCTGGGCTACCGTCGGTAACACCCTGCCGTCGCAGGGGCTCCACGCGCCTCCCCGTCCCTCCGCATGCCCCCATGTCCCGGAAGGCGAGCCCCCATGCAGAACACGTCAGTCCCGGCCGGTATGACCCGCCGCCACGCCCTGACCGTGACCGGCGGAGCCCTCGCCGCCGCGACCCTCGCCCAGGCCGCGCCCGCCTTCGCCGCCGGGTCGCAGGACGCGGACGCGATCGTCGTCGGCCACGGGCTCGCCGGGCTGGTGGCCGCGTCCGAACTGGCGGCGGCCGGACGCAAAGTGCTGCTGCTGGACCAGGAACCGGAGAGCAACCTGGGAGGGCAGGCGTTCTGGTCCTTCGGCGGTCTGTTCCTCGTGGACTCCGATGAACAGCGGCTGATGGGCATCAAGGACTCCCGTGAGCTGGCCTGGCAGGACTGGCTGGGCACGGCCGGGTTCGACCGGGGTGTCGGAGACCCCTCGGGCCAGGACCACTGGGCGTACAAATGGGCCGAGGCATATGTGGACTTCGCCTCCGGTGAGAAGCGGTCCTGGCTCGCCGGGCTCGATGTGAAGTGGTTTCCGATCGTCGGCTGGGCCGAGCGCGGCGGCGGGCTGGCGGACGGACACGGCAACTCGGTGCCGCGCTTCCACGTCACCTGGGGCACCGGCCCCGCCGTCGTCGAACCGTTCGAGAAGAAGGTGCGCGCCGCCCAGGCGGAGGGCAGGATCACCTTCAAGTTCCGGCACCGGGTCGATGACCTCGTGACCACGGACGGCCGTGTCACCGGTGTACGCGGCGCGGTCCTGGAGCCGAGCAACGCGCAGCGCGGCAAGCCCAGTTCCCGCAAGGTGGTCGGGGAGTTCGAACTCCGCGCCCCGGTCACGATCGTCACCTCCGGCGGTATCGGAGCCGACCACGACCTCGTCCGGCGCAACTGGCCTGCCCGGCTGGGCACCCCGCCGAAGTTCATGGTCACCGGGGTCCCGGCCTACGTGGACGGGCGGATGCTCGCTATCACGGAGAAGGCGGGCGGGCGGATCGTCAACCCCGACCGGATGTGGCACTACACCGAGGGCCTGCGCAACTACGACCCGATCTGGCCCGGCCACGGCATCCGCATCCTGCCCGGCCCGTCGTCCCTGTGGTTCGACGCCACCGGTAAACGCTTCGACTCGCCCGACATCCCCGGTTACGACACCCTGCACACCCTGAAGTCGATCACCGACACCGGGTACGACTACTCGTGGTTCGTCACCACCCACAAGATCCTCGCGAAGGAGTTCGCGCTCTCCGGGTCCGAGCAGAACCCCGACCTCACGGAGAAGAACATCTGGAAGCTGCTGTCCCGTATCTGGCAGACCCCGGAACCGATCGAGAAGTTCACCAAGCAGGGTGTGGACTTCATCGTGGCGACGACCCTGTCGGAGCTCGTCCGGGGGATGAACAAGCTCACCGGCGACAACCTCATCAAGCTGGATGACCTCACCCGCCGGATCGAGGCCCGGGACCGGGAGATCGCCAACCCCTACACCAAGGACGTGCAGGTCATGGGTATCCGTAATGCCCTGGCCTACCCCGGGGACGCGATCAGCCGTACGGCCTCGGCCCACCGGATCCTGGACTCCGGCGCCGGACCGCTGGTCGCCGTCCGCCTCAACATCCTCACCCGCAAGACCCTCGGCGGCCTCCAGACCGATCTCTCCGGCCGTGTCCTGAACGCCTCCGGCCAGCCGGTCCCCGGACTGTACGCGGCCGGTGAGGTCGCGGGCTTCGGCGGGGGCGGTGTCCACGGCTACCGCTCCCTGGAGGGCACCTTCCTCGGCGGCTGTCTGTTCTCCGGCCGCCAGGCGGGCCGGGCGGCGGCGGCCGCCACCGCCACCTGAGCTCCCGGTCCAACGCCGATGAGCCACAGCGGCTGACCGTCACCGTTGGCAAGGAAAACTGTACAAACGCCCAGAGTTGGACGGTTGGCGCGGGCTAGGGACGATGTTGTGCGGCCGGTGCCTTACATACTTCGGTGCGGCCCTTTCCCCAGCAGACCCGTGCAGACCTGAGCAGGTCTGCTCAGGTCTGCTCAGAAGGGCCACGCGATACGAAGAACGTGAGTGCACGCAAGGAGAATCTGTCGTGAGGATCACCGCCCTACGGAAGCGCGCCGTAACCGCCCTTTCCGCCACGGCCCTGGTGTACGCCGCGCTGTTCAGCGCCGCCGGTCCCGCCGTGGCGGTGCAGGGCGGACAGCCGGCGCGCGCGGCGGATCACCCGTGGGCCGTCGCGCTCAAGCCCGCGGTGGTCCCCTTCTCCTTCTGCGGGGGCACACTGATCGCCCCGACCAAGGTCCTCACCGCGGGGCACTGCGTGGACGCCTTCCTGAAGGTCCCGGGCCTGCTGCGGGCGGTCTCCGGCCGGAACACCATGGTCTCCCCGGGCGGCACTTCGGTGAGCGTCGCCCGTATCTGGCGCCACCCGGACTACGCCACCTTCACCCACCAGGGCGAGACCGGCTACCGCAACGACGTTGCCGTGCTCACCCTCAAGTCCCCGATCGACGCCCCGACCCTGCCCATCGCCGCCCCGGATGCGCGCGACCTCTACCAGCCGGGACGGAGCGCCCGGATCCTCGGCTGGGGCACCACCTCCTCCGGCGGCCTCGACGGCGGTGTCCTGCGCACCGCGACCGTCCCGGTGACCGCCGACTCCTCCTGCGCGAGCGCCGCTTCCTACGGCGACGCGTACGACTCCCGCCAGTACACCTGCGCGGGCGACTTCGCCCGTGGCGGTGTGGACACCTGCGACTACGACAGCGGCACCCCGCTGGTGGTCGACGGAGTCGTCGCCGGGATCACCTCCTGGGGCGTCGGCTGCGGCAAGGCGGGCCATCCCGGCCTCTACACCCGGGTCAGCACCTTCTCCTCGGAGATCACCGCTCAGCTCGGCACCACGTGATGCGCGGACGCCCGCTCGACGCGGTCCTGGCCCTTCCCCGCCGCTCGCCGGTCACCTTCGGATACGTCTGTCTGTTGCTGCTGACCCATGTGTGGATCACCCGGGGACTGACGGAGGACCGCGCCCAGTCCGTGCTGCGTGACATCAGCACCAACCTCGACAACCTGACGGACCGTCCGCTGGCCGCGCTGCTCGGCAGTGCGCTGGTCTTCGACGGCACGCTGACCGACGTCACCTCGCTGCTGTTCCCGGCCACCGTCATCACGCTGGGACTCGGCGTCTGCTGGTGTCTGGCCCGTGCCGAGCGGCGGTGGGGCCCGCTCCGGGCGTTCGCGGTGTTCCTCACCGGGCACATCGGCGCCACACTGCTCACCGCCGGCCTCATCGCCGTGGCCCTGCGGCAGGGCTGGTATCCCGACGAGGTCCGCGGCACGCTCGACTTCGGCATCAGCTACGGCGCCCAGGCCGTCATGGCCGCCACCACGGCGATGATGCCGCGCCGCGCCCGGCTTCCGTGGGCGGCCTTCGTGATCGGCTGGCCCATCGCGGGCGTGGAGTGGGTCGGGTCGCTGCCCGACTTCACGAGTGTGGGTCATGTGCTGGCGGCCGCCATCGGCTTCCTCTTCCTGCTGCCGCCCGTCGCGCACCGGCTCAGCCGGGGTACCCCGCCGTCGCCGGACCACCGGGGGAAGCGGTCGGCGACCGGCGCGTGGGAGAACGGCAGATGACCACCGTGACGGGTGCCCGGCCGGCGGACCGCCGGCCGGGCACCCGTCGTTCAGCGGGTCACCGGGTGTCGAGCCAGCCCTTCGCGAGGACGGCCTGGTAGTAGAGGCGGGCCGTCCGGTGGCACTGAGCACGCTCGGCGGCGGTGTAGTCGACCGGCCAGCCCCGGCTCTCGCAGATGTTGTCGAGGTCCTGCAGGAGGATCCGGTCGACACGGTCCTTGTCGGAGCGTCCGTCGAGGCTCTGGCGGAAGGAACCCTCGCCGAGCAGATCCTGGTAGCTGCCGTACGCGAAGTCGTGCCGGTAGCAGGCGATCCGGAAGTCGAAGCGCCCGACGGAGTCCGGGGACGCGTTGCACCCGTTGGTGGACCAGTCGAACTCATAGCGGTCGGGTGTGCCCTTCTGGTGCTCGTACAGGGCCATGATCCAGGCGGTGCGGGACCCCTCGCCCTCCTGGGTCAGGCTGTCGAGCCGGGCGAGCTTCTCCTCCGCCGAGGCGGGGGCGGCCGGTGCGTGGAGATCGGTCCACTTGTCGTCCGCTCCGGAGCCGCTGTACTTCTAGACGGAGCGGCGGTCGGAGGCGAGCCGGTAGAGGTGGTCACCGCTGGTGGTGAACGCCGCGCCGGGGCCCCCGACGCGGTTCCACCGCTCGGGCTGACCGTTGTACTTGTAGAGGTCGCCGGAGTCAGGGTTGGTGGCGTAGAGCGTGTTGCCGCCGAAGATCTCGCCCGAGCGCCCGCCGACCTTGGTCCAGCGGCTGTGATCCGGTTCGTACACCCACACGCAGCAGCGGTCGGAGGTGAGTTTGAAGATGTTGTTGTCCGTGACGGCGAACGTGGCGCCGGCGCTGCCGATCTGCTCCCACCGGCCGTCCTCGTACGTGCTGATGTCGCCGGTGGCCGGGTCCGTCGCGTAGAGCGGCGCGGAGGGGCCGGTGTAGAGGTCCTTGGCGGGCCCGCCGACCTTGGTCCACACATCGCCCTTGCCGGTGTACTCCCATACGCCGCTGCCGTCGGGGCTGATGCCGTACAGGTGCTCGCCCGAGGAGGCGAAGGTGGCGCCGGGGCCGCCGATACGGGTCCACTGGTGGGGTTCGCCGCCGTACTCGCTGATGTCCCCGGTGACGAGGTCGGTGGCGTAGAGGGTGTCGGCACTCGCGTAGAGGTCCTTCGTACGACCACCCACTTTG
Source organism: Streptomyces cucumeris (assembly GCF_024295805.1). Classification (GTDB taxonomy): domain Bacteria; phylum Actinomycetota; class Actinomycetes; order Streptomycetales; family Streptomycetaceae; genus Streptomyces; species Streptomyces cucumeris. The sequence goes on from NZ_JANCLX010000030.1 coordinate 87,815, forward strand.
CGCCAGTTGACCGTGTCGGAGGACCACTCGTAGACGGCGGAGTGGTCGGCGGCCAGGGCGAAGACGCTGTCCTCGGCCGCCACGATCCGGCCTATGGAGAGGGGCTCGGGTGAGGGGGCCGGAGACGGATCGGCCTGCGCGGGGACACCGATGGCCAGTGCCGCCGCGCCGAGCAGGAAAAGGACCTTCTTGGCCGTGGACAGGCGGTGCACCGCGGAGCGCCGCGGCTGTCCGGCCGGCTCACCGGCACCGCGGCGGCGCCGGACGGGGAGAGGAAGACGTTTCATCGGAGTGCCTCCTGGCTGAGGTGTGACCGATCGGCGCCGGGCCGCGCCGGACGAGGTGGTGCCACGACCGTGGCAAGCGACCCGATTGACCAACAACGCCTTTGTGCGTTAAGCCAGTTCGTCAGTGGACAAGAGGGGATGTCCGCGGACACCGAGGGGGATCTGCATGGGCAGGGCAGGACGTCCGCACGCGGGCTTGAGAGGCGAGACCGAGCACATCAACGCCCTGGCCCGGCTGCTGGGAGAGGTGACCCGGGACCTGACCGTGCGCGAGCTCGCCGAGCGGTACGCCGGTGGCGGCAAGACCATGTGGGGTCTCTACCGCAGTGGGGAACGGCTGGTCCCGGCCCATCTGCTGGAGAAGGTGATCAATGACCGGGTGCGCGATGAGCCGACCCGGCTGCGGCTCCACGCCGAGGCCGGCCGTCTCTACGCCCTGACAGAGGCCAGGCAGCCGCGGCAACCCGCACCGACCAAGGCCGCGCAGGCGCTCGCGGACGCCGTGCGGGCGCAGCGGCAGGCGGAGGCCGACCTCGCGGAGTCCGAACGCCTCATCCAGACGCTGCTGCGGATCATCGCCGACCTCGATCACGCCGACGCGCCCGGCCGGTCGGCCGACGCGGCGGCCCACGAGCGGCTGCGGCAGGCCAGGGAACGGCTCAAGGAGGCCGAAGGCACCAAGTCGGAGGCGCTCAAGGCGCACAAGGAGGCCCTCAGCACGCTCCGGGACGCCCGCGCCGCGGCCCCCGAGGCCTCCGGTGCTCCCGGCGCTCCCTCGGTGTCCGCGTCGGCCACGCCCTTGACCAGCGCGGACATGGCGGACTCCGCGGACAACACCCGCCCGTCGCCCACCCGGACGGACTCCTTACCCGGCGACCTCCCGCCACCGCGGCGTGGGCGGCCGGAGGCGGCCGACCGGTGGAACCGCTGGCGCACCCCCGCGCAGTGGGCGGCTCTCGCGGCGCTGGTGGGTCTCATCTACCTCGCCACCCACAGTCAAGGCAGCGGACGGCAGAGGGAAACGGCCAGCCCACCGCTCGCCACGGCCATGCCAGGCGACATCCCCAGCCCTCGGACTCCGGTTACGCCTCCGCGCTCCCCGTCCACGGCAGAGCCTTCCACCACCGCACCCACCTCGGCGTCCCCTCCGCCGAGTCCCTCATCGAGCAAAGCGCCGAAACGCGCGGACTCCCCGGGACCGGCGCGCACCACGCCCTCCGCTTCCCGCGCCGTGGTCCCGCCCGCCGGGCGTACGATGATCACGAACGCCAACAGTGACCAGTGCCTCGCCGTCCCCGCCGCGAGCACCACGTCGGGCACCCAGGTCAATCAGTTCCCCTGCGGTGCCCATCCCGACCACTACTGGACATTCCAGGCCGCCTCCGCGGGCGGTACGGGGAGTGGTTACTTCCTGATCCTGAACTCCCACAGCAAGCAGTGCCTTTCCATCGCCGATGCCAGCCTCGACGCCGCGGCCGCGGCCATTCAGCGCCCTTGCGGCAGCTCTTCGGACCAGCGATGGCGGCTGGAGAAATGGCCGGACGGAGTGCGCATCGTGAACGGAAGGAGCAAGCAGTGTCTGGCCGTTCCCGCGGCGAGCAAGGAGATCGCCATGCCGGTCAACCAATTCCCCTGCGATGACTATCCGGACCACTACTGGATGTTCGACGTCCGGACATAGCGGGAACGGACGGCCCCGGAGTGGCTCCCGCCGGGGCGGGAGCCACTGGGGGCGTCAGAGGTTTCTCCGGCGCCGGTGTGCGGCTTCATGGTCGCGGACGGCCGGGTGCATCAGGGCGAGGACCGAGTCGAGGTCATCGCCGTGGTGCGGGTCGTCCGCCATGCGGTTGCGGCCATAGGTGCCGCAGCCGGTGCACTGGTGGACGATCATGTACCCCTTGGCGGAGTGGTGCTCGACGGCGACCGGGCGCATCAGCGCGCGGCAATCGTTGGCACGGTCTCCGGCGGAGATGTCCACGTGCAGCGAGTGCAGACAGTACGGACAGTGGTTGCGGTAGCCGCCGTTGGCCAGTGCCACCACCGCCCTGCCGCAGTACGCGCAGGTGAAGCCGGTGTTCTCGGTTGTTCTTCTGCTGATGGTGCTGCTCCTCGGCGAGTCGAAGGGGGTCTTCAACTCGGAGGCGCAGGGTTCCGTTCGCTCTCCCCCCGCCGGGGCGGGGTGCGCAGGCTCGACCGGGGAGTGACGCGGTTCACCGCCCCTGTGTGCGGGCGATTACTCCCGGCTCCAGCTTCACCGGAGTGGGCGGGCCACTCCGGATCCGGACCACGACCGGGTTTGTGGGTTTGTCCCGGTCACTGTCACGCGGGTGTGCCACGTGCCGCCGGTAGGTGTCCGTCCGGTCTCACTGCCGTCGGCGTCGTCCCCCGTCAGACAGCATCAGCAGCGGCATGGGTCATCGTGATCACGCCACCTCCCTCTCCTCGGTCCGGTGTCCCTCCGCGTCGGCGGCGATCGCGGAGACGCTTCCAGTCTAGGCGGGGGAGGAGGGGCGGCCGGGAGTGCGGGGACGGGAAATAGTGTGCCAAGCGACCGTCGTCCGTCCCTGGATCTACTCGCGCGTAACCCTCTCTCAACCTCCTGTACGCGATCAGGCGTCTGTATCTGGCAGGGGCTATCGCACGCGTCCACGGGCCGTCCCGGCCCGCGCGCGTGCGGAGAAGGAGGGGGACGTGGGAATAGATGCGGATCTGCTGGCGGTGGTTCCACTGGACACCGAACGCGCGAAGGACTCCGCCGTCACCGGTGCCAAGGCCGCTCATCTGGCCCGCGCCGCCGTGGAGGGGCTGCCGGTGCTCCCCGGCTTCGCCCTCGTACCGGCCGGGCGGGCGAAGGGCGCCCCCACCGGGGTGGAGGCGCTGCGCCGGGCCTGGTCCGAGCTGACCGGTGAGGGCGGGCGGCCGTTGGTCGTGCGGTCCTCCTCGGCGCACGAGGACACCGAGGACTCCTCGATGGCGGGCCGCTTCGCGTCCGTGCTCGACGTGGGGGGCTGGGAGGAGTTCACCGACGCGGTGCGGACGGTCCTGGAATCGGCCCGCCGTGTGCAGGTGCTCCACCCTCCGGAGGGGCGGAACACGGACCCGCTGGACGGTATGGCGGTCCTGGTGCAGCCGATGCTGCGGGCGGTCACCGGCGGGGTGATGTTCGGCGCGGACCCGGTGGAGGGCCGGGAGGACCGCATCCTGGTCAGCGCCGTCAGCGGCGGCCCCGACCGGCTGGTGGACGGCAGCACCCAGGGGGTGCGCTACCAACTGTCCCGCTCGGGCAGACGGTTAGGGTCCGAACCGGCGGAACCCCGCTCCGCGCGGCTGCTCGGCCGGCGCGAGACCACCTCGCTGGCCCGGCTGGCCAGGAGGACCCAGCGGGTGTTCGGCCGCCCCCAGGACATGGAGTTCGGCTTCGACGCGGAGGGCCGTCTGTGGCTGTTCCAGGCCCGGCCGATCACCGCGATGGCCGTCCGGCCGCCGCGCGGCGCACGGCTGCTGGGGCCCGGCCCGGTCGCCGAGACCTTCCCCGGGGTGCTCCAGCCGCTGGAGGAGGACCTGTGGGTGGCCCCCATGTCCCACGGGCTCACCCTCGCCCTCGACATCGCGGGGGCCGCGCCGCGGCGCAAGCTGCGCACCCTGCCGGTGGTCAGCACCGTCGGCGGGCGGGCCGCCGCCGATCTGCGCCTTCTCGGTGCGGTGCGATCCGCCCATCCTCTGCGGGACTTCATCAATCCGGCCCCCGGCGCCCGCCGTGTCATGGCCGCCTGGCGGGTGGGACGGCTGCGCTCCGCGCTGCCGCTGCTCGCACTGGACCTCATGGCGGACGTCGACCGCCACCTCGCCGACTTCCCCGCCCCGCGGCAGATGCTCGGCGGTCAGCTCCTGGACGCGGTCGCCTGGGGGCGCACCGTACTGTCCTCCCTGCATGCGCAGGAGTCCCTGGCCGGGGCGCTGCTCCCGTCGGGTGCCGGGGCCACCGGTGCCGGTGAGGCGCTGGCCGTGCTGGCCGAGGGCCGGGCGCAGGGCCTGGGTGACGGTCAACTGCTGGTGCGCCACCCGGTTCTGCTGTCCCTGCTGCCTCCCACGCTCGGTGACCGCGGTGCCCTGCCGGAGACCACGGTGGCGGCGGGGGTTCCGCATGGTGTGGGAGCGCTCCCGGTCCGTGAGGGCCTGCGGCTGCGTATCCGCTGGGTGCAGGAGATGCAGGTGGGGATGGTGCGTGAACTCGGTGCCAGGCTGCGGGTCGATGACGGTGCGGTGGGCATGTCCCGTCTCCTGCTGCTGCGGTGGAGCGAGCTGACCGGGGCCGCGGACGGCGGCGGGCTGCCGCCCGATCTGGCCGAGCGGCTGCCGCGGCCGGACGCCCCGGCCCTACCCGCCGCCTTCCAACTGGCCGACGGCCACCCGGTGGCGCGGATCGTGGACGGGCGTGGCCGTACCGGTGCGGGTCAGGGCGCCGGGGGAGGCATCGGTACTGGGGTCGCCTGGGACGGACACGGTGACCGGCCCGAGCGCGCGGTGCTGGTCGTCTCCGCGCTCGACCCGGCGCTGGCCCCGTTGCTCCCCGGGCTCGCGGGCCTGGTCGCCGAGACCGGCAGCGTCCTGTCCCATCTCGCCGTCCTGGCCCGTGAGTACCGGGTGCCGACCGCCGTCGGCGTACCCGATGCCCCGGACCGTTTTCCGCCCGGCACCGATCTGTGGGTGGACGGCGGCACCGGAGCGGTGGAGAAGTCCGGTGAACACTCCGAGCCGGAGACTCCGGCGAGCCGGAAGGGAGCGGCGGCATGAAGTACGTGGGCTTTCTCTTCGGCGGTCTTTCGGCCACCTACGCGGGCTACTACCTGGTGCTGTACCTGTACCGGTGGGAGTGGCAGCGCGCGCTGATCTCCGGGGTCCTGCTGCTGGTGATCGAGGGGTTCCTGGCCTGTCTGGTCCTGCTGTCCCGGCTGTCGCGGCTGGAGCGGCGTCTGGTGGAGTACGACGCCCGGGTCGAGGAGGTGCGGCGGCGGCTGGAGCAGTCCCGGGAGGCAGCGCCGGACCGCCGGTTCCGCTGGATCGGCTCGGAGGAGCTGGACGGCACCCAGCGGACGTTCGTCTTCGTACCCGTCCTCATGGTGGCCGGAGCCGCTCTGTCCGGTGTCGCGTTCCTCATCCAGAAGGTCGCCGGGGTGACCACCCGCCACGGTGCCGAACGCCGGCTGGCCGGACGGCTGGCGGGCCTTACCGCCCCTCCCGGCGCGGGCGCGCGCTCACCGCGGCTGGAGGACCGGCCCGCCGTACCGCCGTCCCGCGCCGGGCGGAAGGCGGCGGCCCTGGTCGCCGCCGTGGCCGCGGTGGCGCTCCTGGTGGTGATGCGGGGCAGTCTGGCGGACGCCACCCAGACCCGGCCGGAAGCCGCCCCGGACGCGGCGGCCACCACCGTGGTGTTCCAGGTCGACATGCGGGGTGAGGTGGCGGCGGAGGCCCGGCAACTCGCCGCGCACGACCTGTGGCAGACCTGCCGCCGCTCCACCGCCGCCCTGAACGACCGGACTTCGCTGCACCGTCTGGAGGAGAAGGTGTACGCCGGGGTGATCCGGCCCGCCCTTCCCCCGCACGATGTGATGCGGCTGCGGGGCTGTATTGAGGACGCCTCGACCAACCGTGCCACGGCGCGTGTCCTCGGCGAGGGTCAGGCCGCGTCCCGGCACTGAGGGGGCCGGCGCGGCGGAGCCGTTGCCCCGGTCATACGAGGGGCGCGGTTTCCGGCGGTGCGGGGCGGTCCAGGCGCCAGATCACCTCGACACCGCTGCCCGAGGGTGCCGCGGGTGGCACGGGTGGCGCCGCCTGGTCACGCCGGACTTCGGTGAATCCCAGTCGGCGCGGGATGCCACTGCTGGAGATGTTGGCCAGGTCGTGTGTGATCTCCAGGTAGGCCACGTCCGGCCGGGCGAACATCTCGGCCGTCATGGCGGCCGTCGCGCGGGTGGCGATGCCCTGGCCGACGGCGGAGGGATGCAGCCAGTAGCCCAGCCGCCATCCCCGGGGTTCGGTCCCGGGGTAGACCTGGCACATGCCGATGAGCGTGCCGTCCCTGGCGATGGCGTAGTTGTAGGACTCGCCGCTGTCCCACTTGGCCACGTACTTCGACAGCAGCTCCCGGGTGTGCTGTTCGCTGTGCTCGGCGACCCAGGGCATCCACGGGCGCAGGTGGTCCAGGGATTCCTCGATCAGTGTGCACGCGGGAGCGACATCGCGCTCTCCCCGCCAGCGTCGCAGGACGACGTCCCCGCACTCGATGCTCTCACTCGGCCGCTCCATGACAGTCATGATCGATCCGTTGGACGGGGCGCCGCAACGGGTGGGGGGTTCACCGGGCGGGTGTGTGGTCCGGGCCGAGGCGCGCGAAGGCGACCGGCAGCCGTTCCGGGCCGCGCAGGATGGCGTTCTCCCGGTACGGCGGCGGGTCGTCGACCAGGCGCGGTTCCTGGAGCCTGCGGGCGATGGCGGTGAGGGCGATCTGCGCTTCGGCGCGGGCGAGGGTGGCGCCGACGCAGTAGTGGATACCGCCGCCGAAGCCGAGGTGGGCGTTGTCGCGGCGGTCGGGGACGAACCGGCCGGGGTCGTCGAAGCGGATGGCGTCCCGGTTGCCCGCGGCGAGCATGAGGCGGATACGGGAGCCCTGGGGGATGGTGGTGCTCGCGATGTCGATATCGGCCAGGGCGCTGCGGCCGGACATCTGCACGGGCGGGTCGTGCCGCAGCACCTCTTCCACCAGCGGTGTGGCCAGGTCAGGGTCGGTGCGCAGCCGGGCCAGGACGTCGGGGTGGCGGAGCAGGGCGAGGGTGCCGTTGGCGATGAGGTTGACGGTGGTCTCGTGTCCGGCGATCAGCAGCAGGCCGAGTGTGACGCGCAGTTGGACCGGGTCCAGCACATCGTCGGGGTCCTGGTGGAACATCAGCCCGGACAGCAGGTCGTCGCCGGGGTCGCTGCGGCGCCGGGCGATGAGTCCTTCGAGGTATTGGACCAACTCGCCGCGCGCACGGTCGAGTTCACGGAGTTCTTCCTCGGTCTGGGTGTCGACGGGGTCCAGGCCCCGGGTGAGCCGTCGGGCGAGGCTGCCGAAGAGGGGTTCGTCCTCGGCCGGCACACCGAGCAGTTCGCAGATCACCGTGACGGGCAGGGGGTAGGCCAGATCGGCGACGATGTCGAGCTCGCCGGGTCCGGCGCTGATGTGGGCGTCGAGCAGCCGGGCCACCAGTTCGCCGAGATGGTCGCGCATGCCCATGATCCGGGGGATGAACTCCTGGGTGACCACGCGGCGGAGCTGGTCGTGGAAGGGCGGGTCCTGGAGCAGCAGACTCCTGGCGGCCTTGGGCGTGGTGTTCTGCGGGTCGAGCCGGTCGGCGCTGCTGCGCGGGTCGTGCAGCAGTTGCCTGATCTCCTGGTAGCCGCTGACCAGCCAGGAGCCGTCGTCCAGGCGGCTGACGGGGTGGTCGAGCATCCGGGTGTAGTGGGGGTACGGGTCGGCGCGGTGCTCGTGGCGCAGGACACGGGCGAACAGCTCGGTGGCCGAGGGCGCGGTGGATGTGGTCATGGGAGCTCTCCGTTCACCGGTTCGGGGCGGGCGCGATGGCTGAGGGGGTGTGGCCGGGGTGGTCCCGGGTGCCGCCGGTGTCGCGGCCGGGGAATGCGGCGTCGATGATGTCGGGGTGGGCCGGGCCGTCGGTGGCGCCCAGTGCGGGTGGGAACGGCGCACGGGCTTCGATGAGCGCGGCGTAGCCGTCCAGCACACGGGGTGAGTCGACCGCCACGGCGCCGATCAGCCGGCCCTCGAGGCCGTAGGCGGCGACGAACCGCCGCTGGTGGAGTGAGCCTTGGGTGATGGCGACCTGGTCGGCGAGGGCCGGTACGCCGATGGATTTGAGGTAGTGGCCGAACTGCTGGGACCAGAAGGCGGGCAGCGGTTGGCGGAGGTGCTGGGCTCCGGGGCCGTGGACGATGTGGTGGGCGGCGGTGCGGGCCTGGGCGACGGCACCGTCCCAGTGGTTCAGCCGCAGCAGTCGGCCGGGGTGGAGGGGGTGCGGCCGGCGGGCGATGTCACCGGTGGCGAAGATGTCCTCGGCGGGGTTTCCGTCGGTGGTCATGGCCCGGCAGCGGTCGTCGGTCACCACTCCGCGGTGGTCGGCGGCGAGCCCGGATCCGGACAGCCACTCGGTGTTGGCCAGGGCTCCGGTGGCGACCACGGCCACCTCGGTGTCCAGTACCGTGCCGTCGGAGAGCACGGCCCGGCGCAGCCGGCCGGACGGATCGCCTTCCAGGGCCCGGACCGTGGTGTTCAGCCGCAGGTCCACCCCGGCCGCGTGGTACCAGTCCGCGGCGGCCCGGCCGACCGTCCCGCCCAGCGCACCGGCCAGTGGTGCGGCGCCGCGCTGGGTCACCGTCACCGCGAGCCCGGACTCGGCGCAGGAGGAGGCGACTTCGCCGCCGGTGAACCCCGCGCCGATGACCAGCACCCGGGAGGGGCCGTTCAGCAGCGCGCCGCGCAGCCGTTCGGCGTCCTCACGGGTGCGCAGCACATGAACGCCGTCCAGGCCGCCTCCGGCCCGGGCGGGCCAGGTGCGCGCCCGGGTGCCGGTGGCGATCAGCAACCGGTCGTAGGCCATCGACCGGCCGTCGGCCAGTGCCACCCGGTGGCCCGGGACGTCCAGTCCGGTGGCGGGGGTGCCCAGCAGCCAGCGGGCGTCGATGTCGCGGACCCGGGGCAGCTCGATGTGATCGCAGTCGAGCCGTCCGGAGAGCACCGCCTTGGACAGGGGCGGCCGGTCATACGGTGCGTGGGGCTCGTCCCCGATCATGGTGAGTTCTCCGGTGAACCCTTCGTCGCGCAGGGCTTCGGCCGCGCGCAGTCCGGCCAGTGAGGCGCCGACCACGACGATCCGGCCGGTGCGCGGCCCTGCCGCGCCCGGCGCGGTCACCGGTGGTCTCCGTGCGCACCGGGCGCGGGTTCGGTGGCGCCGCCGAGGGTGATCGCCTGGACCGGGCAGGCGGCGGCGGCCCGCTCGACCTCGCGGCGGACCCCGCCCTCGGGTGCGTAGTCGTACTCCAGCGATTCCTCTGCGTGGAACCGGAAGACGGTCGGGGCGGCGTAGACGCACTGTCCGTAGCTCTGGCAGCGGTTCAGGTCCACCACGAGCCGCAGGGGGTGCGATGGGGGCTGTGGTCCCGGTTTCGTGATCATCTCTCTTCCCTTCCTCCGGATCGCGGCTGGTCAGCGGCGGTCTCGGTGATAGCGGTGGGCATTCAGATAGTCATCACTATTCTAACTGTACACGCTATCCGAGCATTGACATAGCGCTCCCTATGCGAATAGCATCGTCAATGTGAACACTGAGAGTGATGAACCTGTCCGGCGGCGGCTGAGCCGGGCGGAGGCCAAGGCCCGCACCCGGGAGCTCCTGCTGGAGGCGGCGGCGCGGGTCTTCGCGCGCAAGGGCTTCACCGGCGCCTCCGTGGAGGAGATCGCCGAGGCGGCGGGGTTCTCCATCGGCGCGCTGTACTCCAACTTCGGCAGCAAGGAGGCGCTCTTCCTCGAACTGCTCTCCCACCGCCAGACCGACCGCATCGCCGAAGCGGCCCAGGCGCTGGAGCGTCATCCAGCGGGTACCGGCGAAGCCGCCGCCGACGTCGGACGGCTCCTGATCGACGTCGCCGACAAGGACATCGACTTCGCCCCGCTGCAGGCCGAGTTCTGGCTCTACGCAGTCCGCAACCCCCATGTCCTGGACACCATGGCGGCCAATCTGCGCGGCCCCCGGCAGGCGCTGGAACAGGTGATCAGCACTTCCCTGGCCCAGCACGGCGCCCCGGCCACCGTCCCCGCCGAAGCCGTGGCCACCGTGGTGGCGGCCCTGTTCGACGGCCTTGTGCGCCAGCGGCGCATCGACCCCGGCAGCGTGCCCGAAGACCTCTTCAGCGACGCCCTGAAGTGGCTGTTCGCGGGCATCACCGGCGGTACGGCGCCCGGCGCCACCGAGGCCGGCTGAGCCCGGCGCGCCATCCGCGGGGCACCGTCACACCGACCCGGTGCCCCGCACCGTCCGGTGAACGCCCACCTGCTGCCCCCGGAGGAAACACTTTTCATGAACGCTCACCGCGAGACCGGCCACCCCCGTGACACAGCGGCCCCCGGCGCCCGCAGACTGCGTGTGCGCTACGCGGGCATCGGCATCTTCATGGCGTTCACCTGGGTCGGCGAGGGCAACGCACCGGCATGGGAGCATGCGCTGCGTACCCTCGCCATCCTGCTGATCCTCCCGCCCGTGTTCCTGCGGGCCGACCGCCACCTCACCCACAAGCTCTACGAGGCGACCCGCCCCGCACCGGTCATCGCCCAGCTGATCACCGCCAGGGTCGTCATCATCACGGCCGCCTTCGGCGCCAGCAATCTCCTCGGCCACCTGCTGGACCCGGACACCAGCCGGTCACCGGTCATGCCCGCCGCCGGTCTGCTGCTGCTCCTCCTCAGCATCCCCGCACAGATCCGCCGGGCCCACCGCACCCGGGCCCGCGCCGTCCATCCCTCGGCCCGCCCCGCCCTCTCCGCACCGCGCCTGATGCTCGCCAAGCTGACCCTGGTCATCGGTGCGCTCCTGGTCCAACTGCTCCTGGGCGCCTCCATGGACAACGCCACCTACGTCGCCGCGGCCGCCATCGCGGTCACCACAGCCCTCCTCGGCCCTGTGGTCCACCGCCGGCTGATGGTGGCCCGGACCACCGGCGCGGTGAGGGAACCGGTCAGGGGCGCGGCCTGAGCGTTTCCGACGGCGGTGCGCGGGCGCGGACATGGCGCGGGGCCGGGACACCCGGTCGGGCGTCCCGGCCCCGGCCGTCGGTTGCCGTCAGGAGGCGGACAGCTCACCGCGGACCGTGCGGGCCGCGGTGACCAGGTTCTCCAGGGAGTCGCGCGTCTCCGGCCAGCCGCGGGTCTTCAGACCGCAGTCGGGGTTGACCCACAGCCGCTCGGCCGGGATGGCCCGCAGACCGGTCCGCAGGAGTCCGGCCGCTTCCTCCGCGCTCGGTACGCGCGGAGAGTGGATGTCGTACACACCGGGGCCGGCCTCACGCGGATAGCCGTGGGCGGCCAGTTCGCGGGCGACCTGCATATGGGAGCGGGCCGCCTCCAGGCTGATGACATCGGCGTCGAGGTCGTCGATCGCCTGGACGATGTCGCCGAACTCGGCGTAGCACATATGGGTGTGGATCTGGGTGTCCGGACGCGCCCCGGAGGTGGTGAGCCGGAACGCCTCGGTGGCCCAGGCCAGATAGCCCGGGCGGTGGGCGGCGCGCAGCGGCAGCGTCTCGCGCAGCGCGGGTTCATCGACCTGGATGACGGAGGATCCGGCGGCCTCCAGATCGTTCACCTCGTCCCGCAGGGCGAGTGCCACCTGGCGGGCGGTCTCCGCGACCGGTTGGTCGTCGCGGACGAAGGACCACGCCAGCATGGTCACCGGTCCGGTGAGCATGCCCTTGACCGGGCGGTCGGTGAGGGACTGGGCGTAGGCCGTCCAGCGCACCGTCATCGGTTCGGGGCGGGAGATGTCCCCGGTCAGCAGCGGTGGGCGGACGTAGCGGGTCCCGTAGGACTGGACCCAGCCGTGCTGGGTGGCGAGGTAGCCGGTGAGCCGCTCGGCGAAGTACTGCACCATGTCGTTGCGCTCGGCCTCGCCGTGCACCAGGACGTCCAGTCCGGCCTTCTCCTGGAAGGAGATCACCGCCTGGATCTCGGCCGCGATCCGCTCCTCGTACCCGGCGGTGTCGATCCGGCCCGCGCGGAGGTCGGCCCGCGCGGTGCGCAGCTCATCGGTCTGCGGGAACGAGCCGATGGTCGTGGTGGGCAGCAGCGGCAGGCCCAGACGGTCGCGCTGGGCGGCGGACCGCTCGGCGTACGGCTGGGACCGGCGGGCGTCGGCCCCGGTGGTGGCGGCAGCGCGCGCCCGGACGGCGGGGTCATGGGTGATCGGCGAACCGGCTCGGGAGGCCAGATCGGCGCGGTTCGCGGAGAGTTCGGCGGCGATCGTGTCGGTTCCCCGGGCGAGGCCCTTGGCGAGGGTGACGATCTCCTGTGTCTTCTGCCGTGCGAAGGCGAGCCAGCGCAGGATCTGCGGCGCGATATCGCGCTCCATGGCGGCGTCCAGCGGGACGTGCAGCAGCGAGCAGGACGCGGACACATCGACCTGGCCCGCCAGCCCCAGCAGGGTGCCCAGCGTCGAGAGTGAGGCCGAGAGGTCGTTCACCCAGATGTTGCGGCCGTTGACCACCCCGGCGACCAGGCGCTTGCCGGGCAGACCGCCGACAGCCGCGAGATCCTCGAGGTTGGCGGCGGCGGCCTCGGTGAAGTCCAGGGCCAGACCCTCCACCGGGGCCTTGGCCAGGACGGGCAGGGCCTCGCCAAGACGGTCGAAGTAGGAGGCGATGAGCAGCTTGGGCCGGTCGGGAAGGGCGCCGAGGTCGCGGTAGGCGCGGGCCGCGGCGTTGAGTTCGGCCGGGGTGCGGTCCTGGACGAGCGCGGGTTCGTCGAGCTGCGCCCACTGCGCCCCCGCGGCCCGCAGATCGGCCAGGACCTCGGCGTACACCGGCAGCAGCCGGTCCAGGAGGGTGAGCGGGTCGAAGTCCGCGGCCACCCCGGGCGCGGGCTTGGCCAGCAGCAGATAGGTGACGGGGCCGACCAGGACCGGACGGGCCGTCAGCCCCTGGGCCAGCGCCTCCGTCAGCTCGGCGACCTGCTTGGCGGAGTCGGCCGTGAAGACCGTGTCCGGCCCCAGCTCGGGGACCAGATAGTGGTAGTTGGTGTCGAACCACTTGGTCATCTCCAGCGGGGCCACGTCCTGGGTGCCGCGCGCCATCGCGAAGTAGCCGTCGAGCGGATCGGCCGCGACGGCGTCCCGGTGGCGGTCGGGGATCGCGCCCACCATGACGGTGGTGTCCAGGACATGGTCGTAGTACGAGAAGTCACCGGTGGGCACCTCGTGGACACCCGCTCCGGCGAGCTGCCGCCAGTTCGTCCGGCGCAGTTGAGCGGCGGTGTCACGGAGGGCGTCGGCGGTGATCCGGCCCTTCCAGTAGCCCTCGATCGCCTTCTTCAGTTCCCGGCTCCGGCCCTGACGGGGGTAGCCGTACACGGTGGCCCGTGCTGCCGCGGCTGCGGACTCGGTGGTCACGGAGATCTCCTTCGCGAGATGGATCCCTGAGATCCCGGGGACGGGACGAGAGCGCGAAGGGGTGACGTACCGGGCCGGCCGACCTCGCGTGGTACGGCGCGATCGTCCACCTGGTATGTACGCCGACCCGCCCTCGAGGTCACCGGGATGTCCGGGTACGCGTCGTACGCACCCGGGCAGTTGGCAGGTCTTCGGACTCACGGGCACGTCCTCAAGGGGAGGACACCTACTGGCCGTCGCTTCCCAGGCCCTTCTCGGGCCCAGTGCGTATGACGGCGGTCGTTCCCGCTCACCGCTGCGGGGCAGTCCCGGATTCCCACCGGGTTCCCTCTTGCGACGCCTCCCGTCTGGCGGACGGGGCGAACCAGCTGCACCGGCCACCCTAAGGGGCCGCCCGCCGATGTGGTGGGATCCGTCCAGCATGCGGAGGGTGAAGTGGGACACCCCATCGGTACGCGGGGGCCCGGCGGGCCGGGCCCCCGCACCCGGCGGCCGGGCCCCTCAACCCGGTCCGCCGGGTCGCTCACCCCTGGCCGTACCCATGGAACCCGCGGCCGGTCTTGCGGCCCAGCAGCCGCGCCTCCACCATCCGCTGGAGCAGCGGGGGCGGCGCGTAGAGGGGTTCCTTGAACTCGTCGTAGAGCGAGCCGGCGATCGAGGCGAGCGTGTCGAGCCCGATCAGGTCCGCCAGCTTGAGCGGGCCCATGGGGTGGGCGCAGCCCAGCTCCATGCCCGCGTCGATGTCGGCGGCGGTGGCGAAGCCGGACTCCGCCATCCGGACGGCCGAGAGCAGATAGGGAATCAGCAGGGCGTTGACGACGAAGCCGGCGCGGTCCCGGGAGTGGATGACCGTCTTGCCGAGGGTGCGGGCCGCGAACTCCTCGACGGCGGTGACCGTCGCCGGGGCGGTGTGCAGCGAGGTCACCACCTCCACCAGGGGCAGCACCGGGACCGGGTTGAAGAAGTGCAGTCCGACGACCCGGTCGGCGCGGCTGGTGGCCATGCCCAGGCGCATCACGGGGATCGAGGAGGTGTTGGTGGCCAGCACGGCCGCCGGATCCTCGACGATCTTGTCGAGCGCGGTGAACACCTCGGCTTTGGCACCGGCGTTCTCGATCACCGCCTCGATGACGAGCTGCCGGTCGGAGAGGTCCTCCAGACTGCCGGTGAAGACCAGGCGGGACAGGGCGTCCCGGGCCGCGGTCCGCTCCAGCCTGCCCCGCTCCACGGCCCGGTCCAGCGAGGCGGTGACGCGCTCCCGGGCGGCGTGGGCAGCGGTGGCGTCGGCCTCGCAGACCACCGTGTCCAGCCCGGCCCGTGCGCACACCTCGGCGATACCCGCGCCCATCTGACCGCCGCCGACCACTCCCACGCGCCGGATGTCCCCGCTCATGCCCGTGCCTCCGCACGGCGCACGAGGTGGGCGGCGTAGGCGTCCGGGGTGAAGAACAGCGGCAACTCACCGCACAGCGCAGTGCGTTCGAAGAGAGCCCGCACCTCATCGCACGGTGCCCATGGATACGCGGCGCCGAGCGCGGCCACTTCGTCGTCCAGCAGGCGCAGCACCGTCGCCCGGTCGATCACCCGGTGCCGCAGCCACTGCCAGATCTGCACCCGGGCGATCTCGGCGGTGGCCGCGTCCTCCATCAGGCCGTCGAGGGCGACGGCGCCCTGGCCACGCAGCCAGGCGGCGTAGTAGCGCACCGCCACCGAGACGTTGGTGCGCACGCCCTCCGGTGTGGGCGGTCCGCTGATCCGGCGCACCGACAGCAGGTCCACCGCCGTCACCTCCACATCGTCGCGCGTCCGGTCGAGCTGATGGGGCCGGTCGCCCAGCACCCCGTCGAACACCTCGCGGCACACCGGCACCAGTCCGGGATGGGCGACCCAGGAGCCGTCGAATCCGTCCTCGGCCTCGCGCTCCTTGTCCAGCCGCACCGTGGCGAGCGCCGCCTCGTGCGCGGCCGGGTCCTTGCCCGGCACCTGCGCGGCCATCCCGCCGATGGCGTGGGCGCCCCGCTTGTGGCAGGTGTGCACCAGCAGTTCGGTGTAGGCGCGCAGGAAGGGTGCCGCCATCGTCACCTTCGCGCGGTCCGGCAGCAGGAAGTCGGTGCGGTGGCCGAA
This sequence comes from Streptomyces cucumeris, assembly GCF_024295805.1. Classification (GTDB taxonomy): domain Bacteria; phylum Actinomycetota; class Actinomycetes; order Streptomycetales; family Streptomycetaceae; genus Streptomyces; species Streptomyces cucumeris. The sequence continues at coordinate 103,431 of NZ_JANCLX010000030.1, forward strand.
GGTCTTGATCAGGCTGAACAGATAGTCCCAGCGGCCCGCGTTGAGACCGGAGCTGTGCTCGCGCAGCTCGTAGAGGATCTCCTCCATCTCGAACGCGGCGGTGATCGTCTCGATGAGGACGGTGGCGCGGACGGTGCCCCGGGGGATGCCCAGCAGATCCTGCGCGGCACGGAAGATGTCGTTCCAGAGCCGAGCCTCGTAGCGGTTCTCCAGCTTCGGCAGATAGAAGTACGGTCCGTGCCCGGCGTCGATCTGCCGCTGGGCGCAGTGGAAGAAGTACAGGCCGAAGTCGACGAGCGCGGCGGGCACCGGACGGCCGTCGATCTCCAGATGTGCCTCGTCGAGGTGCCAGCCGCGCGGCCGGACGACGATCGTGGCGAGCCGGTCGCGGTCGGCGAGCCGGTACTCCTTGCCGTCCGCGCTGGTGAAGTCGATACGCCGCTCGATGGCATCGAGCAGGGTCAGCTGGCCGCGGATGGCATTGTCCCAGGTGGGCGCGGTGGCGTCCTCGAAGTCGGCCATCCACACCCGGGCACCGGAGTTGAGGGCGTTGACCGCCATCCGCCGGTCCGGCGGGCCGGTGATCTCCACGCGGCGGTCGGTCAGTCCGGGGGCTGGCGGTGCCACGCGCCAGGACGGATCCTCGCGGACGGCGGAGGTGACCAGGGGGAAGTCCAGCGGGGAGCCGCTGGCCAGGCGCAGCACCTGGCGGCGGCGTTCTCTCAGGAGCTCCTGGCGGCGCGCGCCGAACAGCGCGGCCAGCCGGCCGACGAAGTCGAGTGCGGCGGGGGTGAGGATCTCGTCGTGGCGGTCGCCCGGAGCCGCGAGGACGTGGACACGACGGGTCGGTGCGCTGAGGGACATCGGGTTCTCCTGGAGGAGGGAGGGAGCGGGGGTCGGACGGGGAAAGCCGTACGACCCCCGCTCGGCCAGGCGGATCGGCCAGGCGGATCGGACGGGCGGATCGGACGGGCGCCCGGAGACGGACCTAGTGGAACTGCTCTTCCTCGGTGGAGCCGGTGAGCGCGGTGGTGGAGGAGGCGGGGTTGACCGCGGTGGAGACCAGGTCGAAGTAGCCCGTGCCGACCTCCCGCTGGTGCTTCACCGCCGTGAACCCGTGCTCCTGCGCGGCGAACTCGCGCTCCTGGAGGTCGACGTACGCGGTCATGCCGTGCTCGGCATAGCCCCGGGCCAGGTCGAACATGCCGTGGTTGAGGGAGTGGAAACCGGCGAGGGTGATGAACTGGAAGCGGTAGCCCATCGCCCCCAGCTCCCGCTGGAACTTGGCGATCTGGTCGTCGTCCAGGGCCGCCTTCCAGTTGAACGACGGCGAGCAGTTGTACGCCAGCATCCGGTCCGGGTACCGCGCGTGGATGGCCTCGGCGAACTCGCGTGCCTGGGCCAGGTCCGGGGTGCCGGTCTCGACCCAGATGAGGTCGGCGTACGGGGCGTAGGCCAGACCACGGGCGATGACCGGGGCCATACCGCCTCGCACCCGGTAGAAGCCCTCCGCGGTGCGCTCCCCGGTGACGAACTCGGCGTCCCGCTCATCGACGTCGCTGGTGAGCAGGCTGGCCGCGAGCGCGTCGGTGCGGGCGACGATGACGGTGGGGACATCGGCGATGTCCGCGGCCAGCCGGGCCGCGTTCAGGGTGCGGATGTGCTGCGAGGTCGGCACGAGCACCTTGCCGCCGAGGTGGCCGCACTTCTTCTCCGAGGCGAGCTGGTCCTCGTAGTGGATACCGGCCGCACCGGCCGCGATCATCGCCTTGGTCAGCTCGAACGCGTTGAGCGGACCGCCGAACCCGGCCTCGGCGTCGGCCACGATCGGGGCCAGCCAGTCGGTGGTGTCACCGGCCCCCTCGGCGGTGGCGATCTGGTCGGCGCGCAGCAGCGCGTTGTTGATCCGGCGCACCACCTGCGGCACCGAGTTGGCCGGGTACAGGCTCTGGTCGGGGTAGGTGTGCCCGGCCTGGTTGGCGTCGGCCGCCACCTGCCACCCGGACAGATAGATCGCCTGGAGGCCGGCCTTCACCTGCTGCACGGCCTGTCCGCCGGTGAGCGCGCCCAGCGCGTGCACATAGTCCCGCTCGTGCAGTTGGCGCCACAGGCGTTCGGCGCCGCGCCGGGCCAGGGTGTGCTCCTCGCGGACACTGCCGGACAGCCGGACCACGTCCTCGGCGGTGTGGGTGCGCTCCACGCCCTGCCACCGGGGGTCGGTGGCCCAGCGCCGCGCCAGTTCCTCGGCCGCCCGCGTCCTCGCCTCTGCCATGACTGTCACCGTCTCCTCGGTCTGTGCTGACTGCCAACTCCTCGCCTCACAGGAGAAGAGGGCTGGCACTGTGTGTCGTGTGGCTGCTCCACGGCCCGCCGTCACACCGGGAGGAGCTGAGCAATGGTGCCGGTATCGCCGGGATCCGGCGGGCCGTGCTGAAGACTCTGACACTGGCACTGAGTGCCATCAATGAGGGACGTCTGCCAACTTCTGCAAATCTTCCACTCGCCGTTTGCCAACATTGCGAAGGTCGCTGGACCGGCTGGATGGCCTAGGCTGGGCGGACCCGGACCCGGAGGATCACACGGTGAGCAAGACGTACGCGGGGGCGCGCCTGCGACGGCTGCGTGAGGAGCGCCGGATGAGCCAGGCGGAGATGGCCCGTGTCCTGGCCATCTCACCCAGCTATCTGAACCAGATGGAGCATGACTCCCGCCCGCTCACCGTGCCGGTCCTGCTGCGTCTGACCGAAGCCTTCGGTATCGACCCGGGTTTCTTCTCCGAACGTGACACGACCCGGCTGGTGGCGGACCTCCGCGAGGCGCTGGCCGGTGAGCTGGCCGACTCCCGGGTGTCCGCCACGGACCTCACCGACCTCGCCACCCGGATGCCCGGGGTCGCCCAAGTACTGCTGGGCCTCGGCCGCCGCAACCAGCGCCTGGCCGAACGGCTCGCCGGGGCCACCGAAGGCCGCGGTGCGGACCAGGAGGAACCCCGCTCACCCCATGAGGAGATCCGGGACTTCTTCTACCGCCGCCGGAACTACCTCCATGACACCGACCTCGCGGCCGAGCGGCTCTCCCAGGAGACCGGGATCCGGCCGGGCGAGGTGCTCCCCGCCCTGACGGCCCGCCTCGCCGACCGCCACGGAGTCCGGCTGGCCACCGAGACCGGGGACCGTCTGCACCACTACGACGAACCGGCCCGCACCCTGCGGCTGTCCACCCGGATGCGCCCCGGACAGCGCGCCTTCCGGATGGCGACCCAGCTCGCCCTGCTCGAATACGGCGATGAGATCGACCGGCAGGCGGTCGAGGACTTCCCGTCCGGTTCCCCCGCGCACGCCCTGGCCCGTATCGGCATCGCCAACTACTTCGCGGCCGCGCTGATCCTGCCCTACCGCGCCTTCCACACCGCGGCCGAGGAGGTGCGCTACGACATCGAACGGCTCAGCGACCGCTACGGCCTCGGCTACGAGACCGTCTGCCACCGGCTGAGCACCCTCCAGCGCCCCCGGTTGCGCGGAGTGCCCTTCTCCTTCGTCCGCGTCGACCGGGCGGGCAACATGTCCAAGCGGCAGTCCGCCACCGGCTTCCACTTCTCCCGGGCGGGCGGCACCTGCCCGCTGTGGAACGTCTACGAGGCGTTCGCCGCCCCCGGCCGCATCCATGTCCAGATCGCCGAAATGCCCGACGGCCAGCGCTACTTGTGGACGGCCCGCGCGGTCACCCGGCACCGGGGCGGCTGGGGCGAACCCGGCAAGACCTTCGCCATCGGGCTGGGCTGCGAGATCCGGCACGCCCACCGCGTCGTCTACTCCGACGGCCTCGACCTCGACAACGCCTCCGCCGCCACGCCCATCGGCATGGGCTGCCGCGTCTGCGAACGCCTCGACTGCCCCCAGCGCGCCGCTCCGCCCCTCGGCCACTCGCTCCGGATCGACCAGCACAGCAGCACCTTCGTGCCGTATCCGGTGGCGCGGCCCGTGAAGTGAGGATCCGCACCCCCTACCGTCGCCCGTCGCCCGGAAGGCCACAGCACCCATGACCACGGACCCACGCCACCTCCTCGTCATCGGCATCGGAGCCGGTGACCCGGACCATCTGACCCTCGCGGCGGTGAAGGCCATCCGCCGCGCCGATGTCTTCTTCCTCCTCGGCAAGGGACAGGACAAGTCCGCCCTCACCGATCTGCGGCGCGGCATGCTCGACGAGCACGCCCGGGAGTCCTACCGCCTCGTGGAGGCGGAGGACCCGTGGCGCGACCGGACGAGGGAGGGGAGCGGTGAGTACACCGCCGCGGTCCACGACTGGCGGGCTCGGCGCGCCGATGTCTATGAACGGTTCATCCGGGACGAGCTGGCACCGGGGGAGACCGGCGCGTTCCTCGTATGGGGTGACCCGGCCCTGTACGACAGCACCCTGGGGATCCTGTCCGAGATCGAGGCGCGGGGCACGGTCGCCTTCGACACCGAGGTGTTCCCCGGTATCAGCAGTGTCTCCGCGCTGGCCGCGCGGCACGGCATCACCCTGAACCAGGTCGGACGCCCCCTGCACATCACCCCCGCGCGCCGGCTCCCTGAGGTGTGCGCCAACGACGACGGCGACATCGTGGTGATGCTCGACGCCCATGAGTCGTTCACCCGGTTCGAGGGCGATGATGTGTGGATCTACTGGGGCGCCTATATCGGCACACCCGATGAACTCCTCGTCTCCGGACGGCTGTCGGAGGTCGCGGAGCGCATCAGCCGGATCCGTGCCGAAGCACGTGCCCGGCACGGCTGGATCATGGACACCTACCTCCTGCGCGTCGTCCACGAGAGGGAGGACGACGGCGGCACACCGACGGCCTGCTGAAAGGGCCCGGCCCTTTCAGCAGGCGTGCGGTCGGCGGGTGTGCGATCAGACGCGGTCGGCCGCGATCAGCATGTACTGGAACGAGCCGTCCTTGTAGGAGTTGATGAACGCCTCCTCGATACCGGTGACCAGCGAGGACGTGGCGCGCAACTCCCAGTAGGGCAGGGTCGCGGGGGTGAGGTCGATGATGGTCTGCGGTACGAGGCGGTTGTCGGCCATGGCGCGCAGATACTCCCGGCGGGAGTGGATGTTGCACTCGAAGTGCGCGTTGATCTGCGAGACGTACTTCGAGGGCTGCCCGTAACGCGGGTTCCAGCAGCCGGTGATGGTCACATAGCGGCCGCCGACCTCGAGGATGCGGGAGTGTTCGGCGAAGAGGTCGTCCAGGTCGACGTACATGCTCGACTCGTTGTTCCACGAGGCCGCGGCCTGCCCGGTCTTGAAGGGCGTACCGAGCATGTTGCAGACGCGGGCGCGGACGCGGTCGTCGATACCGAGTTCGCGGGCGCGCTGGTTGGCGAAGTCGGCCTGCTTGGTCGAGAGCGTGACGCCCTCGACCCCGCACCCGAACCGCTGGTGGGCCATGACCATCGAGCCGCCGCGGCCGCAGCCCGCGTCCACGAGCGTGTCATCGCGCCCGATGGGACCGAGGTGGTCCAGGAGGAGTTCGGCCTGTGCCGACTCCAGGCGGTGCAACTCGGCGATCAGCTTCTTCTCGTAGGTGCTGTCCTCGGGGTCGCCGAGGGCGGTGTGGTCGACGTCGCCGATGCCGTAGTGGTGGTGGTAGAGGCCGTCGACATCGCCGAGGCGGAGGTTCACGGGCCTGGCCTCGCGGTCCCAATAGCGGGCGATGTCGCCCTGGTAGGGCGTCGCCGGGGACGGGATGAACACGGAGCTGCCGTTGGCGGCGGCGACGTCGGTGGTGAGCTCGGTGCTGGTCACAGATGAGTCCATTCTTCTTACCAGAAATCGGGCAGGCTGTAGCGGAAGGTGTTGGTCTGGTGCCAGTAGTGGTTGCCGTCGACCCACACGGCCACGCCCCGCAGGAAGCGCTGCACGCTCGGGACGGGACAGGCGGCGGCCACGGCCGCGGCCTCGGCCTCGAAGGTGTGCATGAGGTCGTTGTGGACCTCGACCGCCTTCAGATAGGCGTCGCGTTCACCGAGGCCCTCACGTTCGGCGATCACCACGGGCAGGTTCAGATGGCGGCCGGGGCTTGCGAGTTCCTTGGTGTACGAGTACAGGTCGTTCACGATGGTGGTGGCGTTTCCCGCGAGCGCGATGACCCGCTGCATGGCGGGCTGGGCGTGCAGATCGGCCGGGAGTTCATAGCCGCCGACGGCGTCGGTGATGGTGGGGCACGGGCGGAAGTTGTTGAACTGGCGCATCGCCAGGTACTCCCACACCTCGGGGACGTGGTCCGCCTGCGCCCAGGCGGCCTCGGCGAGGTACCCCAGGTGCAGACGGGCCATGTCGTGCCGGAACCGGTCGGCCTGGGAGGGGGTGGCCAGATGGGAGAAGTACTCCATGGCGGAGCGGTAGGCGCGGCGGGGCGCGTCCGAGTGGAGCGACTCCGCCCACGGCGGCTGGTACTCCTCGGTGGTGTGCAGGGGATCGAGCGCGGTGTGCGCCAGCAGCAGGCGTTCACCGAGTCCGACCGGTGAGCCTCCGTGGTCCTCGCAGTAGCAGTCGTCCACCGCGTTCTCGGCCACCATCAGACGTGTGGCGAGCATCAGGTGGTCGACGGTGGGGGCGTCCGGATGACAGGCGACCATGTAACGCCCGACGGAGAAGCCGTCGAACTGGTCCTCCCAGTCATCGGGGTAGAGTTCGACCTCGTCCAGCGCCCAGGACTTGATCCGCCGGCTGACCTCCTCCACCCGCACGGGGTCGGGCTCCGGTACCGGGTGGTGGTACAGGCCCGGGATCGGGTGGCCTTCCGCCGGAGTGGCGGGAACCGCCAGCGGTGTCGTCGGTGCGATCGGTGGCGTCGGCGGCTCGGCGGGCCGGGCCAGATGCAGACCCGCGGTGCCCAGGCCACTGGGCCCGCGCAGCAGCCGTCGCAGATCGGCGTCGGGCTTCCGCACCTCCGCGGCGGGGGAAACCGCCGGAGGGCGCGCGCCGGTGGTGGCCTTGATGTCGCGGGCACGGGCCGCGGCCCTGGTGAGGATGTGCGCCCCGGAGGGCGGAGGGGAAGGCTCAGGGGAGGGCATCCATGGCTCCTCGATGAGGTGGGTGGCTGTCCCGGGAATCGGGCGTGCTCGGCGGGACCGGAGCGGGCCCGGAGCGGGGTCGCGGAGGTCGGCTAGTCCTGGCTGCGGGCGATCTGCACGTTCTCCAGCACCCCGAGTGCGTCCGGCACCAGGATCGCGGCGGAGTAGTAGGTGGAGACGAGGTAGGAGATGATCGACCTCTCGTCGATGCCCATGAAGCGCACCGAAAGGCCCGGTTCGTACTCCTCCGGCAGACCGGTCCGGTGCAGACCGATGACGCCCTGGTTGTCCTCGCCGGTGCGCATGACGAGGATGGAGCTGGTGTTCTCCTTGCTGACCGGGATCTTGTTGCACGGCAGGATCGGGACCCCGCGCCAGGCCGGGACCTGCTGTCCGCCGAGATCGACGTGGTTCGGGTACAGACCGCGGGAGTTGAACTCACGTCCGATCGCCGCGATCGTCCTCGGATGGGCGAGGAAGAACTTGGAGCCGCGGCGGCGGCAGAGCAGTTCGTCGAGGTCGTCCGGGGTGGGCGGACCGGAGTGGGTCTGGATGCGCTGCTTGAAGTCGGCGTTGTGGAGCAGACCGAACTCCCGGTTGTTGACCAGCTCGTGCTCCTGGCGCTCGCGCAGCGCCTCGATGATGAGCCTGAGCTGCTCCTCGGTCTGGTTCATCGGTTCGTTGTAGAGGTCGGCGACCCTGGTGTGGATCCGCAGAACGGTCTGCGCGACGGAGAGTTCGTACTCCCGCGGCTTCAGCTCGTAGTCCACGAACGTGCCGGGCAGCGCGGGTTCGCCGGTGTGTCCGGCGGACAGGGCGATCTCGGCCTCGCCCCGGTGGTTCTGTCGCTGACCGCGCGATGAGGTGAACCGCTCGACATGGGCCCGCAGGCCAGGTGCCCCGGACAGTACGGATGCGAAGTCGGCGCGGGACAGGGTGAGCAGGGTGCCGGAGGTCTCGGCGGTGGCGGTGCAGTCCCACCGGGCGTCATCGTCCAGCAGGACGTTCTCCCCGAACCGGTCGCCGTCCGCCAGTACGGCCACGGACGTCGTGTCCCCGTACTTGCCGACGGAGGTCTGACTCACGCGGCCGTGGGCGATCAGGTGGAAGTGCTCGGCGGGCGCGCCGCGTTCGACCAGCGTCTCACCGGCGCGGAAGTCGCGCTGGACGCACCGGTCGGCGATCGCGGTCAGCACCGCCACGTCCTCGAAGCCGCGCAGCAGGGCCAGTTCACCGAGTTCGCGGGGGATCACCCGGACGCTCGCGCCGTCCTGGACGAACTCGATCCGGCCGTCGCCGACGGTGTAGCTCAGCCGACGGTTCACCCGGTAGGTGCCGCCCTTGACCTCCACCCAGGGGAGTGTCCGCAGCAGCCAGCGCGAGGTGATCCCCTGCATCTGCGGGGCGGACTTGGTCGTGGTGGCGAGGTTGCGGGCAGCCGCGGTGCTCAGGCTGGACTGCCGGTGCGGCTCCGGCGCTGCTTCCGGGCTGGTATCAACGGTCATCGGGCGAGCTCTCCTTCGTAAGGGCGGTGGCAGGTGGGCATGCCGGTCACCGGGCAAGAGAAGAGGAGGGGGCAAACATCCAGGAATCCATCCAGATCCTCCGGAACCCTAGCGGCCGGTGCACCCGGTCGGCCCTGAGAAGCCAGGGGTATTAACTCGATAAGATGATCTTGCGCGGCGCGATGTTTGTCCGAGGAGCCGCGGTGCGGGGAGCCACCGGCGATCACGTCGCGTAGCGTTCCACCATGTTGAGCGGCGCGACGACCCTTCGCTATCTCGAGCGTCTGCGGGTACCTCGCCCCGGGCGCCCGACCACCACGGCGTTGTTCGCCCTGCACCGGGCGCACGTGGAGAGAGTCCCGTACGAGACGCTGGAAATCCAGCTGGGCCGGCCGACGTCCATCGATCCGGGGGAGTCGGTCGAGCGCATACTCGGCGGCAGGGGTGGCTACTGCTACCACCTCAACGGGGCGTTCGCCGCACTGCTGTCCAGCCTGGGGTACCGGGTCACCTGGCATCTGGCCGGTGTCCAGGCCGGTGCGGACTCACCAGCGGGCGCGAATGGCAACCACCTCGCGCTGACCGTCGCATGTGAGGGCCGCACATGGTTCGCGGACGTCGGCCTCGCCGACGCGCTGTACACCCCCATGCCACTCCGCGAAGGAACGTACTCCCAGGCAGGCATGACGTTCGGCCTCCGTGCCTCGGAGGCCGCACCCGGAGGATGGCGCTTCGACCACGACCCCCAAGGGTCGTTTCCCGGTATGGACTTCCGGGCCGGGCCAGCATCGCCGGCCGACTTCATGGCGCAGCATGAGTACCTGTCCACTTCTGCGGAATCCCCCTTCGCCACCACGGCCTGTGTTTTCCGGCGCGATGCCCACGGAGTCGACGTACTGCGCGGCTGCGTACTGACGCGGATCGACGGCGAGGGCCGGCGCAAGCATGAGCTGACCACCGACGAGGCATGGTTCGCGGTGCTTCGCGCCCGTTTCGGTCTGGCCCTCGACGACCTGAGCGAGAGGGAACGCCACGGTCTGTGGAACCGGGTCCGTGAGGTTCACCTGGCCCGGGAAGCCATGAGCCAGGTGTCCTAGACCCGGAACCTCCGGCCCGCGGGCGGCGGCTACTCTGCGTGTTCCCACGGTATCCCGTGCCCGTCGGCGGAGTGCCTCCACGGCGTGAGGTGATTCACGATCCAGGATGAGCGGTGGCGGGCTGGGT
>NZ_JANCLX010000031.1:0-37907 GCF_024295805.1 Streptomyces cucumeris
TGGGGGGGGGGGGGGGGGGGGGGGGGGGGGGGGGGCCCCCCCCCCCCGCCCCCCCCCCCCACCGCCGCCTACCTACCGCGGCGCGTTGCCCACTACCCGGCCCGTCGCAGTCCCGCGTACTGCATCGAGCCGAACACCACCACGGCGACACCGATGAAGCCCACGTAGCCGCCCCCGAGGAGGGTGAGCGGGAACCACGACGCTCCGGCGGCGAGTATGGCCGCGCAGCCCACCGCCCACACGACGTTGAGCACAACGGCCGCGACGGCGATCGACCGGATCACGGCCGGACGGGTGGCCGCGTACCACAGACCGGCGGCGTAGACCGCCAGGAACGCGCCCTGGGCCCAGTGCAGCCACACCGGCAGGCCGAGCAGCGGGTCCAGCGTCCTGGCGCCCAGCAGGCTGAGAGCCGCGACACTGCCGGACACGACACCGTCCAGCTTCAGGGAGAAGCGCAACAGAGTGTCGTCCGGGGCTGATCCCACCGTGCTGTAGCGGTCAGTTTCTTCCATCGATCTCTCTCTTCGTATCCGGGTGGCCCTGAGGGCCTGTCCTCACGAAGTACAAGGCTGCCGAGCCGGACGCCGTTGTGGATCACGGGATTTCCGTGAGAATGCGCCCGCCCCACTCCCGTCAGCGGAAGATCAAGTTCAGGAGCATGGGGAAGACCGTGCCGAAGACATCGGCCAGGATGGAGGAGGTGAGTTGCTGGGGATTGACGCCCGTGCAGCCGGTGGCGCCATCCTTCTTCTGCGTGGCCGCCTGGTTGCTGCCGGCCGGTGCGAAGTCGGAATCGGAGATGCAGGTCGTCCCGGTCGAGTTGTACGTACCGTCGATGTGGTCCCCCGCGAAGGCCCAGTTGGCCGTGAGCTGGTCGTTGGAGCTGCCGCCGTAGGAACCCTCGTCGCCGTCGTAGAACGCGTAGTTCCCCATGTACCAGAAGGTGAACCTGCGCAGTTCCACGTTCCCGTAGACCTTGCCGGCGGGAAGGGTCTCGGTGCGGCACTGACCGGCCGGGAACGAGGGAATGACCCTGCGGCCGCTCGTCTCGCTGTCGCTGTCGGGATCGTTCTTGACCTTGTAGTCGATCACCGCACGCTCCACGTAGCCGCCGTGATTGCACACCGTGACGCGATTCTCGCCCAGGCCTATCGCCGCCTTCCTGTCCAGCATCAACTCCTTCGGCAAGGTGGAACTCGTGAAGTTGAAGGCGTCTATCTCGCTGGTGGTGCAGTCGGTGACGGCGAACCCGCTCCCGATCATGCACTTGTCACCGCCGGTGAGGCGGACCAGCCATTTGTCGCCCGCCGTGTTCGGCTGGAGGTTCCAGCGGCTCGCACCGTCGCAGGAGGCGTCGGCGAGGAAGTCATTGTCGTCGGTGGTGAGACACTGGCCCGCCTTCGTCCGGGACTCCAGGCGAAAGGTCCCACCGTCGGCGTCGGGCACGAGGGAGTAGCTGCCACCCCAGAAGAGCCCGATGCTTTCATAACTGTCGGCGTGGGCAACCGTTGCCGGGGGAAGCACCACGAGTCCCATGGCTCCGAGAGAAGCCGTGAGCACTCCGGCTCCGATGCGCAATCTCGCACTATCGGTCAACATGATTGATTTCCGCTCCTGTTGTCGCTCAAGGTTCGCCAGCCACTCCCGGACGGAGGAGAACTGACGCGCTTTCACGAGGAGTGAACTGCCGCGCCGGAGAATGCTGAACTGTAGAACTACGCAGGTGCATACCTGTGTCGGTCATGTCCCACGGCAGCCGAGGAAATGATCTCCGAGGCCACATCGCACCCTACGCAGAGCGCCGGTGCTCTCACACAACGCGACTGGCCGAGCAGGTAGTGATGGCGTAGCCGATCGCGTAGTTTCCGCCTTACCGCCGCGCGAGGGGCCGTGCAGTGTGTGAGGTGTTCGACCGCGATGCCGTTCAACGTTGGGTAGGGCGATGGAAACCTCGCAGCAGTCCGCACACGCGCTACGGGCGCCGTTGCGTCACCGCGCCGTCGGCCCCAGCGGCAGAGGCCAGGACGTGGCCCTCATCGAGTGCGACCCCCGTTTTGCCGGTCACACCTCGCGTCCGCTCGCACACCGGCCGGAAGCGGTCGGCCACGCCCGTCGCATCGCCCGGTCGGTGCTCAGCGCCTGGCACATCGACGAGAACGCTGCCCACTCGGTACTGCTCGTGGTGTCCGAGCTGGTCACGAACGCCGTGGAGCATGCTCAGCCGCCGCTCGCCCTGCATCTGTGCCGGGAGAAGGCGGACCGTCGGGTGTGGGTGGGAATCACCGATGGCGGTCCCTCGGTGCAGGACGGCCCGCGGGCGTCCTCCCGCGCTCACGACGAACGCGGGCGTGGCCTGGTCATCGTCGAGGCCCTGGCCGCCGCTCACGGCATCGACCGTCATGTGGGTGGGACCACGCACTGGGCGCGTCTGCCGGTGGTGTACGGAGCTCGCGGATAGGCCCTCCGCCACGCCCGCCGCCCGCTACCTGAGACTACTTACTAGTAGACTTTTTGTCCCGATCAGCGGTCGATTACTCTCCGGAAGTATGAATTCCGCGGCTCGGCCCAGCGTCTCGGAGCGCGTCGAGACCCTTCCGGCCGACGTCACCAGTTTCGTCGGCCGACGGCAGCAGGTGACGGACGCGAAACGGCTGCTGGCAACGTCGCGAGTGGTCACGCTCACCGGTCCTGGAGGGGTGGGCAAGACCCGCCTCGCGCTGCACGTGGCCGCCGCCACGTCGCGGAGCTTCCGGGACGGAGTGCGCTTCGTCGAGCTGGCGGAATTGCGCGATCCTTCTCTGTTCGCGCACACGGTGGCGGCGCAACTCGGCCTGCACGATCAACCCTCACGCACGACGGTCGACATGATCGTCGAGTACCTCGGCTCCCGCGAGGTCCTTCTCGCCCTGGACAACTGTGAGCATCTGATCGACGACTGTGCGCTGTTCGTCGATGCGGTCATCCGAGCGTGTCCCCAGGTGCGGATCCTGGCGACGAGCCGGCAGTCGCTCGGCGTGTACGGCGAGACGACCCTGGTGGTTCCTCCGCTGCCGGTGCCCAGCACGGAAGCGGTGCCGTCGCCGGACGCGCTGACGCAGTACGACGCGGTGAAGCTGTTCGTCGACCGCGCCGCAGCCGTGCTGCCCGGGTTCGATCTCCGCAGCCAGGACTGTGCGGCCATCGCGCGGCTGTGCCGCACGCTCGACGGGATCCCGCTGGCGATCGAGCTGGCCACGGTGTGGCTGCGCGCACTGTCGCTGGGTCAGATCGAGGAGCGCCTGTCCGAACGCTATCGCCTGCTCACCGTCAGCCCCCGGAACGCACCCACACGGCAACGCACACTGCAAGCGCTGATCGACTGGAGCTACGACCTGTGCTCGCGGCCCGAGCAGGAGCTATGGGCCCGGGCATCAGCCTTCTCCGGCAGCTTCGATCTGGACGGCATCGAATACGTCGGCGCCGATGACGGGCTGACGCCGGAGGAGATACGCCACATCGTCCTCTCCCTCGTCGACAAATCCATCCTGATCCGCGATGAGCGTGATGGCCATGTGCGGTACCGGATGCTGGAGACCATTCGCGAGTACGGCGAAGCGCGGCTCATGGCGGCCGGTGAGCACGTCGCCGTCCACCGTCGCCACCGTGACTGGTACGCCCGCATGGTGGAGCAGTTCCAGGCCGAATGGATGGGGCCGGATCAGGATTCCTGGATCCTGCGGCTGCGACGCGAGCACGCCAACCTGCGGGAGGCTCTCAACTTCTGCCTCACCCAGCCCGGCGACGCCGTCGTCGCGCTGCGCCTGGCCGACAAACTGGGGACCTACCTGGGCGCCCAGGGCTTCAACAGCGTCACACGCCACTGGCTCGATCAAGCGCTGGCGGCCAGCTCCGAGCCGTCACCGGAGCGCACCTCGGCGCTGCGTCGAAACGGTTGGGTCGCGCTGCTGCAAGGTGATGCCGACGCCGCGCGGCCACAGCTCGACGAGGCCGCTGATGCGGCCAGGAAGCTCGGTCTCCCCATGGAGAGCGCGTATGTGACGCTGGTGGAGGGGGTGCACGCCGCGTCCTCGGGAGACATGGAGAGAGCGGCGCTGCTCACCGCCGATGCCGTGTCCGGGTTCAGCTCGGGGGACGAACTCAGCGGCAGGCTCCTCGCGATGTCGGTCCATGGGTTCATCCTCGGGGACACCGGTCACCGCGAACGGGGCCTGGCACTCCTCGAAGAAGCCGTTGCCATCAGCGCGCAGCGCGGAGAGGTGGTCTGGCGTACCTGGGCACTCCTCGCCCTTTCCTTCGTCGAGCTCGACCACGATCTGACACACGCGGAAGCGGCGGCGCGCGAGGCCCTGGACCTGCGCCGCCGGGTGAGCGCCAAGTTCCTGATGGCCTTCGCCTTCGAGATCCTCGCCTGGGTGAGCGAACGCCAGGGGCGCCATGTCCGGGCAGCGACCCTGAGCGGTGCCGCCGCCGCCATGTGGCGGACGGTCGGCACCTCACCGGACTACTTTCACCCGGTGGGAGTGGTGCACCATCAGCACATCGGCATGGTCCGCGCGGCCCTGGGCGACGACCGCTACGACACCGCGTTCCGGCGCGGCCGCGACCTGTCCGAACAGGCGGCGGTCGACTACGCGCTCGAGACGGTTCCCCCGGCCGGTGAGCAGCGGCGAGCGAGCGGTGACGAGACCGACTTGACGCCGCGGGAGAAGCAGATCGCCAAGCTGGTGTCCGAGGGGCTGACCAACAAGGAGATCGCGGCACGCCTGGTCATCGCCCCCCGCACGGCCGAGGGACATGTGCAGCGCATCCTCATCAAGCTCGGGTTCAGCTCACGTGCGCAGATCGCCGCCTGGTACGTCAGCGGACAGACGGTCCGGGAAGTGTCCCTCCCCTCGAACTGACCGCCGTGGCCCACCCGCGAGCGGCGACCCTGACGCATCCCCGTCGGATCCCCTGACGTAGCGTTCACCGCGAAGAGGCTCGATACGCACGGGGGTTGGATGATGAAGAAGCCGACACGGCGCCAGTGGCTCGCTATCGGCACCACCGGTGCCGTCCTCGCCCTCGCGGCCGTCTTCGTCGTACGTGAGGTGACATCATCGGCGTCCGGGATCGAGCCCGCCGAGCACGCTGATTCGCGGGCGTGCGCCGGACTCGCGGACGGGTACCGGGACACGGTGGCCGGCAAGGACCGCGACCGTGTCGATGTGCCGGGGGCCGCGTCCTGGGGTGACGGTGCGGTGGTCTGGCGCTGCGGTCTCACACCGATCCCGCCCACCGTCGACCCGTGCGTCACCGTCAACGGCGTGGACTGGGTCCTTTGGGAAGCCGAGTCCACCGGTGGGAAGAAGAGCCTGATCACCTACGGCCGCACTCCGGCCGTCGAGGTCACCGTCCGGGACGACACCACGGCGATCGACGCGGCACTGGTCGACATCAGCCGGATGGCCGCACCACTGCGGAAGTACACCAAGTGCATCTCCACCAGTGACGTCCCCCTCTGAGGCACTCCCCCACCGCGGGTGCGGCCGGCGTCAGGCCAGCAGCTGATTGGGGTGGGAGAGCCGGCGCGCGGTCGCCAGGAGGGCGTGGATCTGGGGTCCGGCCTGGTCGATGTCGGTCACGGGCGTCTTGAACGGCAGCCGGACATCGCGGTGGGTGCGCGGGTACTCCAGGCGCAGGGTCAGGCCGTAACGGTCCATGGCCACCGGCAGGGCGCGCAGCATGCCACGCTCCGGGTGCGGGCGGATCAGGCGCAGCAGCAGGGGGATCAGCTCGCTGTGGTCGTCCACGAGATGGGTCAGCATGCCCGCTTCGCTGGTGGCGATGGGGTCGAGTTCGGTCGCCTCCAGGGCATGGAGGGTGACGTAGGAGCGCCCCTCGGCGTCTTCGAGGACCGCCTGGCCGAACTCCATGCAGGTGCTCTCCGTGGCCTCCGCACTGTACGGGGCGGCGAGCAGTCCGGTCACCGTGACACGGGCGCGCAGCCGGTCGCGTACGGGGGTGGGGGCGATGTCGGTGAGCTCCAGCCGGACCGGGATGCGTGCCGTGCTCTGGGCGCTCGTGTCCTCGGCGGGGGCGTGCAGATGGAAGTGGCCCATCGCGCCGGTGCCGTCGAGGCGGCGCACTTCGGTGTGGAGCCCGTCGCTCACCACCGACATGGAATGGGCGGCGGCGAGGATCGACCGGACGCGCTCGGCGGCGGTCGGGGTGATGGCGCGGCTGCTGAAAGGACGCATCCGGGTACTCCAGCGCGGTAGGACGGCATGCACGGGCTACTTAGGCATGCCTAACCTAACTTATGGCGATGCGGTTCGGGTAGTTCGCCCCCCCCGAGGACACCTCGGGGGGGGGCGGACAGCCGACCGTGCCGGAGCCCGGCCCCCGCCGGACCCGGGGGTCAGAGGATCTCTTCCAGCCGTTCGCGGTTGAGCAGGTACAGGGGCAGGTACGGCTGCTTCGCGGTGAGGGGGAACGCGTAGTCGTAGGCGAGGCTCGCCATCGCGAGCGGTCCGAGCGCGGCGCGGGCACGTGGCGCCCCCGACTCGCCCCAGTAGCCGCCGTGGGCCGCGAGGGCTTCCTTCAGCGCCTCCTCGAAGGCCTCGTGCTCGCCCGTGATCAGGCGGTGGAAGAGCGCGGCGGGCTGGTAATCGACCCGGTTCACGAAGTCGTTCGGCGCGTGGGTCACGGCCTCCGGCATCGATGTCTGCATGGTGGCGACCAGCTTCTCCACCACATCGTCCATGGGACTCCGGGTGAAGTAGCTCCGCAGGGTGTCGACCCAGTGCAGGACGTAGGTGTCGACGGAATCGTCCTCCCGCAGCCTCGCCGGCGGCACCTGGCACAGGTCGCCGATCCGTTCCTTCTGACGGCAGACGATGGCGAGGTAGAGCGCGTCGAGCCAGGCGCGGGCGTCCGCGGGCGGTTCGGCGGGGGTGGCGGGGAGCTCCCGGACCAGATCCTCGCCCAGTGTGCATTCCTGCGGCTCCGCGCCGGTGAACAGTGCGCAGCCGAGTCGCAGTGCGGTCGCCCAGGCGTCCCAGGTCTCGATACGCGCGGCAGCGGGGTCGGAGGCGCAGTGGGCATGGGCGAGTGTGACGGCGGAAGTGAAGGCGTCGCCCAGTCCGGCGGGGTCCTGGGCGAGCCGGGCTATCGACTCGGCCGTGGTGTGCGTCAGTTCGCCGATGTCCGGGGCCGTGGCCGAGGCGCGGGTGGCCAGCCGTCCGGCGTCGTCCAGCCGGATCAGGCCCTTCATCAGACCGAGCAGCTCCGGTGGCGGCCGCAGGGAGAGGGTGCGGGTGTCATGGTCGATGTCCGTGAGCGAGGTCAGACGGCCGCGGTGCCACCAGTAGACCCGCGGTGAGAGCGCGCCCGGCCCGTCCTCATGAGCCCCCAGCGCGTACGCCGCGAGCCCGTTGAGCGCGTCGGCCACCGAGCCGTCCGCGATGGGGTGGTACGCCAGATGGTGCCGGTTCGGCACGACGACGAGGGCACCGCCCTCCGGCAGGGGCTCGCCGACGACCTCCCGCGCCAGGTCCGACAGGACCAGCGCCTTGCCGGCCACGAACGGGGAGTCACCGCGGACGGTGTGCACCCGCGCCCGCCCCTCGATGAGCAGCTCCTCGTGGTCGACCGGCACCCGCGCCAGGTTCGTGTACGCCGCCTGCCCCAGCTCCTCGAACCCGGCGCGCTCCACGTCCGCGTCGGTGAGGATCCGCACACTGGTGGGCCCGTCGAGGGCGTAGGCGAGGACGAGGCCGTCGGCCACCACGCGCGCGTACCGCAGGGCGTCGGCGAGTTCGGGGGTGAGGGATTCGACGGGCAGCAGCCGGACGTACGCCCCCCGCAGCAACTCCTCGGCGCTCTCCCCGCCCTGGCTCGCCTGCCGCAGAGCGGCGAAGTGCGCGGCGACCAGACCGGGCCATTCGGCCTCCGGCGCGCGGCGGCAGACGTCCGCCAGATTGCCCAGGGGGTGGTCATGACCGTCCTGGGCGTAGGGCGCGGCGAGTGCCCGCAGGTGTGCGGCCTGCGCGGCCGTCAGCATGGGCAGGCCGGGGTCGGGGGCGCCCGCGGTGTGCGGGACGTCGTCGTGTTTCATCCCGACGACCCTATGGGGTGGGGCCGACACCGCGCCCCGGGCGGGGTGTCGGGCACCGCGCGGGCGGGGCTCACGCGGGCCCGGCCGCCCCACCGACCGTGTGCATATGCCGCAGCCCCTGGCGGTAGGAGTCGAGGAGCCCGGTCTCGGTGTAGGGCACCCCGAGGGCGCGGCAGTGCTGCCGGACCAGCGGCCGGGCGAGGCGGAGGTGGGGCCGGGGCAGGTTCGGGAAGAGGTGGTGTTCGATCTGGTAGTTCAGTCCGCCGAGCAGCCAGTCCGTGACCGCGCCGCCGCGTACGTTGCGCGAGGTCAGGACCTGGCGGCGGAGGTGGCCCCAGCGCTCACCCGCCGCGTCGGTCATCTCCATGCCCTTGTGGTTGGGCGCGAAGGCCATGCCCAGGTGGAGTCCGAAGAGCGCCTGGTGGAGCAGGGCGAACGCGAGGGCCTTGCCCACCGGCAGACAGCTCAGCAGCAGGACGCCGTAGCCGATCAAGTGCAGCGCCAGCAGGGCGCCTTCGACAGCCCGCTCCCGCGGCGGCTGGCGCCGGAGGTCCTGCACACTGCTCACCTTCAGGGCGATGCCTTCGAGGAGCAGCATCGGGAAGAACAGCCGCGCCTGGTGCCGGGTCACCCAGCGGGCGAACCCACGGCGCTCGGCGGCCTGTTCCTCCGTCCACACCAGGGCGCCGACACCGACATCGGGGTCCTTCTCGATGTGGTTGGGGTTGGCGTGGTGCCGGTTGTGCTTGTCGTTCCACCACGCGTAGCTCATACCGAGGAGCAGATTGCCGTGGACGAGTCCGATGGCCCGGTTCGCCCGTCGGCCGGTGGCGATCTGGGAGTGTCCGGCGTCATGGCCGACGAAGGCGGTACGGGCGGACAGGACCGCGAGCGGCGGGGCGAGCAGCAGCGTCCACCAGGTGTTCCCGGCGAGGACGAGCGCCACGGCCACGGCCGCCAGGGCGAGGAGGTTCAGGGTGATCATCCGGGCGTACCAGCCGCGGCGCCGCTCCAGCAGCCCCTGTGCCCTGACCTCCCGCAGGAGGGGGGCGAACTCGCTCCCCGGCGGCGCGGTACCGCCGGCGCGTACGCGAGACTCGGGCGGCAGGGTGGCCTGAGACATGGAGGACTCCGGTCCTGTATCGGTCGCAACGTTCTGACCTGCAAAAACGTACGGCCCACAGACAGGGCGGCGCCATGGCGGCACCACCCCGACCACCCGGGGGCCAGCCCCCGGACGCCGCAGGGGGGCTGGCTACACCCTCCCGCCCCGGCGCCCCTATGAGGGGGCGGGACCGGTGCTGGCCCGGATCACCAGCTCCGGGTCGAACAGCAGCTCCCCGGTGGGGACATCGCGATGGCCGACCAGAGCCAGCACCGTGCGGCCGACTTCGAGCGAGAGCCGGTCGGCAGGCTGGCGCACCGTGGTGAGCGGGGGGTCCACGAACTCGGTGATCATCGTGCCGTCGTATCCCACCACCGAGACGTCCCCGGGCACCGAGCGGCCCTGGCGACGTACCCCGCGGATGGCGCCCAGGGCCATGTAGTCACTGGCCGCGACGATGGCGGTGGCCCCGAGCCCGAGGAGGGTGGTGGCGGCCGACTGGCCGCCCTCGACGGTGTACGACTGCCGGATCACCCAGTGCCCGGGGTCCTCGATGCCCCGCTTGGCCATGGCCGTCAGGAAGCCCTCGACACGCTTGTCGGCCGGGTGGTTGCCGACCGGGCCGGAGGCCATGCCGATCCTGCGGTGTCCGAGGCGGTGGAGGTGGTCGACGGCCAGTTCGGCGGCCAGGACGTCATCGGTGGAGAACACGGGCGCGGGCACACCGTCCGCGAACTCCCCGTTGATGGCGACGTACGGGATGCGGCGCGTCCGCAGCATCTCGTAGGTCTCGAGATCCGCTCCCTCGACGGTGTTCGACGCCGAGAGGAAGACCACCGCCGCGATGCCCTTGTCCACCAGGGAGGCGAGGAAGTCCCGCTCCTGGACGCCGCCGGGGAACGCGGGACACACCACCGTCTTCAGCCCATGGGGCGCGAGGGAGGACTCGATCCGTTCGGCGACGTCGGCGAAGAACGGATTGGACACGTGTTCGGTGAGTACCGCGACCAACTGGCCGTGGGTCGGCCGTTCGTAGCCGAGCTCGGCCATGGCCTGCTCGACGGCGTCGCGGGTCTTCCTGGAGACGCCCTGCCGCCGGTTGATCACACGGCTGACGGTCGCCTCGCTGACCCCTGCCCGCGCGGCGACCTCGGTGATCCCCACCTTCACTGCGTGCCGCCTTCCCTGATCCGGAGTGTGGCCATTCCCATGCTCGGTACGGAGACCGTGTGCAAGCCGGGCGCGAGTACACGCCGGCACCGGTCGATGATACGGCCACGGGGATCGTGGACCGTGATGTCCGCGGCGAGGGAGTCCTCCTCCGCCGACACGGTGAGCCGGTCCACCGGTGTGCCGTTGACCAGGACGACGCTTCGCTGTCCGGCGGACCGCAGCGGCACGACGCGATCGCTGTGCACATCGATGACGCACACCCCGTCGGCCGTCGAACGTACCAGCGTGTAGAGCTCGTCGGGCCGCCCCGGTTCGACCGTGCCGTCCAGCAGTTGGGGGCGCAGCCGCCGCCAGGCGGACAACCAGAACGCGATGGCCTCGCGGTGGCCCGCGGGGAGCCGGTCCAGTCGCACCGAGAGCTGTGGCACGGCGTGGAAGGCGCCGATGAGCTGGCGCACCGCGGCCTCGACCGGGGCGCCGGGATCCCACAGCAGCATGTCGGAGTGGACAACGCCACCGATGGTGAGCAGTGCGGTGTCGATGGTGCGCACCCGGTTGGCGGTCGCGTCCGCCGGGCAGTCGAAGGAGCGCATCATATTGCCGAACGGGGCCATACCGGGGCCGGTGTACGGCTGGCGCAGCTCCAGCAGCACATCGGGGCGGACGGTCCGGAGCGCGTGTCGCAGGTCGGCCAGGAGGAGGGCCATGGCCGCTCCGACGTCCCCGGCGCCGTCGCCCGCGTAGACCATGGCCTGGTCGAGGAAGTCCACCTTCAGGCCGTCGAGTCCGTGGTCGCGCACCAGGCGTACGCACTGCTCGACGACGCGGGCGCGCACCTCCGGGCGGCGCGGGTCCAGGACATCGGCGCCGGGGACGGTGGCGGGGCGCGTGGCGTACGGTGCCCACCGGCTGTGGCACGCCGCCCGTGGGCCCAGGAGGAGGGGGGCGACCCAGACCATGTAGCGCAGGCCGTGTGCGCGGACCCGGGCGACGTGGGAGGTGAAGTCCGGGAACGTGGTGTCGTCCGGCTCCCAGTCACCGCATCCCCCGTAGCCGCGTCCATGACCGTGGCGCTGCCAGCCGTCGTCCAGGATCATCACACCGCAGCCCAGTTCGGCCGCCAGCCGGGCCTGGACCTCGATGGATTCCGCGTCGACCTGCTGGTTGAAGGCGTACCAGGTGGAGTAGACGGGGGTGCGGGCGCTGTCGGGTACCGGCAGCGCCGCCACCTCGCCCGTGAACCAGTCGCGCAGCACGCGCAGCGCCGCGGCGACGGACTCCGCCCGCGGTACGAGGAGCAGCCGGTGCGGTCCGTCCGACGCGGGCAGATGGAGGTGGACGACGTAGGTGTCGTTCTCCTCCGACACCCCGAACCGCAGGGCAGTCTCCGGGACGGGGTCGACGGCCGCGAAGGTCAGCAGGGTCGCGCCGGAGTGGTCGTAGAGACAGCCCGCGGCGTGTCCGTCGACCAGCGAGGCCACCGCGTGTCCCTCCCAGTCGGCGAGCAGGGTGCGATGCCATCCGACCCGCGGATGCCAGTACCCCGCGGCATCACCGAGTGGTACCGAGAAGCGCACCTCGACGGGGGCTCCACCGGCCCGCAGCCACAGGGTGCTGGGGCCCCCGGGCTCCGCCACCAGGTCCCAGGAGACTTCCGCGCCGGGCGCCAGCACGGCGATGCTCACACCGTCGAGCAGCGGCTCACGGGCCGCGGGAGCCAGCTCCGCGGTGGTGACGGCCTGGTGGGTCGCATGGGACATGGTCACTCCTTCACGGCACCGGCCAGCAGGCCGGAGACGAAGTGGCGTTGCAGCACGAGGAAGACGACGGCCATGGGCACCGCGGCGACGGCGGTACCCGCGAGGATGGCTCCGTAGTCGGTGTTGTTCAGGCCCTGGAGGGCCGCGAGGGCCACGGGAATGGTGAACGACTCGCTGTCGCGGAGCACGATCAGCGGCCAGATGAAGTCGTTCCACTGGTAGAGGAAGAGGAAGATGGCGAGCGCCGCGAGCGCGGGTTTCATCGGCGGGAGGACCACCTTCCAGAACAGCCGCAGCTCACCGCAGCCGTCCATCCGGGCGGAGTCGAGCAGTTCGTCGGGGAGCGCGGCCATCGACTGGCGCATCAGGAAGATGCCGAACGGCAGGGCCAGGTTCGGCATGACCACGGCCTGGTAGGTGTTCAGCCACTCCAGCTCGGCCATCAGCTTGAACAGCGGGATCAGGGTCACC
The DNA here is from genome assembly GCF_024295805.1 of Streptomyces cucumeris. Lineage (GTDB taxonomy): Bacteria > Actinomycetota > Actinomycetes > Streptomycetales > Streptomycetaceae > Streptomyces > Streptomyces cucumeris. The sequence continues at coordinate 12,611 of NZ_JANCLX010000031.1, forward strand.
TGGACCGGGATCACCAGCCCGAGCATCAGCAGTCCGAACAGCGCTTCGCGGCCCTTGAAACGGTATTTGGCGAAGCCGTACCCGGCGAGGGTGCACACGGCCCCGGCGCACAGCGTGTAAAGGGCCGCGATCAGGGTGGAGTTGAGGACCACCCGGCCGAAGGACGCGGTCCGTTGCAGGGTGTCGAGGTTCTCCCCGAGGTGGCCGCCGGGCAGCAGCGGCGGAGGGCTGTCGAAGATCTCGCGGCTGCTGTGGGTACTGGCGACGACCAGCCAGTGGAGGGGGATGACCACCGCTGCCAGGGCGATGGCGAGCGACGAGGTCAGCAGGATGCCGTGGCGGCGCTGTGCGGGCTTCACGACCTGTCTCCCAACACCCGGAACTGGACGATTCCCAGGAGGCCGATGAGGACGGCGAGCACATAGGCGATGGCCGACGCGTAGCCGAAGTCGAAGTATTTGAAGGCGGTCTGGTAGAGGTACACACCGATGGTCAGGGTGGCGTTGTCCGGGCCGCCCCCGGTGAGGATGTACGGCTCGTCGAAGAGCTGCAGGGTGCCGATGGTGGACAGGACCGTGGTGAGGAGCAGCGCGGGACGCAGTCCCGGCAGGGTCACATGGCGGAAGGAGTGCCAGGGGCCCGCTCCGTCCACGGCGGCCGCGTCGTACAGCTCGGCCGGCACGGTCTGCAGCCGGGCCAGCAGGATCACCGCGTTGTATCCGGTGTAGTGCCAGGTCAGTACGAAGCCGATGGAGATCTTCGCCCAGAGGGGATCGGTCAGCCAGGGGATGCCGTCGCTGCCGAAGAGTCCAAGGAACCAGTTGACCAGGCCGTACTCCTGGTGGAGGAGGACGGAGAACATGATCCCGTAGGCCACCAGACCGGTGACCATCGGCAGGAAGAATCCCAGCCGGAAGACCGAACGGCCGCGCAGGATTGCTGAGTTGAGTGCCACCGCGAGTCCGGTGGCGAGGGCCAGCATCACCGGAACCTGGACGGCGAGCACCACGGCCGTGTTCTTCAGCGCGGTCCAGAAGAGGGGGTCGTCGACCAGGCGCCGGTAGTTCTCGCCGCCCACGAAGGTGTCCACGCCGCCCACCGTCTTGTGCAGGCTGAGCACGAAGGACCAGCCGATGGGGTAGAGCTTGAACGCCGCGAACAGGACGAGGGCCGGCAGGATGAAGAGGTAGGGAGCGAGGCGCCCGCGCGGTCCGCCCCTCTTCGCTCCGGCCGCGGCGAGGGGCTCCGACACCGTCGACGGCTTGTGGAGGACGGCGCTCACCGGACGACCTTCCGCCCGGTCTGCTTGCCGAGCCGGTCGGCGGCGTCGTGCAGGGCACCGGCCGGGTCGGCGCCCTTGAGCAGCACCCTGGTCTGGGCGTCGGTGACCACCTTGAGCGCGCGGGCGTAGTCGGAGGAGTAGGTGAAGGAGGGGGAAGGCGCCTTGAGCGCCTTGAGGAAGACCTCTCCCCGCTTCTGTCCTCCGAAGTAGGCCGACGGCTCGTGGAAGGCCGCGTCGTCGTACGCCTTCATCAGGGCCGGGGCGATGGCCTGGTCCCGGTAGATCCTCGCCTGCGAGGCCGGGCGGGTCAGTACGTACTCGACGAAGGTCCAGGCGGCGGCCTGGTGGGGGCTGCTGCCCGCGACGGCGAGGTGGGTGGAGTTGACGGTGGCCGAACGGGAGCCGCCGGGGCGGACGGCCGGGGGAAGCTGGACGCGCCACTTGCCCTTCTGCTGGGGCACTTCACGTTCGATGACACCACCGAACCAGGTGGGCATGGGCTGCACCGCGACGGTGCTCTTCTTCAGCGAGCTCACCATGGTGTTCCAGCCGCCGGAGAAATCGCTGACGAGCCCGGAGTCGTTCATCCGCTTGATGATCTTCATGGCACGCACCGCCTCCGGGGAGTCGAGCGTGATGTCACCGTCGGCGTTGAAGTAGAAGGCGCCCTGGAGCTGAAGGAGCATCTGGAAGAAGTTGGCGGCATCGGCCTGGGAGGCGGGCTTGTCGATGCCGATCAGCCGGGTACCCGTGTCGGCCTTGATCTTCTTCCCGGCCTCCACGACATCGTCCCAGGTGGCCAGCGCACCCGCGTCGACACCGGCCTTCTCGAAGAGGTCCGCCCGGTACCAGAAGCCCGCCGAATTCGCCTCCCAGGGGAGGGCGTTGACCCGGGAACCCGTCGGCGAGACGGTGCGCCACAGACCCGGGGCGAAGGCTCCGCGGTACTTGGCGGCGCCCAGTTCGCCCAGGTCGGCGAGGCCCTCCGGGAACTTCTCGGTATAGCCGGGGAGGTAGTCGACACCGATGTGCAGCACATCGGCGAGACCCTCGCCGCCGGCCGCCATGGCGGTGGTGATCTTGTCCCAGATGGCCGGGTTGCCGATGTCCTCGACGGTCACCTCGATGCCCGGATGCTTCCTGCGGAACTCCGGCACCAGCGCCTTCAGCGCGGTGGCCGGACCCTGCCAGCTCCAGACGGTGAGGGAGCCCTTGTTCTTGTCACCCGCGCCACCGGTCCCGGCGGAGCCGGAACCGGAACACGCGGCGAGCGAGGTCGTGGCGGCGAGGGCGCCGCCGAGCTGGAGAAGTCTTCGGCGGTCGATGCCGCGGGGGGTGTTCACGGGCGAGACGTTCATGACTGATCCCTGTCTGCGGCGGTGTGCACAGCCGCGCCGTGGCACGAGGGGTGATGGCAGGAACGTAGTACTTGCAAAGATTCACTGCAATCTTTCTGCAGTCTTTAATTTGTTGCTTGCTTTCACATAAGCAAGTCTGCGCACGCTCATTGCAAGTCACAGGAACCCATTGCTAGCGTCACCGCCCCAAGGGCCGCCCGGCTCCCGTCCACGCCGATGACGACCGGGAGAAACAGAGATGAGACCTTCCCGCCTGGCCATGCTGTCCGCGCTCTCCACCCTCAGCGTGCTCGCGGTGACACTCCTGCCGACCGGTGGGGCTCCCGCCGCGGCCACCCCACCGGCACCGCTCACCGTCGACGACCCCGGTTTCGAGCAGAAGGGCGCGGGCTGGACCTTCACCTCGGGTGCGGGGACCGCCACCAACCTGCCCCACGGCGGGGACCGGCTGCTCTTCCTCGACGCGGGGCCGGAGCGGAAGGCGTCCCAGACCGTGACGGCCCGGCGCTCCGGCACCTACGACCTCTCCGCGTGGATCGCCACGGGAGGGCCCGGCGCCCACTTCACGGTGCGGGTGAACGGGCACGTCACGGACTCCGTCGAGCTGCCGAGCCGCCCCACGTACGCCCGCTACACGGTCAGCCGGACAGCCGTGAGGGCCGGCGACCGGCTGGAGATCGCCTTCGAGTCCGGCGAGGGGTGGGTGAACGCCGACGACGTCATGGTGTCGCCGTCCTCCCCGGTGAATCCCACGGTCAGCTCCTCGGACCCGAGGATCGTGGAGATGTTCACCTGGTCCAAGCGGAAGGCCAACAGCTGGGTACAGCTCCCGGGCACCCAGGGGCCGTTGAACGTCGACGAGAACCAGCGGGCGGGCACCGGCAGCGCCTCCTACGGCCCGAGCTACTGGGCGGGTTACGCCCACCGCAGCGCGTACTACTCGCGCGACTTCGCCCACCAGCTCGGCGGAGCCGCCGTCCTCGGACTCACCACCGAGAACAAGGCGATGCTCCGCTCCTACGCCGCCTCCGCCACGGCCGCGCACCGCTACTACCCGGTCTGGGCGCTGAACTTCGACATCACCACCCCGCACACCATCGACTACCACGGCCCCGACGACTTCGTCCGCGAAGTGCCCGCCACCTTCGAACTGGTGGAGAAGGCCAATGAGGCCTACCGGTGGAGCGGTGACCGCGCCTACCTCGACGACACCGCCCTGTGGAACTACTACCGTCACGCGACCGGGAAGTTCGTCGATCTGCACAACGGCACCAAGGACAACGGCAAGGTCAAGGTGGCCGAGGGGACGGGGCGGGGCATCTTCGCCGGGGCCGCCAGCTACAACGAGGAGGGCAACGAACACCTCGCCGAGGCGGGTGACGGCATCGCGGCGCAGTACCAGGCGTACCGGGCGCTGGCCGAGCTCGCACACGACAAGGGCGACCGCTCCCTCGCCACCGCGTCCGCCCGCCAGGCCCGGAAGCTCAAGGAGTACTTCAACTCCACCTGGAGCGGGGAGGGTTCGGGTGCCTCGATGGTGCGCGCCTACCGCACCGACGGCACGGCGCTCACCGGCTGGGGCAAGGAGAACAGCTGGTTCATGCCGATGAAGGGCATCATCGCCCCCGGCCCCCGCAACGACGCCTACCTCGACTACATCGACCAGCAGGCGAGTGGCCCGGGCAGACCCGCGAACATCGAGGCCCTCACGTATCTCCCGGACACCTTCTTCCGGTACAACCGCGCGGACACGGCCTGGAAGTGGATGCGCCACATCTACGACCAGCGGAACACCCAGCACACCGTGACCCGCCAGGGCCCCAACGGGGACTATCCCGAGGTGTCCTTCACCCTGCTCGGCCAGACGGTCCAGGGGCTGATGGGTGTCGCACCCAACGCGCCCCACCATGCCCTGACCACCCAGTCACGGCTGCCCAACGGAATGGACTGGCTGAAACTGGACCACCTGCGCATCGGCCGGAGCACCTTCGGTCTGCGCCACGACGGCACCACGTCGTCCACCCTCACCCACACCTCCGGGGACGCCGCCTACCGCTGGGAGGCCCGGTTCCCCGGCGAACACGGCCGGATCACGGTCGACGGGAAGAAGCGCACGCCCCGGACCAGGACGGTGGACGGCGTGACGTACACCTACACCGTCGTCTCCGTGGCCCCCGGAACGTCCAGGACCGTCCGGATCGGCTGATCCTCCCCACCCTCGAACCGCGGAGCGGCCGGTCAGATCTCGGGGAACTCCGGCGACAGCCCGAGCTCCTCGGCAACCGGCCGCCAGATGGCGGCGAGCACATCATCCGCGGTGACCGTGGGATCGCCCAGCATCAGCCGGATGCCGTAGCCGTCACTCAGCGCGAGCACCAGGGTACTGAGGCGCTGGACGTCCGCCGGGCGGAACTCACCGGAGGCCACCCCCTGCTCGATCGCCCCGCCGACCCACGCGTGGAGCTGGGCGTAGAGGTCCACGGCGAACAGCCGTGTCGTCTCATCGCGCAGCGACCGCACCCACAGCTCCTGCCACAGCCGCCAGTCCTGGCGGAGTTCGGGGTCGGTCGGCAGCAGGCTGTGCACGATCCTGGCCAGGACGACGGCGGCGGGCACCGTGGCCGCGTCGTCGTCGAGGCCGAGGGCGGTGGAGGCGAAGGAGTGGGTCATCGCCTCCGTGAAGAGCTTCTCGCGGGTGTCGAAGTGGTAGTGCAGCAGGGCGGTGGACACCCCGGCGCGCTCGGCCACCATCTTCATCCGGATCTTCTCGAAGCCGACCTCGGCGATCACCTCGCACGCGGCGGACAGGATGCGCTCGCGGGTCCCTTCCGCGGTGCGCGCCCTGGTCTCCATGTCGTGCCCTCCCCCACTCGTCGTACGGTGTGCCGTGGCCATCATCCCTCACCCCGATTCCGGGCGGGCGGCCGCCGTGCCGGGGCCGTGCTCGGAGTAGCTGTGGAAACCCTGCCCCGACTTGCGGCCCAGCAGACCGGCGTCGACCATCCGGGCCAGCAGGGGTGGCGGCGAGTAGTGCGGTTCCCTGAACTCGGCGTACAGGGAGTCGGCGATGGCCTGGGTGGTGTCCAGACCGATGAGGTCGGCCAGGGCGAGCGGGCCCAGGGGGTGGGCGCAGCCCAGGACCATGCCCCGGTCGATGTCCTGGGCGGTGGCGATACCGGACTCGACCATCCGGACGGCGGCCAGCAGATACGGGACGAGCAGCGCGTTGACGACGAATCCGGCGCGGTCGGGGGCGCGGATGACCTCCTTGCCGAGGACACCGGTGGTGAAGGTCTCGGCCCGGGCGAGGGTGTCGGCCGAGGTGAGCAGCGAGGGCACCAGCTCCACCAGCGGCAGGACCGGAACCGGGTTGAAGAAGTGCACACCGATGACATGGCCGGGCCGTGAGGTGGCGGTGGCCAGGCGGATGACGGGGATCGCGGAGGTGTTGGTGGCCAGGACGCAGTCCTCGGAGGTGAGGAGGGCGTCCAGGCGGGTGAACACCTCCAGCTTGACGCGTTCGTCCTCGGCGACGGCTTCGACGACCAGGTCACGGTCGTGCAGTGCGTCCAGGTCGTCGGCGACGGTGATCCTGGCCAGTGCCTCGTCGCGGAGGCCGGGAGTGATGCCGCCGCGGGAGGCGGCGCGCTCCAGGGAGCGGGCGATGCGCTCCCGGCCCGCGCGGGCCGCGTGGGCGTCGCGCTCCACGACGGTCACCGGCAGCCCGGCGCGGGCGCAGACTTCGGCGATGCCCGCGCCCATGAGGCCGCAACCCACTACTCCGACGCGTTCGATGCCGCCCATCGCGGTTCCTTCCTGCCGTGGTTCATGAGGCCGTGATTCATGGGGCCGTGGTTCATGGGCCGTGGAGTGGTGGCCGCGGCGCACCGCCGCGGCCAGGTGGTCTGCCATGGGGATGGCTTCCGCGCTCCCGGGGGCGGCCCGGCCCTGGCTCGCCCCCGGGAGCGGGAAGTGCGGGGGCTCAGCGCGAACCGGGCAGTGCCAGGACTCCCGTACCACGCTTGACCAGTTCATTGGCGATGATCAGCCGCTGGATCTCGGAGGTGCCCTCCCAGATCCGGTCCACCCGCAGCTCGCGGTAGAGCCGTTCGACGGCGTAGGAGCGGTCGTAGCCACGGCCGCCGAAGATCTGCAGACACCGGTCGATCACCCGGCCGGACGCCTCGCTGGCGGCCAGCTTGGCGATGGACGCCTTGGCGTGCAGGGTCTTGCGGTCCTCCGGCGACGCCTGGTCGACCTCCCACGCCACCTGGTGGGTGTAGGCGCGGTTGACGGCGATGTCCACGGCGGAGTCGGCCAGCATCCCTTGGATCAGCTGGTAGCTGGCGATGGGGGCACCGAACTGCTCACGTTCCACGGCCCAGTCGCGGGCCAGCTCCAGCGCCCGCTCGGCCGCGCCGATGGTCCGCGCGGCGATCATCAGACGCTCCTCGGTGAACCACGAGCGGGTGATGTCGTAGCCCCCTCCGATCCCGCCGAGCACCGCGTCCTCGCCCACCTGGACATCGGTGAAGGTGAACTCGGGGTGCTCATAGACGAAGGTGTGCATGAAGCGGGGCACCCGGGTCATCTCGATACCGGGGGTGTCCTTGTCGACGAGGAAGAGGGTCGGGGCGCCCTCGGGTCCCGCGGCGGCGAGGACGATCATGAAGTCGGCGTGGTCGCCGACGGTCACGAACCACTTCTCACCGTTGAGCACCCATCCGGCGTCGTTCCTGGTGGCGGTGGTGGCCAGGTTCTGCGGGTCGGATCCGGCTTCGGGCTCGGTGACGGCGTAGCAGTCGCGCCGCCGTCCCTCGATGACCGGGACGAGGAAGCGTTCGCGCTGTTCGGGGGTGCAGAAGCGCAGCGCGTTGGCCGGGCGCCACACCATGTCCCACAGTGCGCCGGTGAGCCGTCCCAGCTCCTCCTGGACGGTGGCCTGTTCGGCGATGGTCAGCCCGGCGCCACCCCATTCGGCAGGCATGTTGACCGCCTGGAGTCCGGAGTCGAGGACCGCGTCGCGGATGGTGGCGTGGTCGCTCTCGGGCAGGCCGTTGTTCTCCTCGCAGGCGATTTCATAGCCCGCGATGAGGTCGGTGAGCGCGCGGGCGTCGGCCTTGAGCCGGGCCTGACGTTCGGTGAGACGGAAGTCCATGGCGGTCCTCACTGCTTCGAGGGTTTGGAGGGTGGTGGCGGGGTGGTCAGTGGGTGGGCAGGGCGAGGGCCCGGGTGCCGCGCTTGATGAGCTCGTTGGCGATGATCAGCCGCTGGATCTCGGAAGTGCCCTCCCAGATGCGGTCCACCCGCAGCTCGCGGTACATCCGCTCGACGGCGTAGGAGCGGTCGTAGCCACGGCCGCCGAAGATCTGCAGACACCGGTCGATCACCCGCCCGGCCGCCTCACTGGCGGCCAGCTTGGCGGTGGACGCCTTGGCGTGCAGGGTCTTGCGGTCGGTGCCCGGCTGATCGGCCTCCCAGGCGACCTGGTGGGTGTAGGCGCGGTTGACGGCGATGTCCACGGCGCAGTCGGCGAGCATCCCCTGGATCAGCTGGTAGCCCGCGATGGGGCCGCCGAACTGCTCACGTCCGATGGCCCATTCCCGGGCGAGCTCCAGCGCCCGCTCGGCCGCGCCGACGGTACGGGCCGCGATCATCAGGCGCTCGTCGGTGAACCACTCCTTGGTCAGCTCATAGCCGTGTCCGACGCCGCCGAGCACGTCCTCGTCGGCGACGAAGACATCGGTGAAGGTGAACTCGGGGTGCCCGTTGACGGCGGAGTGCATGAAGCGGGGCACCCGGGTCATCTCCACGCCCGGGGCCGACTTGTCGACGAAGAACAACGTGGCCAGCCGGTCGGGGCCCGCGTCGGCCTGCACCAGCAGGAAGTCGGCGATGTCACCGCAGGTGACGAACCACTTCTCACCATTGATGAGCCAGCCGCCGTCGGTGCGGGTGGCGGTGGAGGTGCCGGAGGACGGATCTGATCCGGCGCCCGGCTCGGTCACGGCGAACGCGTCGAACTTCTCGGCGCGCAACACGGGGAGCAGGTACTTCTCGCGCTGCCGCTCATCGCCGTAGGCGAGGACGTTGGCCGGCCGCCAGGGGATGTCCCACAGACAGTTGGTGGCCTTGCCGAACTCCTCCTCGACGATGACCTGGTCCAGCAGGCTGAGTCCGGCGCCGCCCCATGCGGCGGGCATGTTGATGGCGTAGACCCCGGCGGCCATGGCCGCGCGGGTCAGCTCGGCGACGGTCTCCTGCGGGAGCGGGCCGCCCGCCTGCTCCGACTCGTCCTCGTATTCCATCAGCAGTCGGGCGTAGTCCGCCGCGCGCCGCTTCAGGTCGGCCTGTTCGGGGGTGTAGCGCATGTCCATGGGGGACCTCTTCGGTACGGGTTCGGGCTGCGGGTGCGGTGGATCAGGCGAGGACGGCACGGGAGTCGAGCGCGAGAACGCCCGTGGGCCGGACGAGGAGCGGGTTGACCTCCAGTTCGGCGATCTCGGGGTGGGCCGCGGCGAAGGCGGTGATGCGCTCGATGGCCTCGGCGGCCGCCGCGATGTCCACCGCGGGACGGCCCCGGACCCCGTCGAGCAGTGAGGCGGTGCGCAGTTGGCGCAGCAGCCGGAGCGCATGGTCGGCGGGTACGGGCGCCAGCGCGAAGGTGACGTCGCGCAGGGCCTCGGCGAGGATGCCGCCGAGCCCCACCATGGCGACCGGGCCGAAGCGGGGGTCGCGGTTGACGCCGACGATCAGCTCGATCCCGTCGGAGAGATCGGCCATGGCCTCCACGGAGTAGGCGGGCGCGCCGAGTCTGCCGTGCATGTCGCGGTGGGCGGCGAGCAGTTCGTCCGGACCCGCCAGGCCGAGGGCCACTCCGCCGGCATCCGACTTGTGCAGCAGATGGAGGGCCTTGAGGACATAGGGACCGCTGATCTCGGCCGCCGCGGCGCGCAGTTCGTCCTCGTCACGGATCTCGCGTGCGGCCGGGAAGGGGACGCCCGCGGCTTCCAGGGCCGCACGCGTCTCCAGGTAGCCGGTCCGCTCCAGTGGTTCGGCGGCCCCCGGGAGCGGGGCCACTCCGGTCACTCCGGCCGCGGCGGCACCGGGTCCGGCCAGCGCGGCGAGGGCGCGGGCGGCGTCCTCCGTCGCCCCGAACACGGGGATCCCGGCCTCGGTCAGGGTGCGGCAGCTCGGCGAGTCGGGGTACATCGACTGCACGACGAGGGGGGTGGCGCTGTTCCGGTGGCGGGCGGCGATGTCGTGGGCCGCCTCCTGCTCCCCGCGGGCGAGTGCCGCGCCGCCGCCGAGACCGCCGCCCGCGTCGGCGTAGCCGCCGAAGTAGCCGGTCATCAGGACGGCGTCGGTCTCCTCGGCCTCCAGCAGGGCCGTGACGGTCCCGGTGTACGAGGCGGGGTCCTGTTCGCCCATCCCGGCCAGGTCCACGGGGTTGCCGAGGGCGGACTGCTCCCACAGCACCTCCCGCAGGCCGTTCTGGGTGACCGGGGTGAGTTCGGGGACGGTCAGACCGGCCGCCTCGACGGCGTCGGCGGCGATGACCCCGTGGCCACCGCCGTCGGTGAGCACGGCGACGCCCCGGCCCCGGGAGCGCCGCTGACCGGCCAGGGCGGCGAGGACGACGGTGAGTTCGCGCGGGGTCGCGACGAGTTCGACTCCGGCGTCCCGGCAGGCGGCCCCGACGACGTCGGCGGAGGTGGTCAGGGCGCCGGTGTGCGACTGGGCGCTGCGGGCCGAGGCGTCGCCGCGGCCGGCAGTCAGCAGCACCACCGGCTTCCCCGCGACGGCAGCGGCCTCGGCGAAGGCCCGGCCGTCGGCGAAGTCCTCGGCGTAGACGGCGATGGCGCGGGTGCCTTCATGCCGGGCGCAGTCGGCGAGGAGGTCGACGAGGGTGACATCGGCCTGGTTGCCGAGCGAGACGAACCGGGAGAAGCCCAGGCCGTGCGGGGTGAAGCGGAGCTGGAGTTCAAGGGCGAGGTTGCCGCTCTGGCTGAGCAGGGCGATCCCGCCGGGGGTGAAGCTGTCGGAGGCGAGGTGGAGTTCGGTGGTGTTGTCGGCGATGCCCAGGCAGTTGGGGCCGACCATCACCGCGCCCGCGGCACGGACCCGTTCGGCGATGACGCGCTGGCGTTCCCGTCCGGCGGCGCCGGTCTCGGCGAAGCCCGCCGTGATGGCGACGATGGCGCGGGCCCCGCAGTCCAGTGCCTCGTCGACGGCGGCTTCGAATCCGGCGGCGGGTACGGAGACGACGGCCAGGTCGACGGGTTCGCCGATAGCCTTGATGCTGGGGGCGGCGGTGCGGCCCAGGACCGTTCCGCCACGGCGGTTGACGAGGTGGACGGGGCGCCGGTGGTCCGCGCGCACGGCTTGGGAGGCGATGGCGTGGCCGTACTTGGCGGGGTCGTCGCTGGCTCCGACGACCGCCACGGACACGGGGTCGAAGAGCGCGCTCAGGTCACGTCCCATCACTTCACCAGCCGCAGCGCGGAGTTGGGGCAGACGGCGACGGCCTCGGCGGCGGCCTCTTCCGACCCCTCGGGCACGACGGTCCGGATCGGCTGGGCGTAGCCCCACTCGTCGATGTCGATGAGGTCCGCGGCGGGTTCCTGGCACAGGCCGTAGGCCTGGCAGCGGGTCGAGTCCAGCAGCAGTTTCATGGCGGGAGTCCTTTCGGAGCGGGCGGTACGGCGCGGGGCGGGGGCCGCCACGGGGAGGGCGCCGGTGTCCGTGGGGGTGCGGGGTCAGAGGACGGCGAGGGGGTGCGGGGTCAGGGGACGGCGACGACGAGGCGGTCGCCGTCGCGGGGCGGTGCGGCGGAGCAACCGGGGCAGGGGGTGTGCCGGTGGTCCTCGACCCGGTCCGGGAAGTGGCCGAGCAGGGTGGCGGCGATACGCGCCGCGGCGTCGAGGAGGCCGCAGGCGCCGCGGCCGGGCAGTTGGGTGGACCAGCGCCGCAGCTTCTCGGTGTCCTCCTCGCCGGATTCGCCTCGGGCCACCGCGGCGAGGGTGTCGGCGAGCGCCCGGGTTCCGGAGACGCACACACCGCACTGGCGGGCGCTCTGCGCGGCGAGGTATCCGGCGGCGTCGGCGGCGGCCCCGACGGGGCAGTCGCCGGGCGCCAGGAAGTGGAGGGCGCCGCAGCCCAGCGCGCCACCCGCGGCGGCGAGTTCGTCGTGGTCGAGCCGGAGATCGGTCCAGCCCGTGCCGTGTACCCCGCCGAACAGCCCGCCGAGGAGAACCGCGGGGGCCCTGCCGTGGCCGCACAGGTCGGCGAGGGTCTTCAGATGGGTGCCTGCGGGCGCCTCGACGAGCACGGGCTCGCTCCCGGGCCCGGCGATGGTGACGAGGTGGGTGGTGGCCACCGCGGCCGCGGCGCCGGGGTGGGAGGTGAGCAGGGCGACGCGGGCCAGGGTCTCCACATTGGCGACGAGGGTGGGCGCGCCGCCGACGCCGCGTTCGAAGGGGCGCGGGGGTTTGGCGGTGGGCAGCGCGGGGCCGCCGTCGATGCGGCGCACCACCGCGCTCTCCTCCCCCGCCACATAGGTGTGCTCGGTGACCACCACCTCGACGGGGATCCCGGGGGGCCGCTCGGTGAGCGCGCGGCGGACCGCCGCCTCGGCGGCCGGGTCGGCGAGGTAGACGTAGCCGCGGCGGGCGCCGGTGACGGCGGCCGCGAGCCGCAGACCGTCCAGGACCAGGTGCGGCCGGTGGCGCAGCAGCCAGCGGTCCTTGACCGAACCGGGTTCGCCCTCCTCGCCGTTGGCGACGACGACGGTGTCGCCGGGGGTGTCCCGTACGGTGCGGAGTTTGACCGCGGCGGGGAATCCGGCACCGCCGCGGCCGCGCAGTCCCGCGGTGGCGATGCGGTCCAGCAGCCGATCGGGGGCGGGTGCGGGGGCGTATCCGCCGTGGGCGCGGTAGCGGACGAGGTCTTCGCCGCCGGGTGGTTGCGGGGCGAGGACGGTGGGCTGTCCCTGAGGGGTCAGGGAGAGGATGCCGGTCATGCGGCGGCTCCCTTGTCTGTGCGGTTCCTGAGGCTGAGCAGCGCTCGTTCCAGCGCCTGCCGCTGCGGGGCGGCGCGGTCGTATCCGGCCCCGGGCAGGCCGATGAGCATCCGGTGGTGGTCGAGGACGACCTCGCCCGCCACCAGGGCGGCGTGGGGGTCGGCGGGGGCGGCTCCGTCGGCGGGGCGGTTCCCCGCGGCGGAGCCGTCGGTCCCGGCCGGCGCGTCCGCCTCGGCAGCGTCCACGACCAGGGCGGTGACCTCGGCGAGGTAGCCGAGCCAGCCACGCTGGGTGCCGCGCAGGATCAGCCGTTCGACCCTGCGGCGTTCCGCCATGGTCAGTGCCGCCAGGGAGAGGTCGGCCGGGCGGGGGCGCAGCGCGGCCACCGCGGCGGGCAGCTCGCGTTCGGGCTCGGGGGTGAGGCCGAGCCAGACCAGGCTTCGACGACCGCTCATGCGTGCCTCCGGGTGGGCGGGGACGTCCCCTGCCCCGTGGGGTCCGGGGAGGGGTGTGGGCGCGGTGAAGAGGGAAGCGGGGGCGGGGCGGCGGTTGCTCCGGCGGCCGGTGCGGCGCGGACGGAGTTCCGCGGGGCGCGGGCCCGTCTCGGGGGCGGTCCGCGCGGACCTGTGAGGACGGGGTCTGTTCCGGAGGCTCTGACCTGCTGAACCGCAGGTGCCCGGACGGGGACCGCGTCGGTGCGGGGCGGGCCTGGTGAGGTCCGCCGCGAGTAGACTAACTAACTAATTAGTCAGCCGACAAGCCTTGACAGTGCCCCGAGGTCCCCTCAATCTGACTAACCAATTAGTCAGCGAGGTTCCCGGCACGGCCTGGATCACAGCCGACCGCCGACCCTGCGCAGCCTCATCACCCATCGCCGCCCACGCGGCGTGGAGGAGGATCCGATGCAGCCCCCGATCACCCCGGCACCCGCCGTCTCCCCGGCTCCGCCGGGCATCCCCCCGGAGCACCCCGGGGACGCTCTCCCCGCGCGCTACTACACCGACCCGGACATCGCGACGGCCGAGACCGACCGCATCTTCACCCGGTCCTGGCAGCTGGTCTGCCATGAATCCGATCTGCCCGGACCCGGTGCCCGGCTGGCCGCCACCGTGGCGGACCGCAGCGTCCTGGTCGTACGCACCACCGACGGCGGCCTCGCCGCCCACCTCAATGTGTGCCGGCACCGCGGCACCCGGCTGGTCACCGCGCCCGAGCCCGAGGGCAAGGCGATCCGCTGCCCGTACCACGGCTGGACCTACAAGCTCGACGGAACGCTGGTCGGTGCCCCCGAAGCCCGGCAGATCCCCTGTCTGGACAAGCCCCGGCTCGGGCTGCACCCGGTCAAGGTGGAGTCGTTCCTGGGATTCGTCTTCGTCAACCTCGACCTCGACGCCGTCCCGCTCGCCGAGAGCTGTGCCGGTCTGGCGAAGGCCGTCGGCCACTACGCCGGGGCCGATCTCGTACCCGTCGGCAAGTACCGCATCCACGACATGGACACCGCCGAGGAGCAGAACGCCAACTGGAAGGTGATCGTCGACAACTATCTCGAGGGGTACCACGTCCCCGTGGCGCACCCCGCGCTGATGCGGCTGCTCGACTACCAGGCGTACACCGTGGACGTGCAGGAGTCGTACGTACTCTTCGAGTCGCCCCTGCGCGACAAGCCGTCCTCGAACTGGACCGAGCGCCTCTACCAGCGGTTCGCCAGCCCCATGCCCGGGCTGACCGAGGCCGACCGCCGGGTCTGGCGCTATGCGGTGATCTACCCGAACACGCTCATCGACTTCTACCCTGACCACGTGCTCGCATGGACCGCCCTGCCGACCGCCCAGGACCGGGCGGCCATCCCGGGTGCCTTCTACACCCGCCACGGCGAGAGCGCACGCACCCGGCTGGCCCGGAAGCTGAACATCCACATCGGCTGGGTCACCAACGACGAGGACGCCGAGCTGGTGCAGCGGGTCCAGGCGGGACTGTCGACCCCGGGGTTCGAGCCGGGCCCGCTCTCACGCCGCGAAGCGGCCGTCGGCTGGTTCGCCCGCCGGGTCCGGGACGACCTCGACGGCGCCGCGGACACGGCCGGCGGAACCGACGCCACGGACGGGACCGGCGCATGACCGGCCGCCCGCCACAGGCCGCACCGGCCCCGCACCCCGCGTCCGCCCCGACGGCCTTATCTCCCCTCCGCTGAGACACCCGCTGTCCCACCACGACCGGATCACTACGGAGACAGGGCCTCCGTGAACCGAGCCCCCGGTCCCCGCCCTGAAGCTGTGCCCTTCCTCGACGGAGAGGACGCTCCGTGTCCCCCGAGGTACCTCCACCCTCCCGGCGCACCGTGTTGCGCGCAGGCGCCTGTGGCCTGCTCAGCGCGGCCGGCGCCTCCCTCAGCGGCTGCGGGTTCATGCCCGCCAAGAAACCGGACGAACGGGACCTGGCCCCGGTCCGCGCACGCGTCGACGGCGATCTCGTCTACTTCAACTGGGCCGACTTCGTCGACCCCTCGGTCTTCAAGGGCTTCGAGAAGGAGTACGGCGTCAAGGTCATCCAGTCGAACTTCGACTCGATGGAAGGCATGGTCGCCAAGCTCAACGCGGGCAATCGCTACGACATCGTCTTCCCCACGGCCAAATGGGCCCAGCGCCTGGTCCGGGGCGGACGACTGCGCCGGATCGACCACTCGGAACTCGCCAACTCCCACGCGGTGTTCGGGAAGCACTCCTACTTCGCGGATCCCTGGTACGACCCCGGCTCGGCGCACACCGTGCCCTTCACCGCCTACAAGACCGGCATCGGCTGGCGCCGCGACCGGATCGGCGACCTCACCGGGTCCTGGAAGGACCTGTGGAGCGACCGGGCCAGGGGCAAGGTGTTCCTGCTGGACGACCGGGACGAGGTGCTCGGTATGGGCGCCCTCCACCTCGGGCTGGACGTCAGTACCGCCGACCCCGGCGACCTGGACCGGGTCACCGCCTCACTGGCGACCCTCCGCCCCCGGCTACGCGGCTTCTCCAGCGACAGCTACAACAACCTGCTCAACGGCAACGCGCTGATGACCCAGGCCTGGAGCGGCGACATGGCCGCCATGCTCAACCAGGCGAAGGACCCCTCCGTCTTCGGCTTCCAGGCACCCAAGGAGGGCACACCGATCAACTCCGACTGCTACGCGATCCCGTACAACGCCCGCCACCCCGGCACCGCGATGCTCTTCATCGACTACATGCTCCGCCCGGAGAACGTGAAGAAGAACATCGAGTACATCGGCTACCCCATGCCGGTGTCCGGTTCCGAGGAGATCTACCGCGCCCTGGTCAAACCGTTCCCGGAGTGCGTGGTCACCGAGGACGACCTCAAGGCGGACCTGTTCTTCCGCAACGGCAGCCGTGCCCAGGAAGACGCCCGCGACACCGCCTGGACCCATGTGAAGGCGGGCTGACATGACACTCTCCCCTCCCTCCCGCGGCCCCCGCCGGGGCCGCCGCGCACCCGCCACCCGCATCTGGACCTGGTTCATGGTCCCGGGCACCCTGTGGATGACCGCCTTCCTGATCGCCTCCCTGGTCCTGGTGGCCGTACTGGCCGTCGGCACCACCGACAGCCTGGGCAACCCCCGCTTCGGATTCGACCTGAGCAGCGTCCGGGCCCTCACCGACCCCGCCTACTCCCACGTCCTGCTGCGCTCCCTGGGCTACTCCCTGCTGACCTGCGTGATCTGCCTGCTCATCGCCTACCCCGTGGCGTACACCATCGCCCTGCACGGCGGACGCTTCAAGAACGCGATGATCGCCGCGATCGTGGTGCCCTTCTTCGCCAACTACCTGGTGCGGATGTACGGCTGGTCGGTGGTGCTCTCCGACGACGGGCCCCTGCTGAGGGCGTTGCGCTCGATCGGTCTCGCCGACTCCGGTACGAAGGTCCTCAATACCGGCACCGGGGTGGTCGCGGGACTCGTCTACGGATTCGTGGTCTTCATGATCATCCCGTTGTACGCCGCCCTGGAGCGGCTGGACGTCTCTCTGATCGAGGCCGGACGGGACCTGTACGGCGGTCCCTTGCGCACCTTCCTCTTCGTGACCCTCCCGGCCACCCGCCAGGGCGCGGCGGCCGGACTGGTCCTGGTGTTCCTGCCCGCCATGGGCGACTTCGTCAGCGCGCAGCTGATGGGCGGCCCGGACCAGATCATGATCGGCAACCTCATCCAGGACAAGTTCTTCCAGGGCCAGAACTGGCCGCTGGGATCGGCGCTCACGATGATGCTGATGCTCGTGCTGCTGATCGGCATGCTCGGCTATCTGCGGCGCACCCGCAAGGACGAAGCGGAGGCCCGCGGATGACCCTGTTGCGCACACCCGCCCCCACCGATGCCACCCCCGCGGAACCGGGCCGCACCCGGCTCCGCAGGCGCCGCGGGCGCGCCGACCGCAAGCCCCGGGTGGCCCTCGCCGTCACGGCGCTGTTCTTCGCGCTGCTGTACCTGCCCATCGCCGTGGTGGTGCTGTTCTCCTTCAACACCATCAAGTCGCTGACCGTCTTCGACGGCTTCGGACTGCGCTGGTACCGGGCCTTCCTCCACGACGAGGTCCTGATCAACTCACTGGGCACCAGCCTGAAGATCTCGCTGGTCGCGATGGCGGGTTCGGTCCTGCTGGGGACGGCGCTTGCGCTCGGTCTGGTGCGCTGCCGGACCCGGCTGGGCTCGGTGGCCGGTCTGATCATGCTGGTGCCGCTGATCACGCCGGAGATCGTCACCGGAGTGGCGTCCATGCTCCTGTTCAAGGGCCTGGGGGTGACGCTGTCCACCGGCACCGTGATGATCTCGGAGATCACCTTCTCCATCTCCTACGTCACGGTGATCCTGCGCTCCCGGGTCGCGGCGCTCAACCCCGAGGTGGAAGAGGCCGCGATGGACCTGGGTGCCACCCGCTGGCAGGCGGTGCGGCTGGTGACGCTCCCGGCCCTGCTGCCCGCGGTGCTCGCCTGCTCCGTACTGATCTTCGCGCTGGTCTTCGACGACTTCGTCCTCGCGTACTTCACCACCGGTGTC
The DNA here is from genome assembly GCF_024295805.1 of Streptomyces cucumeris. Lineage (GTDB taxonomy): Bacteria > Actinomycetota > Actinomycetes > Streptomycetales > Streptomycetaceae > Streptomyces > Streptomyces cucumeris. Next base: position 30,316 of record NZ_JANCLX010000031.1, read on the forward strand.
GATCCACAGCCGCTGTCGGTGCGCATCTACTCCGCGATCCGCTTCGGGGTGCAGCCCACCATCAACGCCGTGGGCACACTGATGCTCGCCGGGTCCATCGGCCTCATCGCCCTCGCGCTGTTCATCCCGCGCCTGTTCGGCCGCCGCGGCGGCCTCGATCTCCTTTCAGGGAAGTGACACCCATGGAAGCGACTCCCGCGACTCCCGCCGTCCGGCTCGACGGCGTCTCCAAGCGGTACGCGGACTCCTATGCCGTCCGTGACGTCCACCTCGACATCGAAGCCGGGGAGTTCTTCTCCCTGCTCGGCCCCTCGGGCTGTGGCAAGACCACCTCGCTGCGGATGATCGGCGGATTCACCGACCCCACCGAGGGGGCGGTGCTGCTCGGCGGCGAGGACGTCACGGCGCTGCCGCCCAACAAGCGCAACGTCAACACCGTCTTCCAGAGCTACGCCCTCTTCGACCACCTCAGCATCGCCGACAACATCGCCTTCGGACTCAAGCGCAAGGGCGTGGACAAGGCGGAAATCCGCCGGCGGGTCGGCGAGATGCTGGAGCTGGTGCAGCTCAGCGGTCAGTCCCGCCGCAAGCCCGGGACCCTCTCCGGCGGTCAGCGCCAGCGGGTGGCGCTCGCCCGTGCCCTGGTCAACCGCCCGGCGGTGCTGCTGCTCGACGAGCCGCTCGCGGCGCTGGACCTGAAGCTGCGCCGCCAGATGCAGGTCGAGCTCAAGCAGATCCAGCGCGAGGTCGGCATCACCTTCGTCTTCGTCACCCACGACCAGGACGAGGCACTGACCATGTCCGACCGGGTGGCGGTGATGAACGAGGGCCGGGTCGAGCAGTGCGGCACCCCCGAGGACGTCTACGAACACCCCGCGAGCCGCTTCGTCGCCTCGTTCATGGGCACGTCCAACCTGATGGCGGGCACCTACCGGGACGGCGCGGTCCTCCTGGACGAGGGGCCCGCGCTGTCCGTCGGCCACCGGGACGACGTGGGCGAGGGCACCTCCGTCAGCGTGTCCGTCCGCCCCGAGAAGATCTGGCTGTCCGACTTCGAACCGGGCATGGAGGTGTTGCGGGGGGTCATCCGCGAGACCGTGTACTCCGGGCCGACCACCACCTATCTCATCGAGCTCGCTCCCGGGGTCACCCTGTCGGTGCTGGAGCAGAACACCGCGCGGGCCCGGATGGAGGACCGCTGGATCGGCGGCGAGACGGTGGAGTTCGGCTGGCGCCCCGAACACTGTCTCGTCCTCTCCTGACCGCCCGACCCGCGCCCCGGGCGCACCGAACGCCCGCGCGCACCGAACGAAGGAACCGACGAGATGCACCACGATGTGATCGTGCTGGGCGCCGGTCTGGCCGGGCTCACGGCCGCCCGCGACCTGACCGCCGGTGGCACCGACGTCCTGGTCCTGGAGGCCAGGGACCGGGTCGGCGGCCGGGTCGAGCAGACCCGGCTGCCGGACGGCCGCACCGTCCAGCTGGGCGGGGAGGTGGTGGGCCGCGCCCACACCGCCTACCTGGGGCTCGCCGGGGAACTGGGCCTGACCCTGGTCCCCAGCTATGTCGCCGAGCCCGGCAAGATCACCCGGGCCACTCCGGAGGGCCGGTCCGCCGGGCATCCACCCCACTGGTTCGGCCCCGGCGACCTGGCCGAACACGAGCGGCTCAGCGCCGAGTTCGTGGCCCTGTCCGCGGGCGTCGACCCGGACGACCCCTGGTCGCACCCGGAATCCGCCGCGCTGGACCGGCTCTCGGTGGGTGGCTGGCTGCGGTCCCGGCACGCCTCCCCCGCCGTCGTCCGGCTCTGGGAGATCGGCCAGCTCGCCCTGGCCGACGGCTCCTGCGAGCGGACCTCGCTGCTGGCGGCGCTCCGCAAGAACGCCGCGGTACCGAGCTCCGGCCACTACGACTACGACGACTGGGAGGGACTCCGGCTGGCCGATGGATCCGCCACCCTCGCCGAGGTGATGGGCCGCGAACTGGGCCCGCGCGTCCGCCTCGGCTCACCCGTGGCCGCCCTCGACATCGCCCCCGGCCGCTGCGCGGTGCGCCTGGCCACGGGCGAGACCCTCACCGCGGGGGCCGTGGTCAGCGCCCTGCCGGTGGGCCCGCTGCGCTCGGTGGCGATCACCGGGGTCAGCCAGGCTCGGCTGGCCTCACTGCACCGTCAGCGCCAGGCGGTGGCGGCGAAGTTCACCGCCGTCTACACCGAGCCGTTCTGGCGCGACGCCGGACTCAGCGGGCTCTCGGAGTGCGAGGGCGTCCTCGGCTCGACCTGGCCGCAGAGCGACGGGGTGCTGTCCGCCCTGGTGCCCCCCGAGCGCTACGGGGTGCTGCTGGGCACCCCGCCGCAACTGCGCACCCCCGAACTGCTCGAGGAGATGGCCGGGATGTTCGGCGACCGCGCCCGCTCACCACTCGCCTGCCACCTGCGGCTGTGGGGCAGTGACCCCTGGACCCAGGGGTACGTCACCCAGTGGACACCGGGCGAGGTGATGGCCGTGGGCCCACTGCACGGCACACATGAACCGCCGTTCTACGTATGCGGCTCCGATCAGTGGGTGGCGGGCTACATGGAAGGCGCGGTGCGCACCGGACGCGCCGCCGCCCGGGAGGTGCTGAGCCGTGGCTGACCGTACGCACTCCTCGGTCCTGAACCACATCGACGGCGCCGATGTGGCGGCCGCCTCCGGCGCCACGATGCGGCTGGTGAACCCGGCCACCGGCGCGGTCTGCGGCACCGCGCCGCTGTCCGGCGCGGCGGATGTGTACGCGGCGGGCCGGGCGGCGCGCGACGCCTTCGACTCCTGGTCGCTCACCACGCCGCTGGAGCGGCAGACCGCTCTGCTGCGGATCGCCGACGCCATGGAGCGCCACGCCGACGCGCTGGTGGAGGCCGAGGTCGCCGACACCGGCAAACCGTACGCCGCGTTCCGGGACGACGAACTGCCCCCGACCATCGACGTACTGCGCTTCTTCGCCGGTGCCGCCCGCAACCTGCCGGGCGTCGCGGCGGCCGAGTACACCCCGGGCCGCACCTCGGTGCTGCGCCGCGAACCGGTCGGGGTGTGCGCCCAGATCACCCCGTGGAACTACCCGCTGATGATGGCGGTGTGGAAGATCGCCCCGGCGCTGGCCGCGGGCAACACCGTGGTGCTCAAACCCTCCGACACCACACCCCGGTCCACGGTCGCGCTCGCGCGGCTCGCCGCCGAGCACCTGCCGCCGGGGGTGCTGAACGTGGTGTGCGGGGACCGGGACACCGGCCGGGCGCTGGTCTCGCATCCGGAGGTGCGTCTGGTCGCCCTCACCGGCAGCGCGCGGGCCGGGCGGGAGGTCGCCACCGCGGCGGCCGCCGACCTCAAACGCCTGCACCTCGAACTCGGCGGCAACGCACCGGCCCTGATCCACGAGGACGCCGATCTCGACGACGCCGTCGAGCAGTTGGCGGCGCTGTCCTTCTACAACGCCGGACAGGACTGCACCGCGGCCACCCGGTTCCTCGTCCACGAGCGGGTCCACGACGCCTTCGTGGACGCCTTCGCGGCCGCTGCCGCACGGCAGCGGCCCGGCGGCCCCGATGACACCGCAGCCGCCTTCGGCCCGCTCAACAGCGCGGAGCACCTGCGTACGGTCCGTGGCGCGCTGGACCGGCTCCCGGACCACGCACAGGTGGTGGCGGGAGGGTCCGCCGTGGACCGCCCCGGCTTCTTCCACGAGGCGACGGTGGTGACGGGGGTGCGCCAGAACGACGAGATCGTCCAGGGCGAGTTGTTCGGCCCGGTGGTGACCGTCCAGCCGTTCGCCGACGAGGCGGAGGCGCTGCGCCTGGCCAATGGGGTACCGCAGGGGCTCGCCGCCAGTGTGTGGACCCGGGACCACGACCGCGCCATGCGCGCGGGCCGGGGGCTGCGCACCGGCATCGTCTGGGTCAACACCCACGGCACCACGGTCTCCGAACTGCCGCACGGCGGCGTCCGGCACTCCGGCTACGGGAGCGATCTGTCGCTGGGCGGACTGCTGGACTACACCCAGCCCAAGCATCTGATGCTCTGAGACACCCGCCGCCGTCCGCCGCCCTCCCCCTGGGGTGCGGACGGCGGCGGGGCCGTTCCCGTGGGGATGGCCGCCTCAGCGGGGCACGGGGTGGGCGGCCGGGTCCAGGCGGAGCAGGGCCTCCTCGTCGGCGGAGCCGGCCGGGGCCTGGTAGACGACCAGACGCTGGCCACCGCTGCGGGCGAGGGTCATCACCTCGAACGTCAGCGTCATCATGCCCACCTTGGGGTGCTGGAAAGTCTTCTGGCCGCCGCCACGCTCCCGGACCTCGTAACGGTTCCAGATCTCGGCGAACTCCGGTGACTTCAGGAGGAGTTCGCCGACCAGAGCGGCCAGGCGCGGCGCGTCGGGATCGGCGCCCCCGACCGCCCGCAGATGGGCGGCCGACTGGGCGACCGTCTCCTTCCAAGGGACGTAGAGCGTACGGCCCACCGGGTGCAGGAAGAGATACCGGGTGATGTTGCGCTGCTCGGCGGGCCAGTCCCACAGGCCCGGCAGCAGGCCGCGGCCGGGCGTGTTGGCGGCCAGGCAGTAGTTGTACGCGTCGACGACGTACGCGGGCATCGGACGCAGCCGCTCCAGCATCTGGTGGACCGACTCACGCACCGTGTCGGCGGCGACCGGCCGCGGCTCGGTGAACCGGCCGGAGGCCAGCTCCGCCAGGTCGTGCAGCCGCTCGTGCGCATCACCGCACAGCCGCAGAGCACGGCTGATGGCGTCGATGACGGCCGCGGAGGGGTTGGTCTCGCGGCCGCGCTCCAGACGTGTGTAGTAGTCGACGCTCACACCCGCGAGCGTGGCCAGTTCCTCGCGGCGGAGGCCGGGGGTACGGCGGATGCCCGCGCCGGGCGGCAGTCCGGCCTCCTCGGGGCTGACCAGGGCCCGCCGCGCTCGGAGGTATCTGCCCAGTTCCGTACCGCTGTTGCCGTCGTTCATGCGTCCATTGTCCCAGGCGCCCGGGGCCGCTGGGGGGCCGTGGCAGGGCCCGGAACGGGGCTCCCCGGCGAACGGCGGCCTGCCGCGGCGGCGGTCCTCGCGCCAGAGTGGGTGGTGTCGCGGGACGGCCCGTCCCCGCGGTCCCAGGGGGTGCACGGCACCGGACCGCGGACGTGGGGGCGGTGGCCGTCCCGTCACACCGTTTCCGCGAGGTGGCTCACGGGACCGGCCCCTGACCGGGGCGGTCCCGCGAAGCCCGCTTCGCCGCCACCCTTCTCGTTCGCCAGGAGACTTCCGTGAGCGTCACCACCGGGCACGACCGCGTGCCGTCCACCGCACCGGACCCGTCGGCGGTGCCTCCCTCGGCGCAGCGTGCCGTGGCCGCCGCCACGGCCGGTTCCGGTACCGGCCATGACGACGCCCCCGGCCGCCCCGGCGCCGCGCTGGTCGCCGCCCTGCTCGGCTTCACCGTCATCACCGTCGACGTGTCCGCCGTGAACCTCGCCCTGCCCGCCATCCGGGACCACCTCCACGCCGGGATGTCCGGCCTCCAATGGGTGGTGGACGGCTACACCCTGATGTTCGCCGCGCTGATGCTCTCCGCCGGTGCCCTCGCCGACCGGGCCGGGGCGCGGCGTGCGTACGGCTGGGGCGTGGCGCTGTTCACGCTGGCCTCGCTGGGCTGTGCCCTCGCCCCGGGTATCGGCACCCTGGTGGCGGCCCGGATTCTCCAGGGCGGCGCGGCGGCTGTCGTGATGCCCGCCTCCCTGGCCCTGATCCGGCAGGCGTACCCCGACGCCCGGCACCGGGCCCGCGCCATCGCCCTGTGGACGGTGGGCGGTTCGGTGGCGATGGCGGCCGGTCCCGTCCTCGGCGGGACCCTCACCCAGACCGCGGGCTGGCGTTCGGTGTTCCTGCTGAACCTGCCGGTGGGGGCGGTGATCCTGCTGCTCCTCACCCGGGTGGCGCGCTCACCGCGCAGGCCCGCGCCGCTGGATCTGCCGGGTCAGCTCACCGCGGTGGTGGCGCTCGCCGGTCTCGCTCTCGGTGTGATCGAGGGCGGACACGAGGGGTGGACGAGCACCGTGGCCCTGAGCGGGTTCGCCGCCGCGGCCGCCGGCGCTCTCGCCTTCCCGTGGGTGGAGCGACGCCACCGCGCGCCGATGGTGCCACCGGCCATGCTCCGGCGTCGTGAGGTGTCCGTGTCGCTCGCCGTGGGCTTCGCCATCAACGCCGGTTTCTACGGTGTGGTGTTCCTGCTGGGCCTCTACTGCCAGGAGTTGCGGGGCATGTCGGGGATCGCGACGGGTCTGATGTTCGTCCCGCTGTCGGTGCTCATCACCAGCACCAACCTCGTCTCCCCGCGCCTGGCCGAACGGATCGGCCGGCGGCCGGTGATCGTCACCGGACAGGTCATCCTGGCCGTGGCGATGTTCGCCCTGCTGCCGCTCACCGCGGACACCCCGCTCTGGCTCGTGCTGTTGCTGCTCGCGCCGACCGGCATCGGCGGGGCGCTCGCGGTGCCCGCGCTGACCGCCCTGCTGATGGACAGTGTGCCGGGCGACCGGGCGGGGACGGCCTCCGGCCTGCTCAACGCCCTGCGCCAGACCGGCGGCGCGCTCGTGGTCGCCCTCTTCGGATCGCTGCTCGCCGCCTCCGGGGACGAGACGTTCTCACTCCCGGGGATGCGCACGGGTCTGCTGGCGGTGGGACTGCTGCTCTGCGCCACCGCGGCGGTGGCGGCGGCGCTGCTGCCGCGGGACAGCAGGGTGTGAGCGGATACCGCCGCCCCCGCGGACCGAGCACACCGCCCGCCGGACGAACGGATATCCGTAAACGTCGGACACCGGGCCCCGTGCTGTGCCACGTTGACGCAGGAGAAGTGCACAACGCACTTCTCCGCAGATCAGGAGGGCAGCATGACCAACGGGGCAGAGGTTGCGCGCACGGACTGGCCGGTGCTGGAGGCAGCACACCAGGCACTGCGCGGCGCGATCCAGGAGATACCCATCGCCGACTGGGGGTTGCCCACCCCGTGCGAGGGGTGGAACGTGGCGCAGGTGCTGTTGCACGCGGCCGGGGACCAGCAGGCGTACGCGGCGTCGCTGACGGGAGGGCCGGGTCCGGCGTACAACCCGTTCGAGCCCGCCACGGCCTTCGACGGAGCACCCGAGGACGTACTCGAACCCGCTCTCACCGCGGCCGCGGAGGCATGGGCCGGGGTGGAACACGACGCCGCCGAGGTGTCCGTGCCGATTCCGCCGATGAAGATGGCGGCGGAACTCGGCGTCAGCGCATGTGCGCTGGACGCCGCGGTGCACGCCTGGGACATCGCCGTGGCCACCGGACAGCCGTCGCCGCTGACCGCCGAGCTGGCCCGTCCGCTGCTCACCGCGGCACGTCAACTCGTCGAGCCCCTGCGCGGCTTCGCGTTCGGCCCGGCACTCCCGGCCGAGGAGGGCGACGACGATGTGGCCGCGCTGCTGCGCCACCTGGGCCGCCGCCCGGACTGGAGCCCGCCGGAGGCGTGACCTGAGCGGGGGCCGGGCCCCGGCGGCGACGGGCGGGCCCCCGTGGGCCGGACGCCGCGCCCG
>NZ_JANCLX010000031.1:37917-93367 GCF_024295805.1 Streptomyces cucumeris
CGGCGCCCCCGGGGCCGCCGCCCGGCGGGCCCCCCGCGGGTGGGGTGACCTGAGCGGGGGCCGGCCGCGTCGGTACGCGGCCGGCCCCCGTTGGCCGGACGAGCGCGCCGGATTCGGCTCAGACGGTGACGTCGAGCAGTGCCGCCCACTGCTCGACGGCCGGGCGCTCCGCCAGATCGGCCACCGCGATGTCGAGACCGTGTTCCTTGCGCCAGCGGCCCACCAGGGACATCAGCCGTACGGAGTCCAGGCCGTAGTCGACGAGGTTCTCGTCGTCGGGGATGTCCTCGGGATCCTCGCCGAGCACATCGGCGATATCGCTGCGCATCTGCGTCAGGGTGAGCGCCATGGTGGTCAGATCCCTTCCAGGACGGTGGCGGTGGTGGTCACGACGGCGCAGCGGCCCGCGGCCCAGCGCAGGGCCATGGCGTGCTCATCGGCGGAGAAGTCGGCCACGGCGTCGGCCACCACGAAGGCCTGGATGTCACGCATCCAGGCGTCGCACGCGGTCATCAGCACCCCGATGTGGGCATAGACGCCGGTGATGACGAGCTGGTCCCGGCCGAGCGCGCGGAGCTGTTCCTCGAGGTCGGTACGGACGAATCCGCTGTACTTCCATTTGGTGACCACGGTGTCCCCGGGGCCCGGCGCGACCGCGTCGACGATGGCCTCGGCCCGCGGGTCAGCGGGCAGTCCCGGCCCCCAGAAGTCCTGCTGCAGACCGCGCTCCTCGGGTGACTGCCCGCCCGGCTGGGCGGTGTAGAGCACGGGGATACCGAGAGCGGCGGCACGGGCCTTCAACGCGCTGATATTGGCCAGCAGTTCGGGGATCGGCGGCGCCTGGACGTCGTAGGCGGTCAGGAAGTAGTTCTGGAGGTCGTGCACGAGGAGCACGGCCCGCGAGGGGTCGACCTTCCAGTCGACCCGGTTCTGCGGCAGCTCGTCGGCCACCGGCATGGGGTACGGGGTGATGGCGGGCAGGGCCATGGGGCGATGTGCTCCGTTCACGGCTGGGTGGGGACGGTGTGCGCGGCGGCGGACCGCAGGTGTTTCTTGGAGATCTTGCCGACGCCGGTCTGCGGGAACGACTCCACGAACTCGACGCGGTCGGGGACCTTGTACCCGGCCAGTCCGCGCTCGCGGACGAACCGCTTGATGGCGACCGGTTTCAGCCGCTCGGCGCCGGTCCGCAGGATGACGTAGGCGCAGGTGCGTTCGCCGAGGTAGGGGTCGGGTTCGCCCACCACGTTGGCGTCATGGACCGAGGGGTGGGCGAGGATGTGGTTCTCGACCTCCTCGGCGGCGATCTTCTCACCGCCCCGGTTGATCTGGTCCTTGGCCCGGCCCTCCACGACCAGATGGCCGGTGGGGGTGAGCCGGACGATGTCGCCGGTGCGGTAGAAGCCGTCGGCGGTGAACGAGCGGGCGTTGTGCTCGGGGGCGTTCCAGTAGCCGCGGATGGTGTACGGGCCGCGGGTCAGCAGATGACCGGTGGCGCCCACCGGGAGGTCCTCGTCCTCGTCGTCCACGACCCGGATCTCGTCGTCCGGTGAGATCGGGCGGCCCTGGGTGGTGACGATGACCTCTTCGGGGTCGTCCAGGCGGGTGTAGTTGACCAGTCCCTCCGCCATCCCGAAGACCTGCTGGAGGGTGCAGCCGAGGGCCGGGCGGACCCGGCGGGCGGCCTGCTCGCTGAACTTGGCGCCGCCGACCAGCAGCACCTGGAGGCTGCTGAGATCGTGGCCGCTGTCGGCCGCGGCCTCGGTCCACAGCAGGGCGAGCGGCGGCACCAGACCCGTGAGGGTGACGCGCTCCCGTTCGATCAGCGGGAAGGCAACCTCGGGGCCGGGCTGCGGGCACAGCACCACGGTGCCGCCCGCGTACAGCGCGCCGAGCGTACCGGGCGAGGAGAGCGGGAAGTTGTGGGCGGCGGGCAGCACACAGAGGTAGACGCTGTGCTCGTCCACCGCGCAGATCTCGTTGGAGCCCCGCACCGAGTAGAGGTAGTCGTCATGGGTGCGCGGGATCAGTTTGGGCACGCCGGTGCTGCCGCCGGAGAGCTGGAGGAAGGCCAGGTCGTCCGGGGCGGGTTCGGCCAGCTCCACGGGTTCGGCGGGCACCGCGTCCAGCGGCTCGAACTCCCCCGCGTCGGGGCCCGCGACGAAGACGTGGCGCAGCCCGGGGACCTTCGCGCGCACCGCGGTGGCCAGCTCGCGGTAATCGTAGCCGCCGTGTTCGCCCGCGATGACGTACGCGGTGGCCTCGGTGAACTCGCAAAAGTAGCGGATCTCGGTCTCGCGGTGCGCCGGGAGCGCGAACACCGGCAGCGCCCCGATGCGGAAGAGGGCGAAGACGACCTCGAAGAACTCCGCGATGTTCGGCAGTTGTACGACGACCCGGTCGCCCTTGGCGATCCCGCGGGCCACCAGCCCGGCGGCGAGCCGGTCGGCGCGGTCGTCGAGTTCCCCGTAGGACCAGCGGCGGTCGGAGGCGGGGTCGACGATCGCGGTCCGCCCGGGGTGGGCGGTGGCGCGGTCACGCAGCATCCGGCCGAAGGTCTCGCCACGCCAGTGTCCGGCGGAGCGGTAGCGCTCGGCGAACGCTGCGGGCCATACGGGGGCCTGTGAACCGCTCACAGCTGTGCTCCCACGGCGCTGAGGAAGGTGCGGAACTTGGCGGCGGTCTCGGCGGTCTCGGCCTCGGGTTCGGAGGCGGCGACGACACCCGCCCCGGCGTACAGGCGCAGGGAGTTGCGCTCCGCCTCGGCGCACCGGATGGTCACCACCCATTCGCCGTCGCCGTCGGCGTTGCCCCAGCCGACGATGCCGGTGAAGAAGCCGCGGTCGAAGGGTTCGCTCTCCCGGATGACCCGGCGGGCGGTGTCCGTCGGAGTGCCGCAGACGGCCGGGGTCGGGTGGAGGGCGCAGGCCAGTTCGAGGGCCGAGGTGTCCGGGGCGGCGAGCGTGCCGGTGACGGTGGTGGACAGGTGCCACATCGCCGCGGTGCGCACCAGGGTGGGGGTGGCCGGGACCGTCATATCGGTGCAGTGGCGGGCCAGCGCCTCGTGAACGGCGCTGACCACCACGGCGTGCTCGTACAGGTCCTTGGCGGACTTCAGCAGGGCCGCGGCCCGCCGGACATCCTCGGCGAGGTCGTCGCTGCGGGGGACGGACCCGGCCAGCGGATTGGCGACGACGCGGTTGCCGTGCCGGGACACCAGCAGTTCCGGGCTGGCACCGAGCAGGGTGCGGTCCGGGGCGACGGGGAGGGCGAAGGTGTATCCGGAGGGGTCGCGGCGGGCAAGGCGCTGGAGCATCGCGGGGGTGTCCAGCGGCGCCGGGCTGTCGAGCTCCAGCGTGCGGGCGAGGACGACCTTGCTGAACTCGCCCCGCCACATGCGCTCGACCGCGGCGGCGACGGAGGCTCCGTACGCCTCGGGGGCGGGCACCTGACGGATGTCCAGGTCGAGCAGATCGGGCGCGTCCGCGGGCAGGGCGATCAGCGGATCGGCGGTGAGCGGCGGCGCGGTGTCCAGTCGGTCCGGTACGGCGAGGGCGGCGGGCGCGTTCTGGTCGAAGGGGACGGCTCCGATGACCACGGGGTCGGGGTGGCCCGCGGCGCGGGCGGCGGCGAGGGTCCCGGCCACTCTCAGGGGCAGGGGTCTCTCGTCGTGCGGCACCTCGCTGTGAACGCCCTCGCCGAGCAGGGTGCGGGTCGGGGTGGAGAGGAAGCGGGCTCCTGGGGTGTAGGAGTTGAGCAGCCCGGTGGCCGCGCCTACGGCGGGGTGGGCCGGTTCGGCCAGGGTGCTGGGCGCGGCGACTTCGGGTGAGGCCGACACGTGTGGCTCCGTTTCTCGCGCGTCCGGTTCACGGCGCGGACGCGCGGGGGTGGGGGTGTGCGGGTGAGAGTGGTGCGGGGTGACGCGGAGGGGTCAGCGGAGGGTGGCGCCGCCGTCGACGTACAGCTCCTGCATGGTGATGTGGCGGGCGCGGTCCGAGGCGAGGAAGAGCACGGCCTCGGCGATGTCCGACGGGTCGGCGATCCGGCCGAGCGGGATTCCGGTCCGGTAGGTGGCCGGGTCGCCGTCGATGACGCGGCGCGGAGCCTCGGTGTCCTGCCACAGCGCGCGTTGCATCGCGGTGTCGGTGGAGCCCGGGGCGACCACATTGCACCGCACGCCGCTGCGGGCGAGTTCGAGCCCGAGGCACTTGGTGTACATGGTGGCCGCCGCCTTGGAGGCGGCGTAGGCGGCCATCCCGGTGCGGGGGATGCCCGCGGCGTTGGAACCGACGGTGACGATGGAACCGGTTCCGCGGGCGGCCATACGGGAGGCCACGGCGCGGGAGGTGTGCAGGACGCCGGTGGCATTGACGGCGAAGGTGGCCTCCCAGTCCTCGTCCGCCAGTTGTGCGGCGGATCCGGGGCGGAGCACACCCGCGACGTTGACCAGTATGTCCAGCGGGCCGTGCCGGGTCTCGACGGTCTCGACGACGGCGTCCACCGCGGCGCGGTCGGTGACGTCCATGGCGTAGGGCGTGATCGCACCGCCGGCCGCCGGGGACACCGGCGCCGACTCCCCGGCGGGCGCCGCCACTTCACCGGACGGTCCGCCATGGGCGGCGGCCAGCGCCCGGACACCGTCGACCGCGCGGTCGGTCGCCGCCACATGGGCGCCGTCGGCGGCCAGCGCACAGGCGACGGCCGCGCCGATGCCCTGGCCGGCTCCGGTGACCAGGGCTCTGCGTCCGGCGAGCGGCGCATGGGCGCCAGGTATGTGTTCGGGCACGAAGGACCCCCCGTCTCGTTAAGGCAAGGCTAACCTAATCAAGCCAGGGTGGACCATTCCACCCACACGCCCGGCACAGGTTTTATTTTGGTTAGGCTAACCTCACTTTATGCAGCCGCAGCAGACGGATACCACGCAACCCGCCACCCACCAGGTCGCGGACGCAGGGGCGTTGACCACCGCCATCGGCCATGGGAGCGGTGATCCGGCAGTGGCCGGAAGCAAGCGCCGACTCTCGGCCGGTCCGTCGCGGCGTGTCACCGTGCTCACCGTCGCCGGTTTCACCGTCGCCCTCCTGCTGCTGTGCGCCGTCTCCATGAGCGTGGGCGCCGGGGACACCGGTCCGGGCCAAGCCCTCGACTACCTGCTGAATCGTCACGGCGCCCGTGCGGACTCCCGGCTGGCGCTGGTCATCGGCGATCTGCGGATCCCCCGCACCCTGACCGCGGTGCTCGTGGGCGCGGCCCTCGGGGTCGCCGGGTGCATGCTCCAGGCCGTGACCCGCAATCCGCTCGCCGAGACCGGGCTGCTCGGGGTCAACGCCGGTGCGTCGCTCGGCGTCGTGGCCGGGATAGCCCTGCTGGGACTGGATTCCGGATTCGCCGCGGTCGGCTGCGCCTTCGCCGGAGCGGTGATCGCCAGCGGACTGGTGCTCCTGATCGCCGGACGGGGTCGCGGAGGCTCCCCCATGCGGCTGGTGCTCGCCGGTTCCGCCCTGGGCGCCACCTTCGGCGGGCTCACCAATGTCATCGTCGTCAACTCCGCCGAGACCTACGACCAATTCCGCTTCTGGGTTCTCGGCTCACTGGCCGGGGTGGAGGGATACGGCGAACTCAAGCCCCTCTGGCCCGTCCTCGCCGTAGGTTTCCTCATCGCGCTGCTGGTCACCCGGCCGCTGTCCGCCCTGGCGCTCGGTGACGACCTCGCCCGCGGCCTCGGACACCGGCCCTCGGTGATCCGCACCGTGGTGGCGGTGTCCGTCACCCTCCTGACGGCCGGGGCGGTGGCCCTGGCCGGGCCGATCTCCTTCCTCGGACTGCTGGCCGGATTCCTGTCCCGCGCGATCGCCGGAGCCCGGCTCGCCACCCGGACCGTCCTGGCCGGACTCATCGGAGCCGGGGTCCTCACCACCGCGGACATCGCGGCCCGGGTGGTCTCCCGGCCGTTCGAGGCACCGGTCTCGGTGATCGTCGCCCTCATCGGCGCCCCGGTCCTCATCGGTGTGGTCCGCTCGCGGCGGCTGACCGAGATGGGCATGACCGACCCGGCGGGGGACGACGGCACCACCGGGTCCGGCCGCCGCACGCTCCCGGTGCGCCTGCCGCGACTCAAGCACCGGACGCGGCCGGGGGACCGGACACGCCCCGGACTCGGCGCCGGTACCGCGGTGCTGCGGCGCGGCGCCGTCTCCCTGCTGGTCCACCGCAGACCCGCGCTCGCCGTGCTCGCACTCGCCGCACTGACGGTCACCGCCGTGGTGTTCTCGGCGTACGCGGGCCAGAGCGGTATGGGGGTGACCCGCACCTTCCGCGCCGTGTTCGGCCAGGGGGACCGGTTCGACGTGCTGCTGGTGCAGAAGTTCCGGCTCGGCCGGATCGTCGCCGGAATGACCGCCGGGGCCGCGCTCGGATTGGCGGGGTGTCTGACCCAGACCCTGGCCCGCAACCGGCTCGCCACTCCCGAACTGCTCGGGGTGAACGACGGTGCCACCGCCGCCGTGCTGCTGTCGGTCGCCCTCAGCCCCACCGGCACGTTCGGCGCGTGGTGGGCGGGACCGCTGGGGGCCATGGTCGCCGTGCTCGCGGTCACCGCCGTCTCCGGCGGGCTGGGACAGCGCGGCTACCGCGTCCTGGTCACCGGTCTGGCGATGTCGGCCCTCGCCTCGGCCATCACCCAGGTCGTGCTCTCCCGCCGTTCGCTCAACTCCGCCAGCTCGCTGTACGTGTGGACCTCCGGAAGCCTCAACGGGCGCGGCTACTCGGTCGCGGTGCCCGTCCTGATCGGGCTCGCCGTCCTCCTCCCCGCGTCGCTGGCCGCCGCTCGCCACCTGGCGGTGCTGCGCTTCGACGACGCCACCTCCGCGTCCCTCGGCGCACATCCGGGCCGCACCCGCGCGGTGTGCATGGCACTGGCCGTGGCATCGGCCGGGCTCGCGGTCGGCATCTGCGGACCGGTGGCCTTCGTGGCCCTGGCCGCCCCCGTGATCGCCTCCCGGCTCACGGGCCCCCAGCGGGTCCCCGTCCTGGCCTCCGCGCTGACCGGCGCGGTGCTGGTGGTGGCGGCCGACGCCCTGGGGCGGATCGCCTTCTCCGGCACCGAACTGCCGGTGGGCGTGGTGACCACCGTACTGGGCGGCCCCTTCCTCCTGTGGGTCCTGCTCAACCGCACCTCCGCCGCCCGGCTCTGACACACGACCGGACCACGGTGGCACCCGCGCAGCGCCACCCATCACCGACCACCGATCCACCGACGAAAGGCAGACGTGACGTGACCGCTGTCCGCAGCCCCGCGCTGCGCGCCCTCATCGACGGGCTGCGCGGCGGAAGACCGGGCGCCGAGGAGGAGTTCTGGCACCGTGCCCGGACGGACGGCACCCCCCTGGTGGAGCCCGACTCCCAGGGGGACCCCGCACATCGGCTGGTCACCTTCGTCTGGCGGGACGCCGCGGAGCGGCCCGCCACGGACGTCCTCCTCCTGCTGCACACCATCACCGACCGGGACCGGCACGCCGGGGACCTGACACCGCATCTGATGCACCGCGTGGCCGACACCTCGGTGTGGGCGCTCAGCCACCGGCTGCGCGCGGACCACCGGGCCTCGTACCAGTTCCTCCCCGGCCACGGGTCCCGTGCGGAGATCCTGCGGACCGACCGGGCGTCGTGGCGCGGCGCCCTGGACCGGGCGGTACCCGATCCGCTGTGCCTCTCCCCCGCACTGCCCTCCCGCGACGGCCGGTCTCCCGCCTCGGTGCTGGCGCTGCCCAGCGCACCCGCGCAGCCGTACGCCGTCGCCGCGGGGCCCGTGCCCCGGGGGACGACCCTGGAACGGGAGGTTGGCGGGCGCCGGATCACCGTCCACCTGCCGCCCGGTGAGGTGTCCCCGGGAGCTTCCCGTGCTGTCGCGGTGCTGCTGGACGGTGAGATGTGGGGCCCGGTGCTGGACGCGGGCGGGATGCTGGACCGGATGGCCGCCGACGGGGCGCTGCCGCCCACCGTCGCCCTGCTCGTGGACACCATGGGACGACGGATGGATGATCTGGCCTGCAGCGAGGGGTTCGTGGACTGGCTGGCCGATGTCCTGCTGCCGTGGGCGTGGCGGGAGTTCGGGGCCGATCCGCGTCCGGAGCGGACCGTGGTCGCGGGGCAGAGCGCCGGAGGTCTTACGGCGGCCTTCGCCGCGTACCGCCGCCCGGACCGGTTCGGTCTCGCGCTGTCGCAGTCGGGGTCGTTCTGGTGGCCCGACGACGACGGGGACCGGGGGCCGGAGTGGCTCACCCGGCAGTACGCCACCGGCGAGCGGCGGCCGGTCAGGCTGTGGCTGGAGGTGGGCGCGCAGGAGTGGATGCTGCTCGCCGAGAACCGGCGGCTGCGCAATGTGCTGCGCGCGCGTGGCTATGACGTGCGGTACCGGGAGTTCAACGGCGGTCATGACTACGCCTGTTGGCGCGGTGGGCTGGCCGACGGACTGGCCGGGCTGCTCACCGGGGGGCCCGAGGAGAGGGCCTGAGACGGCGACGGGGCCCCTCCGGTCATCGGAAGGGCCCGTCGGTGTGTGTGGGGAGGGGTTCAGGCGCGGGTCCCGGCCCGGTCGTCCGCTCCCCCGGACGGTCCGTCGTCCCCGCCGGCCGGACCCTGGCCCTCGGCCGGTGTGCTCTCGGCTGATGTGTCCTGGCCCTCCCCCGGCGGCTCGTCGAACGGGGGCGGCTGGGGCGGCTCCTTGGGCAGCCGGAGGGCACACGGGGCGGCCAGCGCCACCAGGGCGGCGGTGACACCGACGGCGGTACGGAACGGCCCGGCGTCCATCTCCGCGCCGGGGTCATGTGCCCCGCCGCCGACCACCGCGGCGCACACCGCGATGCCCAGTGCGCCGCCGAGGGTCCGGACGATCTGGAAGAGCCCCATCGCCTGGCCCATCTGCGGTGGCGCGATGGTCTCGAACCCGGCGAGCTGCACGGTGAGCACGGCCGTGCCCAACACCAGACCGATCAGGAACATCAGCCCCCGCACGGCCCATACGCTCTCCGCCGTCCCCGGTACGGCGAGGGCGGCGAACACCGCCGCCGCCAACAGGAGCGTCGAGGCGGTCAGCAGCCGCGGACCCAGACGCGGCAGCAGCAGGTCCACGACCCGGGAGGCCAGCATCAGCCCGAGCGCCTCGGGGAACACACTGAGTCCGGCGTCCAGGGCTGATCCGCCCAGCGATGCCTGGAACAGCAGCGGGACCACGAAGAGCACACCCATCAGCCCGGCCGCGGTCAGCGCGGCGAGCACCGAGGCGGCACCGTAGCTCCGGTCGCCCAGCAGGGACAGCGCCAGCAGCGGTGACCGCGCGCGGCGCTGGTGGAGCACGGTCGCCACCGCGAGCGCCACGCCGAGCACCGCGCACAGCACGACCGGGGGCCGGGTCCAGCCGTGCGCCGGGCCGAAGCCCAGCGCGTAGGTCAGCAGGCCGAGGGCGGGGGTGGCGAGCAGGAAGCCGGTGCGGTCGAACGGCCCGGACGTGCCCTCGACCTGTTCCCGCAGGCCGACGACGCCGAGCAGCACCGCGAGCACCCCGATGGGCACGTTGACGAAGAACAGCCAGTGCCAGGAGAGGTGTTCGGTCAGCAGACCGCCCAGCGGCGGGCCCAGCGCGGGCATCAGCGCCGTCGGCACGATCAGCACCTTCGACAGCTTCACCCGCTCATGCAGGGCGAACGCGCGGAACAGCAGGGTCATGCCCACCGGGGTGAGCAGTCCGCCGGCCAGTCCCTGGACACCGCGCGCCGCGACGAGCACCGGGAGGCTCCCGGCCGTCCCGCAGACGGCGGACGCGGCGGTGAAGACGGCCAGCGCGGACAGGAACACCCGCTTGGTGCCGAAGCGGTCGCCGAGCCACCCGGCCACCGGCAGCGCGAGCGCCAGGGCGACGAGGAACGCCGTCTCGACGGTGTTGGCCGCCGAGACGGGCTGTCCGTAGTCCTCGGCGATGGTGTAGAGGGCCGGGTTGACGATGGTCGAGTCCAGGCCGTTCATGCACATCGCGGCCACGTACACCAGGACCACCGCGACACGGGGGCGTACGCGCGGCACGGGCAGGAAGCCGCCCCGGGGAGCCGGTGTGCTCATCGGGAGAGCACTCCCGCGTCGTGCTCGGTGACCCAGTCCAGGGCTTCCTGGCGCAGACACGGCCCGTGGGCGGTGGACCACCCGGCGGGCACGTCCGCGAACAGCGGCCACAGCGAGTGCTGCCGCCGTTCGTTGACCAGGACGAGGAACTCGCCGTCCGCGTCGAAGGGGTTCACGGATGCGTCGTTGTTCGCGGCCATCGGGGTCACTTCTCCAGTTCGGTCAGTCGGTCGGCGACCACGCGCGCGATGTGCGCGATCGGTTCCGGCAGGGTCATGTCCTTGTGGGAGCAGGCGACGTCGGTGTTGTCGATGCGCCCGCCCACGTACGGGGACCAGGTGTCGGGGGTCAGCGCGTCGTCGATGGTGTCGACGGTGGCGCGGAAGAAGAGCACATCGCCGTCGAAGCGCCGGTGGTCGAACCCGCGGACGAGGTGGTTGGTGTTGAGATAGATGTCGGCCAGGGCCTCGAGGGTGGCGGTGTCCAGGGCGGCGAGCGGACTCCCCTTGCCCTGGAGCACCTCGATCACGTGGGCGGTGGTGAGCGGTTTGCCCTCCAGGCTGTCCGGTCCGTGGCCGCCCATCGCGAGCAGGGCTTCCATCGCCTCCGCATGGTCGGGTAC
Source organism: Streptomyces cucumeris (assembly GCF_024295805.1). Lineage (GTDB taxonomy): Bacteria > Actinomycetota > Actinomycetes > Streptomycetales > Streptomycetaceae > Streptomyces > Streptomyces cucumeris. Next base: position 48,653 of record NZ_JANCLX010000031.1, read on the forward strand.
GGGCAGTTCGCGGAAGCCCTCGGCGGGATAGGCGTCGAGGATGGCGAGCAGTTCCACCTCCTGGCCCTGGTCCTGGAGGTGGGTGGCCATGGCCTGGGCGATGATGCCGCCGGTGGACCAGCCGAGCAGGCGGTACGGGCCCTGGGGCTGCACCTCGCGCAGCCGCGCGGTGTAGTGGGCGGCCAGCTCCTCCAGGGTGGCGGGAAGCGGCTGCCCGGCGGTGGCCGGGCCGACCCCCTGTGCTTGGAGCCCGTAGAGCGGGATGTCGGCGGGCAGTTGGCGGATGAGTCCGGCGTAGCACCAGCTCAGTCCGCCCGCGGGATGCACGCAGTACAGCGGGGCGCGGTCCCCCTCGCGGGCGGGCCGCAGGGGCAGCAGCACCTCCAGCGGATCGTCCCGGCGTACGTTGTCCAGGGCCGCTTCCAGGGCCCGGACGGTGGGTGACTGGAAGAGGGTGCCGATCGACACCTCGGTGCCGAGCGCGGCGTTCACCCGGGCGGCGAGATCCACCGCGAGCAGGGAGTGGCCGCCGAGGTCGAAGAAGTTGTCGTCCACGCCCACCCGGTCCAGTCCCAGGACGTCGGCGAAGATGCCGCACAACTGCTCCTCGCGCGGGGTGCGGGGGGTGCGCCCGCCCGGAGCGGCCGCGGGGCGGCCGGGTGCGGGCAGGGCCGTACGGTCCAGTTTGCCGTTGCTGGTCAGCGGCAGCCGGTCCATGAGGACGACGGCGGACGGGACCATGTGGACGGGCAGTTCACGGCTGGTGTGTTCGCGCAGCCGGGCCGCGGTGGCGGTGTCCTCCTCCCCGCGGGGGGCGGTGGCCGGGACGGCGTAGGCCACCAGCCGCTTGTCGCCGGGGGTGTCCTCGCGGACCACCACGGCGGCGTCGGCCACCTCGGGGTGGGCGGTGAGCACGGCCTCGATCTCGCCCGGTTCGATCCGGAAACCCCGCACCTTCACCTGGTGGTCGGCCCGGCCGAAGTACTCAAGGGTGCCGTCGGGACGGCGCCGGGCCAGATCGCCCGAGCGGTACATCACACCGCCGCCGTCACCGAAGAGCGAGGCGTAGGGGTCGGCGACGAAGCGGGTGGCGGTCAGGTCCGGGCGGCCGAGGTAGCCGGTGGCGACGCCCTCACCGGCGACGTACATCTCCCCGGTGACACCGGGCGGTACCGGCTGGAGCCGCTCGTCGAGCACGTACACCCGCAGATCGGGGATGTTGACGCCGATGGCGGAGGAGGTGGCCGCGGCGGCGGTGGCCCGGTCGAGCGGGAAGTGGGTGACGTGGACGGTGGTCTCGGTGATGCCGTACATGTTCACCAGGACCGGGAAGTCGTCGGGGTGCCGTGCGTACCAGTCGTCGAGGCGGCCGAGCTCCAGCGCCTCGCCCCCGAACACCACGTAGCGCAGCGCCAGTGGCTGTCCGGGGCTGTGGCGGTCGGCGGCGGCGAGCTGGTGGAAGGCGGACGGGGTCTGGTTGAGGACGGTCACCCCCTCCGCCGCGAGGAGCCGCAGGAAAGCGTGCGGATCGCGGCTGGTGAGGTGGGGGACGACGACCAGCCGGCCGCCGTACAGCAGCGCTCCCCACAGCTCCCAGACGGAGAAGTCGAACGCGTAGGAGTGGAAGAGGGTCCACACGTCGTCGGGTCCGAAGCCGAACCAGTGGTCGGTGGCGGTGAACAGCCGGGTGACGTTGTGGTGGGAGACCACCACGCCCTTGGGGCGGCCGGTGGAGCCGGAGGTGTAGATGACATAGGCCGGGTCCCGCGGGGTGAGGGGGCGGACCCGGTCCCGCTGACGCAGGGGCGAGGTGTCGTACCCGGCGGCCTCGGCCCCGTCCACGGCGATCACCGGCAGTTCGTGGGCGGGCAGCCGGGGCGCGGTGGCGGTGTCGGTGACCACCGCGGCGGGCCGCGCGTCGTCGAGCATGTACGCGAGCCGGTCGGCCGGGTAGTCCGGGTCCAGGGGCAGATAGGCCGCGCCCGCGAGGGAAACCGCCAGCAGACCGGTGACGAGGTCCAGGGACCGGGGCAGGGCGAGGGCCACGATGGAGCCGGGGCCGATGGACCGGGCGGTGAGCAGCCGGGCCAGCCGATGGGCGCGGCGGGAGAGTTCGGCGTAGGTGAGGGTCTCGCCGTCGTGGCTGACGGCGATCCGCTCCGGATGGCTGCGGGCGGCGTCCTCGTACCGCTCGGCGAGGGTGGTGGGTGCGTCCGTCAGGACCGGGAGGGGCTGGGCGTTGCCGTCCACGAGGGCGTGGCGGCGCTCGGCCTCGTCCAGCAGCGGCAGCAGCCCGATCGGGGTGTCCGGGGTGTCGGCGGCGGCGGTGAGCAGCCGGGTGAGCCGGTCCGACAGCGCCTGTGCGGTGGACCGGTCGAAGAGGTCGGTGCGGAACTCCAGGAAGCCGCCGATGCCGCCGTCGGCGAGTTCGCCCGCGTTGAGGGTGAGGTCGAACTTGGCGGTGCCGGAGGTCACCGTGGACAGCCGGGCGGTGGTGCCGGGCGCGAGGGTGAAGGCGGCGTCGGGCACCGACTGCCAGGCCAGCATGGTCTGGAAGAGGGGATGGCGGGCCAGGGAGCGGGGCGGGTTGAGCGCTTCGACGAGGTGGTCGAAGGGCAGCTCGTCGTGTTCGAAAGCGGCGAGGGTGGTGGTGCGCACCCGCTGCAGCAGGGTGCGGAAGGCGGGGTCGCCGGAGGTGTCGGTGCGCAGCACGACGGTGTTGGTGAAGAAGCCGACGAGGTCGGCGGTGGTGTCGTCGGCGCGGCCCGCGACGGGGGTGCCCAGCGGGATGTCGGTGCCGCAGCCGTGGCGGGTCAGCAGGGTGGCGAGCGCGGCCTGCACGGTCATGAAGACCGTGGTGCCGGTGTCCCGGGCGAGCTGGACCAGCTTGATGTGGGCGGCCCGGCCGAGTGCGAAGGGCACGGTGTCCCCGGCGCTGGACGCCACCGGGGGACGCGGCCGGTCGGTGGGCAGTTCGAGCTGGTCGGGCAGTCCGGCCAGGGCCTGCTTCCAGTGCGTGAGCCGGGCGGTGGCCAGCGGGGTGGGGTCCGCCGGGGTGCCGAGCCTGCGTCCCTGGTGGGCGGCGTGATCGGCGTACTGGGCGGGCAGCGGTGCGAACTGCGGTGCGCGGCCCTCGGTCCGGGCCCGGTAGGCGGTGGCGAGGTCGCGCACCAGGGGTGTGGTGGAGGCGCCGTCCCCGGCGATGTGGTGGAGCACCAGCAGCAGGGTGTGCCGGTCGGAGGCTTCGGTGAACAGGGTGGCGCGCAGCGGGAGTTCGGTGGCCAGGTCAAAGGTGTGGCGGGCGGTTTCCGTGAGGTCCTGGCCCTCGGTGGCGCGGTGCAGCACGGGCCGTGCCGCCGGATCACCGGGCTCGATGATGTGCTGGTACGGCAGGCTGTCGGTGCCGTCCGGCGGTACGGGGTAGCGGGTACGCAGCGTTTCATGGCGGTCCGTCAGGTCCGCGAGGGCGCGGGTCAGCGCGTCGGCGTCGAGAGGGCCCTGGAGGGCGAGGACGAGCGGGATGTTGTAGGTGGCGCTGGGACCTTCCAGCCGGTGCAGGAACCACAGCCGCTGCTGGGCCGGGGAGAGCGGGAGCCGTCCGGTGCGGACCACCGGGACCAGTGGGGTGTCGTCCACGGTGGATGCGGCGCCGCGGGTGCGCACCAGGGCGGCCAAGGCGGCCGGAGTGGGCGCGCGGAAGACATCGGCGACGGAGACGGGCACCTGGAAGGTCTCGCGCAGCCGGGCCGCGAGCCGGGCGGCGAGCAGGGAGTGGCCGCCCAAGTCGAAGAAGACGGTGTCGGGCGAGGGGTGGGACTCCAGACCGAGCAGGGTGGCGAACAGTCCGGCGACGATCTCGCCGTGCGGGGTGGCCGCCGTGGTGACGGGAGCGGCACCGGGCACGGTGGTGAGCGGTTCGGGTTCGGGCAGCGCGCGGTGGTCCAGCTTGTCGTTGGCGGTGCGCGGCAGCGCCTCGAGCGGGGTCACGGTGGCGGGGACCATATGCGCGGGCAGCGCCGCGGCCAGGTGGTCGCGCAGTGCGGCCGGGTCGGGGCGGGTGCCGGGGCGCGGCACGGCGTAGGCCAGCAGCCGCTTGCCGCCGGTGCCGTCACGGACGATCACGGCGGCCTGGGCGACGGCCGGGTGGGCGGCCAGCACCGCCTGGATCTCACCGGGTTCGACCCGGAAGCCACGGATCTTGATCTGGTCGTCGGTGCGTCCCAGGAACTCGATCGTGCCGTCGAGCCGTCGGCGCACCAGGTCGCCGGTGCGGTACATCCGGCCGCCGGTGTCGCCGTGTGCCGCGCCGAAGGGGTCGGCGACGAACCGCTCGGCGGTCAGATCGGGTCGGCCGAGATAGCCGCGGGCCAGACAGGCCCCGGCGACGTACAGTTCGCCGGGGACCCCGTCGGGCGCGGGGCGCAGGGCGGTGTCGAGGACGTAGAGGCGGGTGGCGCGCACGGGCCGTCCGTCGGACTCCGGCCCGGTCCAGTAACAGGCGTCGACGGTGGTCTCGGTGGGCCCGTACAGGTTGAGCGGATGCACGCCCTCGGTGGCGCAGAGCCGCTGCCACAGCGGCGCGGGGACGGCCTCGCCGCCGACGACGAGGACGGCGGGCCGGTGGTGGCCCTCGCCGAGCAGTCCCTCGGCGAGCAGTGCCTCGGCGTAGGAGGGCGTCACGTCCAGGTAGTCGAGGCGGTGCCGGTCGACGTAGGCGGTGAGGGCGGCCGGATCGCGGTAGGTGGTGTCGTCGAGCAGGTGGAGTTCATGGCCGTGGGCCATCCACAGCACCGGGTCCCAGGCGGCGTCGAAGGCGAACGAGGCGCTGTGGGCGACCTTGAGCCGGGTGCGGCCGGTGCGGGCGACGGCGGGCGCGATGTGGTCGGCGTCGTGTCCGGCGAGGAGGTTGGCGAGGGAGGCGTGGGTGACCACCACGCCCTTGGGGCGGCCGGTGGAACCGGAGGTGTGGATGACGTAGGCCGCGTCGTCCGGTGCGGGGGTGGCGGCGGGGTGGCCGGCCGGTCTTCGGCCGAGTGCGGCGCGGGTGCCGGGTGCGTCGGTCACGAGCTCGGGACGGCCGTGGGCGGGCAGTCCGGCCAGGGCCGCCGCCGTGCCGAGGACGCAGACGGGCCGGGCGTCATCGAGTACGGCGAGGGTGCGGGCGGGCGGATGGCCGAGATCGAGGGGCTGGCAGACACCGCCCGCCTTGGCCACCGCGAGCAGTGCGGTGACCATCTCGGCGGAGCGGGGCAGGGCGAGGGCGACGGTGGTCTCGGCCCGTACGCCGCGCGCGGCCAGTTCGTAGGAGAGCCGGTTGGCGGCGGCGTCGAGCTGGGCGAAGGTGAGCCGGGTGTCACCGCAGCGGACGGCGGTCGTGTCGGGGGTGCGCACCGCCTGGGCGGCGAACACCTCGGGCAGGGTGGTCCCGGTGGCCGGTTCTGCACGTCCGGCGGTCACCCGGCGCACCGTGTCGGCGTCCAGCAGATCGACGGCGGCCAGAGGCCGGTGCGGATCGGTGAGCAGCGCCTCGGTCAGCCCGTCGAGGTAGTGGCGGAAGGTGGTGCGGTACCGGTCCACATCGGCGGGGGTGTAGCGGTCGGCGCGGGCCTCCAGGACCAGGTGCAGACGGTCCTCCGGGCCGGGCCAGGCGCCGACGGCGATGTCCTCGACAGGGCCCGCGGCGAGGTTGCGCACGGTCCCGGGCGCTCCCCCGAAGTCCAGGATCTCCCCCTCGGTGGGCTTGATGTTGACCATCGGTCCGGTCAACGGCGCGTCCGCGGTGGGCAGTCGCAGATCGCGGCGCAGCTCCGCCTGGGGGTACCGCTGGTGGCGGCGGACCGCGCGGATCTCGGTCACGACACGGCGCAGCAGTTCGGCCGCGGTGTCCTGGGGGCGGACGGCGAGCCGCAGCGGGAGCACATTGACCGTCATCGCCGGGGTGCGCAGCGCGGCGGGGCCGCGGCGGTTGGTCAGGGGCAGGCCGAGGACCACCTCCTGTGCTCCGGTGAGCCGGTGGAGGTGTCCCGCGGTGGCGGCGATGACCAGCTCGGCCCAGGTGGCCTTGACCGCTTCGGCGGCGCGGGAGAGCCGGGTGAGGGAGTCCGGGGGCAGGTCGGCGCCGCGCCGGAGCAGACCGGTGCCGGGGGCGTCGTCCCGCCGGGGGCTCACCGGCGGGGTGGTGACCGTGGCGCCACTCATCCGCCCGGTCCAGAACGCGCGGTCGGCCGCGTACTGTTCGCCCGCCAGATAGCGGGCCTCCTCCTCGACGAGCTCGCGCAGCGGGACGAACCGGCTGTCGTTGTCAGGGCTCGGACCGTCCGCGGCGCCGGCCGCGTACACCTCGGCCACCCGGCGGCGGATGAGCTGGAGGGCGTAGGCGTCGACGGCGATGTGGTGGACCCGCTGGTACCACCAGTACCGGGCGTTCCCGAGGCGGATGAGCGCCTGGCACATCAGACCGTCGTCCGTCGCCGGATCGGCGGGGCGGGCCAGATCGGCGCCCATCCAGCGCTCCGCCTCCTCCTCGGGCGCGTCGGCGGAGCGCAGGTCGAGCCGGTGGAGGTGGAACCGCGGTGCGGGGTCCACACGCTGGAGGGGCGCTGCGTCGGTCCCGGTCACGCGCAGGCGCAGCGTCTCGGCGTCGGCGACGGTCCGGCGCAGGGCGCATTCGAAGAGGTCCTCGTCGACCGGTCCGTCGATCCGGACGGTGTCGGCGGTGTGGAAGTCGGTTCCGCCGGGGGCGAGCCGCTGGGCCCAGTACACACCGCTCTGTGCGGTGAGCAGGGGAAATGAGTCCGGAAGCTCATGCATGGATGGACAACTCCTCGAATGTGAAAGCCGCTGCCGCGCAGATTCACCGGCGCCGCCGACTACTTAGGTAAGCCTAAGCTATGTTCTTCCTGGCAGAACCACGCAACCGCGTCCGAACGCACCGGAAGAGGAGCCGATGACCGACCCCAGAGGTGGCGCCACGGGCGCCCCCGAGAACCTCAAGTCCGCGATACGACAGCGCGTCACCGAGCGGACCGAGGCACTGCTCGGGCTCAGCCGCCGGATCCACGGCCACCCCGAGACCGCCTTCAGCGAGCACCGCGCGGCCGCCTGGTGTGCCGAACTGCTGCGTGCGGGCGGCTTCGAGGTGACCGCGCCCGCCTACGGACTGGACACCGCCTTCGGCGCCACCCTCGGCAGCGGCCCGCTGACGGTCGCGCTCGTATGCGAGTACGACGCGCTGCCCGGACTCGGCCACGCCTGCGGCCACAACCTGATCGCGGCCGCGGGGGTCGGGGCCGCCCTGGGACTGGCCCCGGTGGCGGATGAACTCGGCCTGACCATCAGGGTGCTGGGCACCCCGGCGGAGGAACGGGGCGCGGGCAAGGCGCTGATGCTCGAGGCGGGCGCCTTCGACGGGGTCGACGCCGCCATGATGGTGCACCCCTGCCCCTTCGACATCGCCGACTTCCGGTCCTTCGCCCTCGGCACGCTGTCGGTGACGTACACCGGCCGGGCCGCGCATCCGAGCCTCAACCCGCACGAGGGACGCAACGCCGCCGACGCGCTGACCGTCGCCCAGGTGGCGATCGGACTGCTGCGCCAGCAACTCCCCCCGCACTGGCGGGTGCACGGCATCACCACCGAGGCGGGCTCCGCGCCGAACGCCATCCCGGCCCGCGCCACCGCCGAGTACGAGCTGCGCACCACGGCGGCCGAGGATCTCGAGGAGCTGCGCTCCCGGGTGGAGGCGTGCTTCCGGGCAGGGGCGCTGGCGACCGGCTGCGAGGTGCGGCTGGTCCGCCCGGAACCCGATTACCTGGACTTCCGGGGCGATCCGGAGCTGATCCGGCTGTGGACGGGCAACGCCCGTGCGCTCGGCCGCCCGGAGCCGGCCGAGCGACCGCCCTTCGCCTGTACGGACATGGGCAATGTCTCGCACGCCGTCCCCTCCATCCATCCGGTGCTGGACATCAGCGAGGGCGTCTGCGGCCCGCACGAGGCCGCGTTCGCCGACGCGGCCATGTCCCCCTCGGGTGAACGCGCTCTGCTCGACGGGGCGACCGCGATGGCCTGGACCGCCGCGGACTTCGCGTACACGGCCCGCGGTGCGCGTCCCGCGCGGGGCGGCACCCACCCGGAGCGGGCAACCGTCTGAGGGCCCGCGCGGATCTCCCGACGGGCCGGCACCCCGGCCGCTCCCCCGCCGCCAGGCCGGAGGAACGGCCGGTGCCACCCGCACCGGCCCCGGGGCGGCAGCCCCGGGGTGGCCGACCGGAGGGCCATGGACCGGTCGGCCTCCGCCGTGCGGACGTGTCCGCGGGCGTGCCCGTGGGGGGCATCCGGCCCCCTACGGGCCGTCAGGAGGCGCCCAGCGCCTTGGTGATGTCGTTGATGACCACATCGGCGGCGAGCGGTCCGCCCCGGGTCGACCAGACCGAGCCGTCGACCGTCACCACGTGCTTCTTCTTGACCGCGCCCAGCTCCTTGTAGGCGGGCTTGGCCTGTACGTCCTTCAGCGCCTTGTCCCCGTCCGCCGTGAGCGTCGACAGGAACAGCCAGTCGCCGTCGATCTCATCGATCTTCTCCAGGCTCAGCGGCGGGGTGTGGGCGTTGCCGTCCTTGTTCTGCGTCCTGGGCCGCTTCAGCCCCATCTCCAGCGCCACCCCGCTGGCGAACTGCTTCTTCTCCATCCAGCTCGGACCGTCCGGGTTCCACCGCACGATGGAGACCTCGGCGCCCTTGTTCGCGCCGAGCTTCTTGTCCGCGGCCTTGGCCGTGGCCTCGTGCTCCGCGATGACCTCGTTGGCCTTGTCCAGCTTGTTGACGGCGTTTCCGATGCCACGGAAGGAGAGCTTCCAGTCATCGGTCGGCGCCATGGTGACCAGGGTCGCGGGGGTGATCTCGCGTAGCTGGTCCAGCATCTGCTTGTCCTGCATATCACCGGCGAGGATCAGATCGGGCTTGGCGGCCACGACCTTGTCCATCACCGGCTGGAGCAGGTTTCCGACGACGTCGATACCCTGGACCTTGTCCGCCAGGTAGGCCGGGGGCTTGTTCATACCCTGGCCGTTGGTGATCCCCACCGGCTTCACCCCGAGGGCGAGCACCGCGTCGAGGTCCTCCTGGGTCAGCGTCACGATGCGCTTGGGCGCGGCCGGAACCTTGACCGCGCGGCCGGTGGCGTCCTTGACCGTACGGGTGGCGGACGAGCCGGAGTCCTTCTTCGACGAGTCCTTGGAGTCCGAGGAGTCCGAACCACAGCCGGTCATCAGGAGCGCGGCCGCGGCCACGGCGGCGACAGCCTGGGCCGCGCGGCGCGGCGCGAAGGAGAAGGGACGTCTGGGCAGGGTCATCGAGGACTCCGGGTATCAAAAGGGACGCAGACGCGCAGGGTGGAATCCACAGCTCTCCGCATCGGCACCACCCCGTCGCGTTGTTAAGGTTAGCCTTACCTTATGCTCTTCAGGCAAGAGGGTGGCGCCACTCTCCGAAAGGGCGGTCCAGGTGGATGTGCGCGTAGAGCAGCTCACGGCCGGGTATTCCGGCCGCACGGTCGTGGACCGGGTCGATATGACGGTGCCGCCGGGCCAGGTGGCCGCGGTGGTCGGCCCGAACGGCTGCGGCAAGTCCACCCTGCTGCGCGCCATGGCCCGGCTGCACACCCCGGCCTCCGGCCGGATCCTCATCGGCGGCGATGACGTCTGGGGACTGAAGCAGCGTCAAGCCGCCCACCGGATCGCCCTGTTGCCCCAGTCGCCCCAGGCGCCCGAGGCGGTGACCGTGGCCGGGCTCGTACGGTACGGCCGCCATCCCCATCAGGGGCTGTTCCGCCAGTGGTCGCAGGAGGACGAGCGCGCGGTCGAGCGGGCCATGACGGCCACCGGGGTCACCGGGCTCGCCGAGCGCCGCCTCGACGAGCTCTCCGGCGGCCAGCGGCAGCGGTGCTGGCTGGCCATGGCCCTCGCCCAGCAGACCCCCGTACTCCTCCTCGACGAGCCGACCAGCGCCCTGGACATCGGCCACGCGGTCGAGGTGCTGGAACTCGTCCGCGAGATCGCGGCCGACGGACGGACCATCGTCATGGTCGTCCACGACCTGGCCGCCGCCGCCCGCTACGCGGACACCCTCGTCGCCATGCGCGACGGGCGGATCGTGGCCTGCGGCCCACCGCGGGAGACCATCGACACCGCGCTGATGCGGGAGTTGTACGGCATCGACACCGAGATCCTCGCCGCGCCCTCGGACGGCTCGCCCGTCATCGTGCCGGTCTCCCCCACCCCGGTGCGGCAACCCGCCACCGGCTGACGGAGGGCGGCCCCGGGCGACACGGACGCCTCCTCGTGGCCCATTTGACCCTCACACCGGTGTGAGGGCCGAGGATGTCGCCATGACGACTCACGCCGCCCGCGGAGAGCGGACATCACGCGACCACAGGACCCATCTCATGCACGAGAGCGCCTCGTTCGGCACCGGTACCGGACTCCCCGCGTCCGCCGGGACACCGGCCGGACGGGCGGTGGCCGACGGGCGGGGCGGCCACCGACGCGCCGTAGCGTCGGAGGTCCGGGCATGAACACGACGACACCCTTCAGCCCACGCGAGCTGCTCGCGGAGAGCCGGCTCGGCGTCCTCGCCACGATCAAATCGAACGGCCGCCCCCAGCTCTCCCCCGTCATGCCCTTCTACGACGAACGCTCCGGCGTCATCCACATCTCGACCCGCGAGGGCCTGGCCAAAACGGCGAACCTCCGGCGCGATCCGAGGGTCTCACTCGAGGTCACCCACGCCGACGGACGCGCATGGGCGACGGCCGAGGGCACGGCGACCCTGACCGGCCCGGGAACCGACCCCCACGGCCCCGAGGTCGAGGCCCTGGTGGCGTACTACCGGGCCGCCGCGGGTGAGCATCCCGACTGGGACGAGTACCGGTCGGCCATGGTGGCCGACCGCAGGGTGCTCATCACGATGACCGTCGACCACCTCTACGGCGACAGCGTCCGCTGAGCCCTCCCCGGAGGCGGTAGTCCCCCACACCGAGGTGTGCCGGAGACTCGTCAGAAGGGCACGCCGGCACGCTTGGCGAGCTTGGTCAGTCGTGGGTTGCTGCGGCGATGCAGCGAGGTCAAGACGCGCATCAGCTCCTGTGACGTCGGGTGCACACGGGCCATCTCGGGCGCGATGTCCCAGGCCGCTTCGAGCGATTCGAGAGCGCCATCCCGGTCGCCCAGCGCAAGCTTCGACCGACTGATGTTCATGTGCAGCGGCCCGACGCGGGTGGCCGGGAGCGTGAGCCCACCTCGGATCAGGTCGTCCGCCGTGTCGAGCGACTCGCGATAGTCCTCCATGTCGGACGCCGTGGAGATGACGTGCACGGCCGTGTTCTCCGGCCCGAAGTGGATGCCGTGGTCCTCAATATCCTCGGGAAACTCCTCGGCTGCCCGCCATGCAGCGTCGATGTGGGCAGCTGCGGTGGCCTTGTCTTCGATCCGCCCGGCCAGGGTCAGCCCTCGCAGGTGCAGGATGCCAAGACCGTACGCGCGGTCACGTCCCTGCAGAGTCGCCTCAGCCTCAACAACCGCGCGATCCACGACGGCCAGCCCCCCCGCGAAGTCCCCTGAATTGAGGAAGGTCCCGGCTTCGTCCCGGGCGGCCACCGTGGTGGCGATCGGATGCGCCCGCTCGGCGGCCAATCGCTGCTTCATGACGGCCAACTCGGCGAGGTGCATCCAGCGGTGGCGTGCGGCGAGCCAGTACACGACCGAGTATGTGTCAGCGACGCGCGTCCAGGCGTCGGGCGACTGGGTGGCGTGAGCGAAGTTCGTCGTCCGGGTCAGCACGCCTGGGGTCTTCTGCAAGACGGCCGACAACTCGGTCCGGTAGCGGTGCTCGTTCAGCTCGGCCAGCTCGCGGGCCAGATCCTCGGGGTGCGGCGGCGAGGCGTCAGGGATCTCGAACCTGCGGATGGCGTAGTTGAGGGCCGTAAGGCTGTTCTCGTCGGCGCGCTCGACCGGCGCCGTACCAAGCAGCTCGTCGAGGGTCATCCGCATCGCCTGCGCGAGGGCTGCGGCAATACCCTGGGTCAGCGCGCGGTCGCCCACCTCGATCTTGCTGAGCAGCGATGTAGACACACCCGCCCGCCGGGCAAGGGCAACCTGACTCAGGCCGCGCGCCTTACGACACACAGCCACATTGGCACCGGGTCCGGGAATCTTGGTCACGCTCATACGTGTGCGTCTTCCCTGCTCGACTTCCGTTACAGCCCATCGTCCCACCCCAACCCTTCGCGTTCCCAAGAGTTGTGCAAGTGGTGTGCAAGTTCCTTTCGCACGACGGCAGTTCTCTTGGGTGACACAGACGTATGCCAAGGCGGGATGAGGGGTCATGGCACAGACATACGAAAAGCGACCGACGACGCTCAGTCACGGCGAACTGCCCTATCCGGCGGGAACGCTCGTGGAGGACATGCTCTCGAAGCGCACAGGCGAGCTTCACGGCGTACTGGAAGAGCGCACCAAAGAGGGCAACAAGCTCATCGGCCGAACGGCGTACCTGCGACCGGAGGGCGGTGGCACCGAATGGGACGTCCCTTTGAAGCACGTCCGGCCCGTCGAGACTCCTTAAGCGCCCTCACGAAGCGCGCGGCCCTCGTCACCTCCGGCGACGTCATCGGCTACGAGGGTGAGTGGCGCACCGTCAAGGAGACGGCCACCGCGCGCGGCCCGATGGGCGGGTTAGCCGTCGTGGTCACCTGGGACGAGGGCGGCTCGGCGCGCTTCCCCGCCGGGGACGAACTCCTCCTCGGGGAGCCGGGCTCCACCTGACCAGCGACTGAACCCCACCCTGGTCGAACCGGGGTGGGGTTCAGTCGTACGTTCGCGCCACTGGGATGACTCCCCCGAAACCGGATGGGAGCCAGCGCGGCCGGGCGGGTTCCCATGGACGGACGCAGGCCGGGGCTCACACCACCACGCGGTAGTGGGTGGTCATCCGGCCGTCCGGCTCCAGGACGTGGTAGGCGAGGCCGGGCGGCTGGTCCCGGTCCGCGGGCCGGTCCCCCTCCCACGGCAGACGCAGCGTCCAGGTCACCGCCGGACCCACGATCAGCGGGCGGTCCGCGAAGGTCGTGACCGCGGCGGTGTGGGCGTGGCCGGTGAGAACGGCGGCCACTTCGGGGTGGGAGCGCAGCAGGGCCGCCAGCTCCCCGGGCCGTTCGAGCATCGAGCTGTCGGGCAGGGGGTGGTGCACCGGGGCCGGTGGCTGGTGGAAGGCGATCAGGACGGGGAGCCGGCCGCCCAGCTCGGTCAGGCTCCGGTCCATCCAGGCGAGGGTCTCGGGGTCGAGGCGGCCCTCGTCGCGCCCCGGGATCGTGGCGTCGCACATCAGGATCACCGCGTCGTCGAACCGGTGGAGGCTGTTGACCGGTTCACCGCTCGGGGCCTCACCGAGCAGCGCCTTCCGGTACGCGCCGCGGACATCGTGGTTGCCGGGGCAGGTGAGCACGGGAAAGGGGGCGTCGAAGAGTGCCGCCGCCTCTTCGTACTCGCCCTCCTCCCCGTGGTCGGCGATGTCTCCGGTGACAAGGAGGGCGTCGACGGGACGGGGCAGGCCGCGCAGATGGTCCATGACGCGGGCGGCACGGCGCGAGGCCCGCTCGCTCCCGTCGAGATGCAGATCGCTGATCTGGGCGAACAACACGCCGGTCTCCTCCACTTGGGTGCCCACAGGGCAAGGGGCACGGGTACGCCGCACAGAGGCGCCCGCACTCCTTCTAACGGAAAACGCTACGATTACCGTTAGAGAATCTAGAGGGCGACCCGTGATGTGATCAAGTGGTGGACGCGGAGCGGACGAGCGGGAAGGACGGGCTCATGCGGCGCCTGCAGGCACTGGAATTCGCGAGCACGATCCGGCACGACGGACACGGCGGTGTCGCGGACGACCTGGACACCGTCCAGGGCACGGTCCGGTGGCTGCGCGACCAGAGCGAGCTGCTCGCCGGACACCTCGCCGTGGAGGATCTCGAGGTCGACGAGGAGCTGCGGGCCGGGGTCGTCGAACTGCGGCGCGCGGTGCGGGCCCTGTTCGCCCGCGTGGTCAGCCCGGGACCGCCCAGCCGCGCGGATGCCCACCGGCTGATGCCGGCCGACCGCGCACTGGCCCACCTCAATGCCACCGCCGCGATGGAACGAGTCACTCCACAGCTCGTCTGGCCGGATGGGGCCGACCCGTCGGTCCGGCTGCTGTCCGACGAACCGGAGCCGAGGATCCGGCTGCTCGGGGCGCTGGCGCGGTCCGCGATCGACTTCCTCTCCGGCCCCGAGGTCCGACAGTTGCGCGCCTGCACCGCTCCCCGCTGTGTGCGCTACTTCGTCAAGGCCCACGGGCGGCAGGAGTGGTGCAAACCGTCCTGCGGAAACCGGGCACGCGCCGCACGCCACTACCGGCGGCAGCAGGACGACGCGGTCCGGGACTGAGGACGGGCCGAGGACACGGTGCGGCTGTGGACGGTGCAGCCCCGCGCGGCGCTGACGAGACTCCGGGCGGATGGCGAACTCAGGGGCGCGTGGGAGCGGGTGGACCCCGCCTGGCGACCGGCGTACGAAGCCATGGTCGCGAGGATGGAATCCCGCGGTGTGTCCTGCGCGGGCCGCCCTCCCTTCTGGGCCTGGGCCGCCCCGGACACCGCCGACGACCGCGTGGCCTGGACCGCGGTGCTGCTGCTCGGCCTTGACGCGGACGATCCGGGGCCGTTCGCCGGGTACCGCGTACTGGATCTGGAGATCGCCGACGAACTGGTCGTCCTGAGTTCGTACCCGCGCTGGAACACCTTCCTCGACGACGTCCTCATGGGCGAGGAGTCGGCCGCCATGGACTGGTCCATCGACGCCGACGAGTTCCATGACCCGGACCAGATGGGTGTGCAGGCGTGTGTGCCGCGCCTCCGCGCCGACTGGGTACTGGGCTGCCGCCCGTTGACGGCCCCGCTGGGCGACTGACGGGAGTGACGGTCTCCCGCTGTTCGCGAGCCGGCCCAGCACGGAACCGTCCCTCGGCGCCGGAGGGCGCAGGAGATGATCGGGCCATGACTGAGATCATTCTGATGTCCGACCCGAAGGTCGCGGCCGTTCCCGTCCGGGAGTGCGGCGAACGGCTCGTGGACCTCCGGAGGCACAGCCCCCTGCTGATCGACGAACGGAAGGCGGAGGACTCCGCCGGAGCCTTCGCCCACCTGCGGGAGGGAGTGCTCGACCGCCTGCTCAAGGCACAGGAACAACTGCCGCGCGGGCTGCGGCTGCTGTTCGTCGAGGGGTACCGCCCGCCGTCCCTGCAACGCCGCTACTTCGACGAGTACGCGAGCGAACTCCGGGCCGGGCACCCGGACTGGTCCGCCGCGCGGATCCACTCGGCGGCCAGCCGCTATGTGTCCCCGCCCGAGATAGCGCCGCACAGCGCCGGGGCGGCCGTGGACCTGACCCTCGCGGACGCCGACGGCCGGGAACTCGACATGGGCACCCGGATGAACGCGAGTCCGGAGGAGAGCGCGGGCGCCTGCTACACACGGGCCGGCAACATCAGCGCCGAGGCCCGCTCGCACCGGGACCTCCTGGGCGCGGCGCTCACCGCCGCCGGGCTGGTCAACTACCCCACGGAGTGGTGGCACTGGTCCTACGGGGACCGCTACTGGGCCCTGATGACGGACGCGGGGGCCGCCCTCTACGGACCCAGGGAGCTCGGCTGACGGTCGCGCCTCGCGGAGCCCTCACGCCTGAGTGCTGCGCGGGGGCGCGCCGCCCGGCGGTGACGCGCCCGAGGGCAGCGCGACCGGTCCGGGACACCTCGAACGCCCCGCCATGGAAACCTCGTGAGGCCCATCCGTCACACACACCACAGCGCTCGGCGATTCGGCCAATTCCCGCCATGCGACAGCGCCCGCGGCACGGCGGTCGCGCGTTCGAGCCCTTGGAATTCCCGGGCTCCATCACGTCCGGAATCGAGCGCGTTCGATTCCGTCACCTCGTCGTTATGCCGGACACAGCCGGACCATCCAGGTGCGGCAGCGACCCCTGGGAGGGATGCGGGTGACTGTGACCGACGCCTCGACCGCACATGCGGAGATGCCGCCTCCGCCACCTCCGGCGACCATCACCTTCGAAGGGAAGCACGCCAAGAATCCGCTGGCGGAGGCGAGTTTCCGGGCGATGTGCGGACGCCTCCCCTCCGTGCTCGGGCACACCGCCCGGCTGGCCTGGTCCGTCGATCGCCCGGCCGTCCTGCTCATGCTGCTCTGTCAGCTCCTCACCGGTGCCTCGGCCGCCGCGGTCCTCGCATTCACCGCGAAGGCCATGACGCACATCCTCGGGACCGGGGTGGTGTCCGAACGTCTGGACGCCGCGCTGCCCGCCCTGATGGTGGTCGCGGGTGCCGCGGGCGTTGGCCGGATCAGTAGTGCCCTGTCCTCCTACGCCGACGGCCGGATCACCCCGCTCCTCCTGACCGAGGCGGACGTCGCGCTGGTGTCCGCGGTGTGCCGCGTCGAGGCGTCCGCCTACGGGGAGAGCGGATTCGCCGACCGCCAGGAAGCCGCCGAGGTCGGTGTCACCCGCACACGGATGATGGTGCAGGACGCACAGCGGTTCATGGCCGCCCTGGTCCGCATGGTCGCCGCGAGCGGTGTCATCACGGCCCTGCACTGGATGATGCTCCCGCTGCTCCTGCTCGCCGTCGTCCCGGCCGGTATCGGCGCCGTGCTCTGCGCGCGCGTCGACTACGAGACCCACTACGCCAACGTGGGCGACCGCAATGTCCGCGGCATGATGCGCTGGTGGGCCACCTACTCCCGCTACGGCGACGAGGTCCGCGCCAATGGCATGACCGGCTACCTCCTCTACTGGTACCGCGCCCTGTCCGACCGCATCGACCAGCGGACCCTGACCGCCGCGCCCCGAATGCTGCGCATCGTCCTGACGACCAGCGCCCTGGGCGGGATCTTCCTCCTGGGCACCTGGGCCACCCTCGCCTGGCTGGCCACCACCGGCCGCGTCGCCCTGCCCGTGGCGGCCACCGCCGTGGTCGCCGTCCAGACCACACTGGCCGCGCTCTCCCAGTTCGTGATCCACGGTGCCGCGATGTTCCACACCTCGCTGTACCTCGCCGATATGCGGAGCTTCCTCGATCTGGCCACCGAACGCGCGCCCCGGCGCGGTGAGCTGACCATTCCCGAGCAGGTGACCGAGATCCGGCTCGATGAGGTCGTGTACCAGTACCCCGGCAAGGACGAACCGGCGGTCGACGGGGTGTCCCTCACCCTGCGCCGCGGTGAGATCCTCGCCATCGTCGGTGAGAACGGCAGCGGCAAGTCCACCCTGGCCAAACTGATCACCGGAATCCTCCTCGCCGACAAGGGCCGCGTCCTGTGGGACGGCATCGATCTGGCACGGGCCCATCCCGACGCGGTGTGGAAGCGCACCGCCCTGGTCCCGCAGAACTTCGCGTGCTGGCCGCTGCGCGCGCGGGAGAACATCACCCTGGGGCAGCCCAAGACCTTCGACGACGACGCGGTGTGGGAGGCCGTGGACGCGGTGGGCATGCGAACGACGATCGAGAAACTGCCCCGGCAGCTCGACACCCTGCTCGCCCGTGAACTCTTCGGAGGCGCCGAGCTGTCCGGAGGCCAGTGGCAGCGGCTCGTCTGCGGTCGTGCGCTCTACCGGCGGACACCCCTGCTGATCCTGGACGAACCGACGTCGCAGATGGACCCGCGCGGCGAACACCAGATCTTCCTGGAGATCAAACGCATCGCCGCCGAACGCATGACGATCGTCGTCACCCACCAGCTGGAGAACACCCGGCTGGCGGACCGCATCCTCGTCATGCGGGACGGACGAGTGATCGAACAGGGCGGCTACGACGAACTCGTCGGCGCGGGCGGTCTGTTCGCCGAGCTGGTCGCCCTGGCCAAGGACCGTTCCCAGCGCTGATCCCGGGGCGGCGCCGCTCCACACGGCGCCGCCGCGGAAGGGGCCCGCCCGGAGCCCGTCACGCCCGGTGCGGGACCTCACCGGGTGTGACGCGAAGGACCCCGGCGACGGCGATGAGCTGGTCGAGAAGCTGCCACTGCACCCGAGCGGGGCAGTCGGCGTTGACACCCCCGCGACCCGGGACTTCCATGGAATGTGTGCGCCGTGGCCGTATCGCGCACCGGCGCCTCGCGAACCCTCTGACTCCCCCACGGATCAGAACAGGAGGCGGCCAGCGATGAACGTCGGGAAGAAGATGGCCCACAAGGCCGAAGAGCTCAAAGGTCAGGCCCAGAAAGCGCTCGGCCGGGCCACCGGAAACCGCCGGCTCGAGACCGAGGGCCATGGCCATCAGGCCAAGGGCGGTATGAAGCAGGTCGGAGAGAAGATCAAGGACGCATTCCGGCGCTGAACGGGTGTTCCGCCCGCGGCGAGCGAGGCGCGCGGTGCGGAAGGAGGCCGGTCCGATGACGTCTGACGGTCCGTGTCGGGCGTGCTCACCCTCCTGGGTCGGTCTCACCACCCCCGACCTGCGCAGGACGCAGGACTTCTACGGCGCTGTGCTCGGCTGGACCTGGCGCCCCAGCCCCGCGGACCAGGGCTTCCGGCTCGCCCTCAGTGACGGGGAGCCGGTGGCCAGCATCGGCGAGGCCGCCTCCGGGCTCCGCGCCGCCGCCCACTGGACGCCGTTCTTCGCCACCGACGGCGCGAACGACATCGCGGCACGGATCCACGAGCGCGGTGGCACGGTGGGTGTCGGCCCGCTCCCCTTCGGTGCCGGCCGGGTGGCCCTCGCCTCGGACACGCACGGGGCGGTGTTCGGCTTCTGGGAGGGTGAGGTGTTCCCGGGCTGGCCGCCCGGCCGTACCCCCATGCCCGCCTGGCTGGAGCTGCGCACCCGCGACACCTTCGCCGCGGCGCTGTTCTACGGCGAGATCTTCGGCTGGACCGCGGAGGGCGGCACCTGCACGGTCGAGTACGGGAACGAGGAGGTGGTCGTGCGGGAGTCGGGCCGCAAGGCCGCGGTGATCCGCGGTGGCGCCGTCGAAGAGGCGCCCGACCCCCGGGTGCGGCCCCGCTGGTGGGTGCACTTCCAAGTGGCCGACCTGGACGCCGCAGCGGCCGCCGCCACGGCGGCGGGCGGCACCGTCGTCGCCGGTCCGATGGCGCCCTCGCCCGGCGCGGAGCGGGAGGCGACCGTGCGCGACCCCATCGGTGGCTCCTTCAGCATGACCGCCGGATGACCGTGCCGCTCCGGCCTCCGGACCAGGTGCGGCTCCGTGGCCTCGGCGGTTGCACCGCGCCATGGCCGACAAAGAGGGAGAATGGGCATATGAGCGACAGAACCCCTGAACCGGACCCCCGTCGCACCGCCCGCCCCGAGCCGGAGCGCCAGGGCCCGGCCACCCCCGCGTCACCGTCCGGCGGCACGGCCGCCGCCCCCGCGGCGGACATCCACCGCACGCCCGGCACCGACCAGGCGCACGGCGTGCCCCCGGGCGAGACTCCCCCGGCCGAGGGAAGTACGGCGGGCGCCGGCCCACAGGAGACCTACAACCCCACGAAGGGCTGGAGCACGGCTCCCATCCTGGTCATCCTGGTCCTGGTGGCGTTCTTCGTCGCCTTCTGCGTGGCCTACGCGGTGACGGTGTAGCCAGCCGGAACGCCACGGCACGCTCCTTGTGCGGGTCCGATGACCGCATGCACATGCCGCCCGAGCCGCACGTTACTGACGGGGAATGAGTTGCTCACGCCGGGGAACGCGGAGGTTGCCGGATCACTGTGCGTCGGAAGGACACCCCCCATGCTGATGGCCCATCCCGCGGTTCTGACCGACCTCGTCGCCCAGTACGAGGCGTTGCGCGCCCTGGAGGCGAGCGCAGGCGATCTGGAGACACAACAGCGCCTGGACGACGTCTCGTACACCCTGTGCGTGGCCACCGGAACCCAGGACGTGGACACGGCCCTCACCGCGGCCCGCCACCAGTTGCTCGGCGCCCGCGCCGCAGCCGGCTCGCTGCTCACGGCGGACGCCGTATGACACCAGCCGGGCGACCATGGCGGGCGGCCATGACGAGAGAACACGGGGAGTGACTCACCCCTCGGACGGCCTCCCGTACTTGGCCGTGTAGGAACGGGCGATCCCCAGCTGTTCCCGTTCCATCCAGGGAGCCGCGTCCAGCACGCCGGGCAGCGACTTGCGGTCCGTGGTCACCGCCCGGAACAACCGGGAGACGGTCACCTCGTGGTCGGGCCTGTGAATGACGTCGATCGGGTCGCCGACACTCAGCTCCCCCGGTTCGATGACGCGCAGCATGGCCCCGGAGGACGCCGACTGGGTGAAGCGCCGCAACCAGCCCTTCTCCCCGAGCCATCCCGCGAAGGTGCGGCAGGGGATGCGGCCGCCGGTCACCTCCAGCACGACCCGGGGACCCACCCGCCACCGCTCACCGATCAGCGCCTCGCGCAAGTCGATGCCGAGGGTGGTGAGGTTCTCGCCGAAGGCACCGTTGGCCAGCGAACGGCCCAGCTCGTGCTCCCAGCCGTCCAGATCCTCGCGGGCGAAGGCGTAGACCGCCCGGTCGTTCCCGCCGTGGAAACGCAGATCGCACACCGCGTCCCCGGACACCCCGCTCGCCCCGACCCCCGGGGGCCCCGGCGAGTCCACCCTGACCGGCCCCTCGACCGGCCGCTTGTCGATGCCCGTCGTACCCGACGGCGCGTCGGTGAAGGCCACGGGCTTGGCCGATCCCACGTTCACACTCAGGATTTTCATGGCAGCTTCATTCGGTGGACGGCGCTGGGAGGGGTATGGGCCGACGTGCGGTTGTCACGGTGAGTTCACCATTCCCCATCGTTGAGTCGAAATCCTATGTCCCGCGAGCGGAGGCCACGTCCCGGACGCCGTCGTCCGGGTCCACGCCCGGGGCCCCTGGACCGGCCGGTCGGGTTCGTCGGCGGAATCTGCCGCTGATGACCACGGGTTCCCTCTCCCGGCGGACCGCAAAACTCCTGGATGCCGTGCGGGCGGCGATCTCCTTGGCCCGTGCGGATAAGACCGCCGGACCGGGGTACCGGGGCCCGGCGAAGTCCGTCGAACAGGAGGGGTCGTTGACCGAGCAGAGCGCCGTCGTCGCTGGCGGGAAGGGTGCGGGGAGGGTGGAGCCGGCTCCACCGGGATGGTTCGCGAGGGTCTCCCGCTGGTGGCAGCGGGCGCTCGGATCGGAGGGCCACGAGCGGTACACCGTGCTGTTGACCGGCAAGAGCACCCTGGCCGCCACCCTCGCCTGGGTGATCTCCTACCACCTGCTGAACGCGCAGTCCCCCGCGTTCGCCCCGTTCTCCGCGGTGCTCATCATGCAGGTCACCGTGTACCAGTCGCTGCTGCAGTCGACACGCTATGTGGCGGCCGTGACCGCCGGAGTCGCCGTACAGGCCGCCCTGGGATTCCTCATCGGACCCGATGTGCTGACCTTCGTCCTGGTGGCGCTGATCGCCCTCACGATCGGCCGGTGGCCCGCGCTCGGGTCGCAGGGCTCCCAGGTCGCGACGGCGGCGTTCTTCGCCTTCTCCACCTATGCCTCGGCGGCCACGAACCAGGACAGGGTCAGCCAGCTCGGCCAGATCGTCCTGCTGGTCCTCATCGGCTGCGGAATCGGGGTACTGGTGAACGTCGTCATCGTGCCGCCCCTGCGCTACCGCGGCGCCGAGCACGGCATCCACACCCTCGCCCATTCGCTGTGCGACCTGGTCAGCGACATGTACCCGGCGCTGCGCGAGCACGACGTCGACGAGGAGCGGACCGCACACTGGCGGAGCCGCGCCGAACGGACGGAAGGACTGATCTCGCAGGCACGAGCGGGCCTGCGGACGGCCCGGGAGAGCCTCCATTTCAACCCTCGCCGCCTCTTCCGCCGTCAGCTCCGGAGCACCAGCTTCGAGGGGTACGGTGCGGTGCTGGAGGCCCTGGAGCGCACCATGTACCAAGTGGCCAGCCTGACCCGGGCACTGGACCGGTGGGACCGGGACGAGGACGACCGCCGCGACGAGGCGTTCCTGGAGTCCTACGCAGCGTTCCTGGAGTGTCTCTCCGGCATCACCCAGGTCTTCACGGAACTCGACGAGGACCGGCTCGACGAGCAGGCCCCGCGGCTGTGCCGGCTGGCGGACGAGGCGCAGAACTGCCTTCGCCGCGTGGCCGAACAGGCCGAGGAGGACGGTCTGCCGCTGACCGATCCGGCACGCCCGTACGGTGTCCTGGTCATCGAGGCCACCCGCCTGATGGAGGAGTTCCAGTACACCTGCGATGTGCTCCAGCACCACGTCGGCCGGCCCGGCGGATGACGGGGCCCGATCGGCCTTCCGCCATCCGCCACCCGCCGGACGTGCCCGGCCGGACGTCAGGACGTCACCCGGCGAGGACCTTGACGAGGGCCTCGCCCAGGCCGGTGGCCGAGGCGGGGTTCTGTCCGGTCACCAGACGGCCGTCGACCACCACATGGGGCTCGAAGTCGGCGGCGCCCGTGTGCTTGGCCCCCCGCTCCTCCAGCTTGCTCTGGAGCAGGAACGGCACCACGTCGGTGAGCCCGGCGGTGGCCTCCTCGTCATTGGTGAAGGCCGCCACGTTCTTGCCGTCCACCAGGTAGGACCCGTCGGACAGGGTGATGTCGACCAGACCGGCCGGGCCGTGGCAGACCGCCGCCACGGCGCCGCCCGCTTCGTAGACGTCCCGGGCGATACCGGCCAGTTCGGTGTTGCCGGGGAAGTCCCACATGGTGCCGTGGCCGCCGACGTACACCACCGCGTCGTAGTCGGACGCGGTGACATCCTGCGGCCGAGCGGTGCGGTCCAACTGCCCGGCTATCCGCGGGTCGTCCAGGAACGCCTGCTGGACCGGGTCGGACAGGTCCGCACCGTCCATCGGCGGGCGGCCGCCCTTGACCGAGACCAGGTCGACCTCGTAACCGGCGTCCGTCAGGACCTTCCAGGGGTGCGCGGCCTCGGGAAGGTAGAAGCCGGTGGTCGAGCCGGTGTCGCCGAGCTGGTCGTGGCTGGTCAGAACGAGTGCAACCTTGCCGGTGCGGGGCATGACGATCTCCTGGTCCGAGAAAGCGGGCGGGTCACCGCGGCCCGTCACCCGGGCGGGCCGTGCGGCACACCAGCACGGTAGGCCGCTGCGGCCATAGAAGACCAATGGAAGAATGGCCATATGCCCATCGGAAAACCGATGGGAAGGCCGCCGAGGAGGCGGGATGGACCTCTCCCTGCTCAAGACCTTCCTGGCCACGTACCGGACGGGTTCGCTGACCGCGGCGGCGCGGCAGGTGGGCCTGTCGCAGCCCACCGTCACCGCGCAGATCCGCACCCTGGAGCAGCAGGCGGGCCAGCAGCTGTTCCGCCGGCTGCCGCGGGGCGTGGTGCCCACCACCGTCGCCGACGAACTCGCCGCGGAGGCCGCTCCCCATGTGGACGCGCTGGTCGCGATCGGTGAACGCGGATTCGCCGACCACGCGCGTCCGTTCACCAGGCCGGTGCACCTGGGCGGCCCCGCCGAGCTCACCGGCACCCGTGTGCTGGCCTCCCTGACCCCCCTCATCCGTCAGGGGCTGAAGCTGCGGGTGACCCTGGGGCTGGCCGACGATCTGCTGGCCGGGCTGCCGGAGGGCCGTTTCGACGTGGTGGTCTCCAGCATCCGTCCACGTGGCCGCGCCATCGTGTCGGTGCCGCTCACCGATGAGGAGTTCGTCCTCGTGGCGGCACCGCGGACGGCCGCCGGCCTCGACGGCGAACGGCTCGCGCGGGAGGGGCCCGCGGCGCTCCGCCATCTCCCCCTGGTCAGCTACGCCGAGGATCTGCCCATCATCCGCCGCTACTGGCGCACCGTCTTCGGCACCCGCCCCGCCCACAGTGCGGCCATCGTCGTGCCCGATCTGCGTGCCGTGCTGACCGCCGTCGTCGCCGACGCGGGCATCTCGGTGCTCCCCCGCTATCTGTGCGCCGCCGAACTGGCCGACGGCACCCTCACCCCGCTGCTGGAGCCCGAGATCCCCCCGATCAACACGCTGTACCTGGCCTGCCGGGCCGGTACGCAGGACACCCCGGCCATCGCGGCCCTGCGCGGCCATCTCCTCGATGCGGCGCGCACCTGGTAGCGGCTTCACACCCCGATGCGGGTGATGCTCGGACCGTCGCCGGTGTCATCTCGACGGTGCTCCGCCACTTCGACCGCGACCGCTCCAGCGGCGGCTGCGGACGAGCAGATGGAGGAAGTACGGCGTACCGATCACGGCAGTCATCAGCCCGGCGCCGAGCTGCGCCGGGGCGATCACCGTACGGCCCAGCAGATCCGCCGTGCACACGAGCGTGGCACCGAGGAGCACCGAGACCGGGACCACCCGGACGTGCTGACGGCCGACCAGGGCACGGGCGGCGTGCGGTGCCACCAGCCCGACGAAGCCGATCGTGCCCGCGACCGCCACGGCGGTGGCCGCCAGCACGACGCTCAGCGCGAGGAACCCCAGGCGCCCCCGGGCGAGGCGGACCCCCAGGAGCCGAGGGGTGTCCTCGTCCAGTGACACCAGGTCGAGTTCGGTGCGCCGCAGTACGGCGACGGTCACGCCCACGGCGAGCACACCCGCGAGGGGCACCACATCGGGCAGGGACCGTCCGTAGGTGGAACCCGACAGCCAGGTGAGTGCCTTCGTCGCGTTGAACGGGTCGGTGAGCACGATGAGCAGGTTGATCAGCGCGCCGGTCCCGGTGGCCACCCCGAACCCGACGAGCACCAGCCGGTTCTGCTGGAACCCGCCCCGGGCGGCGAGCCCGAAGACCACGACGGAGCTGATCGCCGCACCGGCGAACGCCGCACCGGCCATCCCCCACGACCCGGCCACGGGAGCCGTCGTCACCAGGAGCACGGCACCGAGCGCGGCGCCTCCGGAGACGCCCAGGACGGCGGGTTCGGCGAGCGGGTTGCGGGTGACGGCCTGGACGAGCGTCCCGGCCAGGGCGAGCGCCGCGCCCGCGAGGAGCGCCGCGAGCACTCTGGGGATCCGGGTGTCCAGGACGAAGGAGACGGTCCGGCCCGCCCTGCCCTGGGCCCAGTTCGCCACGTCGCCCAGCAGCAGCTTGCTGTCACCGAGCAGGACGGCGGCGATCGTCACACCGATGAGCACGGCCACCAGCACGGCCGTGGTGGTCAGGAAGACGGCCCGGCTCCTGATGCGCAGCCGGTCGACCGCGGGGGCGCCGGCGGTGTCCCGGACCCGGCTGGCCATGACGATCAGGAACAGGCCGCCGACGAGGCTGGTGGCGACGCCCGTCGGCACGGCGACCGCCACGTCCGCGGGGACGACCGCGCGCAGCAGGACGTCCGAGCCGAGCACCAGCGCCACCCCGGCCAGACCGGCGGTGGGGACGCTCGCGCGGCTCCGGGAGAACGCGCGGAACCTGCGGGCGAGGGGACGGACCAGCGCGGGGGCGCACAGCCCGACGAAGCCGATCGGTCCGGCGAGGGTGACCGCGGCCGCGGAGAGCAGCGTCGCCAGGACGACCACGGTGATGCGGGTCCCGCGGACCGGGACACCGAGGCCGCGGGCTGCGTCGTCGCCGAGCGCCAGGGCGTCCATGCGGCGGCCGACGAGCAGCAGTCCGATGAGTCCGATGACGCCGATCGGCGTCATCTGGAGCACGGCGTCGAACCCGTTCTGGGAGATGCTGCCCTGGTTCCACTGGAAGAGGCCCTTGGTCTGCTCGGGGAAGAGCAGCAACAGCCCCTGGGTGACGGCAGAGAGGCCGAGGGCCAGGGCGCTGCCCGCGAGGACGAGCCGTACGCTGCCCGCGCCCGGACCGGATAGTCCGAGCACGACGGCCGCCGCCGCGAGGCCGCCGAGGAAGGCCACCCCGGAGGAGGCCATCAGCGGGAGGGAGACGCCGGTGACGGCGGCCAGTCCGAGGGCCAGGTAGGAGCCCGCGTTGACCGCGAGGGTGTCGGGGGAAGCGAGCACATTGCGGCTGACCGCCTGGAGGGCGGCACCCGCCATGCCGAGCACGGCCCCGACGAGCAGCCCCGCGGTCATCCTCGGCAGCCGCGAGGCGATGACCACGGACGCGTCCGCCGGGTCGGCCCGGCCGGTGAGCGCCTTCCAGACCTCCGGGCCGCCGACGTCGGCGGTGCCCTGGGTGATGTCGATGATCGCGAGGCCCGTCACGAGGAGGACCAGCGCGGCCGTCACCGCGGCCGCGCCCGCCCGGGAGGTGGCGGCCGACGGACGGGTGGCGGGTGGTGTCGCGGTGACGGCCATGGTGTTACTTCGTCAGCGCCTTCACGATCGCGTCGACGTACGCGCCCATCGACTCGGGGCCGCCGAACATCCAGATGCCGTCGGGCAGTCGGTGGACATCGCCCTTCTTGACGAACGGCAGCGACTTCCACACGGCGTCCTTCTTGAGGGCGCCGTTGAACGGGGTGCTGTTCTTGTCGCCGTCGCTGCCGATGTAGGCGAACTGCACATCGCCGAGCCCGGTGAGCCCCTCGACGTCGGTCGAGGCGAGGCCGTAGTCCTTGTCGCCCTTGACCTTCCAGGCGTTCTTCAGGCCGAGCTTCTCGTTGACCGCCCCGATGAGCGAGCCCTTGGTGTACGGCCGGACCGAGACCTGGTTGGAGGTGATGTAGCCGTCGGCGAAGGCGAGCTTCTCACCGTCGAGTCCTGCGGCCGCGAGGGTCTTCCTGCCCTTGGCGGTCCTGGCCTCGAACTGCTCCGTGAGCTCCTCGGCCCGCTCCGTGGTGCCGGTGGCGCGTGCGATGAGGCCGAGGTTGCCGGTCATCCGCCCGATGGGGTCGGAGGCGTCGGCGGCGCGCACCTCCAGCACCGGGGCGACCTTCCGCAGTTGCTTCACGGCGGCCGGGGGCAGGTCGGTGGTGGCGACGATGAGGTCGGGTGAGAGCTTGGCGATGGTGTCCATGCTGGGCTCACCGCGGGTGCCGATGTCCTCGGGCTCGTTCTTCAGCGGGACCGCGGTGTCCCAGGTGCGGTAGCCCTTGACGTCGGCGACACCTACGGGGTCGACGCCCAGCGAGACCAGGCTCTCCACGACGTTCCACTCGGTGCCGACGACCTTCTTGGCGGGGCCGTCGAGCTTCACCTTCGCGCCGGAGGCGTCGGTGAGGGTGATGCGCTTGCCGGACTTCGCGCCCTTGTCGTCGGTGGTGGGCTCGGTGGTCCCGCACGCGGTCAGGGTGAGCGCCGCGGCGGTGGCGGCCGCCGCGGCTATCAGGAGGCGTCTCATGAGGTGGTGCTGAGCCTTTCGCTTCGCGCATGGTGCCGGCCGATCGCGCGGGTGCGCAGCCGGCCGGTGAGGGGGTCGGTGTCGACGTCGATGCGGATGCCGTAGGTGGCGGTCAGGCGCTCCGCGGTCAGGACGTCTACGGGGGTGCCGTCGGCGAGGATCCGTCCCGCGTCCAGCAGCACGATCCGGTCGGCGACGGCCGCGGCCTGGTCGAGGTCGTGCAGAACGGCTCCGACGGCGATGCCGTGGTCGTCCGCCAGGTCGCGGACGAGGTCGAGGAGCTCGACCTGGTAGCGCAGGTCGAGATAGGTCGTGGGTTCGTCGAGGAGCAGCACACCGGTCTCCTGGGCGAGACAGCCGGCGAGCCAGACCCGCTGGAGCTGGCCCCCGGAGAGGTGTTCGGCACCGCGTTCGGCGAGGTCGGCGACACCGGTCATGGCCAGGGCGCGGTCCACGGCGGCCGGGCCGTCCGGATCCGCCCTGCTCCAGCGGCCGCGGTACGGATAGCGGCCGAACTCGACGACGTCCCGTACGGTCAGCCCGCTGGGCGTGGGTCGCCCCTGGGTCAGCAGGGCGACGTGGCGGGAGAACTCCCGGGGGGTGAGGGCGAGACCGTCGGTGTCGCCGTCGAGGACGAGCGTGGCGGCCCTGGGCCGCTGCAACCGCGCGATGGTCCGCAGGAGCGTCGACTTCCCGCTGCCGTTCGGCCCCACCAGCACGGTCACCTCGCCGGGGCGCAGCGTCAGCGCGGCGTCGTGCACGACGTCGACGCCCTCGTACGCCACGGTGACACCGGTGGCCGACAGTTCATGACCGCGGCGGCCGGTGGCCGCGGAGGTCTCCTCAAGCGCTCTCACGGAGCGAAGGTTAGCCTAGCCTTATCTCCACCGTCAGCGGGGGTGCGACCTCACGGGGCACCGGATCCCCCGATCGCGGCGACGAGGGCATGGGCGAGCCGGCGGGCCCGCGCGATCACCAACGGCACTTCAACCTCCCGGCCAACATCGTCCCGACCACCACCCTAACCCCTAAATGGAAACGGCATCCATTTTCATATAGCCTCATCGGGCACACCACCGATCAGGAAGGGGTCCGTGTCCCATGGCCGTACCCAAGCGGAAGATGTCCCGCAGCAACACCCGTCACCGCCGCGCGCAGTGGAGGGCGAGCGCACCGGAACTGGTGACCATCACCATCGAGGGCCGTGCGCACCGAGTGCCGCGGCAGCTCGTCCCCGCCTACCGGCGCGGTCTGCTGCGCCCCGTGGACTGACACACCACCAATCGGACCACCAACCGGCAGCACCTTCCGGTGATCGGCGGGCGACACACGGGCCGAGCGCTCCTCCCACGGGTACGGCGTGCCCAGCAGCCGCCCCCACACATGAGGAGACGAACCGTGTACGCAGCCGTGCGACGCTACACAGGGGTGACCGATCCGGCCGAAGCGGGACGCCGGGTGAACGAGGGGTTCGTACCCCTCCTCCGGGACATCCCCGGACTCCTGGCCTACTACTGGATCGACGCCGGGGACGGGGTCATGGTCTCCACCAGTGTCTTCGAGAGCGAGGCGGGGGCGGCGGAGTCGGTCGACAAGGCGGCGGAGTTCGTACGGGACCGCCTGGCGTCCCTGCTGCCCAACCCGCCCCAGGTCATGTCCGGCCAGGTGGTCGCCTCCATGTAGGAGCCCCGCGGTACGGCCGGGTGCGTGCGGCTGTGATTCATCCACTGTTGATGTGCCGTCAACTGCTCTCCTGGATCCAGCTGCTCTACTCTCCTGCGCGCACCCGCCGTCCGCCCCGGGACGACGGGTATCCCGTCACCCGTGGAGTCAGTGTGAAACGTCGCAATTTCCTGCGCGGAGCGGCCCTCGGCACCTCGGCCGCCGCCTTCGGCGGCACCCTCATGCGCGGGGCGGCCTACGCCGCCCCGGCCCAGCCGGGTCCCGGACCGTACGGCGCCCTGGGATCCGCCGACGCCAACGGCATCCAACTGCCCAGCGGCTTCAGCAGCCGCGTCATCGCCCGGTCCGGGCAGAAGGTCGCGGGCACCTCGTACACCTGGCACAACGCTCCCGACGGCGGGGCCTGCTTCGCCGACGGCAGCGGATGGATCTACGTCTCCAACTCCGAGATCAACCCCGGCGGCGGTGTCGGCGCCGTGCGGTTCGGCGCCTCGGGCGCCATCACCGGCGCCCACCGCGTCCTGTCCGGCACCCGGCAGAACTGCGCCGGTGGCAGAACACCGTGGAACACCTGGCTGTCCTGCGAAGAGGTCAGCCTCGGCTACGTCTGGGAAACCGACCCGTGGGGCGTGAACGCGGCCATACGGCGCGACGCCATGGGCCGGTTCAAGCACGAGGCGGCCGCGGCCGACCCGGTGCGCCACGCCATCTATCTGACCGAGGACGAGACCGACGGCTGCTTCTACCGCTTCGTGCCCACGAACTGGGGCACCCTGTCCACCGGCACGCTCCAGGTCCTCCAGGCCGGTACCGCCACCTCCGGATCGTTCTCCTGGGTCACCGTCCCCGACCCCGACGGCTCCCCCACCGTCACCCGCGACCAGGTCTCCGGCGCCAAGCGGTTCAACGGCGGCGAGGGCTGCCACTACGCGAACGACACCGTCTGGTTCACCACCAAGGGCGACAACCGCCTGTGGCAGCTCGACCTCACCGACAACACCTACGAGCTGGCCTACGACGATTCCCTCGTCACCGGCGGCAACGCACCCCTCACCGGGGTGGACAACGTCACCGGCTCCTCCTCCGGCGACCTCTTCATCGCCGAGGACGGCGGGAACATGGAGATCTGTCTGATCACCCCCGACGACATCGTCGCCCCGTTCCTCCGCGTCACCGGCCAGTCGGGCTCGGAGATCACCGGTCCCGCCTTCTCGCCCGACGGCTCCCGCCTCTACTTCTCCTCGCAGCGGGGGACCACCGGCAGTTCCTCGGGCGGCATCACTTACGAGGTGACCGGACCGTTCCGGAGCTGACCGTGATCCGCGGTCCGGGGCGGTACGTCCGACGGCGCCCCGGACCGCAACCGGAGCCGGGAGAGAGCCAGCCTGCGGCGCTCCCGGTCGACATCGGTGACGGTGACCGTGACCTCGTCGCCGGGCCGGACGGTGGCCTGGGGTCCCGTGTGCTCACCGCGGCGCACGAGTCCCTCGATGCCATCGGCGACCCGGACGAAAACACCGAACGGGACGAGCTTGGTGACGCGTCCGGACAGCCGCTGTCCGACCTCGACGCGGTCGGCGAACGTCTGGAAGGGGTCGGGCCGCATCGCCCGCAGGGACAGCCTGGCCTCCATGTTCCAGGTATCGAACTGGAGGAACTCACCCGTCACACGCTGTCCGACCTCGACGACCTCCGCGGCCGATGCGACACGCAGCCAGGTCAGTTCGGGGATGGTGATGAACCCGACGCCGGGGAAGACCGGATGGTCCGGGCCGTCGTCCAGCGCCACGAACACTCCGAACCGCTCGATCGCCGCGACGGTACCGGACAGCGGCTCGCCCCTGCGCAGTGATTCCAGGAACGTCCGCAGCTCCGAGGTCTCCACCGGTCGGCTCATGGGCCCAGCCTGCCATGGGTGGTCGCCCGGTGTGCGGTGTGCGTACACCGCACACCGGGCGACCCCTCAGCGGGCGGTGACCGTCAGGCGGCGGCCGGGGTGTAGTGGCCGGCCTCGTCGCCCTCGAGGACGTAGCTGCGCTCACCGTTCACCCCGACCGGAACATCGCCCGCGACGGTCGCCCGGTGCAGCAGCCGCGGCAGGTCGCCGTAGTCGTCGGGGGCGTAGTGCTGGGTGATGCGGTTGTCGAAGACCACCACGTCGCCCGGGGACCAGGCGACGCGCACGATGTTCTCCGGACGGACGACATAGGACTGGAGGATCCGCAGCAGATCGCGGGACTCCGACGAGCCGAGACCGAGGAAGCTCTGTGCGAAACCACCGATGAACAGCCCGCGTTCACCGCTCTCGGGGTGGACACGGACGACGGGGTGGGCGGTCCGGTAGGTGCGGGAGACGAACCGCCGGCGGTGTTCGGCCGCCCTCTCGCTCCTGGGGGGCTCGGCGTAGTCGTACTCGTTGGTGTGGACGGCCCGCAGGGAGTCGGCCAGGTGCCGCAGCGGCTCGGGCAGATCGCGGTAGGCGGCGGCCGTGTTGGCGATGAGCGTGTTGCCTCCGTAGGGCGGGACCACGATGCCGCGCAGGGTGGACACCTTCGGCGGGGTGCGGACGAAGGTGACATCGGTGTGCCAGCGGTTGGCACGGATGCCCTCCTCGGCGTCGACCGGAAGGATGCTGGGCTGCCCGTCGACCGACGGCACCGTCGGATGCGCGGTGGTCAGCTCCCCGAAGAGGGAGGCGAAACGCAGTTGGGCGGTGTCGTCCAGGTGCTGGCCGCGGAAGATGAGCGCCTTGTGCTCCAGGAGTGCGGCATTGATATCGGTGAAGAGGGCTGGGTCGAGCTCATCGGAGAGTGTGACGCCGTGGACTTCGGCGCCGATCCGGCCGCCGATCTTGCGGACGTCGAATCCGGTGCTGGTCATGGGGACGGCTTCCCTTCGGTGGGGTGTTCGGTGTGCTCAGGCGGTGAGGGGGGACGGGGGACGGACGAGTCCGTAGTGGTCGCGGAGGGTGTCACCGGTGTACTCGGTACGGAACAGACCGCGCCGTTGGAGGACGGGGACGACGTGGTCCACGAAGTCCTCCAGACCACCGGGCAGATGTGGCGGCATGATGTTGAAGCCATCGGCCGCGCCTTCGGTGAACCACTCCTCCAGCTCGTCGGCGATCTGCTCCGGGGTACCGGCGAAGACACGGTGGCCACGGCCACCGCCGAGCCGGGCGATCAGCTCCCGCAGGGTGAGGCCGTCACGGCGGGCGAGGTCGGCCACGAGGGTGAAGCGGCTCTTGTTGCCGTTGATGTCCCGCTCCTCCGGGAGCTCGGGCAGCGGGCCGTCGAGCGGAAGTCCGGTCAGATCGGTGCCCAGCATCCCGGAGAGCTGCTGCAACCCGTACTCGGGGACCTGCAATTCGGTCAGTTCGTCCTCCAGCGCGCGGGCCTCGGCCTCGGTGGAGCCGATGACCGGGCAGATACCCGGGAGGATCTTCAACTGGTCGCGGCTGCGGCCGTGGCGCGCCAGCCGGGAGGTCAGATCCTTGGCGAAGGTCTGTGCGTCGGCCAGGGTCTGCTGCGCGGTGAACACCGCCTCCGCCCAGCGGGCGGCGAACTCCTTGCCGTCCTCCGAGGATCCGGCCTGGACCAGCAGCGGATGGCCCTGCGGTGAGCGCCGCACATTGAGCGGTCCGTCCACCCGGAAGTGGGCTCCGCGATGGCCGATGGCCCGGACCTTGTCGCCGTCGGCGTAGACACCGCTCTCGCGGTCCAGCACCACCGCGTCGTCCTCCCAGCTGTCCCACAGCCGGGTGGCCACGTCCAGGAACTCGGCGGCGCGTTCGTAGCGCAGCTGGTGTGCGAGGTGTTCCTCGCGTCCGAAGTTGCGGGCCTCGGCGACATTGCCGGAGGTCACGATGTTCCATCCGGCCCGGCCACCGCTGAGGTGGTCCAGCGAGGCGAACCGGCGGGCCACATGGAAGGGTTCGTCGAAGGTGGTGGAGACGGTCGCGATCAGACCGATGTGCTCGGTGGTGACGGCGAGGGCGGACAGCAGGGTGAGCGGTTCGAATCCACCCACCGCGTTGTGCCGGGCGTTGCCCCACAGGGTCAGGCCGTCGGCGAGGAACAGCGAGTCCAGCTTGCCGCGCTCGGCGGTCCGCGCGAGCTCCTGGAAGTAGCTCAGATCGGTGATGCGCTCGGGCTGGGTGCGGGGGTGCCGCCAGGCGGCGTCATGGTGACCCGCGTTCATCAGGAAGGCGTTGAGATGGAACTGGCGTCGTCTGCCGGCCATGGGGACCTCTCTGCTGACGTCGTACGGGGTGACTGGGGTGGCGATCAGCCGGTCGCGGGGACACGCCAGGAGCTGAGCCTGCGTTCCACGGTCACGAGCAGCTGGTTGAAAGCGACGCCGATGACGGAGATGGTGAGGATCCCGGCGTACATCTGCGGGATGGCGAAGTTGTACTGGGAGGCGTTGATCAGGTAGCCGAGCCCCTCCTTGGCGCCGACCATCTCCGCCGCCACCAGCACCAGGATGGAGGAGGCTCCGGCCAGCCGGATGCCGGTGAAGATCGTGGGTATGGAGGCGGGCAGGATCACCTTCTGGAACAGCCGTGGCGCCGAGAGGTCCATGGACTTCGCCAGTTTGAGCAGAGTGGGATCCACCTGGCGCACCGCGCTGATGGTGTTGAGGAGGATCGGCCAGGTGCAGGCGTAGAGCACGATAGAGATCTTGGACGTCTCCCCGATGCCCAGCAGCAGGACGAACACCGGGAGCAGCGCCAGCGCCGCGGTGTTGCGGAACACTTCGAGCAGCGGGCCCAGCAGATCCGCGACCACCCGGTAGCGGCCGATCAGCAGTCCGAGCGGAACGCCGATGAGGACGGCGAGACCGAACCCGGTGAACGAACGCGTCAGACTGGCCCGGGCGTTGTCCGTGAGCTGGCCGTCGGCCAGCAGTTCCCACCAGGCGACGGCCACCTCGTGGAAGGGCGGCAGGAAGGTGCGGTCCACCAGACCGGCGCGGGGCGCGACCTCCCACACGGCGAGCAGCGCGGCGATCGCCACCGCCTTGGTGAGACCG
The DNA here is from genome assembly GCF_024295805.1 of Streptomyces cucumeris. Classification (GTDB taxonomy): domain Bacteria; phylum Actinomycetota; class Actinomycetes; order Streptomycetales; family Streptomycetaceae; genus Streptomyces; species Streptomyces cucumeris. The sequence continues at coordinate 82,669 of NZ_JANCLX010000031.1, forward strand.
CGCACCAGCAGACCGGGCAACAGTCGGGCGACGGCGCGGGCCTCGGCGGAGAGCCGTTCCGTCCGTGGTGGCCCGGTGTCCGGTACCGGTGTGCTCTCCGGGGCGCGTGGCCCGGCGGGGCCGCGGTCCGGGGCGGTGTCCGCCACGGGGGCGATGGGGTCCTTGACGGTGGTCGTCCCGGTGGGGCTCATACGGGAACACTCTCCTTCTCCAGCTCCTGGGCGCGGGCCACTTCGTCGTGCAGCAGGCTCCAGATCTCATGCCGGTAGCGGGCGAACTCCGGGCTGGAGCGCACATCGTCCGCCGTGGTGCGAGCGTCGAGCGCGATCGGGACGACCTCCTTGACCGTCCCCGGCCGGGAGGTGAGGACGGCCACCCGCTGTCCGAGGTAGACCGCCTCCTCGATGCCATGGGTGATGAAGACCACCGTCTTGCCGGTCCGCTCCCAGATCCGCAGCAGCTCGTTCTGCAACAGCTCCCGGGTCTGGGCGTCCAGCGCGGCGAACGGCTCGTCCATGAGCAGCACATCGGGGTCGTAGGCGAGGCTGCGGGCGATCGCCACGCGCTGGCGCATCCCACCGGACAGCTCGTGCGGGTGGCGGTCCTCGAATCCGGTCAGGCCCACCAGGTCCAGGTACTCCCGGGCCCGTTCGGCGCGCCGGCGCCGTGGAACCCCGGTGGCCTCCAGTCCGAATTCGACGTTGCCCAGGGCGGTGCGCCAGGGCAGCAGCGCGTACTGCTGGAAGACGATGCCACGGTCGAGTCCGGGGCCGGTGACCGGTTCTCCGTCCAGGAGGATCCGTCCGCTCGTGGGCCGGGTGAGGCCGCCCAGCAGGTCCAGCAGGGTGGACTTACCGCATCCGCTGGGCCCGACGACGACCACGAACTCACCGGCGGAGATCTCCAGGTCGACCCCGTCGAGGGCGGTGAACCCGGTGGCCCGGCGGCCGCCCGGCCCCTGTACGGGGAACACCTTGCGGACCTGTTCGAAGGCGATTTTGGCGGTCATGGGATCAGCTCCGGGTCTTCGTGGCGGACGGGGCCGGGGAGCCGGACGAGGTGCCCGTCGGGCGGTAGTCGTTGTACTTGTTGGTGTAGAGGCCGGAGGCCGTGACCTTGCCGCGCTTGATGTCTCCGCGCTCCGCCAGCCAGTCGATCCACAGCTTGAGTTGCTTGTCGGTGATCCGGCCGCCGGCCTCGGCGACCCCGAAGGACTTCCAATACTTCAGCGGGGTGGCGTCCTCCTTGCGGTCGCGCTTCTTCACGACCTCCGTCATCCGTGCGATGACCTCCTCGCGCGGCCGCTTCCGCGCCCACTCGATGGCACGGGCCACACCGGTCACGAAAGTCCTGGCGGTGTCGGGGTTCTGCCGCAGGAAGCGGTCGGTCATCACGTAGGTGCCGGCGCTGAACGCCCCGAGGAGCTCGAAGTCGGTGAACAGCGGCCGGACCCCGCCCTTGGCCACGGCCTTGTCGCGCAGGATGTCCCCGAGCACACCGACCTGGATCTGGTGTTGCCGCAGGGACTGTTCGGTGTTGACCGGCGGCACCACGAGGGGCTCCACCTTGTCGATCTCGTCCTGGGACAGTCCGTGGCGCTGGAGGTAGATGTCGAGCATGGCCTCGGAGTGGGCCCCGAGGGTGTTCATCCCGACCTTCTTCCCGATGAGGTCGCGGGCCGACCGGATCGGGCTGTCCTCCAGTACGTAGAAGCCGTTGTAGGCGCGCTTGTCGGAGCCGTAGTAGCTGATGACGGAGGTGATGGGGGCACCGTTCGCGGCCAGTTTGACCACGGCGCCGTTGAAGGCCCCGCCGAAGTCGATCTGCCCGGTGGCCGCCGACTGGATGTCCTGGGGGCCGCTGATCGTGTTGCCGGCCCAGTCCAGTTTCACATCGTCCAGGTACCCCAGGTCCTCGGCGAGTTCGGGGAGGGTGACCTGGCCGGCCCAGCCCTGGTAACGGAGCTTCTTGGTCTGCTTTCCGGACCCGCCGCCCACGGCCGTGCCACAGCTCACCGCCGCGGCCGAGACACCGAGCAGGGTCATGAATTGTCGCCTGGACGTAGCTGTGCGCATGAGGAGGGTCCTTGTGAAAGGGGATGTGAAAGGGCAGGCCGAATCACCGCACGGCACGATCCGGAAATCCGCGGGGGCGAGTCCTTGTATCGCCACGGAGCCATTCCCCGGCAGCCCGTGGGGGAATGACCGGGAAAAGGCATGAAGGCGGAACGGAAAAGCAGGACTCACACGCTCATGGGGCAGCGGAAACCGTCAGATGCCGAGCGGGAGAAAGAGCGTGAGAGAGAAGAGTGAGAGAGGCGAGCGCGAACGGCTCAGCGGCCGGCGGCACAGATGGCGCTGGCCTGGCGTCGCAGATCGACGTGCAGGCGCACGGCGAAATTCTCGGATTGGCTCACGTCCAGAAGGATGGCAGTGCGTCCAGTTCTCGTCAATGTCTTCTGGATGCCATCTCGCATCGCGGATTCCGGCATCACAAGAATCCCCAAAAGTCGCTTCCTCTGGCGCGATGGCCGAGTTGCTCGACGGATGAGATCTGATGGCCGGTCAACACGCGTGCCCGCCGGTGCTCATCGAGCACCGGCGGGCGGAACATCTTCGATCTGTCGTCGTCAGGATCGCGACGCGGTCTGCTGGAGGGCGCGGGCCCGGGCGCGCTCGGGGTAGTGGGCGGTGAACATGGCGGGCAGGACGAACCCGGCGACCTGGACGGCGGTCGAGGCCGTGCCGCCCAGGTCCGCGGCCTGGACCACGATCAGGGCCGCGGCGGAGAGGGTGAAGGCGGCGGCCCAGACGGCGGTGATCACCACATTGATCCGGCGGAACAGCGGCGTGCCCCAGACTTCGCGCGGCGCCTGGCGGCGGGCTATGCCCAGGGTGAAGGGGCGCCGCACGGCGACGGTCAGCCAGGCGGTCAGCGCCAGCCAGCCCAGGGCGAGCGCGCCGTCATAGGGCTCCAGGGCGCTGTGCGGGCGGGCGAAGGAGAGCGCGGTCAGGGCCGCGAAGAAGATCACCGTGCTGCCCTCCAGCACCAGGGCGTCCGCCTCCACGCCCGATCTGCGCTGCTGGACCAGCAGCGCGGCCCCGATCACCAGGCCCGCCAGCGCACCCCACTGCCAGCCCAGCGAGGACACCACCGCGAAGGCGATCCACGGGATGAAGCCGCGCAGGTATGTCATGTCCGCTCCTCAGGGGTGCTCAGGTGTCACGTCCCCTTACGGCGACGTTCTCAATCCGACATGTCAAAAGTAGAAGGTCCAGCGTTGACGTGTCAATGTTGGAAGGTAAAGTGGAGGTCATGAGTCTTCGCCATGCCGTACTGGGACTGCTGGCCGACCGCCCCGCCAGCGGCTATGACCTGATGAAGCTGTTCGACACCTCCTTGGCCAACGTGTGGGCGGCCACCCAGAGCCAGGTCTACGGCGAGCTCGGCAAGCTCTCCGACGCGGGCCTGGTGACGGTCACGGCCGAGGGGCCGCGCGGCCGCAAGGAGTACGCCATCACCGAGGCCGGCGAGGCCGAGCTGCGGCAATGGCTGACCGGCACCCCGCCCACCCCGGCCCGCCGCAGCGACAGTCTGCTGCGCGTGTTCTTCCTCGGCCGGCTCACCCGGCTGGAGGCCGTCACGTACCTCGAGAGCGAGGCGTCCCGGGCCGCCGCGCGCCGCAGCGCCCTCCAGGAGCTCGAGGGGGCGGTCGACTGGGACGAGGGCCCGCTGTCGGTCTACGGCCGGATCGTCCTGGAGTACGGGATGCGGCAGTCCGTCATGCACGAGGAGTGGGCCCGCTGGGCCGCGGAGCAGGTCGGCTCCGCTGACACCCCTTAGTGCCGCGTCAGCCCCTCCGTGCCGCGCCACGACACGCCACGGAGCCCGGGTGGGGCGCACGCTGGAGAGGAGGACCGCACCGCCCGAAGAGGAACCGAGAGCAGCGGGGAGATCCGGGATGACGACCAGGGAGAACCTGCCAGAGGTGGTGTCGCGCGAGGAGTGGCTCACCGCCCGCAAGGAGCTGCTGACCGAGGAGAAGGAGCTCACCCGGGCTCATGACCGGGTCAACGCGGCCCGGCGCCGCCTGCCCATGGTCCGCGTCGACAAGCCGTACGCCTTCGAGGGGCCGGGCGGCGAGGTGAGCCTGCTCGACCTGTTCGAGGGGCGGCCCCAGCTCGTCGTCCACCACTTCATGTGGACCTTCGACATCGATGCCGACGGCGTCGAGCACCCCCGCGACAGCGGCTGCTCCAGCTGCTCGTCAGCGGCCGACGGCATCGGCAACCCGAGGCAGCTCCACGCCCGCAACACCACCCTGGTCGCGGTGACCCGCGCGCCCTACGGGAAGCTGGCCGCGTACCGCGCACGGATGGGGTGGACGTTCCCCTGGTACTCCTCGTACGGCAGTGACTTCAACTACGACTTCCACGCCACCAACGACGAACGGGTCGCCCCGGTGCAGGTCTTCCACCGCGGCGAGGCCGAGCTCGCCGAAGCCGGAACGCCGTGGACGGAGAGCATGCGCGGCGACTGGCCCGGCCTCAGCGCCTTCCTGCGCGTCGGGGACGAGGTCTTCCACACCTACTCGACCTTCGGCCGGGGCATCGAGGAGTTCCACAACGGCTACCCGTACCTCGACCTCACCGCGCTCGGCCGCCAGGAGGCGTGGGAGGAGCCGAAGGGCCGCGCCCACCCCCTCGGCCTCCAGGTCGGCGGCCCCGCGATGCGTCTCCCCGACGAGTACGGTCTCTGACCCCATTCGCCCCTCTCGCCCGCGCACACCCGTGACGTGGATGCGCGCGGGCGCGGCGCGCATCCACGTCGGGGCCGGGCTGGTCAGAAGCGGTGTGCCGGGCGGACGGGGGCGGTGGCCGAGCTGGACTTGTACGGCGACACGGCGGTGAAGGTGGCGCGGTAGCCGTGGTGGCGCAGCTCGTCGTAGCGGGCGCGGGTGACATTGCGGACGGTGGCGTCACACCGTGCCGTGCCCCGGGTGTCGGTCACCGCCGTGCACAGGCTCCGGTTGCCGGAGGCATCGGTGAACCGGATGGACTGGCCGCGCAGCGGGGCGTCCTGCGCCGTCGTCAGGGTGGCGGACAGTCCCCTGACCCTGAGGGAGGGCGGGTTCAGCTGCCGCCGCACCGTGGCCGGGGAAGCGGTCAGCCGGGTGGAGGTGAGCCGGGTGGGCTTGGGGTGGGCGGGCTTGTGGTGATCCACGACCGGGATGGCCAGTCCGACGGGGGCGTGCAGCCCATCGATGGGCACGGTGGTCTGGGGGCCGCCGTTCGCGGGGACCTCCACCACCCGGTCGTTGCCGAAGTCGGCGATGAACAGGTTGCCGCGCGCATCGAGGGCCAGTCCCTGCGGACTGCTCAGCCCGGTCGCCGGGACGGTCCACTGGGAGCCGCCGCGGGCGGGCAGTCTGATCACGCGGTTGTTGCCCGAGTCGGACACATACAGGTTCCCGGCCCGGTCGAACGCGAGCCCGGTGGGCTGGGAGAGGCCCACGATGGGCAGGGTCCGCTGGGCACCGCCGTCCGCGGACACCTCCACCACACGGTCGTTGGCGAAGTCGGCGATGAACAGGTCGCCGTCGGCGGCGAGCGCCAGACCGTCGGGGTGCAGCAGCCCGGTGGTGGGCACGGTGGTCTGACCACCGTCCGGGGGCACCCGCACCACCCGGTTGTTGAAGCTGTCCGCGATGAAGAGGTCCCCGCCGGGGTTGAGGTCCAGTCCGAGCGGGCGGTTGAGACCGTCGGTGGGAACGGTGGTCTGGCCTCCGCCGCCGGCCGGGACCTCCACCACGCGGTTGTTGCCGGTGTCGGAGATGAAGAGGTTGTCGTCGGTGTCGAGCGCGAGACCGGTGGGGCGGGTCAGACCGGTCGTGGGAACGGTGGTCTGGCCGCTGCCGTCGGTGGCGACCCTCAGCACCGTGTTGTCGGTGTACTCGGAGACGTACAGGGGGACGGCGCGCCGTGCGGGGTCGGGCGGCGCGGCCGAGGCCGTGGTCGCCGGTGCGACGCCCGCCGTACACAGCGTCAGGATGCCCGACAGCGCGGTCAGTCGGTGTCTTGTGGAGAAGCGGCTCATGACACACCCATCTGTTCTGGACGGACGCTCGACCCTAGGAACCCCTCGCCCGCACCCGTCCGCACCACGCCACCGCGTCTCCCGGCTTCCACCCCAACGGCAGCAGGCGCGGGGGGCGCCGCCGCGCTCCCCGCGCCTATCTCCGCCCCGGTGTCAGGGCCGGGCGGTTCAGCCCCCTCCGGAGATGGTCACGATGGCGGCACGAAGCTGTTCGATGACCGCGGCGTTGGGGCAGACGTGGCCGTAGCCCTCGACGAACAGCCCGGTGGCTCCGGGCACGGTCGCGGCCAGGGCCCGTCCGTGTTCCACGGGGATGATCGGGTCATCGGTGCCGTGGATGACCAGGGTGGGCACGTCCAGCGCACGCAGCCGGGGCGCGAGGTCACCGACGGCCGCGGTGGCGTGGATGGCGTGCTGACTGGCGTCCGGGTGCCAGGGGTTCGTCGCGCGGTCGTACTCGTGGGTGAGGACGGCCCGGCACTCCTCCAGGTCGAATTCGGTGCTTCCGGCCAGCGGTGCGTAGGCGCTGAAGCGGGCCTCGATGAGCTCCTCCCGGGTGGCGGGCGGGCTCGCCGTCAGCTCCGCCCCCACCTGGGCCATATGCGCCAGGTAGTCGGCGTGCGGGGGCGGGGAGAAGAACGACGCCTCACCGCTGAGGGCGGGCACGATGCCCGCCAGGCGCGAACTGGTCGCCACCAGCGTCAGCGAGCGCACCCGGTCCGGGTGGTCGAGCGCGAGGAGCTGGGCGATGAAACCGCCCATGGACCCACCGACGATATGCGCGGCGTCGACGCCGTAGCCGTCCAGGACCGCCAGGGCGTCGCGGGCCAGGTCATGGCAGTCGTAGGGGTTCTTGTCGTAGTCGATCAGGGTGGACTTGCCGGTGTTGCGGTGGTCGTAGCGGATGACGTGCCGCCCGCTCGCCGCCAGGCCGTGGCACAGGCTGTCGGGCCACCCCACGGCCTGGGCGTCGGCCCCCACGATCAGCAGGACGGTGGGGTCGGCGGGATCCCCGAAGTCCTCGGTCCACAGCTGGAGTTCACCGGCTTTGACGGTCTTCTCAGGCATGCGGCGGTCCCTTCCTGTCCCCTGGGGAGACCCGTTCCGTCCCTCGCAGGGCCTCGATGGCGGCGTCGCGGATGGCTCCGCGACGGGTCTTGCCCGCGTCGTCGCGCAATGGCTCGTCGGTGAATTCGATGGAGCGGGGGATCTTGTGCCGGTCCAGCCGGTCGGCCAGGTGGTCTAGGAGCTCCTCGACGGTGGTTCCCGGGGCCGCCTGGACGACGGCGTGGACCCGCTGGCCGAGGTCGTCGTCCGGAAGTCCGACGACCGCGCTGGTCTGCACCGCGGGGTGCTCGCTGAGGGCCGCTTCGACCTGTGCCGGGTAGATGTTGGCGCCGCCGGAGACGATGAGGTCGGTGCGGCGGTCGCTGAGGTAGAGGTAGCCGTCCTCGTCCATCCAGCCCAGGTCGCCCAGGGACTCCCAGTCCCCGTGGGTACGGGCCTTCGCCCCGATGTACCGGTAGCCGGGGTCGCCCTCGGGCGGCCGCATGAAGATCTCGCCGATCACACCCGGCGGGGCCGGTGTGCCGTCGGGGTCGAGCACGGTCATCTCGCCGCTCATCACCCGGCCCACCGAGCCCCGGTGTGCGAGCCACTCGGTGCCGTTGAGTGCGGCGATCGCCTGGGCCTCCGTACCGGAGTACATCTCCCACAGCCGCTCGGGGCCGATCAGCTCGATCCACGCCTCCTTCACCCACGGCGGGCAGGCCGCCGCGGAGTGCAGCATCACCCTCAGGGAGGAGCCGTCGAAGCGTCCCGGCTGCTCCTGCTCCGCGCGCCAGATGCGCTGCATCATGGTCGGCACCACCACCATCCACGACACGGCATGGGTGCGGATGGCGTCCATGGCCTCGATGGCGTCGAAGCGGGGCAGCACCACCAGATGGTGGCCCATGAACAGGCCCAGGCTGGAGAAGGTGAAAGGCGCGTTGTGGTAGAGCGGGCCCGGGACCAGCTGGCAGTCGTCGGGCTCCATCAGCATCGCGCGGGCCTGGGCGAGGTCGATGTCACCGTCGTGGCCATCGACGATGATCTTGGGGCGTCCGGTGCTGCCGCCCGAGGTCGGAGCCTTCCAGGAGGGGGAGATCCGTTCGGGCAGCGGGCCGTCGTCCAGTCCCGGGGGCGGCAGGAAACCGGCGGGGACATGAGCGACGCCGGGGTGGTCGGCGGGGTCCAGATCCCCGACCACCAGCGTAGAGCCCGCCAGCTCCACGATCTCCCGCCGCTCACGGGCCGGCAGCCGCCAGGAGACCGGTTGCGGCACGGCACCGAGTTTCCACACGGCGACGGTGGCGAGGAAGAACTCGATGGAGTTCGGCAGCGCGATGGTGACGAAGTCACCCTGCTCCACTCCGAGTTCCGCGTAGGCGCGGGCGAGCCGGTTGCTGCCGCGGTCGAGCTCCTCCCGGGTCAGGGTCCGCGCGCCACAGGTGACGGCGGGGCGCTGTGGATCCCGCTCGGCCAGTTCCCTGATGATGCGGCCGATCGGTTGCGTCGTGGACATCGGTCATCCTTCTCGCGGCTCTGGACCGGACGGCGGCCGGGACGTCTCCTCCGGTGCGGGCCCCGCACCGGTGCGGCGCGGGCGGAATGAAGAGTGGCGCATCTGTTCCTCGGGCCGACCGCGCCACCGTCACCCGGGCGGCACCGCCGGTCCGACGCCATCAAAGGCCGGGGCCGGACACGGCCGCATCCGTAGAACCACTGGGTCGGCCGGGTGCCGGGCCGGAAACACCGGCCGCGCGGACCGGTGGCGGCCCGGTCCTGACACCACCACACCCGGTCCACGCAATGTGACCGCCGCCACTATTTCCGCAACCTGGACACATACGCTCGTGGCCGGTAACACTTTGCGCAGCGGGAGCCTGTCGATCAGGCCGTCACCCACCGCAGGGACGCCCACGGCGTATCCGTCCACGCGCACCCACCCCTTCCCGGGCCACGGGACGCGTCGTGTCCCACCGATCGACACCTCTTCACTCCTCGCTCTCAACTCCTCGCCTCCGCGACCGCTGTGGAATCGCCTTCCCTGGTGCCCTTCCCACCGGGCCGGTGTGCGTCCGCCAGGACGGGCGGCACACACCGGCCACCCGGCGCGCGGCTGTGATGAGGGCTGCGCACACCGCCCGGCGGCGCGGCCACTCCTAGACCCACAGGGAGTCGTTCCATGAACGTCACGGTCGCCCCGGCGGACACGGGGAAACCACCGAAGATCCGTTACGGCGGAGTGATGACGTCCGTCGTCAGTGTCACCCTCATGTACAACGTCTGTCTGGGGGGCGCGCTGGGGATCCTGATACCGAAACAGATCGCCGAGATCACCCCCGACGGCAAGGTCGGCGCGCTGGCCATGGTGACCGCGGTCGGTGCGGCCGTCACCGTCTTCGCCAACCCCATCGCCGGTGCGCTGTCGGACCGTACCCGCAGCCGCTGGGGGCGGCGTACGCCCTGGGTGATCGCCGGTGGGCTGGGCAGCGCGGTGTCCCTGCTGGCGCTCGGCACCCTGGGCGCGCTGGTGTGGATCGCGTTGTTCTGGGCGCTGACGAAGATGTTCCTCAATGTGCTGATCGCACCGGTCAACGCGCTGGTGCCGGACCGGACACCCCCGGAGAAGCGCGGCTTCGTCTCCGCCCTGATGGGGCTGGCCGGGTTCGCGGGTGCGGTCGGGGGCACGCTGGTGGCCGCGGCGTTCGTCTCCCGGATCCCGGCCGGCTACACGGTGATCGCGGTGGGTCTGGTGGCCGCGGCCGTGTCGTTCGCGCTGCTGTCCGGTGACCGCTCCAGCGCGGGTGAACCGCGGTCCCCGTTCCACCTGGGGCGCTTCCTCCGCGGCTTCTGGGTGAGCCCCCGCCGGTACCCCGACTTCGCCTGGGCGTTCGTCGCCCGCACGGCGATGGTCCTCGGATTCAACGCGATCCTCACCTACCAGCTCTACATCCTCCAGGACTATGTGGGCATGTCCCTGGACGAGGCCGCGGAGCTCAGCCCCGCCCTGAACCTGGTACTGGTGGTGGGCGTCATCATCGGCACGATCCCCTCCGGCGCGCTGTCCGACCGGCTGGGCCGCCGCAAGGTGTTCGTGCTGATCTCCTCGCTCACCATCGCGACCGCCGGTCTGGCGCCCCTGTTCTGGCCCACCGTCACCGCGATGTACGTGTTCTACGCCATCGCCGGTCTGGGCTTCGGCTGCTACGCGGCGGTGGACCAGGCCCTGATGACCCTGGTCCTGCCCAACGCCGAGGACAACGGCAAGGACATGGGTCTCCTCAGCATCGCGAACAACGGCGCCCAGGCGGTGGCCCCCGTCGTCGCCGCGGGGCTGATCAGCGCACTGGGCGGCTACCGGTCACTCTTCGGTGCCGGTGTCGTGCTCGCGATCATCGGCGCGGCGGCCGTCCTGCCGATCAAGAGCGTGCGCTGAGCCGGCGCCCGCCGAGTCGGCCTCGCCGGGGGGGGGGGGGGCCCCCCCCCCCCCCCCCCCCCCACCCCCCGGCCCCCCCCCCCCCCCGGCCCCCCCCCCCCCCGCCCCCCCCCGCCCCCC
>NZ_JANCLX010000031.1:93377-112973 GCF_024295805.1 Streptomyces cucumeris
CGGCCCTCTCGCGGGGGGGGGCGCGGCGGCCGCCCGGCGGGGCGGGGGCGGGGGGGGGGCGGCCGCCCGCCGAACCGGCCCTCACCGAACCGGCGTTCACCACCCCGCGGAGGACGCCCTCACGCGGATCCCCGGACGTCCCCCGGCGTCCGGGGATCGCTCGGCAGCAGCGGTACGTCGATGACGGGACGGGCGCGGAGCGCCGCTTCCTCCGCCACGCGCGCCGCCACCTCACGGTTCACCCCGAGCGCCGCGGACCGGACCTGCTCATGCAGCTTGACGACGGCGTCCATGAGCATCTGCGGGCGGGGCGGACACCCCGGCAGATAGATGTCCACCGGGACGATGTGATCGACCCCCTGCACCACCGCGTAGTTGTTGAACATCCCGCCCGAGGACGCACACACCCCCATGGCGATCACCCACTTGGGGTTGGGCATCTGGTCGTACACACGGCGCAGCACGGGAGCCATCTTCTGGCTGACCCGCCCCGACACGATCATGAGATCCGCCTGTCTCGGCCCGCGCCAGTACTCCATCCCCCACCGCGACAGATCGTGTCTGGCGCCCCCGGTCGCCATCACTTCCATCGCACAGCACGCCAGGCCGAAAACCGCGGGGAACATCGACGACTTGCGCGCCGCTCCCGCGATGGCTTCGACGGTCGTGAGGGCGAAACCGCTCGGGAGACTCTCTTCGATACCCACACCAGCACCTCTGTTCCAAGGGTCCGGGGACGGTAAGTCCTGCCTGATCAGGGCGTTGACGATCCTCACCCAACGTAGCCGGTCGACGCCGGACCGGAACCGGACGCGGGCATGGCCCGCCGGAAGATGAGTAACGATTACTCACTGCCGGAACGGGTGCGTCGGTTCGCTTCCTCCGGTACGGTGCAGTGCGCCGAGCAGACCGACGGGGCCGCCTCCGTCCCCGGGGTGAGTAGGGATTACTCACCGGGCCGGAAGGGAGCGCGGCGAGAGTTGCTGCGGGCAGGCAGCGCGGCGGGGTGCCGTCCGGTGGACAGCCGGGACACCCCTCGGGACACGCGCCATGCCGCCCGGTCTCTCCACCGACTCTCGTCATGACCCCAAGGAAGTGATGCGCATGTCCGCCACCCCGCAGATGTCCGCCTACGCCGAGCAGTTGATCCGCGGTCGGCGTGCCACCCGGGCGTTCCTCCCGGACCCCGTCCCCGAGCAGACCCTGCATGACATCTTCTCGCTGGCCGGGGCCGCGCCCTCCTCGTCCAACACCCAGCCGTGGCTGGTCGAGGTGGTGAGCGGTGGCACCCGCGACCGGCTGAGCAAGTCCCTGCTCACCGCGAAGGAGGAGAACAAGTTCACCTTCGACTTCCCCTACAGCGACGAGATGTACTCCGGGAACAGCGACCGGTGGCGCCGGGACATGGGCGCCCGGATGTACGGCGCGATGGGGATCGCGCGGGATGACCACGAGGGACGTCATGTCATCCTCCGCGACAATCTGCGGTTCTTCGGCGCCCCGCACGTGGCGCTGATGTTCATGCCGCCCAACGCGGAGGAGCGGATGGCCAATGACACCGGGATCTACGCCCAGACGCTGATGCTCGCCATGGCCGCCCACGGTGTCGCGAGCTGCCCGCAGGCGTCCCTGGGCTTCTTCTGCGACACCATCCGCGAAACCCTCGGCATCAGCGACAACAAGCTCATATTCGGGATCTCCTTCGGCTACGCCGACGAGTCCTCCCCGAGGAACGAGGTCCGCATGCCGCGCGCCGAGCTGTCGGAGACCACCCGCTTCCACAGCTGACCGGCAGCCCCCGTGTACCGGCCGTCGCCCCTCGGGGTGGCGGCCTTCCGCCGTGCGCGCGGCATCCGTCGGGCGCGGTGAGGTCTCCGAAACGAGCCCTTCACAGGAGCGCGGCCCTGAGGGAAACACGCCGTTCCTAGCGTATCCGCCCATGGATGCAGAGCTGTATACGCGGCTGGACACCGCCTCCGCACCGGAGGCCCGACCCGCGTCCTCGCTCGGTGGGACGGTCTACGCGACGCTGCGGAACGCCGTCCTGAACGGCGAGTTCGGACCGCGCGAAGCACTGGCGGAACTGCGGCTGGCCGCGCGGTTCGGGGTGTCCCGGACACCGGTGCGCGAAGCGCTGGCCCGGCTGCACGCCGACGGGCTGATCGAGCGCGGGGACGGCGGCTTCTTCGCCACCGTGCCCAACCTCGGCCGGCTCAAGGACCTCTACGAGCTCCGGGTCACCCTGGAGCTGAGAGGGGTCGCCCGGGCGATCGAGGACCCCTCCGTACAGCACGATCCGGCCCTCCTCGCCGCCGAGTTGGAGCGCTGGTACGCGATGCGCGCCGCTCCCCCGGCCCCCGACCCGCGCTTCGTGGTCCAGGACGAGCGGTTCCACGCCGAGCTGTCCCGCGCCTCCGGCAACCCCGCCCTGACCGAGGCGCTCGTGGCGGTCGGCGAACGCATCCGCCGGGTGCGGATGTACGACTTCCTCACCCGGGACCGGGTGGAGACCACCATCACCGAACACATCGAGATCATGGAACTCGTCCGTGACGGCCGCCTCGACGAGGGATACCGGGCGCTGCACGCGCATGTCGGTGACTCGATGGCCGTGGTGATGGAACGCGCCCAGCGCGCCGTGACACAGATGGCGCTCCACGCCGACCGGCTCTGACCTCCGCTTCCTCCCCTTCTCCGGATCACCCCCCAGAAGATCCCCCGTCCTGCCGACGACGCCACACGGGGAACCGGCCGCCCGCACGGCACATCCGGCACCACCCACCGCACTCCCGAGGAGGCGTGGTATGAGCACCACCGAGCCACGGCTGACAACGCAGGACGACACCTCATCGGCAATCCCCTCCGGATCCCCGCGGACCGACCAGGCGGTGAAGGAGACACTGGAGGACTACACCCTCCGCTTCGCACCGCGCAGTTACCGCCGCTGGACACCGGCGGTCGTGGCGACCACCGCGCTCGGCGGTATCGCCTACATGGCCGACTTCTCCATCGGCGCCGGAATCGGCCTGGCCCACGGCACCGGCAACGCGCTCGTGGCCATCGCCGTCGCCGCCGTGGTCATCTTCATCACCGGTTTCCCCCTCGCGTACTACGCGGCCCGCTACAACATCGACCTCGACCTGATCACTCGCGGCTCCGGCTTCGGCTACTACGGCTCGGTGCTCACCAGCGTCATCTTCGCCAGCTTCACCTTCATCTTCTTCGCCCTCGAAGGGTCCATCATGGCGCAGGGGCTCAGACTCGGCCTCGGACTGCCGCTGTGGCTGGGCTATCTGGTCTCCACGCTGATGGTGATCCCCCTGGTCATCTACGGTATGAAGGCACTCAGCAAACTCCAGGTGTGGACCACGCCCGTCTGGCTGCTGCTGATGGTGGCCCCGCTGCTGTACCTGGTCGTCACGGACCCCGGCAGCGTCGACCGCTTCCTCGCCTACGCAGGCACGGACGGCGACGGCGCACTCGATCCGGCCTCCGTCCTCCTCGGCGCGGGCGTCTGTCTGTCCCTCATCGCGCAGATCGGTGAGCAGATCGACTATCTGCGCTTCATGCCGCCCAAGACCGCGGCGAACAAGCGCGCCTGGTGGACCGCCGTGATCACGGCGGGTCCGGGCTGGGTGGTGCTCGGGGCGCTCAAGCAGGCCATCGGTGTCTTCCTCGCCGTCTACGTCCTGGCCGAGGTCGGACCGGCCGCCGCTCCCGAGCCGATCCAGCAGTTCCGTGGCGCCTTCGACACGATGATGCCGTCGTGGCTGGTGATCCCGCTGGCGGTGGTTCTGGTCGTGATCAGCCAGATCAAGATCAATGTGACGAACGCCTACTCCGGTTCGCTCGCCTGGACCAACTCCTTCACCCGGGTCACCGGCCGCTACCCCGGCCGTATGGTGTTCGTGCTGGTCAACCTGGGCTTCGCGCTGGTGCTGATGGAAGCCGACATGTTCAGCTTTCTCAACGACATCCTGGGCTTCTACTCCAACTGCGCGATCGCCTGGGTGGTGACCGTGGCCACCGACATCCTGGTCAACAAGTACCTGCTCAAACTCTCCCCGCACGCGCCCGAGTTCCGCCGGGGGATGCTCTACGCGGTCAACCCGGTGGGTGTGGTGGCGTTCATGGCCGCCTCGGGCCTCTCCATCGCCGTGTACTTCCGCCTGCTCGGCGACACCCTCCAGCCGTACTCGCCCGTCGCGGCGGCCCTGATCGCCTTCGTCCTCACCCCGCTGATGGCGGTCGTCACCCGGGGCAGGTACTACCTGCGGCGCACCGACGACGGCATCGACGAACCCCTCCTGGACACCGACGGCAACCCGAGCGCGATCACCTACGACTGCCATGTGTGCCACCAGTCGTACGAGCGCCCGGACCTGACCGCCTGCCGGACGCACCGGGCGGTGGTGTGCTCCCTGTGCCTGAGCACCGACCGGGCCGGTGACCACGTGCTGCCCGCCCAGCCGCCCGCCGCGTAGCCCCCGCCGTCCGGCGCCGCGCCACCCCGCACCCCACCCCACCTCGCCCTGCCCTGCCCCGGAGGAGCCGCCGTGTTCGACACCCTGCTCATCGCCAACCGCGGAGAGATCGCCTGCCGTGTCATCCGCGCCGCGCACACCCTCGGTCTGCGGACGGTGGCGGTGTACTCCGACGCCGATCGCGGCGCACCCCACGTCCGGATGGCCGACGAGGTGGTACACCTCGGCCCGGCGCCCGCCGCCGACAGCTATCTGCGGGCCGACAGGGTGCTGGACGCCGCCCTGTCCACCGGTGCCGGAGCGGTTCACCCCGGCTATGGCTTCCTGTCGGAGAACGCCGCCTTCGCCACCGCCGTGGAGGAGGCCGGGCTCGTCTTCGCCGGCCCCACACCCGCCCAGCTGGAGGTGTTCGGCGCCAAACACACCGCCCGTGCCGCCGCGCTGGACGCCGGGGTGCCGCTGCTGCCCGGCAGCGGGCTGCTGGCGGACGCCGGGGACGCGCTGCGCGCGGCCGAGGAGATCGGCTATCCGGTGATGCTCAAGGCGACCGGCGGCGGTGGCGGTATCGGGATGCAGGCGTGTACCGGTCCGGCGGAGCTGCGCGAGGCATTCGCCCGGGTGACGCGGCTGGCGCGGGGCAGCTTCGGCGACGGCGGGGTCTTCCTGGAGCGGTATGTGACCCACGCCCGCCACGTCGAGGTGCAGGTCTTCGGCGACGGCACCGGCCGGGTGGTCAGCCTCGGCGACCGCGACTGCTCGCTCCAGCGCCGCAACCAGAAGGTCCTGGAAGAGGCTCCGGCTCCCGGTCTGCCGTCCGCGCTCCGGTCCCAACTGCACCTCAGTGCACGGGCGTTGTGCGCCTCGGTCGGCTACCGGTCCGCCGGTACGGTGGAATTCGTGTACGACGCCGACCGCGAGGAGGCTTCCTTCCTGGAGGTCAACACCCGTCTCCAGGTCGAGCACCCGGTCACCGAGGAGACCACTGGTGTCGACCTGGTCGGCTGGATGCTGCGGCTGGCCCGCGGCGAGACCGGATTCCTCGACGGGCTCCCCGACGACGGTCCCCCTCGCCACGGCCACGCCGTCGAGGCCCGCCTCTACGCCGAGGACCCGGCCCGTGACCACCGGCCCAGCGCCGGGCTCCTCACCCGGGTCGAATTCCCCGACGACGTCCGCGTGGACAGCTGGGTGGAGACCGGCCAGGAGGTGTCCACCGCCTACGACCCGATGCTCGCCAAGGTCATCGCCACCGGTCCGACCCGGGCCGAGGCCCTGTCCCGCCTCGACCACGCCCTCTCCCGCACCCGGATCGACGGGGTCGAGACCAACCTCGGCCTGCTCCGGGCCGCTTGCCGCCACCCGTCCGTGGTCACGGCACGGCACACCACCGCCACCCTCGCCGACGTCACCGACGGCCGCGCACGCGTGGACGTGGAGCGGCCCGGCACCCTGACCACCGTCCAGGACTGGCCGGGCCGGATCTCCTACTGGGAGGTCGGCATCCCGCCCAGCGGCCCGATGGACGACCGCTCCTTCCGCCTGGGAAACACCGCGCTCGGCAACCCCGAGGGCGCGCCCGGCCTGGAGTGCACCCTCGACGGCCCCGCCCTGCGCTTCTCCCACCCGGCCGTCGTCTGCGTCACCGGCGCCCCCGCACCCGTCACGGTCGACGGTGTCCCGGCGGCCCAGTGGGAACCGCTGGAGATACCCGCCGGAGCGCTGCTGGAGGTCGGCACGGCCGACGGACCCGGGATGCGCACGTACATCCTCCTCCGCGGCGGCCTCGACGTACCCGCGTACCTCGGCAGCGCCGCCACCTTCACCCTCGGCGGCTTCGGCGGTCACGCGGGCCGCGCCCTGCGCACCGGCGATGTGCTGCGCCCCGCCGCACACGACGGCGACGCCCCCGCGCCCGCACCCGTACCGGTCCGCGCCCGACCGCACTGCACCACCGAGTGGCGGATCGCGGTGAGCGAGGGACCGCACGCCGCACCGGACTTCCTCACCCGTGAGGGCCTGGCCACCCTGTACACGGCCGAGTGGAAGGTCTCCGCCCAGTCGGCACGCACCGGCGTCCGGCTGATCGGCCCCCAACCCGCCTGGGCACGCCGGGACGGCGGCGAGGCCGGACTCCACCCCTCCAACGTCCACGACACCGCGTACTCCGTCGGAGCCGTCAACCTCACCGGCGACACCCCCGCCGTACTCGGCCCCGACGGACCGAGCCTGGGCGGCTTCGCCTGCCCCGTCACCATCGTCAGCGCCGAGCGGTGGAAGGCCGGTCAGCTGCGCCCCGGCGACACCGTCCGCTTCGCCCCCGTCACCGAGGCCACGGCCGACGCACTGCGCCGCGCACCGGCCCTGCTCACCCTCGCCACCGACGGCGCGGACGGTGACGACGGGGTCCTGGCCCGCCGCGCCGCCACCGACACCACACCGGAGGTGACCTACCGGCGCGGCGCCGATGACAACATCCTCGTCGAGTACGGACCCATGACGCTCGACCTGGCCCTGCGTATGCGCGTACACGCCCTGGCACGCCATCTGACGGAGCATCGCCCGCCGGGTCTGGTCGACATCACCCCCGGCGTACGCTCCCTGCACCTGCACACCGACCCCGGCGTACTGCCGCTGCGCACCCTCCTCGCCCTGCTCCAGGAGGCCGAGGACCACCTCCCGGCCGCCCAGGACCTCACCGTCCCCAGCCGGGCCGTTCACCTCCCGCTGTCCTGGGACGACCCGACCGTGGAAGAGGCGATCGCGCGCTACGCGGCGTCCGTACGGGACGACGCCCCCTGGAACCCGTCCAACATCGAGTTCATCCGCCGTATCAACGGCCTGGAATCGGCGGACGACGTACGGCGCACCGTCTTCGACGCCGAATACCTCGTCCTCGGCCTGGGCGACGTCTACCTCGGCGCCCCGGCCGCCACCCCGCTCGATCCACGCCACCGCCTGGTGACCACCAAGTACAACCCGGCCAGGACGTGGACCGCCGAGGCGGGCGTCGGAATCGGCGGCTCCTACCTGTGTGTCTACGGGATGGAAAGCCCCGGTGGGTACCAGCTCATCGGCCGCACGGTGCCCATCTGGGGCGGGCTTCGCCCGCACCGCTCGTTCGCCGACGGCACACCCTGGCTCCTGCGCTTCTTCGACCGTGTCATCTGGCACCCCGTCTCATCCGACGAACTCCTCGACATCCGCGCCGACCTGGCCTCCGGCCGCACCGGACTCGACATCCGGCCCGGTACCTTCTCCCTCGCCGAGCATGAGCGCTTCCTGCGGGAGAACGCCGAGGACATCGCCGCCTTCCGCACCCGCCAGTCCGCCGCCTTCACCGCGGAACGCCGCGCCTGGGAGGCGTCCGGGGAACTCACCGAACGCCCGGCCGCCGCTCCGGCCCCGGCCCTCGCCCCCGTCGCCGCGCCACCGGGCTCCCGCCTGGTCGAGGCGCCACTGAGCTCCAGTGTGTGGAAGGTGGAGGCGGGCCCCGGCGCCACGGTCGAGGCGGGCCAGCCACTCGTCGTCCTGGAGGCCATGAAGATGGAGGTCGTGGTGCGTGCCCCGGCCCCGGGCACCGTCACCGACATACTCGTCACCGCCGGACAGCAGATCGACGCCGGCACCCCGCTGGCCGTCCTCGTGAGGGAAGAAGCCGCATGAACCGGATCCCGTCCCCGCCCCGCTGCGCGGAGCGCGTCGCCGCCGCCTACCGGCGCATCGCCGAGACCGACCGACCGGAGGTGTGGATCTCGCTGCGTGAGGAGTCGGCCGTCCTGGCCGAGGCCCGTGCGCTGGACGCCCGTATCGCCGCCGGGGAGGAACTGCCCCTCGCCGGAACGCTGGTGGCGGTCAAGGACAACATCGACGTCGCCGGGCTCCCCACGACGGCCGCGTGTCCCGCGTACGCCTACACCCCCGATGTCTCCGCGTCCGCCGTGCTGCGGCTGGTGGCCTCGGGCGCGATCGTGCTCGGCAAGACCAACATGGACCAGTTCGCCACCGGACTGGTCGGCACCCGCAGCCCGCACGGCCCGGTCCGCAACGCCCTGCGCCCCGAGAAGGTCTCCGGCGGTTCCAGCTCGGGTTCCGCGGTCGCGGTGGCGCTCGGCATCGCCGATGTGGCGCTGGGCACCGACACCGCCGGCTCGGGCCGGGTCCCCGCCGCGCTCAACGGCATCGTCGGCGTCAAACCCACCCTCGGTCTTGTCCCCACCAGCGGTGTGGTGCCCGCCGCCCGCTCGTACGACGCGGTGACCGTCTTCGCCCGCACCCTCACCGAGGCACAGCGGGCGCTGGCGCAGATGACCGGCCCGGACGAGGCCGATCCGCGCGGCCGGGCCTGGCCGGACGACGTACGGCTGTCCGCGCCGCCGAACCCGCGCGTCGCCGTCCCCCGCGACGAGGACCTCGCGCCCCTTTCGGACCAGGCCCGCGCCGCCTTCCACGAGACGGTCGAACGGCTGGAACACGCGGGCGCGCACACCGCGGTGATCGACGTCAGTCCGCTGCTGGAGGCCGCGAAGCTGCTGTACGACGGGGCGCTGGTGGCCGAACGGTACGCGGCCGTGGGCGATTTCATCGCCCAGGATCCCACGGCGGCGGACCCCACGGTCGGCGCCATCATCCTGGCCGCCGCCGGTCTCCCCGCCCACGCGCTCGTCGACGATCTGGAGCGCCTGGACGGCTACCGGGCGACGGCCCGCCGCATCCTCTCCGGTTTCGACGCGCTGCTCCTGCCGACCACCACCGAACACCCGGACATCGCCGCCGTACAGGCCGACCCGGTGGCCATCAACGCCCGTCTGGGCACCTACACCAACTTCGTCAACCTTGTCGACCTGGCCGCCGTGGCGGCCCCCGCGGGCGAGGCGGACGGCAGCCCGTTCGGTGTCAGCGTCATCACCCGGGCCTTCGAGGACCAGGTGGCCATCGATATCGCGGCCCTCCTGACCGCAGAACAGGCCCCGGCCCCCTACCCCGGCAACGGTGTCGACCTGGCCGTCTTCGGCGCACATCTGCGCCACCAGCCCCTCAACCACCAGCTCACGGACGCCGGGGCCCGCTTCCGCGGGGAGATCCGCACGGCCCCCGTCCACCGTCTCATCGCCTTGGACACCACCCCGCCCAAGCCGGGCCTCCTCCGGGTGCCCCCACCGGACGGCGCGGCGATCACCGGAGAACGGTGGACCCTCTCCCCCGCCGCCCTCGGCCACTTCCTCGCCGCCCTCCCCGCGCCCATGTTCCTGGGCCGCCTCGAACTCGCCGACGGGAGCTGGGTGCTGGGCTTCCACACGGATCCGGCGGCGGCGGAAGCGGGGACGGACATCACGGCGTACGGAAGCTGGCCGGCGTACCTGGCCGAGCGCGCCGGCGCATGAGGGGTGCGGGCGGGGCGGGGTCCGTTCCTCAGGATGACACTCCGTAATGCGAGGCGATGGCGGCGGCGCGGTCGCGCAGGGAGTCGCGCAACCACCGGGGGTCCAGGGCTTCCGCGTCCGTACCGAGGTGCCACATTGCCCATTCGGCATGTCGCGAGTCCTGGAAGGTCACCTCCAGCCGTAGCCGGCCATCCGCGTCGGTTTCCTCGGCGAGGACGGCCAGCGCGGTGCCCACCAGGTCATCCCGCCGCGCCGGGGTCATCCGGACCACCACGGTGACCTGGTCACCGCCGGTCCGGAACCGTGTGCTGCGCTCCTGCCAGGCGCGGTCCATATCGACCCGGTCCGGTCGCTGTGCCGGTTCCGCGAGCTCCTCGGCGGCCAGGACACGGGACAGCCGGTAGGTGCGGTCCGCGCCGGACCGCGTGGCCAGCAAGTAGCCCTGGTCCCGCACGGTGACCAGGCCGATCGGGTCCACCGTGCGCCACTTCGGGATCTGGTCCACGGCCGCGTAGTGGATGCGCAGCCTGTGTCCGGCGAACACCGCGCGCCGGACCTCGGCCACGATGGCGTCCGGCACCTCCTCCACGACCCGGCGACGCGAGAGCAGGTCGGTGTCCGGGTCGATGAGCAATCGCCGAGCCGCACCGGCCGCGGTGGCCCGATAGCTCTCGGGCAGCGCGTCGACCACCTTGCGCATCGCGGACGCGAGCGCCGAGCCGAGTCCGAATACCTGCGCGCCGCGCCGCGATCCGGCGACCAGCAGGGCGAGTGCCTCGTCGTGATTGAGCCCGGTGAGCTCGGTCTGGAAACCGGGCAGCAACGCGAAGCCGCCGTGCCGACCGCGTTCGGCGTAGACCGGGACACCAGCGGCGGACAGCGCCTCGATGTCACGCAGCACGGTGCGGGTGGACACCTCCAACTCGCGAGCCAGCGCGGTCGCGGACAGCCGACCGTGCTGTCGCAGCAGCAGTACCAGCGATACCAACCGGTCGGCGCGCATACGAAAACCCTATCGGAATACGCGACATAGGATGTCGTGTATTCATTGCGAGGCTTCTCGGCATGACACACAACAAAGCAGCCACTGAGCCGAACGACCTGGGCAGGTACTTCATCGAGCGCGCCAATGCGGGCGATGTCGACGGACTGGTGGCGTTGTACGAGCCGAGCGCCGTGCTGGCCTTCCCGCCGGGCAACCTCGCGACCGGCCATGCGGAGATCCGCAAGGTATTCGAGCAGTTCGTGGCGGCCGCACCGGTGCTCTCCCCGGGCAGGCAGCACCCGCCACTGGTGACCGGCGATCTGGCCATGACGGCGGCCACACAGACCAACGACGACGTATCCGTCGAGATCGCCCGTCGCCAGCCCGACGGGTCGTGGCTCTGGGTCGCGGACCAGCCGAGTCTCACGCCGTAGCGGGGTGGCGGGTGGGCCGGCGTGCCCGAGCCCACCGCCGACCGCACCGGCTGACCGCCGCCCTTCGCACCCCCGCACCGCCGCACCGCCGCGCCCACCGCATCGCGCATATCCGCCGAAGCCGTGGAGGGGCCGGGGCCGGGGGTGAACATGTTGTGTACGTTGGGCACCGATGATGACTGAGCGACCACCACACGGCTCGACCCGCCCCGGCGGGCGGACCGCCCGTACCCGTACCGCCGTCCTCACGGCTGCCCTGGACGAGCTCGACGGGGCGGGCATCGGCGCGCTCACCCTCGACAAGCTGGCAGCGCGCTCCGGCGTGCATGTGTCGACGATCCGGCGCCGCTGGCGCACCGTCGAGGGTGTCATCGGTGATCTGCTGGCCCAGCAGGGGACCACGATTCCCATCCCCGACTCCGGTGACCTCCGCCAGGACCTGCGGGAACTGGCCGAGAACATCGCCGAGTTCCACGCCACACCCCGCAATCGGCACCTCATCGAAGGGGTCGTGGTGGCGGCCGCGCACGATCCGCGTATCGCGGATATCGTGCGGGGCGCGTTCACCGCCCGGATCGAGCATGTCACCCAGCTCGTGCACCGTGCCGTCGCGCGCGGCGAACTCACCGTGGAGCCCGACGCCAGAGAGGTCATCGAAGCCCTCAGCGCCCCGTTCTACTACCGCATCCTCATCCTGCGCGGCACCGTCGACGCCCGTCTGGTGCACACGAGCGCCGAGGCGGCGTATCTGGCGGCCCGGGCGGGAGCGTTCACCCCGTCGGAAGCGGAATCCGGCGGCGGGCAGCGGGCGGAGGGCCGTCGCGGCGGCACCGCTGCCGCCGCGCTCCCCACTCACGCGTAGGCTCCGCCGGGCCGTTCCGTTGTCACGAGCCGGTATCCGTCTCGCAATGGACCTGCACCTGGGCGAAGGACGGAAGCGCAGGTCACCTAGAGTTTCGGTCATGCCTCAGTCAAAGATCCTCGAGCGAAACGCCGAGCACCAGACGTCCACCCGGACGACCTCCCGACGTATGAAGAAGACCCTGATCGCAGCCCTCGGCATCGGCGTAGCCCTCACTCTGAGCGCGTGCAACGAAGACACCGACTCCTCCTCCAAGGGCAAGGGCAAAGACAAGGACAAGGGCGCCTCGCAGTCGAAGGCCCCTTCGGCGGAGTCGTCCGCGCCCGGTTCCCCGAAGAAGCCGTCGGGTCGCGGACCGGTGGTCGCGGGGTGGCAGACGCAGACCTCCGAGAAGCACCACTTCCGCTACGACGTGCCCGCCAAGGCCGACAAGTGGAACGTCATCGAGAAGGACACATCCCTCTCCTACACCGACAAGGCCGGCAAGCCGATCGTCGTCATGAACGGTGCGGCCAACTACCGTCAGGGCGGATGCGGGTCGAGCCCCAACCCCAAGGCCGTCGGTGAGGCGGGCAAGGGCCAGCTCGCCACCGTCGGCACCACGGGTGGTGGCACGGACGGCACCCTCCAGGAGAACGCCCGTAACTGGGCGGGCAACTGGGGCTTCGCCGCGTACGGCGGTCCGGACCACAAGCCCAAGATCAAGGTCAGCCAGGCCAAGCCGTGGAAGCAGGGCGGCATCGAGGGCTACACCGCGACCGCCGAGGTCACCGTGACCAACCGCCCGAGCTCGTGCGTTCCGCCCAAGGCCGTCGTGCACAGCATCGCGCAGAAGCTGCCCGACGGGACGATGCACGGCTGGGTGATCTACGCGGACCAGGGAGTGCCGAAGGCGCTGACGGACGCCGAGATCAAGAAGGTCATGAGCACGGTCCGGTCGACGGACAGCTGAGCCACGGGGGCCGGGCCCCCGACACGTTCGCCGCGAGGGCCTCCGCCCGCGGTGGGGATCTCGTGTCCCCACCGCGCGGAGGCCCTCGTGGCACTCCATCCGGCCGCCGGGGCCTACGGGGCGAGTGCGAACGCCTCGATCTCCACCAGCAGCTCGGGCCGGAACAGCGCGGCGACCTGCACGGCGCTGCTGGCAGGCGGGCGCGAAGTGTCCACGAACTCATCGCGCACCTTACGGATCGCGGGCAGATACGCGATGTCGGTGACGAAGTACGTGAGCTTGACGACCTCGTCGAAGCCGACTCCCGCCGCGGCCAGACACCGCCGGAGATTCTCGAAGATCTGCCGGGTCTGCGCCTCCGCGTCCCCCTCTCCCACCAGCTTCCCGTCGCTGTCGAGGGCGATCTGTCCGGCGACCGCGACCAGCCGTCCGGTGCCGGTGACGACGTTGGTGTAACCGTTCCCGGGCACGACGCCCTCGGGCTCGGGGATATGGGTGATCTCTGTCTTCTCGCTCATGTACGCCATCCTCACCCTGTCCCACCCATCACACCAGCGCATATTCAGCAGGGAAGCCATGCCCCTCGCGCATACCTCAACTAGGTTGTGTGCCATGGACGTCACCGCACTGCGCTCGTTCGCCGAAGTGTGCCGCCGGGGCTCGATCAGCTCGGCGGCCCAGGCGCTGGGCTACACGCAATCCGCGCTCTCCCGGCAGATCTCCTCCCTGGAGAAGCACCTGAGCGCCTCCCTCCTCTGCCGCCACGCACGCGGCGTACGCGCGACGCCCGCGGGCGCCGCGCTCCTGGAGCACGCCACGGAGATACTCGCCCAGTTCGACCGCGCGGAGCGGGAGGTCGCCGCGGTCGCCCGCTACGGCACGGCGGCGGCGCGCATCCGCGTCGGGGCCGTGCCGTCGGCCTCGGCGGCGCTGCTGCCCGAAGCGCTGGCGGTGTTCAGCGCCGAACGCCCGGCCGTGTGCGTCGAGTTCGACGAGGACGTGTCGCCGCACCTGCTGCCCCGTCTGCTCGACGGCGAACTCGACGTGGCCGTCGTCACGGACTACCCACCGGGCCTGCCCGCACACGAAGTCCTGCGCGCCACCCACCTCCTGGACGACGAACTGCTGTGCGCGCTCCCCCTCGGCCACCGGCTCGCGGACCCCGCGGCCGGGGCCCTCGATCTCGCCGAACTCGCCGACGAGACATGGGTCGAGGACTACGCGGGCTCGGCCTCCGCCCTCGCCACGGCCTGCGCCCGCGCCGGATTCACACCCCGCCTCGGCACCCAGTGCGGCGGGTGGCTCGGCAAACAGGCCTTCGTGGCCGCCGGCTTCGGCATCCTCCTGGCCCCCTCCCTCCTCCTTCCGGCCCTCCGCCCCGACCTGTCCGTGCGTCGTCTGCGCGAGCCTCCGTACCGCAGCGTCTACGCCGTGCTCCGGCAGACCCACGCCGCGCCCTCGCACGCCGCCGCGGGCTTCGTGGACGCTCTGACGCGGACCGATACGGTGCGATCGAGGGCGAGACCGACCCCCGGCACGACCCCCGACCCGGAGCCGCCGACACCCCCCGCGTCCTGACCGGGAGGACTCGCGGGGGGGGGACCGTGCGGAGTGTTCAGGCGATACCGAGGACCAGCAGGACGAACGCCGTGACGATGACACCGACGCGGCCGTAGTGGAAGCGGTCCCAGCGGCCGAGCTGCTCCTTCCAGTCGGCCGGGAGACTGTCCTTCGTCCACCGGGCGACGCGGGAGTTGATCGGGACCAGCAGGACGATCGACATCAGCACGCTCAGGACGAGCAGGGCCGCGGCCGCGGCGACCAGCCCCGCGCCGGGGTCGCCCCAGGTCAGCCCCGCCCAGACCGCGCCGAGCACAACCGAGCCGATGTACCAGAAGGGCATCACCCCGCCCAGGATCCGGGCTCCTTCGGTGCGGCCCACGAGGCCACCGTCGCCCGGCAACCGCTTGAAGATCAGATTGAGGAAGACCGCGACCGCGAACTCCACACCCACCAGCAGCCCGACAACCACCACCGTGACGACGGCGAGAGTGCTCTCCATGTCTCCTCCAAGGGCCCTGGGTACGATTTCTAGCATCGCTAGATTGCGATTCGATGCTAGACACTCATCGCTCGAATGTCTAGCGATGCTAGGATCGGACCATGTCGGTACAGGAGCGCAAGGAACGCGAGCGGGCCCAGCGCCATCAGTTGATCGTCGCGACGGCCCGTGACCTCGCCGAGTCCCAGGGCTGGGAGGCGGTGACCACGCGGCGGCTGGCGGAGCGGATCGAGTACAGCCAGCCCGTGCTCTACAGCCATTTCCGTGGCAAGAAAGAAATCGTCGGGGCCGTGGCCCTGGAGGGATTCGCCGAACTCACCACGGCGATCCGGCGAGCGGTGGCCGAGGATCCGGAGGACCGTGGCGCGGTGTCGGCACTCGCCCACGCCTACATCGACTTCGCCGAGCGCAACCCCGCGCTCTACGACGCGATGTTCCTCCTCGACACCGGTCTGCTGTTCGCCGACGAGACCACGCCCGCACCGCTGCGCGAGGCGTTCGGAGCATTGCTCGAGACCCTCGGCGACATCGCGGGAGACACCGAACCGGCGCTGTTCGTCGAGGTGTTCTGGTCCGCCCTGCACGGACTGGCCGCGCTCACCCGCTCGGGCCGTCTCCCCCAGGCGAATGCCTCACGACGGCTGGACATCCTGGTGGAGCGCCTCGCCGGACACTGACGGCCCCTCGGTGGCGGCGGCCGCCCACCGGTGTGCGCACCGGAACGGGCCGGGTCAGCGGGTGTGTTCGCCGTCCGCGAGCACCTCACCGATGACATGGCGTGCGGTCGCCGCCATCACGGGGTCGGTGTCCCGGTAGGAGGCGAGTTCGACCAGTGCCACCGACAGCGCCCAGCCCCGTCCGCGCGCCCAGACCGCGTCATCGGCCGCCACCGCCGTACGGAAGGCGTCACGCGCGCCTGCCGGGAGGACGTACCACGCCACGATCAGATCGACGGCGGGGTCGCCGAGGCCCAGACACTCGAAGTCGATGACCCCGCTGAGCCGCCCCCCGTCCAGCAGGAGGTTGCCCGGTTGCAGATCCGCGTGGACCAGCACCGGCGGATCCTGCCACACGGGCGCCCGCAGCGCGGTGTCCCACGCGGCCGTGGTCGCGTGGGCGTCGATCTCCGCGCGCACCTTCCGCATCGCCGACCGGGTGGCGCCGTCCCGCGCCGCCAGGTGTTCGCTCCGATAGGACGGCGGCGCGTCCGTGGCATCGATCCGGCGCAACGCGGTGATGAACCCCGCCATGTCCTCGGCGAACCGCCCCGGTTCAGTGATACGTCCGGGGACCGGGTTCTCGCCGTCCAGCCAGCGGTACACCGACCATGGCCAGGGGAACCCCTCCATCGGTGCTCCCTTCCCCAACGGCACGGGGACGGCGACGGGAAGGGCGGGGGCGAGCCGTGGCAGCCACGTGTGCTCCCTCGCGATGTCGGCGGCGGACCCCGCCGCACGGGGGAACCGCACCACCTTGTCCTCGCCCAGGCGGTACATGGTGTTGGAGGTGCTCTCCCTGCCCACCGGTGCGACGGGAAGACCGGCCCACCGCGGAAACTGCGCCGCGATCGCGCGACGTACCCGGGGGATCTCGGCATCCGGTTCATCGGCGTACGTCTGGGCGGTGGGCATGCGGACCTTTCCAGGCTCTTGGGTGGCGGGCCGAGGCGTGAAGCGGCGCCCATCATGGCAGCCCGACAACAGCCTCCGCACCGGGATTTCCTACGCTCTGGAAGCCCCGCGGGCCGACCAGGCACCCTTCGCCGCGCGCCGGGCTCACGGAACGACGGGCCAACGCGCCGGGCGCTGCGCTGTTCAGGTGGCGTCCCCTCACGTCCCTTGTCGCTCACCCACCCTGCTGCGTAACTGATGTCTGGCTCGTCCGGAACCACCGTCCTCACCTGACCTCCTGTCCGGTGGTTCCCACCGGACGGCACGCCTCCCGACAGCCGTGGAAAGGGTCGCCCATGCGCCTGCTCAGAACCCTGATCGCCGCCTGCTGCGCCGCACTGGCCGTCGGCTGCCCGTCCCTCCCAGCCCAGGCGGCCACCGTCGTCCCGTGTGACACCTCGGACCTGATCAATGCCATCACCGACGCCCCCTCCGGACAGACCCTCGTCCTCACCGCGGGCTGCACCTACTCGCTCGACACCGCCATCGGCGCCAACGGGCTCCCCGTCATCAACAAGAACCTCACCATCGTCGGCAACAACGCGACCATCACACGCGATGACGAAGCCCCGCAGTTCCGCATCATCCAGGTCGGCTCGGGCGGCGCGCTCAGTCTCACCAGCGGACTCACCGTCTCCGGCGGCGACACCACTGGCAACGGCGGAGGCATCCTCGTCGACAGCGGCGGCACCCTGCGGCTGCTGAGAGACGTCACGATCCGGGACAACGTGGCCGACGGCAACGGCGGAGGCATCAGCGTCAACGGCACCGCGGCCATCTCGTTCAGCACCGTCACGCACAACTCCGCCGAGAGCAACGGAAGCGAGGGCGGAGGAGTCGACAACGAGAACTCCACCACCATCAACAGCAGCTTCCTGACCTTCAACCACGCCGGGGAATACGGCGGCGGACTCAACAGCGACGCGGGTACCTCGACGGTCAACTCCACCACCATCAGCGACAACGACGCCGCCGACGGCGGGGGCGGAGGCGACTTCGACGGTGGCACAGTCGTCTTCAACAACAGCAGCATCGTGGACAACACCGTGGCAGGCCCTGGTGGATTCGACGCGGGCTTCTACAACAACGCGGTCACCACGCTCACCAACACCACGGTGAGCCGCAACACGGTCAACATCGGCGAGGACGGAGCCATCGGCAACTACAACTCCCTCGCCCTCAGGAACAGCCGGGTCACCTTCAACAGGGTCGCCGGAGCGAACGGCGACACCGGCGGCATCGACAACGACGGGAGCCTGAGCCTGATCAACACGCCGGTGACCAACAACTCCGCCCCCGAACAGCCCGGGGGCATCAGTTCCAGCGTGCCCTACACCACCATCAACTCCCCGATCACCAACAACCAGCCCACCAACTGCGTCGGGAGTCCGTTCATCCCGCCCAACTGCGTCGGCTGACGCGTTGAACGGGACGGCCCGGGGCAGCTTGCCCCGGGCCCGTCCGCGCCATCCCGGTCAGCGGGTCTCGGTGACCTTGGCCAGTGCGCGCGGCGCGTCCGGATCCTGGCCTCGGGCGACAGTGATCTCGTAAGCGAGCATCTGGAGCGGCAGGATCTCCAGGATCGGCTGCACCTCCTCGGCCACATCGGCCGTCGGCAGGACGAAGCCCGCGGATGCGCGCCGTACCTCTTGCTCGGCGCCGATGACGACCAGGTCGGCGCCCCGGCCGCGGAGCCGCTCCAGCACCGGCTGGAGCGCCTTGCCGCCCTTGCCCTCGGGGACGATCGCGATCACCGGGGAGACGTTGTCGACCATCGCCAGCGGACCATGCAGCAGATCGGCGCCGGAGTAGGAGAGCGCCGGGATGTAGCTGGTCTCCATGAGCTTGAGCGCGGCTTCCTTGGCGGTGGGATAGCCGTAGCCGCGAGAGGTGAGGACCATGCGCTCGGCGAACCGGTAGCGGGCGGCCAGCTGCTTGATCTCGGCCTGCCGATCCAGGACCTGCTGGGCGAGGTCGGGCAGCGCCTTGGCGGCCGAGCCGTCGCCACCACGCAGCCCCTCGACGAACAGGTACAGGGCGAGCAGTTCGGCGGTGTACGTCTTGGTGGCGGGCAGCGCCTTCTCCGGCCCGGCCACTACGTCGATGTGGAACTCGGAGACGGCGGCCAGGGCCGATTCGGCGTTGTTGGTGACCGCCAGGGTGATGGCACCGGCCGCGCGGGCGGCCTCGGTGGACGCGACCAGGTCCGGGGAGCCGCCCGACTGGCTGACCGTGATCACCAGGACGTCGGTGAGATCCTGCCGGGCGCCGTACGCGGTGGTGGTGGACATGGAGGTGAGACCGCAGGGCTTGCCCAGCAGCACCTCCAGCAGGTACTTGGCGTACAGCGCGGCGTTGTCGGAGGTGCCCCGGGCGGTCAGGAGCACAAAGCGCGGCTTGCGGGCCGCGATCCGCTCCGCCGTCTCCCGGATCCGCGGCGCCCCCTCCTCCAGGATCCGCCGCAACACCGCGGGCTGCTCGGCCATCTCACCGGACATGATCCGACCGGGACGGGACTCGGGCCGGGGCGGGATGTCAGTGGTCTCGGTGGTCATGAGCTGGTCTCCCGGTGGTGTGGTGACGCCGTCTTCCGCTCGTCATCGCCCGACAGCACAGCCCGTGCGGCCTCCCGCGCCTCCTCGGCGGTGTCGGCTGCTCGTGCTGCTGCGGCGGCTCGTTCGCATTGGGCGAGGGTGTGTTTGGCGAGGGTGGTGCGGACGTAGGGGATGGCGGTGGCGGTCATGGAGAGGCTGGTTGCGCCGAGGC
>NZ_JANCLX010000032.1 GCF_024295805.1 Streptomyces cucumeris
GCTGCACCACATCCACCCGGCCCAACCCCGACCCCGAACGAAGCACCTCACCCAACGACCACTCCACATAAGGCGCCAACGCCACCTCACACTCCGCGATCCCCCTCGCGAACTCCGCGCTCTGATCAAGCAGTTCAGCCGCCATCCCCACCCACTGCGAGCCCTGCCCCGGGAAGACGAACACCATTCCGCCGGACACCACCCCGCCGCCGGATAACACCACCGGCGACGGCACACCACCGTCCAACGCGGCCAATCCGCCCAACAGCGCGTCACGGTCCCCGACCACCACCGCACGGTGCTCCAGTGAGGGCCGTCCCGTGCACAGGGACAGTCCGACATCGGCAGCGGTCACTTCGGACCGGTCCCCGAGATGGGCGGTCAGGCGACGCGCCATCTCCCGCAGAGCGGTCTCGCTCCGGGCGGACAGTGTCCACGGGACGGGAGCGCGGTCCTCCGGCGCGGGGCATACGGCGGCCAGTGGCTCGACCGGCTGCTCCAGGATCACATGGGCATTGGTGCCGCTGACGCCGAAGGACGACACCCCCGCCCGACGTGGCCGGTCGTGTCCGGGCCAGGGCTCCGGCCCGGTGAGCAGTCGTACCTGGCCCGCGCTCCAGTCCACATGCGGGGAGGGCTCATCGATGTGCAGGGTCCGCGGGAGCAGGGCGTGGCGCATGGCCAGGACCATCTTGATGACACCGCTGACACCGGCCGCCGCCTGGGTGTGGCCGATGTTGGACTTCAGCGAGCCCAGCCACAACGGCCGGTCCTCCGCCCGCCCCTGACCATAGGCAGCCAGCAGCGCCCCCGCCTCGATCGGATCACCCAGCGTCGTACCCGTACCATGCGCCTCCACCGCATCCACGTCCCGCGCCACCAACCCCGCATCGGCCAGAGCCGCCCGGATCACCTTGCGCTGGGCCGAACCGCTCGGAGCGGTCAGGCCGTTGCTGGCACCGTCCTGGTTGACGGCCGAACCCCGCACCACCGCCAGCACCGGATGATCATGCCGACGCGCATCGGACAGCCGCTCCAGCAGCAGGACTCCCGCGCCTTCGGCGAGGCCGAATCCATCGGCCGCCGCGGAGAACGCCTTGCAGCGTCCGTCGGCCGACAGGGCGTTCTGACTGCTGAACTCCACGAACATGCCCGGTGTCGGCATCACGGTCACCCCACCGGCCAGGGCGAGGGAGCACTCACCGCGGCGCAGTGCCGTGACCGCGAGATGCAGTGCCACCAGCGAGGACGAGCAGGCGGTATCCACCGTGACGGCCGCGCCCTCGAAACCGAAGGTGTACGCGATACGGCCGGACGCCACACTCGCGGCGTTGCCTGTCAGCACATGGCCGCTGGCATCGGTGGCCTCGTGGAGCCGGGGCCCGTAGTCCATGGTCATCACGCCCATGTACACACCGGTCCGGCTGCCGCGCAGCGAGGTCACGTCGATTCCGGCGCGTTCGAAGACCTCCCATGACGTCTCCAGCAGCAGCCGCTGCTGCGGATCCATCGCGAGGGCCTCACGCGGCGAGATACCGAAGAACGCGGCGTCGAACCGGTCGGCGTCGTAGAGGAATCCGGCCTCGCGCTGATGGGTGCGGTCGGCGCCCGCCACGTCCCAGCCGCGGTCGACGGGGAACGCCGACACGGCGTCGGCGCCCTCGCTCAGCAACTCCCAGAGGCGCTCCGGCCCGTCGACACCGCCGGGCAGGCGGCAGCCCATCGCGACGATCGCCACCGGGTCGTCGTCACCGGGGGTGAGGGGGATCTGCGGTACCGCCGTGTCATCGGTCTCGGCGTCGGCCGTGAACCCGGGGCACAGCCGCTCGGCCAGGGCCCTGGGGGTGGGGTGTTCGAACACCGCGGTCACCGGCAGGTTGGTCGCGGTGGCGGCGATGAGCCGGTTACGGAGTTCCACGGCGGTGACCGAGTCGATGCCCAGGCCGATGAAGGTGGTGTCGGGGTCGACGGGACCGCCCCCGAGGACGGTGGCGGCCTCCTGCCGCACCAGCCGGAGGAGCCGATCACGCCGTCCGGCGGCGGTGAGCCCGTCCAGCTCCTCGCGGAGGGTCCCGGACCGGGCCCCGCGCCCGGCACCGGTGTCCTCGTCGTCCTCCTCCCGCGGCACACCGTCGTGGTCCCGGAGGTCATGGGGCAAGGTGGCGGGACGGGCGTCGAGTCCGGCGAAGACCGGGTCCAGATCGGGTGTGACGCCGTGGACGTACACGTCGCCCAGGGAGATGAGGAACTGGGTCCGGCCTCCGCGGTCCCGGCGGAGTGTGGGGGTGACCCGGGCGTCGGTGCCTCGCTCCTCGGCGGTCGCCTGGAGCGCCGAGGTGAGCACCGGATGCGGGCTGACCTCGACAACGATGCGGTGGCCGTCACGCAGCAGCGCGGCGGTGGCCTCGTCGAACCGGACCGGTTGCCGCAGGTTGCGGGCCCAGTAGGCGGCGTCGAGGACGGGCTCGCGGAGCAGGTCTCCGGTGAGTCCCGAGTAGTACGGGAGGGTGGCCGCGAGCGGCCGGACCGGTGCCAGTTCGGTGTGCAGACGCGGGACGATGGCATCGATGTGCGGAGAGTGGGCTGCGAGTCCGACGGCGATCCGCCGGGCGTGGACACCGGCGGCGGTCAGACGCTCGACCGCTTCCGCCACGGCGGCCGCGGCACCGGACACGATGACGGAACGGGGCCCGTTCACCGCGGCGATGACCACGTCGCTGCCGAAGGGTTCGAGCAGCGGCTCCAGCCGGGCGCGGGACGCCATGACGGAGGCCATCTCCCCGCGTCCGCTGAGCGTGGCCTGTGCCTGGCTCCACCGCGCCACCACCAGGGCGCTGTCATCCAGGGTGAGGGCGCCGGAGACCGCCGCGGCGGAGATCTCCCCACAGCTGTGACCGAGGACCGCCGTCGGCTGCACACCGTGGGCGCGCCACACCGCGGCCAGGCCGACGCCCACCGCAAACAGTGCCGGCTGTACGACGTCCGGCCGCTCCAGGGCGGGTGCGCCGCCGGAGCCGCGCAGGACGTCCAGGAGTGACCAGTCGACGTGGGGTTCGAGGGCCTGGGCACAGGCGTCCACCTGCGCCCGGAACACCACTGATTCATCGAGGAGCCGGCTCGCCATACCGGGCCACTGCGCGCCCTGCCCCGGGAAGACGAAGGCGACACCGCCCGCGTCGGCGGGCGTTCCCTCGGCCAGGCCCGGCATCGCGCGGCCGTCGGCGAGCGCGTCGAGCCGTTCCTTGAATCCCTCCAGGTCGTCCGCGGTGAGCGCGGCGCGCGGCCCCGGGGCGAGGGGCATCCGGGCGAGGGCGAGTCCGATGTCGGCGGGGCTGGTGGGCGCCGCCGGCTCGATGTGGTCGCGCAGCCGCCGCGCCTGCGCCCTCAGCGCTCCCCGGCCATCCGCGGACAGGGTCCACAGGACGGGTTGCCCGGCAGGGGATGTGAACGCCATCACGCCATGACTCCTTCGCGTGTTGTGGGGGATTCTTGAGGGAACGGAGAGTCGAGCACTGACCCCTCGACGGCGGCCTGGGGCACGGCAGAGCGTGTCGTGCCATGAGGAGGGGGCCCGGTGCGTCGGACGACGAGTCAGTACAGACCCTCGGGTGCCGAGTTCGTCATCTGGAGCGGGCGGACATCGGCGACGCCGTCACACGGCCAGTCGTCGTCGGTGTAGCGGGCCGCCTGGTCGCGTTCCAGGATGTTCGGCAGGAAGAGGTTCTCGTGGAGCACCGTGAGACGGACCTGCCCCGTTTCGCCGGGGGCGACGACGGAGGACCAGTCGCCCTTGCTGACGACCGCCATGGTCACCTGGGGGTAGTTCGGCAGGTACGGGATCGACCGGCTCTCCGGACCCACCCCGGCACAGGCGGCGTTGCCGAAGGTGTTGCCATAGCTGATACCGCAGATACCGCCGTCCAGCGCGGCCAGGAAGTCACGGTACATGGCGGTGTTGATCTGGGTTCCGCTCACACGCACACCGCCCAGGCCCGCCACGGCCTCGGGACACCGCCGCCTCATGGCCTCGAACAGCGCCGGGGTGGTGTTGAGGTAGTCGACGCCGCCCCGGTCCAGGACATCGGTGATCTGCTCCAGGAGGTGCGTGGTGTAGCGCTCGACGTCCGCGAGGCGCCCTTCGCGGATCAGCCGCTTGACCCACCGCGAGTCCATGTCGATGGCGTACACCTGTCCCGCGTGGAGGTCGGCGACCTCCCACACCCCGTGGCCGATGAGATGCGGTCCGGTGGGAGTGGCCTGCAACCAGGTCCGGCCGGGGGCGAAACCCTCCCGGACGAAGGACCAGCGGCGCCAGACCCCACGGTGCCGCAGCATGTCGGGGGTGTAGAAGACCCGGCACGGACGGCCGGTGGTGCCACCGGTGTCCCAGACCCGCCCGGCGAGGGGCCGGGGCACCGCCCGCGGGACGAGGTCCTCCGGGTTCCGGGTGCGCAGGTCTGCCATGGGGAACGGGCCGAAGGCGGTGAGCTCTTCATAACGGGTGATGTCGAGGGGATCGAAGCCGAGCCCGGCTGCTCGTCCCAGCCAGTAGGGACTTCCGGAATCCGGGTCGAACGTCCTCCGGACGACCTGGCGGGTCCACTGGTCGATATCGACATCCAGCCATTTCGAGACCAAGGCGTCGAGGTCCGGCACCACTATGTCGGGGTCGGTTTCCCGCAGGACTTCTGTCATGTTCACCGACCCTGCGTGCCGGAGAAATCGAGACCCAGTTCGTACACGGTACTGACGGCGAGTTCGATGTGTTCGGGACGCGCCACATGGACCACCGGAAAGGGAAAGTCGAGCAGCCCTTCGGGGATGGACGGCCCCATCACCAGACCCAACCGCACTCCACAGTCCCGCATTCCCTCGTAGAGGTGGACCAGGCTGATCGGCTCGGTCGCATTCCGCAGGAACATGGACCGCACATCGTCCTCGGTCTTCATCGCCCCGCGTTCCAGGCAAGAGAGCAGCGGAACGCTCGGTGCGGTGAAGGGCATGGACGCGATGTACGGCGCCATGAAGTCGCGGTACGGCGCGCGCAGCGGGGAGTGGACGGCGATGGTCCGGCCCGGCAGCGGCACGATCGACCCGGGTGGGACCGCGGCGGCGAGCTCCTCCAGGGCCGCCTGGTGGCCGGCCAGCATATGGATCCGCTGGGAACCGTCGACGGTCGGCCCGAAGTCCCCGGCCGGATGGACACCGGCCACGCCCTCCCACGGCCGCGCGGCGTCGGCACCCCCCGCCGGGACGAAGGCCAGGGCCATACCCTGCGCGACATCGTCGGGCCCGGGGTCGGGCACGCTTCCGGCCCGGGTCAGCATGGCGAACAGTTCCTGCCGGTCGAGCGCCCCGGCCAGTGCGCTGGCGGTCATCGCCCCCAGGCTCAACCCGCCGATGACCGCCGGTCTCAGACCCGCGTCGGCGAGGAGGTCGTGCACGGCCATCGCAAGCGCCGCCTCCCGGATGCTCCCCACGCTCTGCCGCCGCTCCTGGCCCTCGGGCAGCTCGTCACGGAGGATCTGCTCGGGCGTGAGACCGGTCCATCCGGATATCTGCTCGTACAGCCGACGCATCAGGGGAGATGTCTCGTAGAGCTCGATTCCATGTGGCTCATTGCCCACACCGCCGCCGAACAAGTACCCCAGGGACATGACTCACTCCAATCGAAAACAGAGAGCAGCGACTGAACGTCACTTCGAATTCATACGGCCTTCCGGGCAACTATTCCCGGTATTCACCGGACACATCCTCGAGAGGGACCGGACGGACCGCCTGGTCCAGCCAATGAATGGATGATTCGAACTCATGAGCAATTCCAGGCCCACTGACGGAAAGTCAGACCGGGCGATCGGGAAGGGAATCAGTGACGATCAGCGGCGAGCCTAACATCACGAACCGCTTAACCGATCAACACCCTCGGGATTCAGTCAGTGTTCCACCAGCCCCCGAGGTGCCCTTGATATAGCGGCCGAACGCACTCCGGAAGGGCGGAGGGAGGATCTCCCTACTCACCGGAAACCATCAATTCGAGCCTCCAGGGAATTCGAACTCGGCAGCGAGTCCAAGGCGCTGAACACCGTCGATCTCATGGAGTCGGACATATGTGGGATGAGATCCGGAAACGTCGTCGGCCGGCCACGAAGGACCACCGCACCATGACCGGTTCCACCACGGGCCCGGCCCGTGGCACCGCGCCGCTCACCCACTTGCGCTGCACCGGAGCCCCGGCAGCCCACCGGTCACCGCGCCACCGCACCCGGCCGCGCGCCCGAACGCCCCCTCCCACCCGGACGCGGCCGAGAACTGCCCCCGCGCCCTGGTCAGTGGTGTCACACAGTGAGACGGTCCGCCGCGCCCGTTCGGCGCTCGCTCGCCGCCCGGTGTCCGCCGGACTTCACACGTTCGACCAGCACGAAGGTGACACTGATCAGCAGCGCCCAGGCACCGAACTTGCTGGGCGCCACGGGCTGCCAGCCACCGAGCTGATGGGGGTAGCTCCACGCGCCCACGTAGGTGGCCGCGTTCTCCGCCACCCACAGGAAGAAGCCGATGAGGACGAAGGAGAGCGCCAGCGGCATCCGGTAGCGACGGTCCCCGACGGTGAAACCGACCGAGGCCCGGGCGGTGACGGCCAGCATCGCGGCGGCCAGGATCCAGCGGGCGTCCGGGAGCCAGTGGTGGGTGAAGAAATTGAGGTAGACGGCCGCCGCCACCACGGAGGTCGCGGTGGCGAGGTAACCGGTGAAGCGCAACTGGAACAGGTCCCAGGCGCGGCACACATAGCTGGCGACGGCCGCGTACATGAACCCGCCGTACAGTGGCACGCCCGCCACCTTGGTCACGGCGTCCTCGGGGTAGCTCCAGGACCCCATATGCACTTTCACCAGCTCGAACAGCAGGCCGACACCATGGCATGCGACGATCACCATCGTGTCCCGCCGACTCTCCCACCCCAGTCGGCGCGCGACGAAGGTGAGCAGCACACCGTAGACGAGCACCAGGTCATACCGTGCGATCGGCAGATCCGGCAGCACCCGGGAGACGGCGATACCGCCGAGGAGCGCCACCGCGAATACGCAGCAGCGCATCTGGAGCATCGTGAACCTGACCAGCTGGCGTATCCCGCCGACGACCGTGCGCATATTCAGAAGGACATCACAAGCCCCCCGGCGGTTCGCACCGGGCACCCATCGCCGGAGAAGCAGGGCGACGACCCGGTGGGGCCGGCGCGGGACCGCCGACCCCACCAGTGCTGTTATCCGTGCTGGTCAGCGCCGGTGAACCGGAACTTCGCCGTATGCTCCTCGGAGGTCCAGCGCCGGAAACCCGCCTTCTCCAGCACCCGCACGGAGGCCGGGTTCGACAGCTCCACGTTGGCGAACACGGTCCGGACACCCGGAGCGGTGAGGGCGAACTCCGTCAGCGCCCGGGTGGCCTCGGAGGCGTAGCCCCGGCCACGTCGGGACTCGACGATGCCGTAGCCGATTTCCAGGGTGCCGTCGGCGGGAGGCCAGAAGAGGCCGAGCGAGCCCACCACCTGACCGCTGTCACGCTCGAGGACCAGGCGGTGGCCGTGTACTCCGAGCCAGTCGGGGTGGTCACCGAAGAGGCTCGCGATGACGCGGTCACCGTCGGCGGGGAAGTCCTCCGCCCAGTGGGACGACCTGGTGCCGGCGACCACCGCGGTGGCCTCGTTAGTGGTCCAGGGCCGCAGGACGAGACGGTCGGTGGTCAGGTCGAGCTGCGTGGGATCGAGCGGTGTGGATGAGAATGAGGACGTCACGTGTCACTCCTGATGAGTTGGAATGACCGGACCGCGCGGGGTCAGCCCGCGGGCCGGACAAGGGCATGCCGATGAAGGCTCACCGCGGCCATATTCATCGACCTCCTTGTCCCGCTGATCGCGCGCCTCTCGCGCTGGCGCGACAGTAGCAACGCCGCCACTGCCCGGCAAACCCATTATGACCAGGCGTCGTTGGCCCGCCGTCGAGGTGTCCGCGGAGGACGGAGCCGCCCGGTCCGCCCTCTCATCCGCGGCCGTCGGCGCCGTTGCCGTACGGGGCCGCGGTGACGGTTTCCGGCGGCGCGGATGCCGTATCGGTGTGCGGCACCGTCGGCGTACGGGTCCGGGGCCCGGACAGCAGGACCGGGGCGGCCCGCAGGGCGCGGGCGAGGAGGTGGGCGCGCCCGGCGAGGACGGGGCCCAGCACCGCCAGGACGAGGACATAGCCGGCGATGAACGGGGCGAGGCGGCTGTGGAGTCCCGCGCTGGAGGCCATGGCGGCGAGGATCAGCGCGAACTCACCACGTGCCACCAGGGTGGTGGCGATCTCCGCCGCGGGCTGGGCACCGTAGTGGTAGAGGCGGGCGACGAGCAGTCCGGCAGCCACGTTCACCACCAGGGTCAGTGCCGCCGCGGCGGCCACCGGAGCGGCGACGGACGCCATGTCGCCCGGGTCGATGGCCAGTCCGAACGCGAAGAAGAAGATGGCCGCGAAGGCGTCGCGCAGAGGGTGCACCAGCTTGCGGATCCGTGGCCCGGCGGGCGTCCCGGCGAGGATCAGGCCGACCATGAAGGCACCGATGGCGTCGGCGACCCCGAGTATCTCGGACACCCCCGCGATGAGCACGGCGGCGCCGAGGAAGCTGATGACCAGCAGTTCGTTGTCCCGGACCGCGACCAGGCGGCCGATCAGCCGGGTGCCGTAGCGCGCGGCGACGGCCAGCACCAGGAGGAATCCGAACGCCTTGGCCGCCTGGGTGACCGTCTCCCCCATGCCCTCGGCACCGCTGATGACGGGCTGGACCGCGGCCAGGTACAGCGCCAGGAAGATGTCCTCCACCACGATGACGCCCAGGATCAGCCGGGTCTCCGGGTGGGCGATACGGCCCAGATCGATGAGGATCTTGGTGACGATCGCCGAGGAGGAGATGCCCAGCACCCCGGCGAGGACCAGGGCCTCCCGGGCACCCCAGCCCAGCGCGAAACCGAACCCCAGTCCCGCTCCGACGTTGAGCAGCAGATAGATGCCACCGGCGGCCAGCAGACGCCGGCCACCGCTTCTGAGGTCGTCGAGGTGGAACTCCAGGCCCAGGTAGAACAGCAACAGCACCAGACCGAGCGCGGAGAGCATCTCGAAGTCGTGTGCGTCCTGGACCAGGACCAGTCCCGGGGTGTGCGGGCCGAGCAGGATCCCGGCGAGCATGAACAGGGGAATGGTCGGCAGGCCGATGCGGCTGCCGAGCCGGGCGAGTACGGCGGCGGCCAGGAAGGCGCCGCCCATGGCGAGCAGGGTGTCGGCATGTCCCACGGGTCACCACCTTCGGCAGCTCGGGCACGGGGCGTGCGGATGTGTCGGGGCGCGGACGGTGGACGGGCGGCGGGGGGTCATCGGGGCCGGTCGGCCCGCTGCCCGCCCGCTGAGGTGAGCAGATGGACCGCCGCCCCCGTGGTGACCAGGCCCGATGCCAGGAGCAGACCATGGGGCAGCGCCAGGCCCAGGGCCAGCATGGCCAGGGAGACGGCCAGCAGGATCCAGGCCGGTCCGCGCCGGTACTCCCGCGGCCTGCGCGGCTGCCCGGTGCCCAGCCCGCGGGCGAAGCGCGGAGCGCTCCGCTCCGTCCGCTCCGCGAGATCGGTCAGCAGCGTGTCACCGGTGGGTGCCATGGCTCCTCCTCCCATGGGCGGCGGTCTCGGTGTCACTGCCACGGTCACATGGGACCCCCATGCCCCGGTATCGGTGACAGCACCCATATCGGCAGGTGGCCGCCTCCCATCCGGATGTCCGCCCCCTGGGTGCGGCCACCGATGCGCACGGCGCGCACCCGGCCCCACCATGGCCGTGACGGCCATAGTGGAAGAAAGCGGCCACCGGAGGGAGGCAGCCCACGATGCCCCTGTTCTGGCGGATCTTCCTGCTCAACGCCGTGATCCTGATCGTGGCCACCGCGCTGCTGCTCGGACCGGTCACGGTGTCCACCCCGGTGCTGCTGACCGAGGCGGGCATCCTGCTGGCCGGGCTGGCCGTGATGCTCATCGCCAACGGTGTGCTGCTGCGCATCGGGCTCGCACCGCTGCAACGGCTCACCTGGGCGATGACCACCACCGATCTGCTGCGCCCCGGACGGCGCCCGGCCGCGGGCGGGCACAGCGAGGTGGCCGAGCTGATCAGGACGTTCAACGCCATGCTCGACCGGCTGGAGGCCGAGCGCGCCACCAGCGCCGCACGTGCCCTGTCCGCCCAGGAGGCCGAACGCCACCGGATCGCCCAGGAGCTCCACGACGAGGTCGGCCAGACACTGACCGCCGTCCTGCTGGAACTGAAGCGGGTGGCCGTCCAGGCACCGCCCGCGGTGCGCGAGGAACTCCACCAGGTCCAGGAGACCACCCGCACCAGCCTGGACGAGATCCGCCGCATCGCCCGCCGGCTGCGCCCCGGGGTGCTGGAGGAGCTGGGCCTGACCAGTGCGCTGAAAGCCCTCACCGATGAGTTCGGCAGCTCCGCCCTGGACGTGCGCCACCGCATCGACGGCGACCTGCCGCACCTGGACAAGGACACCGAGCTCGTCCTCTACCGCGTCGCGCAGGAGAGCCTGACCAACGCCGCCCGCCACTCCGGCGCCCACCGCGTCGAGCTCGCGCTCACCCGCACCCCCGAGGGCATCGAACTGTGGGTCCGCGATGACGGCCACGGCCTCGGGGACGCCGCGGAAGGCGCCGGTATCCGCGGTATGCGCGAACGCGCTCTGCTCATCGGCGCCGACCTCACGCTGGGGCCCGGCGCCGAGCGCGGCACCGACGTCGGACTGGCCGTCCCCACCCACCACCGGAGCCCATGACCGTGTCCGAGGCGAACGAGACCCGCATCCTGCTGGCGGACGACCACGCCCTGGTCCGCCGGGGAGTCCGCCTCATCCTCGAGAGCGAACCCGATCTCACCGTCGTCGCGGAGGCGGCCGACGGCGCCGAGGCCGTGGAGGCCGCCCGCGCCCACCGCCCCGATCTGGCCATCCTCGATATCGCCATGCCACGGCTGACGGGTCTGCAGGCGGCGCGTGAGCTCTCCCGTGTCCAGCCCGGAACCCGGGTGCTCATCCTGACCATGTACGACAACGAGCAGTACTTCTTCGAGGCGCTGGCGGCCGGAGCCTCGGGCTACGTGCTGAAGTCCGTGGCCGACCGCGATCTCGTCGAAGCCTGCCGCGCCACCATGCGCGGCGAACCCTTCCTCTACCCCGGCGCCGTGAACGCCCTGATCCGCAACTACCTCCACCGCGCCAGGGAGGGCGAGGACATCCCGGAGCGGGCCATCACCGAACGCGAGGAGGAGATCCTCAAACTCGTCGCCGAGGGACACAGTTCCCAGGAGATCGCCGATCTGCTGGTCATCAGCGTCAAGACCGTGGAGCGCCACCGCGCCAACCTCCTGCAGAAGCTGGGTCTGAAGGACCGGCTGGAGCTCGCCCGGTACGCGATCCGCGTCGGCCTGATCGAACCGTAACCGCTCGCGGGCGTCACCCCGGCGGTGTGATCCAGCGGTCGGCGAGTTCGGCCACCCAGGCGGTGGCGGCGTCCGGGGTGTCCGGTGGCGCTCCGACCACCACCAGTTCGGTCACCCCCGCTTCGGCCAGAGCGGGCAGCTGTTCGGGGCCGCCATCGCTCAGGGCGACGGCGACGGTGGGCTCCGTGGCCGGGCTGTGGTGACTCGCGCGGTATTCCCGGAGAGCCCGGACGCGTTCGCCGACGGCCTCCGCGGGGAGGTTGAAGCCGTACCAGCCGTCCCCGAAGGCGGCGACCCGGCGCAGTGCCGCGTCGCTGTTCCCGCCCACCACGACCGGGATCCGCCGGTCACGCACCGGTTTGGGGTTGACCCGGATCCCCTCGAAGCGGGTGAACTCCCCCTCGAACGAGGCCACATCACGGTCCCAGAGGGTGCGCAGGACGGCGACGTACTCCGCGGTGCGGCGGCCACGGTGCGCGAAGGGGACGCCGAGCGCGGCGAACTCCTCGGCGGACCAGCCGACACCGACCCCCAGGGTCAACCGCCCGGCGGAGAGCACATCGAGCGTCGCCGCCTGTTTGGCCACCGCGACCGGATTGTGCTCGGGGAGCAGCAGAATGCCGGTGGCCAGACCGATCCGGGTGGTCACCGCCGCGGCGAAGGTCAGCGCGAGCAGGGGGTCGAGCCAGTCCGCGTCGGCGGGGACGGCGATCCGGCCGTCGGCGGAGTAGGGGTAGCGGGAGGACGGGGTGTCGACCATGACGATGTGTTCACCGGCCCACAGGGTCGCAAAGCCGTGTGCTTCGGCGGCCTCCGCCACCGCGCGGATGATCCGCGGTCGCGCGCCGTTCCCGATGCCGAGCGCATGCAGTCCCACCTGCATCAGCCACCTCCGCCCTCGGGACGACCGTAACGGCGCCGGCGGTGGCCGACCACGCGGCGGTGTGGCCGTGGGGCGGGAGGCGGATAGTGTCACCCGAACGGTCCTCCCCGGCTTGCCGCACGGTCCCTCCGGCGCGGAGGACACCGCTCGCACGGCCATCGCTCCGGGGACGGTCGGTCCCCGGAGCTGTCCGCGGTCTGTCTCAGCCGCAGCGGC
This sequence comes from Streptomyces cucumeris, assembly GCF_024295805.1. Taxonomy (GTDB): domain Bacteria; phylum Actinomycetota; class Actinomycetes; order Streptomycetales; family Streptomycetaceae; genus Streptomyces; species Streptomyces cucumeris. The sequence continues at coordinate 12,607 of NZ_JANCLX010000032.1, forward strand.
GGCCGGAGTTGATGCAGCTGACGGCCTTCTTCATCAGCCGCTTCGACATGGCGTTGATGAAGTCGCCGTGGTCGGTGACCGGCTTGTGCATCGACTCGGGGAAGCTGTCGATGGCGAACGCGGTCGAACCGGCGAGACCCTTGTAGGTGACCCGCTGCACCAGCTGCGGGATCGGCCGGAAGCCAGCGGGACACGCTCCACGCTCATCGGCGAAGGCGACGTGTGAGCGGTGGTTGGCGCTGTCGGTGTTCTTGCCGTCCCAGCAGTTCTGGAACTTCGCCACGCGCATCAGGTTGCTGCCCTTCGGGCAGATCGGGTACTTGTCGCGCAGCTCGACCTTGTTCTCGAACCCGGTGCAGGTGAAACGGGCGTTGGCGTTGGCGCCGCCATTGGCATTGGCCTTGGCGTCACCGGTGATGATGCGCAGGAACCGCGGCATGGCGGTGACCTTGGCGTTCGGATTGCCGATGAACTGCAGTGAGACGCGCGCGGGGGTGAGGATCTTCCCGGTGTTCCCCTCGGCACCGCCACCCTGCTGGTCGGCGTCCGACTCCTGGACGCCGTCGCGGTCCCGCAGCACCGGCCAGTAGTAGGTGGACCGGTCACCGTTGGTGCAGGTGGTCCGGGACGCGGCCAGGGAACGGTCATCGGTGAAGGCGTCCACACCGATGGCCCCGACGTAGTCATGGGTGTGGTGGGCGCCGTTGCTCACGCCCGGAGCCACGATGACGTTGTCCGAGTTGAACCGGCCCGCCTTGTTGACACCGCACCGGGTGCGGAACGCGCCCTTGGACGCCGCACGGCCATTGGCCACCGGCCGCACATTGGGCTGGACCTTGGTGATGTCCACGAAGTCCGCCGGCGCGGGTCCGCCGGTGGGCTGCGGTGTGCCGGTGGCCGGCGGCTGCTGGGGGCTCTGCTCCCCGTTGCCGCTCGGTGCGGGCGTGGTCGCCGTATCACCGACCGTACAGGCCGCGAGGCTCTGGAGGTCCTTCGGGCGCTCGGCGCCGGTCCGTTCGACGGCTATCTCGATCCGCTCCAGGATGGCCGATCGCTTGGCGAGCAGGGGGTCGAGGACGGTGCGGGAGGACACGCCCTGCTCCGAGGAGAGCCTGGTGTCCGCGGCTTCGATATCCCGCCGCATCAGGTCCAGGCTGCGCCGCACCTCCGCGGACGCCGCCCGGGGAATGTCTCCCAGCCGGTCCTTCACCTCGGGACAGCTCACACCACCGGCGCTCGGTTCACCGGAGTTGCTGGCGTTGGCTCCCACGTTGATGGCCACCAGCCCGCCACCTCCGAGCACCAGCCCGGCGAGCCCGAACAGGGCTTTGCGCCGCGTGCCGTTCACTTTGTGCCGTTGCCTCATGAGGTGCTCGCTTCCATCGTGTTCCGGGGCCAGGCGCCGTACGCAGGTCGTAGGGCGCCCCGTTGGCGCCAGAGTCTGGCAACACTCGCACGCCCGAAGGCGGTCTCGCCGGAGTGCGTCACCATCTCGTAAGACATGGCCGCCGGAAGGCGGCACAGATGCCCCTTTCGCGCCGCGCACTAGGGAAAAACCCCAGGTCACCCCTACCCCGGCGGTTCGTGTATCCGTAGACACCACCGACATCGCCATCGCGCCGCACCACATCACACGAGGAACGACGGAGAACAGGAACCGAGCATGCTGAAGACCCTTGCGCGCCACACGGTCGTGAGCGCGTCCGCCGTCTCACTGGCCCTCCTCACGGCCGCCTGCGGGACGGAGACGAACACCGAGCCCAACGGCAAGAGCGGCTCCCGTGACACATCGCCCTCACCGACCCGGTCCGGTATCGAGAAACTGCCCGCCAAGACCGTGCTGGCCAAGTCCAGGAACGCGCTCCGGGACGCGGACACGGTCCGCATACGGACGACGTCGTCCGTGCTGGGGCCGACGGCGGATGCGCGGGTCGACATGTCCGGCAACTGCACCGCCACCTCGAGAGAGGGTGGACAGAAGACCGACGGACAGGTGCGCCTCGGGCCCAGGAACGAGACGATCAAGCGGGGTGACATGGCCTGGGTGAAGACCGACACCAGTCTGTGGGACCTGGAAATGGGCCCGGGGGTGGCCGAGAAGCTGAAGGGCAAGTACGGCTACGCCAGAGCGTTCGACCTGACCGCCCGCCTCGGAGGGTGCCGCGACGCCGAAAAGGTGCTCCGGGAATCCCATGACGCATGGAAGGGCGAGGGCGCCACCAAGGGCTCGGTGGTCGAGATCGGCGGCCGGAAGGCCCTCCCCGTGACGTCCCACGGGTTCCGGAAGGTCACCGTCTATGTCGCCCTGGAGGGAAAGCCGCTTCCCCTGAGGATCCGGGACGCCAAAGAGACCTCCTGGGGGAATACGTGGGACTTCAGCGAGTTCGGCAGGCCACTGCCCGCCCGCACCCCCACCAGGGCCGAGACCGTGGATCTCAGGAAGACGTTCCAGAAGCAGTGGGACAAGCTCGGCTGAGGCGGGGCACGGCGCCGCGGCCGGGCCGGGGCCGGGGAACGCGGGCCCGGCCCGGCAAGGAACTCGATGACGCCCGTGTACGTTGCCGGGGTGGCACGTGACAACGCGTGTCCGATGACGAAGGACGCGGCGAAGCCGAGGTGGCAGCAGTGGCGATTTTTGATCGGCTCAAGGACCAGGCCAAGGCCCTCCAACAGCAGCGGAGCGGCCAGGGGCACGGGAGCTCCGGAGGGCACGGAAGCTCCGGCTCGCGTGGCGGGTCCAAGGCCCAGCTCGTCGGCGTGCTCAAGACACAGCTCTCCTCGCTCAAGACCGAGCTGAAGAGCGGCGCCTACCGCGACGCCAGCATGGCCGTGTGCGCCCTGGTGGCAGCGGCCGACGGCCAGGTCGACCCCGCAGAGCGGCAGCATGTCGAGTCGCTGATCCTGTCCAACGACGTGCTGCAGAACTTCCCGCCCGAGCAGCTGCGCACCCGTTTCAACAAGCACGTGGACCTGATGATGACGGATTTCGCCCGCGGCAAGGCGGAGGCCCTCCAGGAGGTGGCGAAGGCGGCGAAGAAGCCCGCCGAGGCACGAGCCGTGGTCCAGACGGGCATCGTGGTGGCCGGTGCGGACGGCTATGTGGCGCCCGCCGAGGAGCAGATCCTGCGCGAGGTGTGCGGCACGCTCGGGCTGTCCTCCGCGGAGTTCGGCATCTGAGACGCCGGCCGGGCTCCGCCGGTTCCGACCGCGCCCACGGCGCACGGGACGGCGGAGCGCCTCCGCCTACCCGCTTCTCCGGTTTCCCCTTCTTTCTCCCCTTTGCTCCGCTTCCCCGCCGATGGCGCGCCCGCTGGTACGCCTCGCCGTCGTCGCCGCAGCGTGCCCGGACATCGCCCCGCGCCGCGCCGCCCCCTCCCGCCGGCGACCTGGGCCGTGCACCGTCCCCCCGGGATCCTTCAACTTTTTCTGGCCGCCCCGCTGTTGGACCGCGTGGTGCGCCCCCTCCTGGCACCCCGGCACCGGACGGCCGTCCACCGGCCGTGCACTCGCTTCCGCTCCGGGGATCCACAGCCTCGACAGGACACACATCTTGAAGTCTCAAGAACTTTTTGGATAGCGTCCTGCCACCTCGGCCACCGCCGCACCACGGCCGTTCACCCGCCAGGCTCACCCTCGGAGGGCTGTTCGTCATGCGCTTATCCAGCGTGTACACAGCTGCACCACCCCCCACCGTGCTGATGGACGATCAGGCGCTGACCGCGTTCCTGATCGCCGCCAGCACCGAGTACGACCGCATCACCCCTCAGGAACCGCTGCCCTGCTTCGCCCTTCTCGTGGGCACCGAGGAGGAGGGCGTCATCCACGTCGAACGCCTCGCCTTCGCCGGTAACGCACGTGTCCGCGACCCTGCCGCACGCCGCGAGTTCGCCGAGTCGATCGTGCCGACGTACGGGTCCATGTACGAGAACGAGTCCCGCGGCTGGTGGGTCGATTCCCGCGATCTGCTGCGCGCCTCCCGCGAGGCGGAGGCCGAGGGACTGGAGCTCCTGGGCTCGATCCATATGCATCCCGACTGGCACAGGATCGGGCCCCCACAGGAGCGTTCGATGACGCTGAGCGAATGCCCGACGCCCATGGACGACTACGTCTTCGCCTCCACGGCATGGCCGGTCAACATCATCTGCTATCTGGAACGCCGTGGCGGGGCGCTCTACCACGCCCTCGCGGCCTGGGCCCCGCCACCGCCCGGTCACCCCGGCGCCGGATGCCAAGAACTCCCGTTGCGCGTCCGGGCCGTCCCCGGCGATCCCCGGTCCCTCGAGGCCGAGGCGGTGGTGTGCTGATGGCGCCGTCCGACGAACACATCACCGCGCTGTGGCGGAGCATGGCCGAGTGCTGGGCGCACGGAGACGCCACCGGCTTCGCCGCGAACTTCTCCGAGGACTGTGACTTCACCACCGTCAGGGGCGACAAACCGGCGGGCCGCGCCGGGATCGCCGAGGGACACGCGGCGCTGTTCCACGGTGTGTACCGCGGGTCGACACTGACCGCCCGGGTACGGCAGATCCGCTATCCGCACCCGGACATCGCCACGGTCGACGCCGAGTCGACGGTGACAGGACCGGACGGACAGCCGCTGGCCGACACCCACGCCCTCGCCGTGGTGCAGTGCGACACCACCACCGGCCGGTGGTCCGTCATCGCCTTCCACAACATGGTGCCGCTGCGCCCGCCCCGCACGTCGTGAACCCGCACACGCCGTGAACCCCCACACCGAGGAGAACCCCCTTCCCATGAGCAAGCCCACACTCCGCCACCTGGCCATGGTCGCCCGTGACCCCGAGAAGCTCGCCGCGTTCTACACGGAGGTCTTCGACATGGAGGTCTTCCACCGGGACCCGGACGGCAGCTGTTTCCTCAGCGACGGATATCTGACCCTCGCCCTGATCGCCCACCGTCTCGACGGTGATGTGCCCGTGGGCATGAACCACTTCGGGTTCCAGGTCGAGGACACCGATGTCACGGCCGAAAGGCTGCGGGCCGCCGGTGCGGCGGCGCCCGCCGAACGCCACACCAACCGTCCCTTCGCCGAGTACCGGGCGATGGACCCCGAGGGCAACTGGTTCGACCTCTCGGCCCACGGCTACGGCGGGCCGCCGGCCCCCGAGCAGTGAGCCGATACCCCAGCACCGGCCCGCACCCGGCCCGGAAACCGGGTGCGGCGCCACAGGCCCCCGGGCTTGGATGGCGTCATGGCGCCATCAGGCCCTGGGGCGGTACCCGCCCGCAGACTCCGCGTAACGGCGCCGACATGTGCCACGCGGCCGGGTCCGGTTACCGCGTACCGGACCCCGGGGTTCCCCTGCGTCGCCCTACCGGCATCGCCGTAGGTGTCAAGCGCCCCTCGCGAGATCTCACCATCCGGATGGCCGACCACCCCGTAGATATGCGTGGGATAACGATCTCCTCCGATGGCTTGCCCTGCGGCGCTGTGCTCATAGCCTTGCGATCATGCCTCTGTTTTCTCTTCGCCGTAATGGAGCGCGCCTCACTCCTGAACTCGACGACGGGGAGCTGGGCAAGCTCGTGAAAATGCTGCGCGACTCGAGCGCCTGGGGGACCATCGGCGCCGCGGAGCTGGGCGCGGCCCGGGTGAGCGGTGTGCTGAAGCGGAGCCCGGGCGACTGGGACCGCCGGGCCCATCGCGTCTCGGTGCTGGCCCATGCGCTGTCCGACTCGAACCTCGCGTCCGACTGGGCCACCCGCGAACCGGACAACCCGGACGCCCTGGTGCTCCACGCCTGGGTCCAGCTCGTCCGCGGCCGGGGCCAGGGCGCGACGCCCGATGCCGCCGCGGCGCTCGAGGCGTGCCACCGGGCCGCCGAGCTCAATCAGCACGACCCCACACCATGGGTGGTGATGCTGGGTGTCTACCGTCTGGAGCGCTATCCTCGCGCGGACGTGTTCGCGCTGTGGCAGGAGCTGCTGTCCCGCGACCGGTGGCATCGCGAAGCCCATATGAGCATGCTCGAGTTCCTCTCGCCCGACGAGGGCGGCTCCCATATGCACGTCCTGGAGTTCATCGACGGCATGCGGGCCCAGATGCCCGCGAACGCGCCATGTGCCGCGGTGGAGCTGACCGCCCACGTCATGCAGTACCACACGGTGCTGGACCGGGGCGGGATGGAAGCCCTCCTCGCCCGCAACCACTGGGCCCAGCCCGCGGTGTCCCAGGCGCTGGACCGGGCGTACGACACCTGGCGGAAGCCGGGTTTCTTCCACCACGCCGCGGCCCTGGCCGATCTGAACCTCCTGGCGTACGCCCTCATCACCGCCAACCGGAAGCATGAGGCCGGAGACGTCTTCAAGCTGCTGGGCGGCCGGGTGACCCAGTGGCCGTGGTGGCGGGACGGGGACCCGGTGGCCGAGTTCCGGCGGTGGCAGGAGCGGCTGGGGACGTGACACCCACGCGCGTGAAATCGGATGTCGTCGGCGGATCCGCGCTGCCATGCTGTGGCCGTGACGGAGACGACCCCCTATGACGCCGACCGTGCCCGCTTCACCCGCGAGGCGCTGGCCCGCCTGGTGCTGTGCGACGAGGCCGTGGACGTCGCCGACAGCGCCGGCGGTCTGGTGGCCACCGGGAACGATCCTGACTGCGGGCCCGGCGGCCGGGTGAGCCAGGCCCTCCAGCTCGTCGAACTCGCGGAACGGGCCCTCGCCTCGGCCGTGGTCTACGAGCGTGAGCGCGGAAGTTCCTGGGCGGAGATCGCCCAGTATCTGGGGACCGGCGCCGCGGAGGCCGAGGCGCGCTTCGCGGCACACCTCACCGAATGGGACACGGCGTTCACCGTCCCCTACCGGCTGGACGAAACCGGCCGAAAACGTCTGCCCCGGCTCCCTCCAGCGGCTTATGACCCCGAGGATGCCCGCACCTTCCTCGACCGCTGGGCTCTCCTGCGCCGCATCGGGATCGACGACCGGCAGGCGGTGAGCCGCGGACTGCGGATGGCAGCGCCCGAGGAGGACACTCCCCCGGCCATGTCCTAGCCACCCGCGATCGACTCCAGCATCGCCGCCGTCCGCTCGGGTTCGGCCAGTATGACGTCATGTCCGCAGGCGATCTCCCGGATGTCCCAACCCGCCCGCACCGCACGGCCGTAGGACCGGTCGAGACTCTCCAGCGGTGGCCGGGTGTGCCGGATGTAGGTGGCGGGAAGAGCCGCGAGCGGCGCGGGGTCGTAGTGCACGGCATCGGTCTGGCACCGCAGCGGAAAGGCCGTCAGCCGCTCACCCACGTGGGAGCGCCGGTCGTCCGGGATGCCCCACTGTTCCAGGAAGGCGGGTGCCGGTGGGAGGAACCACCCCTCGCCCCGCTCCCGGGCGGTCCGCCGGTAGCCGTCGGCGACCTCGGGCGGCTCCACGTCCAGCAGACACTCCCCCGGCTCCACGAGGAAGGCCGCGAGGAAGGTCAGCGAGGCCAGCCGTTCACCGATGGCTTCGGCGAGCGGGCCCGCGAGCACACCGGCGTAGCTGTGCAGCACCAGATGCACTTCGGCGAGGTCCTCGAACCACAACAGTTCGGTGAGGTCACGTACATGGGTCGACAGACCGATCTCAGGAGTGAGCGCATGACGCCGTTCGCCCTGTCCGGTCAGGCTGGGAGTGAACACCTCGTGCCCGGCCGCGGTGAGTCTCCGGCGTACCGGGGCCCAGCACCAGCCTCCGTGCATCGCCCCGTGCACCAGCACAAATGTCGCCACCGACCGCACCGCCCGCCCGTCCGTCCCGCGCCACCGCGGGTCAGCATACGAACGCTCGGCGCCGAGTACGCCGCGCCACCACCGCCCGGGCCCGTAGGTGCCCCGGACGCACCCGTCGCTAGCCCTCGCTCCTCCGGCCGGCGGTGAACGCGGCCATGCCGAAGGCCACACCACCGAGGACGAACCAGGGGTTCCAGAGCGCCAGTGTCCAGAACCGCTGCCCCTCGCTGACCGACGCGTCGAGACCACCGGCATCGGCCAGCAGCAGCGCCTCGACCCCGATGCCGCGCACCAGCAGCATCGCGGCGACGCCCCAGCCGAGCCACCGTGCCATGAACCCTGCACGTCCCCGCAGCCGCCACCGCGCCAGCGCCCATCCCAGCAGGGCACCCGCCAGACAGAGCGCGCCCACTCCCCACAGCCCGCTGACGACGAACCACAACGGCCGCTCCGCGGCGAGCTCCTCCCCGGCGGAAACGCTCAGCCCGCGGTCGCCGCCCACCGCCCAGTAGACGTGCAGGAGGCCGAAGAGGCCCGCCCACAGACACGCGAGACAGCCCGCTGCGCCGGGCCGTGGCGTCTCTTCCCTCATCGCGGCTTCTCCCCCGGTCGAACGCCGAACACCACTCGATCCGCCGAGACCCTACCCCGCCGGGGTGTGAGGCACGATCCGTACGGACCCTCCGTGGGGCACGGCGCGCGACGCCCGCCTACAGACGGCCCAGCGACCGCAGGATGTCATCGCACAGCGCCATCGTCGCGACGTTGTCCGCGGCCGAACTGATGGGGGTGCGGGAGGTGTTCACACACTCGAGGAAGTGCGCCACCTCACCGGCGAATCCACGCAGATACAGGTCGCGATGACCGCCGCTGGCGGGCGAGTTCGCGGCGCGGCGCACCACGGTCGTCTCCTGCGGGCGCTGCCATGCGTCGGCCGCCGCATCGCCGGGTGCGTGGTGATGGGACACGAGGTCGGTGAGGTTCTCCACGCGGGCGAACCCGGTGCGCCCGGTGACGGTCAGCTCCTCCTGCTCCCGGCTCCAGGAGGGTGCGGCGGCGAATGTGAGGGAGCCGATCGCACCGGAGTCGCAGCGCACCGCGCAGGTCATGCTGATGTCGGCGCCCCGGGAGTTGTTGTAGCCGGTGACCTCCCGCACCTCGCCGAAGAGGAAGCGCACGAGGTCGACGATGTGCACGGCTGCCAGTCTGAGGCCGGTGTCGTCGCGGAGTTCATCGGTCCACGGGCTGAAGGCGAAGAAGGAGGTGAAGGACATCACCGGACCGAACCGCCCGGTGTCCCGGATGAGCTCGGCCAGACCCGTGTAGGCGGGCGCGTGCCGCTTCATGAAGCCCACCATGACCTGGCGCCCGCAGCGCTCAGCGGCCCGCGCGACCTGGCTGGCCTCGTCCTCGTTCATGCCCAGTGGCTTCTCGACGAACACGTGGGCCCCGGCTTCGAGGCAGTCGATGGTGACCGCCACCTGGTCCGCGGGGTCGATACTGATGAACACCGCTTCGAGGTCCTCTTCCGCGAGCATGCGCCGGTGGTCGCCGTACCCGCGGTCGGCTCCGTGCAGTGCCGCCGCGGCCTCGGCCCGTGCCGTGTCGCGGGTGGCGACGGCGGTGAGGGTGTGCCCGGCCAGCGCGATGGCCGGATAGAGGTTGGCGCGGGCGTGGCGCCCGTGTCCGATGAAGCCGAGGCGGAGGTTACTGGTTCGCGCGGTCATCACGATCCCTTGTCGGCGCTGACACCTGCCGCGCCAGGTTATACGTAAAACGTGACCCGGCGGAACAGGGTCCGACCGCCACGCGCCCCGACCACGTCGGCGCCACGAGGTGGACACCGGCATGGGCTCGGGGACAGCATGGCCGGGGCGGCGGCCCCACTCGGGGGACCGCCGCCGGGTCATGTCTCAGGGCCGGATATAGGGCGTGGTCATGATCTCCATGTTGTGGCCGTCCGGGTCATCGAAGTAGGCGCCGCGACCGCCGAAGAGGGTGTTGACCCGTCCGGGTTCGGTGTGGCTCGGATCGGCGTAATAGGTGGTCCCGGCCGCCTCGAGTCGGTCGATCATGGTGTCGAACCGCTCCTCGGGCACGAGGAACGCGTAGTGCTGCGACTGTATGGGCTCGTCGGTCATCTCGTAGTAGTCGAGAGTGACACCGTTGCCGAGGTCGACCGGCAGGAACGGCCCGAACGGCGGGGCGACTTCGAGGCCCAGGATCGTGGCGATGAACTCGGCCGAGCGCCGTCGGTCGGTGGCGAAGACCGCGGTGTGGTTCAGCTGGACGGTGGCGGAGGACTGGGGGTGCTGCTGATCGTGCGTCATCGGTTCAGCTCTCTTGGTGACGTGGGTTCCATGAAAAGGAGGGCTCGGTACGCGGCAGGGAAGGGCGGAGCTCTGGCCCGCCCCACGCTCACGCCGGGGCCGGGCGCCTCACTCGTTCATGGCCCATGGCCGACCCGGCAGTCACCCGGCCGACTCTAGCGTCCGCCCCGGACCGGCGGCAACGCGATCGCGGTGTGACGGTGCCGCCGTCCGGGGGAGGTTCGGGAGTGGCATGGGCGGACAGCCGGGAGTGCCGGGTGGCGGCGCGCATCATGCCAGGAGCGGCCGCACGCCGGGGAGCTCCGGCGGGGGCGGGGCCACGCGCTCCGCCGAGGACCACTCACTCTGCTTCGGAGGGCCATGTGCGCGACGCCGGCGCGTTGACGGGACGTCTGGCGGTGGTGACCGGGGCGGCACGTGGTCTGGGCGCCGGGATGGTGCGGGAGCTGACGCGGCGAAGGATGCGGGTGGTCCTCCTGGGCCGGGAGGAGAAGACCCTCGCGCAGGTGGCGGACTCCCTTCCCGGTGAGACGCACTGCTTCGAGGTGGATGTCACCGATGACACCGCGATGGCGCGTGTGGCGGCGCGGATCCACGAGGACATCGGGCCGCCCTCGGTGGTGATCGCCAACGCGGGGGTGGCGGAGGGCGGTCCGTTCGGCGGGTCGGACCCGGCGGTGTGGCGGCGGGTCGTCGAGGTGAACCTCATCGGCAGTGCCATCACGGCGAGGGTGTTCCTGCCGGGACTGCTCGCCACGCGCGGGTACTTCCTCCAGATCGCGTCGACGGCGGCTTTCGGCTCGGCACCCATGATGAGCGCGTACTGCGCCTCGAAGGCCGGTGTGGAGTCGTTCGCGCAGTCGCTGCGGGCCGAACTGGCCCACCAGGGAGTGGGGGTCGGGATCGCCTATCTGAGCTGGACCGGCACGGACATGATCCGGGACGCGGACCAGCACCCGGTGCTGCGCGAGCTGCGGGCCCATATGCCGCCACCGGCCAGACGCGTCCACTCGGTGGAGACGGTGGCCGCCCGGATGGTGGCGGCCGTCGAACGGCGTGCCGCCACGGTCTACGCGCCACCGTGGCTGCGGCTGGCGCAGCCGGTCCGTCCGCTGCTGCCGGTGCTGGTCACGTGGTTCTCCCGGCGCGAACTGCCCCGGCTGGCCGAACGGACCCGGTTCGAGGCGACGGGGCTGCTCGGTGCGGGGGGCCGCGCGGACCAGGCGGCCACCGCGCGGCAGGCGCGCGGGGACGGGTGAGGTCCGCCGCCGTCGGTTCAGCTCACCGCTTGGGCCAGTACCACAGGGGCTCGTCGAGGGTGCCCTGTCCGTCCACCAGGGTCCGGCCCGCCTCCTTGACCAGTTCGATGGTGTTCACCTCGGTGCGGGAGGTCCCCGCCCCGTCCGCAAGGGCGGCGGCCAGCGAACGGGAGTGGGTGACCACCACGATCTGGGTCTTGTCGCACGCGGTCAGAATGAGACCGGCCAGTGCCCCGAGCAGTTCGGGGTGCAGGCTGGTCTCGGGCTCGTTGAGCACGAGCAGGTCCGGTGGACGCGGGGTGAGCAGCGCGGCCGCCCACAACAGATAGCGCAGCGTGCCGTCGGACAGTTCGGGTGCGCCCAGTGGACGCAGCAACCCGTGCTGCCGCAGGGCGAGTTCGAAATGTCCGCCGCGGTCGGCGACCTCCACGCGGCTGCCGGGGAAGGCCGCGTCGACGGCGGCATCGAGCGCGTCGCCGTCACCGATCTCCCGGATGGTCTGGAGTGCCGAGGCCACGTTGGCGCCGTCGGAGGCGAGGACCGGTGAGCGGGTGCCGACCTGAGCGGCCCGGGCGGGGGCGTGGGCGTCGGTGCGTACGTGGTCGTAGAAGCGCCAGGACCGGACGTGTTCACGGACCTCGAGCACATCGGGGGCGCGCTGCGGATCGGCGAGTTCGCTGAGCATGCTGTCGTAGGGGCGTACGGCGCCCTGGGTGCGGTTCCACTCCCCCGATGCGTCCCGGGTGCGGACGGCCGGGCCCGCGCGTTCGGAGAGCAGGGTGGCGGGGCGCAGTACGGGGCCGCTCCACACGCTCTCCCGCTTGATCTCCGGGTCGAGGTCGAACATGGAGCGGGACGGGGTGGGATGGCCGAAGTCGACGGCGTAGCCGAACGCGTCACCGGCGAAGCCGAGGCGCAGGCTGACCGGTTCGGACCGGACGGTGCCCTGGATCGGATGGCGGCCTTCCCGGACGGCCCGCGCCGAGGTCTCGGGTCCGGCCCACAGCGCGGACGGCAGTCCGCCCTCTCTGGCGAGCGCGGCGACCGCTCCCCCGCGCGCGGCGTCGGCGAGCAGGCGGAGGGACCGGTAGAGGCTGGACTTGCCGGTGCCGTTGGCCCCGGTGACCACGGTCAGCCGGCCAAGGGGGACGACCAGTCGGCGCAGCGACCGGTAGTTCTCGACGGCGAGTGTGGTGATCACATCGCCCAGGCTATGTCACCGCCGCACCGGTGGTCGGAGCGGGCCGTCAGCTGAGGGCGAGTTCCCCGCCCCGGGCTTCGAGGACCGTACCGGTGATGTAGCTGGAGCGCGGGGAGATGAGGAAGACGACCGCTTCGGCGATCTCCTCGGGCTCCGCGGCCCTGCCCAGGATGGTGGTCCGTCCCAGGGCCTGGAGGATGTCCTCGCCCATCTCCACCGTGCCGGGGGTGCGGGCCGGACCGGAGCGCACGGCGTTCACCCGTACTCCCTGGGGGCCGAACTCATCGGCCCAGACGCCGGTGAGCAGTTCCAGCGCGGCCTTGGAGGCGCCGTACACCCCGGCGCCGCGCGCGGGGGTGGTGGCGGCCACGGTGCTCATGTTGACGATGGCCCCGCGGCCCCGGGACGCCATTCCGGGGGCGAGCGCCCCGACCAGCAGCAGCGGGGCAAGGGTGTTGACCGCCAGGTGGGTGTCGAACATCTCGGTGGTGGTCTCCGGGGTGTCGGCGAACCGGTAGATACCCGCGTTGTTCACCAGGATGTCGATCTCACCCGCCTCGGCGGCCAGCCGGAGGACGGCGTCGGGATCGGCGAGGTCGGCCGCGATGAACCGGGCCCGTCCACCCGCGGCACGGATGTCCTCGACGACACCGGCACCCCGTTGCGCATCACGGCCGTGGACCACCGCCTCGGCCCCCAGCGCGGCGAGACGCAGGGCGACCGTACGGCCGATTCCCGCGGTGCCGCCGGTGACCAGGGCGGTGGATCCGCTCAGTTCCGTACTCACGCGCACACTCCTCGACAGGGTCGTCACTCGGTGGTGGAGGCGGGGGAAGCCGACAGTCGAGGTCTACCCCACACCGGCACGGCGTGGCGGACGGCCCGCCGCCCTGGGGCCGAACGGGCCAGGCGCGCCGGTCACTCGCCGCCTTCGTGCGAGGAGGCGATAACGAGTTGTCCGCCCGGCGACCGCTCGCGATGATCCTCCCCATGACCACCAGCCACGAAGGCCCGTATCACCTCCAGGGCCCGGAGCCGCCGGACAGCGGCGGCGGTCACACGGTCCCCGGACCCGTCCGCCCGCTCGCGCTGGTCACCGGAGTGGGCCGTACCGTGGGCATCGGGGCGGGTGTCGCCCGGGAGCTGGCGAGATCGGGCTGGGACATCGCCTTCACCTACTGGCGCTCCTACGACGAGCGGATGCCCTGGGGCGTCGAGCCCGGGGCCGCCGACTCCATCGGTGACGCGCTCGGGGAACTCGGGGCGGCCACCGCGGCGATCGAGGCGGACCTCGCCGATCCGGACGCCCCCGCGCGGATCTTCGACGAGGCCGAGGCCCGGCTGGGCGGTGTCACCGCCTTGGTGATGTGCCACTGCGAATCGGTCGACTCGGGACTGCTCGACACCACCGTGGAGAGCTTCGACCGGCACTTCGCCGTCAACGCGCGCGCCACCTGGCTGCTGATCCGTGAGTACGGGCGGCGGTTCGGCGGGGTACCGGGAAGCGGCCGGATCGTCACGCTCACCAGTGACCACACCGCCGGAAACCTTCCCTACGGTGCGAGCAAGGGCGCTCAGGACCGCATCACCCTGGCCGGCGCCCACGAGCTCGCGCATCTCGGGGTCACGGCCAACGTCGTCAATCCCGGTCCGGTGGACACCGGCTGGATGTCCGAGCAGGTACGGGAGGTCTGCCGGGAACGGACACCGCTGGGCAGGCTCGGCACTCCGCGCGACACCGCCCACCTGGTGGACTTCCTCTGTTCGCCGCGCGGTCAGTGGATCAACGGCCAGCTGCTGATGAGCAACGGCGGACTCGCGTGACGGCGTGAACCGGTGGGCCGCGGGCCGGCTACCGTCCGGTCATCCCCGCGGTGGCCCGACGCGGTTTGATGTTGTGGTTGAACCGGAAGACATTGTCGGGGTCGTACCGGGCCTTCACCTCGGCCAGTCGCCGGTGGTTCTCGGGTCCGAAGCCCGCGATGACACGGTCCTCACCCTCGGCGCCGATGAAGTTGAGATACACCGCGCCACTGGACCACGGCTGGACGTCCTCACGCGTGGCACGCGCCCAGCGGCGGGCACGGTCGTCGTCGTCCGGGTCCTCCCACAGGCCGAAGGGGTGGACGATCCACGGCGCGCCGCGCCAGGGCACCGGGTAGTCCGCGGGTCCCCTGGCCACCGCCCCGCCCTGGGGGAACAGGACGTGCTGGGAGGGGGAAGGGACGACCATGTCCGCGGCGCGGGCACAGAACAGGTTCACCGCCGGATCGGGGAACGCGTCCAGGTACTCGGCCGACCAGTAGTTCCGGTAGCCGGGCGGATCGTCGAGCATGCACTGCAGATCGGCGTACGGCAGTTCCGTGATCATCTCGGCCTGGTGGCCGAGGCGCAGCAGTGGCGCGGCGACGGAACGGGCCTGCTGTTCCCGGCCGGCGTAGGTGATGACGGCGGCGCAGACGAGCTTGTTGACCATGTCCCCGGGGACGAAGTCCTCGGGCGGAGCGGTCAGGTAGAGGAAGCCACCGCCGATCTCGTCCGGCGCCGACTCCAGGAAGTCACGGTAGGCGCAGGCCACGTCCCGCCCCGCGCCGGGGCGCCACATCAGCAGCATGGCGGTGACGACGGGGAGCGGGTGCAGACGGAGCGCGAAGGAGGTGGCCACACCGAAGTTGCCGCCGCCTCCGTGCAGGGCCCAGAAGAGTTCGGGGTTCTCGTCCTCGCTGGTGTGCAGCGCCTCGCCCTGCGCGGTGACGAGGTCCACGGAGAGCAGGTTGTCACAGGCCAGGCCGAAGGCCCGGTCCAGCCAGCCGGTGCCGCCGCCCAGGACGAAGCCGCCGACGCCGGTGGTCGACACCCGGCCACCGGTGGTGGCCAGCTCATGCGGTTCGGTCGCCCGGTCCAGATCGCGCATCACGGCTCCGCCGCCCACCCGTGCCACCCGGGCGCCCGGGTCGACGGTCACCGCCCGCATCCGGCGGAGATCGATGACCAGGCCGTCGTCGCACACGGACATGCCCGCGACGCTGTGGCCACCGCCACGGACCGCGATCCGCAGTCCGTGGTCGCGGCCGAAGGAGATCGCGCGGCTGACGTCGTCCTGGCTCTCACACTGGACGATCACCGCCGGCCGGCGGTCGATCATGGCGTTGAAGACGGTGCGGGCGTCGTCGTAGACCGGATCGCCCGGCACGATCGCCTCACCCGCCAGTCCTTCGCGAAGACCGGCGAGGGCCGTGCCGTCGATACCACCGGGTGTCATGGAGCCCCGCTCTCTCCCCCCGGGGTGCCGCCCGGGCTCCCGTGGGGCGCGCCGGGCCCTCCTTTTCGATCGTAACGTCGGGGCGGGCCCGGGGCACGGCCGCGGGGGGGGGGGGGGGGGGCGCCCCCGCCCCGCCCCGGGGCCGGGCCCCCCCCCCCGGCCCCCCCCGGGGGCGGTGGCGGGCGATCGCGCAGGTCAGGGCATCGGGTCCTGCTGTGGTGCCCGCGCCACACGGTCACGGTCGGTGATGTCGCCTGCCGATGCGGGGTCTGCGCCGAGATCGTCCGTCGTGGTGGTGCGCGGGGGCATACCACCGGTCGTGGTGACCGGACGGCCGGGGAGCGGCCGGGGGCGGGAGTAGCGGCGCATCATGGGCAACTCCACGGTGCGCCACAGCACCAGGGAGACCAGGACGCACAGCGCGGCCACGCCGAGGGCGATGGCCGTGGCCGCGAGGGTGCCGAAGGTGCGCTCGCCGAGCAGCAGGCGCATCGCGTACAGGGTCGGGAAGTGGATCATGTACAGGGCGAAGGACGCCTCGCCGAGTACCACCAGTCCGCGCGTTCCGAGCCAGGTGGGGCGGCGGTCGATGTCGCGGCAGGCGAGGGCGGGGATCAGCGCGGCGAGCGGCAGACAAGTGGCGGCACCCCAGGTGTACTCGTCCGGCAGCCGGGGCTGTACCGCGAACAGGGCGATGAGGACGAGCAGCGGCCAGCGCATCCGGAGGGCGGGCCAGCGGCCCGCACGGACGGCGAGGGCGAGCAGGATGCCGAGGACGAACTCCAGCAGCCGCACCGGCGGGAAGAAGTAGATCAGCCACCAGCGCTCCATGGACAGCGGTGTCCAACTCCCGGTCGCGGCGTCCTCGGTGACAAGCGTGACCAGCGCGGGCGTGGCGAGGACCAGTGCGGCGATCAGGGCGATCAGGGGCCGGATCCGGCGGGCGGGCAGCGCGCTCAGCGGCCGGATCAGGAACGGGAAGAGCAGATAGAAGAACGCCTCGCAGGAGATGGACCAGGTCACCGGGTTCACACTGCTGAAGTCGGCCATGTCGGGGGCCCAGGTGTGGACCAGCAGCAGGTTCTTCACGGCCTCGTCGACGGCCGGGTCCGGTACGGGGAGCAGGGTGGCCGTCCCCGTCGCCAGCAGCAGGACCAGCATGAGGGTCCAGGTCACCGCGTGGTTGGGGAAGATCTTGACGAACCGGCGTCGCCAGAAGCGTCCGGCGGTGTCGTCCGGGCGGAGGGTCCAGGCCAGGACGAAGCCGCTGAGGAGGAAGAAGGAGGAGACCGCCCCGGCACTGAGCATCTGGGACCTGCCGGCGGCCTCATAGACCGACTCGTCCGCGAACAGTCTGCCCAGCGTCAGGACATGGCCGAAAAGGACCGCGCACGCCAGGAGAAACCGATATCCGGTGAGCGAGGGAAGCCTGTCCGGCTGCGGTAAGGCGCTGGCCATGGGATGCCCTTCCGTCATGTGGGGAGCGAACCGGAATGAGCATGCCCGGGGATGGATACCGGAGTACAGCGCGCGCGGGGGAAAGTATTTACGAGCGACGCCGGGAAAGGGCGGCCGAGGGCACACCACGGTCACCGCCCGCCCCGTGCCCTCGCCGTGCCCGGTTCGCCCGGTGGCGGCGCTCGATGACGGGTCGCCAGGTCATGACGCGGAGCGCGAGGACGCCTCCCCGGCGCATGCGCCGCGGCGCGTGAAGCCGCCGACGGCACGGCCACGGAATCGGGGCTTCCGTGTGCGCCGGGGCGCGGTGGGACACACCGCCGCGCCCCGGCGCACCCTCCGGTGGCCGGGTGCGCCGGGCCGACGGGACGGGGCGTTTCAGAGGTGCGTGACCGGCTTGCGCAGGAAGTCGGACAGGCCGTTGAGCAGCCGGTCCACCTCATCGGCGCTGGTGTAGGGGGCCAGTCCGACCCGGAGCCCTCCGGCGTCGCCGAGCCCCAGCCTGCGGGACGCTTCCAGGGCGTAGAACGAGCCTGACGGGGCGTCGACACCACGGGCGGCGAGGAAGCGGTGGGCGTCGGCGGTGTCACGTCCGTCGATGGTCAGCAGCAGGGTCGGAGTGCGGTGTGCGGCCCGGGAGTGGACGGTGATCGCGGCGAAGGAGGCGAGGCCGCCCTCGAGACGCAGCCGCAGGGAGTCCTCGTACCGCTCGAGTGCCACGAACGACGCGGCGAGCCGCTTCCGGCGGTCGCCCCCGGCCGAAGGGTCGAGACCTGCCAGGAAATCCACCGCGGCCCGCGCCCCGGCGAGGAATTCATAGGGAAGAGTGCCGAATTCAAAACGCTCGGGATCGGCGTCGGGCGACGGCAGGAGTTTGTCCGGACGCAGAGTTTCGAGGATTTCCGGACGGCTCGCCAGAACGCCGAGATGAGGGCCGAGGAATTTATACGGGGAGCAGGTGAGGAAATCGGCTCCGAGCCGGTCGATATCGACATGGGCGTGCGCGGTGCAGTGCACGCCGTCGACGTACAGCAGCGCTCCGGCCGCATGGACCCTCCGGGAGATCTCCGCGATCGCCGGACGGGTGCCGATGAGGTTCGAGGCCGCCGTGACGGCGACCAGCCGGGTGCGCCCGGTGAGCACGGCACTGATGTGATCGGGCGTCAGCTCCCCGGTCGCCGGGTCGAAGTCGGCCCAGCGCACGGTGGCACCCACCACCGCCGCCGCCTGCACCCACGGCCGGATGTTGGCATCGTGGTCCAGACGTGAGACCACGACCTCGTCACCCGGGGTCCAGGTCTTGGCGAGGGTGCGGGAGAAGTCGTACGCCAGCTGGGTGGCGCTACGACCGAAGACGACGGCGGCCGGATCCGCGCCGAGCAGATCGGCCAGCGCGCGCCGCGCCTCCGCGACGATCGTCTCGGCGTTCCGCTCACCCGTGGTGACCCGACCCCGGTTGGAGAGGGGGTTGGCCAGCGCCTCGGCGACGGCGTCGATGACGGGCCGGGGCGTCTGGGTGCCGGCCGGCCCGTCGAAGTGCGCCGATCCGGCCTCGAGAGCGGGGAACTGTGCACGGACGGCGGCGATGTCGTACGTCACGGGCGTCTCCTTCGACGGGTGATCGATTATGGAACCGCCGCGGGCCGGAGGAAACACCGTGACCCGCCACTCTCACCACGGGCTCCGGACACCGCGGCCGTGCGCACCCCGGCACAACCCACCGCGACCGGAGACCACCGGACCCGGCTGGGCTCGGCCCGGCGCGATCCGCCGCGCCCGGTGAGAGGTGGCGCACTCCCGGACTCCCGCCCTGCTTGAATCGATGTGTTCAGGATCAATCGGATAAACCAACTGAGTCCGGACACCTTCCCCGCGAAGGGCCGGGACGCAGAAGGCGGTGGCGCCGACGTGAGCAGCGGGTCTCTCCCTCCGTCCGACGGGCCGGAGCGCGGCGGGACGGCGGACGGCGGGGAGGGCCCGGCGGCTGACGGGGGCGCTCCGCGGCGCCCACGCCCCGCGCGCCGGGCAGCCACCGCCGGGGGCCGTGGGCGCCGCACCAGGCGGACGGCGTCGGCCCGCGCACGCTCCACCGGGTCCCCGGCGGTCGCCACGACCACGCGCGGCGCGGCCGGGGACGACGGGCTGGTCCATCCAGGGCTGCGGCTGGCCGCGGCGTACGCGTGGCGGATCCTGATCGTCGGGGCGGCCGTCTACCTGGCCTTCACGGTGCTGGGGCGCTTCGAACTGGTGGCGATCGCGGTGTTCCTGGCGCTGGTGGCCACGGCCCTGCTGCGCCCGCTGGCCGATCTGCTGGCGCGCGTGGCGCCCCGGCCCCTGGCGGTCGCGCTCGCGGTGTTCGGCAGCCTGTTCCTGGTACTGGGGCTGCTGGCGCTGGTGGGCAGCGCGGCGGCGGGTGAGGCGAGTTCCCTGGTGGGTGAGTTCCGCGGGGGCATCGGCCGGATCGAACGCTGGCTGGAGGGGCCACCGTTCCATGTCCGGCCCGGCACGCTGGCCGGACTGCACGACCGGCTCAATTCCTTTGTCTCCCGCAACCGCGGGGCGCTCATCAGCAGGGCGCTCAGCAGCGCGGGCCATGTGGTGGAGGCGCTGACGGCGGCGGTTCTCGCGCTGTTCTGCTCGATCTTCTTCGTCCACTCCGGCGACCGGATGTGGCGGTGGTTCCGCGGGCAGCTCCCGGAGGCCGCGCGGTCCCCGTGGGACCGCGCGGGGCGCGCGGCCTGGAGCACGTTCGCCGGATACACCCGGGGCATCATCCTGGTGGCGGCCACCAACGCGGCCATCGTCGGGGTCGTGCTGTTCCTGCTGCGGGTGCCACTGGCCCTGCCACTGACCCTGCTGGTGTTCTTCGCCACCTTCATCCCCCTGATCGGCTCACCGATCGCGCTCGCCGTGGCCACGGTGGTGGCACTGGCGGGGCGGGGCCCGGTGATCGCCGCGGTGGTGCTGGCACTCATCGTCCTCGTCGGACAGTTTGAGGGGCACGTACTGCATCCACTGGTGATGAGCTGGGCGGTCAGGCTGCATCCGGTGGTGGTCGCCATCTCGGTCATCGCCGGCAGCATCGTCGCGGGGGTGGTCGGGGCCGTGGTGGCCGTCCCCATGGTGTCCGTGGCGTGGTCGGTGACGCGCGCGCTGCGCGACCCCCCGCCCGACGGGCGCCGGACGGGGTCCGCGGACGGACCGGCCGCCGAGGAGGCCGGTCCCGGCGGGATCTGACGGGACCTCGGGCGGGGCCGCAGGGCCGGACCGAGTGCCCATCCCTTCCACGCCCTCCGACCCACACCCCTTAAGTTGCATCTCAGATTCGCATTATCTAATCTGCTGCCATGCGGCTGACGAAGTCAACGGATCTGGCCCTCCGGGCGATCATGCGCCTCGCGGTGACCGGCGACGAGCCGTGCACCGCGCGGCGGATCGCCGAGGAGATGCAGGTTCCGTACAGCCATCTGGCCAAAGTGGCCGCCCGGCTCCAGCACCTCGGCCTGATCGAGACCCGGCGGGGGCGCGGCGGCGGACTGGCGCTCACCGGGACCGGACGCACCGCTTCGATCGGGCAACTGGTCCGGGAGCTCGAGGGTGTCGGCGATGTCGTCGACTGCGAGGGGGACACCCCCTGCCCACTGCGCCAGGGCTGCCGGCTGCGGATGGCGCTGCGCCGGGCACAGGAGGCGTTCTACGCCACCCTCGACCCGCTGACGGTCGACGATCTGGTCGCCTCCCCCACCGGTCCGGTCCTGCTCGGACTGGTGGGCCGCGGACCCGGCCTGTCCCCTTGATCACGGGAGCTCCGTCATGCCGGACTTCTTCACGCCATTAAATGCGAATCTCACATACCAATTAGGAGCCTCCTATGCTCTCCCCGAAGTCGGCTGAGACCGTCCGCGCCACGCTGCCCGCCGTCGGCGAGGCCATCGGCACCATCACCGACCTCTTCTACCGGAGGCTGTTCGAGGCCCACCCCGAGCTGCTGCGACACCTGTTCAACCGCGGCAACCAGGCAGCGGGAACCCAGCGGCAGGCCCTCGCCGGGGCACTCGCCGCGTTCGCCACCGCCCTGGTGGAACAGCCCGGCGTCCGCCCCGACGCCATGCTCGGCCGGATCGCGCACAAGCACGCCTCGCTGGCCGTGACCCCCGCGCAGTATCCGATCGTGCACCGCCACCTGTCCGCCGCCATCGCGGAGGTGCTCGGCGACGCGGTCACCGAGGAGGTGGCCGCCGCCTGGGATGAGGTCTACTGGCTGATGGCCAACGCCCTGATCGAGATCGAACGGCGGCTGTACGCCGAGCAGGGGGCGCTGGCAGGGGGCACCTGGCGCCCGTGGACCGTGGTCGCACGGGTCCAGGAGACACCGGATGTGGTCACCTTCCGGATCCGGCCCGCGGACGACCGCCCGGCCCCGGCCTTCCGGGCCGGACAGTATGTCTCGGTCCAGGTCGAACTGGCCGACGGGGCACGGCAGATACGCCAGTACAGCCTGACCAACGCACCCGGTTCGACGGTGCGCTCCTTCACCGTCAAGCGGGTGCAGGAGGGGCGGGGGCCGGCGGGCGAGGTCTCGGGCCACCTGCACGACCGCGTCCGGGTGGGCGATGTGCTCAGCGTCTCGGCACCGTACGGCGATGTCGTACTCGACACCACCGGCAGCGACACCCCGCTGCTGCTGGTCTCGGCGGGCATCGGATGCACCCCGATGGTCGCCATGCTGGAGGACCTCGTCGACCGGGGACACCAGGGCCCGGTGACCGTCATCCACGCCGACCGCTCGGCCACCGCCCACGCACTGCGCCCCGACCAGGAACGGCTGGTCACCAAACTGGCCGACGGCACGGCCCACTTCTGGTACGAGCGGGCGGAGGCGGACCGGCCGGAGGCGCGCACCGGGCGGGTCGACCTCTCCACGATCGCCGTCCCCGAGGACGCACAGGTCTATCTGTGCGGCCCGCTGCCCTTCATGCGGACCGTCCGCGCCCAGCTGCTGGACCGGGGTGTACACCCCGCCGCCGTCCACTACGAGGTCTTCGGCCCCGATCTGTGGCTGGCCGCCCAGGACTGACACCGCGGCGGACCGCCGAGTTGGCGGGAAGTACTCGAACAGCCCAGGGCACGGTCGCCTTCGCCAGGGAAGACATGGGACCGTACGCACACGGACGCTGACACTCCGTGCCCGATTCCACTTCAGGGCCGCCGGTACCCCCCATCGACCGAGGAACCATGGATCAGGAAAAGATCACTCTCAGCGGCACGCAGGAGACCATGCTGGCCACGCTCTACGCCAGGGCGGTGGACAGCCGCTCACCGGATACCGTCCTGGGCGACACCGCCGCCCAGGCGGCGGTGGAGCGCGTCGCCTACGACTTCGGCAAAACGGGGATGACGGCCACGACGGCGGTGGGCGTGGCGCTGCGGGCCAAACAGCTCGACGACTGGACGACCGAGTTCCTCGCGGAGCACCAGAAGGCCACCGTGCTGCACCTGGCCTGTGGTCTGGACACCCGTGTCCAGCGGCTCGATCCGCCGTCGTCGGTGCGCTGGATCGACGTCGACTTCCCGGACGTCGTCGAACTGCGCCGACGGCTCCTCCCGGTGCCGTCGGGCGACTACCAGATGGTCGCCTCCTCGGTGACCGACGAGGCATGGCTGGATGAGGTGCCCGACGACCGGCCGACCGTGGCGGTCTTCGAGGGCCTGACGATGTATCTGACCGAGGAGGAGGGCAAACGGCTGATCCAGCGGATCACCGGCCGCTTCCCCAGCGGACAGCTGCTGTTCGACTGTTACGGCTCCCTGGGCATCAGACTCCAGAAGTGTGTTCCGGCGGTGCGCAACGCCGGGGCGACACTCCACTGGGGGCTGGACGACCCCTATGAGCTGGAGGGCTGGCACGACGGACTGACCTGTCTGGACACGGTACGCAGCGTGGACATGCCGGGGCTGGAGAAGATGCCCGCCTCGGGTCGGATGAGCATGAAGGTGATGGCCCATCTGCCCGGCTTCCGGGATGTGGGCCGCATCCTGCGCTACCGCTTCTGACCGGACACCGTCCGGCGCCGGATGGTCCCGGCGCCGGACCGTGGCGATGCCTCACCGTGTCGGCACCTTCTGAGGCGGTCGTACCCGCAGCCGGTATCCGGCCCACAGGGCGAGCGCGGCCACGGGAATGGTGGGGAGCATCGAGGTGACGAGGGCGCCGTGGGCGGGGCCGTGGCCGTCGTCGGCGGTGAGCAACTGCCCGGTGAGCAGGAAGAGCACCATGTTGTTCCCCGCATGGGCCAGGCTCGCCACCCACACCGTGCCACTGCGCAGATACAGCCAGGCGAGGACCACTTCCTGGCACAGGAACATGACGGTCCACATCGCCAGGCCGAGAACCACGTCCGAGAAGCGGACATAGCCGATGAAGGCCAGCGGAAAGTGCCAGCACGCCCAGATCAGACCTGTGGCGACGATGGACGGCAGCGGACGGCCGCCGAACAGCCGCGGCCGCAGATAGCTCGTCCAGCCGAACTCCTCACCCCAGTACAGCGGGGTGAGGAGGGGAAGGACCAGCATCAGGCCGATCACCGCAGCCCACCCCGGCACCCCCGGCGACAGCTCGTCCAGGGGCGACAGGTCGGGACGCCACAGGCCGAGCACGGCCGCGCACCCCATGGTCACCGCCGCGACGGCCAACGGGCCGAGCCACGCGATGAGGTAGTACGCCCAGGCGGACCGCAGACGCAGCGCGAGGCCCGCGTCGGCGAACCCCTCCCGGGTGGCCCAGCGCCGGACCACCACGGCCGCGATGCCCGGCACGCAGAAGGCCGGGAGTTGCAGCAGCGGGTTGAGCGCCGAGAGACCGAGGAGGGTGTGGCCGATCAGAAGCCAGAGCCAGGTGCCCGCGAAGGACAGGACGAGGAACACCACCGGTCCTCGGGCCGGTGACGGTGTGGTGGCCGGTGGTGCCGGCGGGGTGGTCCGCGGGGTCCCGGTGGTGGTCGACGGCATCGGCGTTCGCCCTTCGTATCGCTGCGACGGGTTGGCAGCGCAGAAGGTGTCATGCGGTGAGAGCCGGACACATCGCCGTCCGGAGTGAACTCCACATCGCTCAAAACGGCGATATGAACTGGCTCTTGGGAGGGAGGCGGCCCGAACCGGCCCGCGGCTACTGTGCGGACCATGCACACGTTGATCCGTCCGATGTTCACCACGGCCACCCTCCGGGGCTGGGCCCATGCGCTGCTCGGGGCGGCCTTGAGCGTGCCACCGCTGACGGCCGCCGTCCTGTCGGCTCCGGCCCGGTGGCAGCTTCCGGCCCGTATCGCGGGCTTCACTCTCGCGCTGGTCGTCGTGGTCACCGCCCTGGGCGCGCCGCGCGGCGCACGCCGTGGCTGTGTAGGGCTGGCCAATCGCCTGCTGGGCACCGGACTTCCGCTCCCGGCCGCCGAGTCACCGCGATCGCGGTGGACCAACCGGCTGCGTACCACGGCATGGCTGGTACCGCATATGGCGGTGGGGGTGGCGGTGACCGCCGTGACGGGTCTGCTCGTCTTCGGCGCCGTGGCGTTTCCGGCGGTGTGGTGGGGCGGTGGCGGCGAGATCACCGTCCTCGAAGGCCGGGTCACCGTACCCGCGGGCGGCGCGGGGCTGTGGACGCCCCTGGTCTCCGTGGTGTGCCTGCTGTGCGCGGGATACACGACGGTGGTCGGTACGGCGGCGCTGCGGCTGCTGGCCCCGGTCTTCCTCGACCACCGGCCCGCCGAGCGGCTGGCCGCGGCCGAGGAACGGATGGATGTGCTGAGGGAACGGAACCGGCTGGCCCAGGAGTTGCACGACTCCATCGGGCATACGCTCACCGCGTCGACCATCCAGGCCGCGGTGGCCGGGGAGCTGCTGGAGCGTGATCCGCACGCGGCCCGGCGGGCGCTCACCAGCATCGAGGAGACGTCGCGCGCGGCGATGGACGACCTGGACCATGTGCTGGGCGCGCTCCGCGACGAGCAGGCCCCGAAGGCGCCGCAGCGCACTCTGGCCGATCTCGACGCCCTCGTGGAGTCGGTGCGGCAGGCGGGCGCCGAGCTGCGGATGGAGCGCGGTGGCGATCTGGAGCAGGTGCCGGCGGCCGTGTCCCGGGAGGCGTACCGCATCGCACAGGAGGGGCTGACCAACGCGTTGCGGTACGGCGAGAGGACGGGGATGCGGCTACGGGTCGAGGTGCGCCGCGGACGGCTGGAGGTGGAACTCGTCAATCTGGTCCGCCCTGGGGGCGATGGCCCGGCGGCCCGCGGGAACGGACGGTCCGGCCAGGGGCGTCAGGGGCTGAAGGGGATCGCCGAACGGGTGCGGCTGCTGCGCGGTGAGGTCTCGGCGGGGCCCGTGGACGCACCGTCCGACGGAGGGTCGGCGGACGTGGCGCGGTGGCGGCTGATGGCACGGCTGCCGCTGGGAGCGGGGCGATGAGCGCGACGGACGCGGCGGATCCGGTGAACAGCACCGTGCGGGTGCTCGTGGTCGACGACGAGGAGCTGACCCGGACCGGACTGCGCACCCTGCTGTCCGCCAAGCCCGGCCTCACCGTCGTCGGCGAGGCGGCGGACGGCTCCGAGGTGCTGCCGCTGGTGAGGGCGTTGCGCCCCGATATCGTCCTGATGGATGTGCGGATGCCCACCCTCAACGGCATCGAGGCGACCCGGCAGTTGCGGACCACGCTGTCCGAGCCGCCGAAGGTCATCGTGATCACCACCTTCGAGAACGACGCGTACGTCTATGACGCACTGGAGGCGGGCGCCGACGGTTTCATCCGCAAGCGGGCTCCGTCACAGCAGATCGCCCAGGCCATCCATCTGGTGGCGACCGGCGACTCGATGCTCTTCCCCGACGCCGTACGCCGTCTGGCCACCGGTCGGCCGGTGCGGCCGGAGGCGGCGGCGCGGGCCGCCGCACTCACCCGCCGGGAGACGGAGATCCTCCGGCAGATGGCGCGGGGGCTGTCCAATCAGGAGATCGCGGACGAGCTGACCGTGAGCCTGGAGACGGTCAAGACGCATGTGGGCAATGTGCTGGCGAAACTGGGCACCGGGAACCGGACGCAGGCGGTGATCCTGGCTTTCCAGGCCGGGCTGGCCCCGCACTGAAATGCGCGGGCGCGCTGTCAGGGGTCGGCCGTACGGTGAGGCCATGGGGGACATCGTGTACGTCCGCGGGGACGCCACCTCACCGCGCGGCAAGGGACAGAAGATCATCGCTCATGTCTGCAACGACCTGGGCGGCTGGGGCAAGGGCTTTGTGCTGGCGGTCTCGCGCCGCTGGCCGGAGCCGGAGGCGGCGTACCGGCGCTGGCACCAGGAGCGCGCGGGCAATGACTTCGGCCTGGGCGCCGTGCAGTTCATCCGGGTGAGCCCGTATCTGACCGTGGCGAACATGATCGGTCAGCGGGGAACGCGTCGCGGCAGCAAGGGTGTTCCGGTGCGGTACGAGGCGATCGACACCGCCCTGGGCACGGTGGCGGCCAGAGCCGTCGAGGACGGCGCCTCGGTCCATATGCCGCGCATCGGCTGCGGATTGGCGGGTGGCCGCTGGTCGCGCGTCGAACCGCTGATCGCGGCGCGGTTGGCGGGCCGGGGTGTTCCGGTGACGGTCTACGATCATGACGGCTGAGCCGGTGCGCGGGCGCGGCCCGCGATGATCCGCAAGGGGAAAGACCATGGATGACCGAGATCTCGGCCCGCTGGACCGGCTGCTCGCCGAACGGGCCTGTGAACGCCTGATCATCGACTTTCTGCACCGGCTCGATCTCGGTGATCCGAGTTCGGTGGCGGAGCTGTTCACGGAGGACGGCGTGTGGGAGTGGCCCGCCGGGGACCGGCGCGTGGAGGGACGCGAGGCGCTCGGGGCGTACTTCGGCTCCCGCCCGGCGGACCGGCTCTCGCGCCGTCTGACCTCCAACATCGCGGTCACGGTGCATTCCGCGACCACGGCCCGCGCCACGTCCTACTTCGCCACCTACCGGGTCGACGGCTACCGGGAGGGCATCGTCCCACCGCGGGTGCCCTCGAACGTGGGGCACTACGAGGACAGGTTCCGCGCGGTGGCGGGGCGCTGGCTGCTCGCCTCCCGGACCACACACCTGGCGTTCGGCGGACCGACCGAACGGCTGGGGACCGCGGAGGACTCGTAGCCGACGGGTTCAGCCGGTGCCGGCGGCCGCTCCACAGCGTGCGCAGCGGTCATGGGGAACGGTGTCCTGGAACGCGCCGCAGGTGGGGCAGACACGGTCCAGCCAGCAGGCCGGGTCGCCGCCCTCGGGCTCCGTGGGCACCCGTCGGTCCTCCGGCTCCTCCCGTCGGCCGCCACCGGACTCAGCCGTCCCGCTCATGACCCGCACCTCCGTCACCCGCCACCTCGCCGGCACCCCTGCGTCGGACGGTACCCCCTGGCCGCTCTCAGGAGGGCACTCCGTCCAGGACTCCGGTCCACAGTCCGAGCGCGGGAACACCGGTGGCCACCGCGAAGACCCAGGCGGCGGCGACCGCCCGGGAGTAGGGAGCCGGAGGCCCTCCGGCTCGTCCGGGGGTGAGGGCGCGCAGCCGGGCGGCCTTCTGCGGGGTGGGGTTCCGGTCCTGCTGACGGGCCAGGAAGGTGGCGACGAGACCGGCCGACTCCGGGTCGTGGGCCAGTGCCTCGGCGTCCGCGCGCATCTCCATCAGCGTCACCATCAGCCGGCGGGCCCGGCTGTTGGCGTAGAGACCACCGGTGAGGGCGGATGTGAAGACCGTCAGGGAGACGAGGGTCTGACCGGAGGTCTCCATCGGGGTGACGGCGAGGGCCGCCACGGAGTCGAACCACACGGCGAGCTTTCCCGCCGCCGGTACGTGGCGCAGATAGCGGCGCCGCATCGGATCCCCGTGGCGCAGGTGGGAGATCTCATGACGGAGCAGCACCGCCCCGACCGGCGTCCGCAGCAGCGCCCGCCAGCTCCGGGGAATGATGACGTGGACCGTGGGCCTGCGGACGTTGAGGGAGAAGGCGTGGTAGACGAAGACACCCGCCGCGGCGACGATGGCCACGGCCGTCACCAGAAGGGGGACGAGGAGGGCGTCGTCATCGACCGACGGGTCCAGCCGGTCTCCCAGCAGGGCGACGGCGAAACCGGCGGCGGCACCCACCACCCACACGGACTTGCGGCGCTGGAGCCGGGCCCCCCAGTCCTCCATCCGGCCGAGGAGGCCCGGTGAGGGCTGCGGGATGTGCACCACCTTGAGCCCCGAGTCCGGGGACCAGCTGGACACGGCATGGAGCCGTGCGGTGTCCAGCCCGGCCGCGTGAAAGGTGTCCCGGACGCGCTTCCAGCCCTTCGACGTCCAGTCGATCCCGGTCAGCCTCTCGTCCGCCTCACGGCCGCTCAGGGAGTCCGAACGCCACTCGTTGATCAGCGGGGCGAGGAAGAACGCGAGGACCAGGACGGTGAGCAGCGCCGTCCCGCCGATCGCCGCGGGCACGCTCAGCGCGTCGTCGCCGGTGACCGTCACACTGGCGCCGGTGGCGGGCGCGGCGCACACCGGGCCCAGGAGGATCAGCCAGCACACCCGCTCGGCCCGGCGCAGTCGGACGACCGGGGATCCGGTGGCCACGGTGGGCGCTACCGAGGCCCGTTCCCACCGTCCGACGGCTCGGTTTCCGGTTCGGGTCCGGAGGCGCCCGACGGCTCGGGACAGCGCGACGGCCCGGCACCGGGTGGCGCTGACGCGGCGCGGACGACTGCTTCCGCCTGGATCCGCACGACGGCCCGTACCGTCTCCGGGTCCACCTCCGGGGGCAGCCTCAGCTCGACCGTCACCCGGTGGGCGAGCGCCGCCGTGCCCTCCTCCCCGCTGTCGTCACCCTCACCGTCATCGCCACCGCGCAGACACCGGGTGAGATAGCCGATGGCGTCCCGCAGGCCGCGCTCGATGGCCATGTCGGTCGCCGTCGACAGCACCTTGAAGGCGATCTGGCCGAGCACGGACAGCCCGATGGCCAGATACACATGGGTGTCGACCGCCGGTGCCCCGCTGGTGTCGTCGAAGAACTCCCCCGCGCCCGGCACCCGGCGTCCGGCGCGCAGCTCCTCCGCGAACTCGTCGAAGAGCTCCTCGTGCTCCTCCTCCGCGACGGCGAGCGCGGACGCGTCGACCATCGTGAGGATCCGCTCGATGGTGGTGTCGCTGAGCCCCGTCATGTCCGTCATACGTCCCCCCGGTGCGCCCCGCCACGGACGGGCGTGCGCCACGGATTCACGGTAGCCCGATCGGAGTGGGTGATGTGATGACTTACGGCAAATAGGTGAACTCACCGTGCATTTCGCGTATGGCCCGCCGGGACGGTCCACCGCGTCTGACGCATGATCGGTCCGGGGCGGACCGGAGCCGATCACACGTCAGGAAGTGGATATGGCAGTCACCAGGTGGTTCTTCGAGCCCGGTCATACGGGCGCCGAATTCACCGCACGCCACATGATGGTCACGTATGTGCGCGGGCAGCTCAAGAACATCGAGGGGTTCCTGGAGGTGGACCCGGAGAAGCCGGAGAACGCCCGGGTGGGGGCGACGATCGACGCCACCGAGGTGTACACCGGCCAGCCGCAGCGCGACGCGCATCTGCGCAGCGCGGACTTCTTCGACGTCGAGAACCATCCGACGTGGACCTACTCGGGTACCGGTGTCACCCAGCTCAGCGAGACCGAGTTCGATGTGGACGGGGAGCTCACCGTGCGCGGGGTCACCCGTCCCGTACCGCTGCGGGTGACCTATCTGGGGCAGTGGGACACGCCCTGGTGGGAAGGGGACCAGGACCTCGGACCGCGGCGCCGCGCGGGCTTCGTCGCCACCGCCCGGATCAACCGGCAGGACTTCGGCGTGTCCTGGAACGACACCGTGGACCGCGGCGGTGTGGTGGTCAGCGACATGGTCGACCTCACGATCGACATCGAGGCGGTGCTCGATCCCGCGGGCCCCCGGGGCTGAGGGCGGCGACGAGGCGGGATCCCCGGCGGTCAGTCTCCACCGGCCGTACGGCGGGCGGCGGTGCGACGCGGCGCCTTGCGGGTCCGCGTCCATTCCAGGAGCTGCCGTTCGGTCCAGGTGGTGATGACACGTTCCGCGGGCACCTCGCACTCCACCGCGCGGATGCATCCGTTGATCTGCCAGTCGAGCTGGCCGGGCGCGTGGGCGTCGGTGTCGATGGAGAAGAAGGTGCCCGCCGCGACGGCTTCACGGAGCAGCCGTCGCGGCGGATCCAGCCGTTCGGGGCGGCAGTTGATCTCCACGGCGGTGCCCGACTCCGCGCAGGCGCCGAAGACCTCGGCCGGATCGAACACGGACTCCGGACGTTTGCCGTCGAGCAGCCGTCCGGTGCAGTGGCCCAGCACGTCGACATGCGGATTGCGGACCGCGGCCACCATCCGGCGGGTCATGGGCAGGGCGTCCATCCGCAGCTTGGAGTGGACCGAGGCGACGACCACGTCCAGCCGCCCGAGCAGGTCCGGCTCCTGGTCGAGGGAGCCGTCCGGGAGGATGTCGACCTCGATACCGGTGAGCAGCCGGAACGGGGCCAGGCTCGTGCGCAGCCCGTCCACCACGTCGAGCTGTGCGCGCAGCCGCTCCGCCGACAGGCCGCCCGCCACCGTCAGCCGGGGTGAGTGGTCGGTCAGCACCGCCCACTCATGGCCGAGGCGCGCCGCCGTACGCGCCATCAGCTCGATCGGGGAGCCGCCGTCGGACCAGTCGGAGTGGAGGTGGCAGTCACCGCGCAGCGCGGCGCGCAACGCGGCCGCCGCCGGGTCGGGCTCCCGGGCGTTCTCCTCGTCCTCGGCCTCCAGGCCGGCCAGGTACGCCGGGACCTCGCCACGCACCGCTTCCCGCACCACCTGCGAGGTCTTGGGGCCGATCCCCTTGAGCGAGGTGAGGGTGTTCGCCCCGGCCCTGCGCCGAACCTCCTCCGGGGACAGCTCGGACAGCAGGGCCTCGGCGGTGCGGAACGCGCGTACGCGGTAGGTGGGCGCCTGGGCGCGTTCCAGCAGGAACGCGATGCGGTCCAGGGCGGTCAGCGGATCCATCGCACTCCCCTTCCGGCCGTCGCGTGTTCGCTGCCCTTCTCCACCGTCACCGGTTCCGCTCAGGACCGGCGGTCGGGCCGGCGGCCGGGGGGCTGGCGGGGTTCGGGGCGGGCGGTGTGCTCGGGGATCTCACAGGTCTTGGGCGACTTGTCGGAGACGGTGATGGCCTCGCCGTAGTGCCGGATCTCCAGCGGGGCGCCCTCGACGAGGGAGTAGGTGACGGAGGTGGTGGTGATCTCCACCCTCAGCCGCCGTCGCAGCACTTGCACGGTGAAGGCGAGACGGGCCAGCTTCTCCGGCAGTTTGGGCGCGAACTCAAGGCTGCCCGCGATGTGGCGCATCCCGCCGAACCCGGCGACCAGGGCGATCCAGGTGCCCGCGAGCGAGGCGATGTGCAGTCCGTCGCGGGTGTTGTGCTCCAGGTCCTTCAGATCCATCAGCGCCGCCTCGCCCAAGTAGTCGTAGGCCAGGCGCAGATGGCCCACCTCGGCCGCGATGACGGCCTGGCAGCAGGCGGACAGCGAGGAGTCGCGGACGGTCAGCGGCTCGTAGTAGGCGAAGTTGCGGGCCTTCTGCTCCTCGGTGAAGCACTCGCCGCGCAGATACATCGCCAGCACCAGGTCGGCCTGTTTGACCACCTGTCTGCGGTAGAGCTCGAAGTAGGGGAAGTGGAGCATCAACGGGTAGTCGTCGGGGCGGGTGTTGTGGAAGTCCCACTCCTGGTGGCCGGTGAATCCGGTGTGCTGTTCATGCACACCGAGGGTCTTGTTGTAGGGGATGGTGATGGACTCGGCGGCGTCCCGCCAGGCGGCGGCCTCCTCGTCGTCGACGCCCAGCTCCGCACCCTTGGCGGGGTGGCGCTCCACCACGTCCGCCGCGGCCCGCAGGTTCGACTGGGCCATGAGGTTGGTGTAGACGTTGTCGTCGCCGAGGGCGCTGTACTCGTCGGGGCCGGTCACCCCGTCGATATGGAAGCGGCCGTGGTGGTCGTGGTGGCCCAGCGAGCGCCACAGCCGGGCGGTCTCCACCAGCAGCTCCACACCGGTCTCCCGTTCGAACTCCTCGTCGCCGG
Source organism: Streptomyces cucumeris (assembly GCF_024295805.1). GTDB lineage: Bacteria > Actinomycetota > Actinomycetes > Streptomycetales > Streptomycetaceae > Streptomyces > Streptomyces cucumeris. Next base: position 45,005 of record NZ_JANCLX010000032.1, read on the forward strand.
TGGCGGCCACGTAGCGCACCACGGCGTCGGCGACATCGGCGTTGACGTGGAAGGCCGCCGTACCGGCGGGCCAGTAGGCGGAGCATTCGGAGCCGTCGATGGTGCGCCAGGGGAAGGCGGCACCGGTGTGGCCGAGCTGACGGGCCCGGTCACGGGCCGCGGTCAGGGTGGACTGGCGCCAGCGCAGCGCCTCCGCCACGGACTCGGGGAAGGTGTAGGTGAGCAGGGGCAGTACGAAGGTGTCGGTGTCCCAGAAGGAGTGTCCGTCGTAGCCGGAACCGGTCAGGCCCTTGGCGGGGATGGCGCGTTCCTCGGCGCGGGCGCCCGCCTGGAGGACGTGGAAGAGGGCGAAGCGGACCGCCTGCTGGATCTCGGCGTCGCCCTCGACCTCCACGTCGGCGCGGTCCCAGAAGTCCTCCAGCCAGGCGCGCTGCTGTCGGACCAGTCCGTCCCAGCCGGTGCTGATGGCCCCGGCCAGGGCCGCTTCGACCTGGTCGCGTACGGCGGGCAGGGAGCGCACGCTCGACCAGCCGTAGGCGACCAGTTTCTCCAGCCGCAGGACCTCGCCGGGTTCGAGGACCGAGGTCACCGTCAGCCGGGCCACGTCGTCGCTGCTCTCGCTGGAGTGGCGGGTCGGCGCCGGACCGGTGATCAGGTGGTCGGCGGCGGCCGCGACCCGCAGCCGGCTGGCGTCGGTGCAGTGGATCAGCCGGAGCTTCCGGTCGTTGGCGGCGTGTTCCTCGGGCAGCAGCGGGGACTCCAGCGCCTGGGCCACCCGGGGGTCGCCCGCATGACTGGGCAGCTGTTCATTGGCGACCAGCTCGGACTGGACGACCACACGGACCCGGGCGTCCAGCGCCTCCACCTCGTAGGCGACGGCGGCGATGGCCCGCTGGGTGAGGGAGACCAGCCGGGTGGAGCGCACCCGGACACCGGTGCCGGAGGGCGAGCTCCACTCGCACTCGCGGTGCAGCACCCCGCCGCGCAGATCGAGGACGCGTTCGTGGGAGCGCAGCCGTCCGTAGCGCAGGTCGAAGGGCTCGTCGTCCACCAGCAACCGGATGATCTTGCCGTTGGTGATGTTGATCATGGTCTGGCCGGCCTCGGGGTAGCCGTATCCGGCCTCGGCGTAGGGCAGCGGACGCCGCTCGTACACCCCGTTGAGGTAGGAGCCGGGCAGTCCGTGGGGTTCGCCCTCGTCGAGGTTGGCGCGCCAGCCGACGTGCCCGTTGGACAGCGCGAAGAGCGATTCGCTCTGCGGCAGCACATCCAGGTGCAGCTCGGTCTCGCGCATCAGCCAGGGATCGACGGCGTACGAGGAGTCGGTGATCACGAGGCGTCCCCCTCCAGCAGTTCTGCGAGGTCCTGGACCACGATGTCAGCGCCGTGGCGGCGCAGCGCGTCGGCCTGACCCACCCGGTCCACGCCGATCACCTGGCCGAACCGGCCTGCGCGCCCGGCTTCCATGCCCGCGAGCGCGTCCTCGAAGACGGCGGCCGCGCCGGGGACGGTGTCCAGTTCACGGGCGGCCTCGAGGAAGGTGTCGGGATGGGGTTTGCCCGGCAGCGCGCGCTCGGCGGCGACCACTCCGTCGATCCGCACCTCGAAGAGGTGCTCGATCCCGGCGGCGATCAGTACGTCGCGGCAGTTGGCGCTGGAGGAGACCACCGCGGTGCGCAGCCCGGCGTCACGCACCGCCTCGGCGAACCGCACCGAACCGGGATACGCCTCGACGCCTTCTTCCCGGATCCTGGCCAGGACCAGGATGTTCTTGCGGTTGCCGAGACCGTTCACGGTGTCCCGGTCCGGCGGGTCGTCCGGGGCGCCCTCGGGGAGATCGATGCCCCGGGAGGCCAGGAAGGTGCGGACACCGTCGGCGCGCGGACGGCCGTCCACGTACTCGTCGTAGTCGGCCGCCCGGTCGAAGGGGCGGAAGGAGGGGCCGTCGCGGCGCTCCAGGAAGGCGTCGAACATCTGCTTCCACGCCGCCGCGTGCACCACGGCGGTCCGGGTCAGCACCCCGTCGAGATCGAACAGGCAGGCCCGGATGCCCGTCGGGAGGCAGGGCTTTGTCATGACCCCCGAATCCCCCGCGGGCGCCGGAATATGCGGAGGTGCACACGAATGTACGCACCGTGTGTCCGGTGCCTCCCGGGCTGCCGGGAAACCCCTTCGGCCACCGGTGGTACGCCCCTCACCTGCTTGGACGTCGGCGGGTGCCGGTGGCTGGAGGCGGTGACAGCCTGGGCGCACGGCCCACCGTGCTCCGGACAGCGGCCGCAGTCCGCTCGTTCCGCCGGAGTTCCCGCTGGAGGACACCGTGGCCAGTGGCCCGACCCACCGCTCCCCCGCGCGCCGCAGCGCCGTGGTCCGGGCCGCCGTGGCCCTGCTGCTGTGCTCCGCCGCGGTCCCGGCCTGCGCCTCCACCAGTGAGCACGGACGGGACCGGGAGACGCCCCGGGCCGGCCGCGCCTCACACCCCTCGGCCGCGGCGGAGAAGGCCGCCCGCGCCAAGCTGTTGCCGGGCATGCCCGCACCGCTGGATCCCCACGACCTCTACGCCGCCGACCGGCCGGGCAGGCTGGCCGAGGCGGTCAAGCGCTTCCCGTCGCGGGTGTACGTGCCCAACACCCTGTCGGACACCGTGAGTGTCATCGACCCCAAGACCTTCAAGGTGATCCGTACGATCCCGGTGGGCCACCAGCCGCAGCATGTGGTCCCCTCCTGGGACCTGAAGACGCTGTGGGTCAACAACGACCTGGGCAACACCCTCACCCCGATCGACCCCGCGACCGGCCGGGCCGGGCGTACGGTGGACGTCCACGACCCGTACAACCTCTACTTCACCCCGGACGGCAAGCACGCGGTGGTGATGGCCTCCAAGGACCGGCAGTTGGTGTTCCGGGACGCGCACACCATGCGGGTGGTCAAGGCGCTGCCGGTGAGCTGCTACGGCGTCAACCACGCCGACTTCTCCCCCGACGGACGCTACTTCATCGTCTCCTGCGAGTTCTCCGGCGAACTGCTGAAGGTGGACACCGCGCGGATGAAGGTGGTCGGACAGCAGCGGCTGCCGGTGGCGGGCGCGATGCCGCAGGACGTCAAGATCTCACCGGACGGCCGGAAGTGGTACGTGGCCGACATGGTGGCGAACGGGGTGTGGGTGCTCAACGGCGACACCTTCAGCCGTCCGCGGCTGCTGTCCACCGGCAAGGGCACCCACGGGCTGTACGTCAGCCGGGACTCGCGCAGGATGTACATCTCCAACCGGGGCGAGGGCACCATCTCGGTGCTCTCCTTCGACTCCGGGAAGCTGGTCGACCGGTGGCGGCTGCCCGGTGGCGGCAGCCCCGACATGGGCGGGCTCTCCGCCGACGGCAAGGTGCTGTGGCTCTCGGGCCGGTACAACGCCGAGGTGTACGCGATCGACACCCGCACCGGAAAGCTGCGCGCCCGGATCCCGGTCGGGGGCGGCCCGCACGGACTGGCGGTCTATCCGCAGCCCGGCCGCTACTCCCTCGGCCACACCGGGATCTTCCGCTGAGCCCCGGCCGCCGGACGGCGGCGCGCCGGGGTCAGATGCGCCAGGAGCGGATGCGGCCCGCCGCGTCGAACACATCGGCCTTGCTGGAGAGGATGTCCCGCACCAGGTCGATCAGCGCACCGTACGGCGGGTCGATGCCCTCCCCCGAGGCGTGCATATAGGCGACCGCGGTGGCGCTGGCGAACCGTGCGTTGCTCGCCGGCAGCGGCCTGAGCGTGGCCAGCGTGTGCAGCAGGGCGGCGGCCCGCCACGCCGGGTCGGGATCGACGCCCAGCCGGGGCGGATCGACGCGGTGGCGGGCCACGGCGGCGACCAGCCCGGAGAAGTCCGAGATGGCGGGCTGTTCGGGCAGGACTTCCTCATGCCGCTGGAGCAGCCATGGCACATCGATGTGCAGAAGGGGGGCCATCGGTCAGGCGGCCCGTCCCCGGCCGTGTTCATCCTCGGGGAACGCGTCGGCGAAGGCGTCGGCGTTGTCCGCGAAGAACCGGCGGAAGACCTCGGCGCCTTCCTGGAGGGCTCGGTGCCGGGCGATGTCGGCCACGGTCGCCTCCCGGACGAGGGCCTTCATCGTGGTGCCGCGCTCCTTGGCGATCTCGCGGAGGTCCTCAAGTTCCCGATCGCTGAATTCCACGTTGAGAGCTGACATGGCGCACACCCTACTTGCCAGGTACCCCGACAGCAATCGCCCCAGCTCACATGATGTTTTTGTAGGTACTTGACAAACTCTTGGGGGGCTTTGACCGGGTCCCGGCGGAGGTAGCGTTGACGGTCCGCACCGTTCAGAGGAAGAGGGTTCATGGAGCAGCGAGTGTGCGGCCGCACCGGCCGGAAGGTCTCCGTCGTCGGACTGGGCACCTGGCAGCTGGGCGCCGGCTGGGGCGATGTCACCGAGGCGGACGCGCGATCCGTGCTGGACGCGGCCGTCGAGGCGGGTGTGACGTTCTTCGACACCGCCGATGTGTACGGGGACGGACGCAGCGAGCAGCTCATCGGGCGGTTCCTGCGCGACCGTCCGGACGCCGGGATCTTCGTGGCGACGAAGATGGGGCGGCGGGCCGACCCACACGTGGAGGAGGCGTACACGCTGGACAACTTCCGCGCGTGGACCGACCGTTCCCGGGCGAACCTCGGGGTGGAGGTCCTCGATCTGGTGCAGCTCCACTGTCCGCCCACCCCGGTGCACTCCTCCGACGCGGTGTTCGACGCGCTGGACACCCTGGTGGCGGAGGAACGCATCGCGGCGTACGGGGTGAGCGTGGAGACCTGCGACGAGGCGCTGGCGGCCATCGCCCGGCCGGGTACGGCAAGTGTGCAGATCATCCTCAACCCGTTCCGGCTGAAGCCGCTGGAGCAGGTGATTCCGGCGGCGCGTGAGGCCGGGGTGGGGATCATCGCCCGGGTGCCGCTGGCGTCCGGTCTGCTGTCCGGGAAGTACACCAGGGACACCGTGTTCGCCGCCGATGACCACCGTTCGTTCAACCGCCACGGTGAGCAGTTCGACCAGGGCGAGACATTCTCGGGCGTGGACTACGAGGAGGGCGTCGAGGCGGCCGTCGAGTTCGGGGAGCTGGCTCCCGAGGGGGCCACGGCCGCCCAGACGGCACTGCGCTGGATCGTCCAGCAGCCGGGCGTCACCTCGGTCATCCCGGGCGCACGCTCTCCGGAGCAGGCGCGGGCCAACGCGCGGGCCGCGGCGCTGCCCCCGCTCCCGCAGACCACGCTGGACGCCGTCGGCGCGCTCTACGACCGGCGGATCCGCGCCCAGGTGCACCACCGCTGGTGAGGGACACCCCGCGCGCGGACACACCGGATGGCGTCCGCGCGCGGGCGATTCCTGGGAATTCCCTGTGAGGACAGAGGGCCACGGAGGTGACCGGGCGCACGGTGACCGGTGAACCGGCGCCCTCCGGCGACGGACCTCTCAGAAAGCTCCCAGGAACTCTCCGGAAGTGGCCGACGGCGACTGTCAGGCTCCGGGGACAGAGCGGACGACGGGTCCGGCGACGGCACGGCGCCGCGACAGACCCGGACCACGGTCCGGACCGGGCTCCCGCTCTGCGCCCCGTTGAGCCACGATCCGACCGGGAGCCATCACTGTGGCCACTTTCCTGTCCGCGCTGGGCCGCTTCTCCTTCCGAAGGCGGTGGTACGTCACCGTCCTGTGGACCGGTCTGCTGGTCCTCGCCGGTGTGCTGGCCGCCCAGGCCCCCGCGGCGCCGCACACCGACTACTCCATGCCCGGCACCGAGGCGCAGCGCGCCTATGACCTGCTCGACGAGCGGTTTCCCGGGCAGAACGCCAACGCGGCCACGGCACGAGTGGTGTTCAGGAGTGATGACGGCCCGGTGACCGAGCCGCACACCAAGCGGGCCATCGGTGAAACGGTCCGGGCGCTGGGGAAGGACCCTCAGGTCGGCCAGGTGACCGACCCCTTCGCCACCAAGGCGGTGAGCAAGGACGGCTCCACCGCCTACGCCCAGGTCACCTATGAGGTGTCCAGTTCGGAGGTGGAGGAGGACGCGCGCAGCGCGCTGCTGGCCACCGTGGAGGAGGCCCGGTCGTCCTCGCTCACGGTCGAGGTGGGCGGCAACGCGCTGTCCACCACCGCGGAAGGCCATGCCTCGGAAGCCATCGGCCTCGGCGTGGCCGCGGTGGTCCTGGTCATCACCTTCGGCGCGCTGATCGCGGCCGGACTGCCGCTGTTCACCGCCCTGTTGGGGGTGGGCATCGGCACGAGTGTCATCAAGGCGCTGTCCAGCGCGCTCGACCTGGGCTCCACCACCTCCGTGCTCGCCACCATGCTGGGCCTGGCCGTCGGTATCGACTACGCCCTGTTCGTCGTCTCCCGGTACCGCGCGGAGCTCGCGGAGGGCAGGGGCCGGGAGGAGGCGGCCGGACGGGCCCTGGGCACGGCCGGGTCCGCGGTGGTGTTCGCCGGACTCACCGTGGTGATCGCGCTGGTCGGTCTGAGCGTGGTGCACATCCCCGTGCTGACACAGATGGGACTGGCCGCGGCCGGTACCGTCGCGCTCGCCGTCCTCGTCGCCCTCACTCTTGTCCCGGCGCTGCTGGGCATCGCGGGGCGCCGGATCCGGCCCGCCGGGCCGCGCCGTGGCCGCCGCGCCAAGGCCACCGATGAGTCCGGTGCCGCCGATGCGTCCGGTGCGGCTGACGCGGATGCGGCGGATGGCACGGGTGCGGTGTCACGGCCCGGGATGGGCGTGCGCTGGGCCCGCTTCGTCACGCGGCGTCCGCTGGCGGTCCTCGTCGTGGGCGTGGCCGCCCTGCTCACCGTGGCGGTGCCCGCCGCCTCCCTGGAGCTGGACCTGCCCGACGACGGCAGCCAGCCGACGTCCACCACCCAGCGCCGGGCGTATGACCTGCTGTCGCAGGAGTTCGGGCCGGGCTTCAACGGTCCGCTGCTGCTGGTCGTACAGCCCGACGGCGACGGGAGTGCCACGGCCGCCGCGGAGCGCGCCACCGCCCGGATCCAGCGGATGGACGGCGTCGCCCGGGTCAATCCGCCCCGCTTCGACGACTCCGGCGACACCGCCGTGCTCAGCGTGGTCCCCGCCTCCGCGCCGAGCAGTGAGCAGACGACCGACCTGGTCCACGCGCTGCGCGAACCCGGCCTGGAGGCCGACAGCGACGCGCGGATCATGGTGTCCGGCACCACCGCCATGAACATCGACGTCTCCCGGAAACTGGCCGACGCCCTGGTCCCCTATCTCTCGCTCGTGGCGGGCCTGGCGCTGTTGCTGCTGATCGCCGTCTTCCGTTCGCTGCTCGTCCCGCTCAAGGCCGCGCTGGGCTTCGTCCTGTCCATCATCGCTGCGCTGGGCGCGGTCGTCGCGGTCTTCCAGTGGGGCTGGTGCGCCGAGCTGTTCGGGGTGTCCGAGCCGGGGCCCGTGGTGTCGCTCACGCCGATCTTCGTGGTCGGTGTGGTGTTCGGACTGGCCATGGACTACGAGGTGTTCCTGGTGACCCGGATGCGGGAGGCGTACGTCGGCGGACAGTCACCGCTCGCGGCCATCACCACCGGATTCGATCTCGGGGCGCGTGTCGTCACGGCGGCGGCCATCATCATGATCTCGGTCTTCGCCGCGTTCATGGGATCGGACGAACTGATGGTGAAGACCATCGGCTTCGGCCTGGCCGTGGCGGTCTTCCTGGACGCCTTCATCGTCCGGATGACCCTCGTACCGGCGGTACTCGCACTGCTCGGCCACCGGGCGTGGTGGCTCCCCCGCTGGCTGGACCGCTGGGTTCCGGACATCGATGTGGAGGGCACCTCGCTGGGCGGCCACGAGAAGGCCGCACCGGATGACACCTCCCCGGGCGCATCGGCCGATCCGGTCCGGCTCGGTTCCTGATCCACCGGCAGTGCGAAAGGAAGGATCAGTGATGTCGACAGCGTCCCAGTCCGCGGCCGCACGGCCCGGTGGCACCGCGCGCCATGCGCTCGAAGGCGCGCTCGCCGTCCTCGTGGCCGGTGCGGTGATGGCGGCCACCGCGTATCTGGCGCTGCTCGCGCTGGGCGCCGGTGACCTCGCCCCGGTGTCCCGGCTCACCTGGGCGGTCACCAGCATGGCCGTGGGCAGCGGGATCACCCTCGGCTCCGGCTCCCCGGTACCGCTCGGGGACGGCGGCGGTCGCCTGGGCGGGCTCACCGATGGACTGAGCGTGGAGATGGCGGGCGAGGCGGCGGCGATACCGCTCGGGCTGACGGTCCTGGGGGCGGTGGTGCTGGGGTACGGCTTCTTCCGGCCACTGCGTTCACGCCCCCGTCCGGCCCCGGCGCTGCTGGTGGCCCGCCTCTGCGGTGCGCTCGGCACCGCCGCGGTGCTGTTCCCGTCGCTGGCCATGCTGGCCCGGGGCACGCTCCGGCTGCCGGACGGTGTGACGGACGAGCTCGGTGACGGTTCCGGGCGGCGTGCGCTGCTGCGGTTCGGGGACGGCGGTACGTCCGCGCTGCGCTCGATGCGCTTCGAGGCCGATCCCGCGATGGCGGGGCTCCTCGGGGTGCTCGGCGTGGCGGTGCTCCTCGGGGTCGGCTGTGTGGCGGCGCGCAGGACGACGCTGCCGACGCCCCTGGCCATGAGCCGGCTGCGGCTGAAGTGGCACCCGGTTGCCTCGGCGCTGTCCGGTGTGGTGACCACCCTGTGCGTGCTGCCCCTGGCGGTCGGGGCGCTGGCGGGCGGCGCGGCACTGGCCGGATGGGACCGCGCGGCCAGGGCCGCCGGGTCACTGCTGCTGGCCGGGCCCAATCTGTCGGCCGTCGCGCTCACCTCCGGTCTGGGCTCGTCGTGGGAGGCGGCCGTCCACCGCCAGCAGGGGGAACTCGGCGGGCTGCTGGGCACGATCGGGCAGGGAGCACCGAGCGACGGCGGGCGCACCGACCGGACCGCGGCCGTGGCCGACCGGGCGGTGGCCGGGGTTCCGCTGTGGCTCATCGGGTTGCTCGTGCTCGTCGCGGCCCTGGTGCTCACCGGCCGGCTGGCCGCGGCGCGCACTCCGGCACGTACCGCGCGCGAGGAGGCCAACGCGCCGCTGAGCCGCCATCTGGAGATCGCGCTGCGGACGGGGTTCGCCGTCTGTGCTGCGGCGATGCTCCTCGCCCTGGCCTCCGGGGCGTCCTTCCGGATCGGTGTGAGTGTCATGGGCAGGGAGCTGCGCGGTGTCACCGGCGGTCTCGACGGCGCGGTGGGGCTTGCCGGGCTCAGCGGCCTCGTCCTCGCCGGGCTCGCGGCATACTGGGGGAGCCGGCTCCACGGAACCCGCACCGCGCGCCCGGGCCCGGCGCGGCCCGACGCTCCCGCGAGGCCCGTGGCCGCCCGCGCTTCCGGTCACCGCCCGCGGGGCAGTGCCGACTCGGCGTCCTGACCACCCCGCGCCGTGCTGAACAGATCCGGCCCCCAGTCTCCCGAGGCGGCACCCCAGACCATGGCAGAAGCGACAGACCCGCGGCACACCGCGGTTCCCCGGGCTCATCTCCTCGTCGTCGACGACGAACCGACCGTCCGCGAACTGCTGCCCGCCGCGCTGCGGTACGCGGGGTTCGACGTCGACGCCGCGGCGAACGGACGGGAGGCGCTGGACATGGCGGCCCACCGGCCCCCCGATCTGGTCCTGCTGGACATCATGCTGCCGGACATGGACGGTTTCGAGGTGATCCGCAGGCTGCGCGCCCAGCCACGGCCTTCCGGCCCGGGGCACGGCGGCGCCGTCCCGGTGCTGTTCCTCACCGCGCGCGACACCGCGGCGGACAAGGTCAACGGGCTGCGGCTGGGTGGCGACGACTACGTCACCAAGCCGTTCGACCTGGAGGAGCTGATCGCGCGGATCCAGGCGGTCCTGCGCCGGACCAAGGGCGAACCGCCCGCCCGTCTCGTCGTGGCCGATCTGGAGCTGGAGCCGGAGGGGCATCTGGTGACCCGGGCCGGGGAGCCGGTCCGGCTGTCGCCGACCGAGTTCCGGCTGCTGCACTTCCTGATGACCAACGCCGGGCGGACGATGTCGAAGGGACAGATCCTGGAGAACGTATGGGCCTACGACTTCGGCGGTGACCCGAGCATCGTCGACACCTACATCAGCTATCTGCGGCGGAAGATCGACCAGGTGGAGCCCAAACTCCTGCACACGGTGCACGGCGTGGGATACGTCATCCGCGGACCGAGGAAGCAGGGCGGCCGCACGTGACGCGGGTGGGACGGGCGCTGTCCCGGCTGTCGTTGCGCACGCGTCTGCTGTGTCTGTCCACGGCCCTGGTGGCGGTGGGTCTGCTGGCGGCGGGTGTGGTCGTCAGCACCACACTGCACGGCTACCTCCAGGACCGGATGGACTCCCGGCTCACGCTGACGGCCGGGATCGCCGCACGGCTGGCCCCTCCCGCGGACACCCCGCACAGTGTGCGGCTCCTCAGCTTCTTCGAGGAGACGACGGTGACGTATGTGAACGACCGGGGCGTCCCGGACCAGGCGTTCGGCGCGAGCGCGGCACCGCCCGGCGGCGGCCCGGTGCTCCCCCGGCTGGACCGCGCGGCCGTCCTGGCCACCGACGGGCGTCCGTTCACGGTGCGCGCGCACCACGGCGACCACACGTGGCGGGTCATCACCGTGCCCCGGGCCGAACCGCGTGTCGGGCTGTTGGCGACCGTCGGACCCGTGGGCGCCGCGAAGAGCTCCGGGAGCGTGATCGTGGCGTCGTCCCTGGACGCGGTCGACGCCACCGTCACCCGGACCCGGAACGTCTCGCTCACCGCCGGAGCCGGGCTGGTCGCGGCGCTCGCGGTGGCCGGGTGGTTCGCGGTCCGCTCCGGACTGCGCCCGCTGACCCGGATCCAGGAGACCACGGCGGCGATCGCCGCGGGCGACTACTCCCGGCGGATCCCCGAACTGGCGGGTCCGCACACCGAGGTGGGCCGGCTCACCGAGTATCTGAACCAGATGCTCGCCCGGATCGACACCGCCTTCCGCGCCCGGGCGGAGGCCGAGGCACGGATGCGGCGTTTCTTCGCCGACGGCAGCCATGAACTGCGCACCCCGCTCGTCGGCATCAAGGGCTATACGGATCTGTACCGGATGGGGGCCCTGCCGGCCCGTCAGGACATCGACCACACCATGCGGCGGATCGCCGAGGAGTCCGAACGCCTCACCCAGCTCGTGGAGGACATGCTGCTGCTGGCCCGGCTGGACGAGGACGCCCACCGCTCCGCGGCCGACGCCCACCAGCCGCTCGCCTTCCCGCTGGAGCTGGCCCCGATGGATCTGCGCACCCTCGCGGCCGACGCCCTGCACGACGTACGCGCTCTGGACGCGACCCGCGACGTGACCCTCACCGGGCCCGGCGGTGGCCGCCCGGCGAGCGCCCCCGCACTGGCCGACGAGGCGCGGCTGCGGCAGGTGGTCACCAATCTGGTCGGCAACGCGGTGGCGCACTCCCCCTCCGGTACCCCCGTCCGCATCGGGGTGGGCACCGACGGCGCCTACGCCGTGCTGGAGGTGGCCGACCACGGCCCCGGGCTGTCCCCGGAGGACCGGCAGCGGGTCTTCGAACGGTTCTACCGCGCCGACGACTCCCGAAGCCGCACGACGGGCGGTGGTTCCGGGCTGGGTCTGGCGATCGTCCACTCGCTGGTCTCCGCGCACGGCGGACGGGTGGATCTCGACACCGCTCCCGGCGCGGGCTGCACTTTCCGGGTGCTGCTCCCGCTGCCCTCCCCGGGCGAGGAACCGGATCCCGCCGGCCCGCGCGAGCGGGCCGACGGGCCGGAGGGTGCCGGGGAGGGCTGAGCGCGAGGCGCGTGGCTCAGCGCTGGAACTCGGTGCCCAGGACCGCGCCGGGCTCGGCGCCGCCGAGCGCGGCGGGGCCGAAGGAGACCGCGCCGTCGGTGGTGAGGCCACCGGGCTGGCCACGCAGGACCCAGGCGGCACCGCTGGAGGTCTGGGTGCCGTCCTCATCGGGGGCGCCCACGGCCAGGTCGGCCTTGCGGTCGCCGTTGGTGTCGCCGAGGCGCACCGCGGCACCGAAGCGGTCGCCCGCCTCACCGGCACCCGGAACACCGGCGGTGTCCTGGGTGAAGGCCTGGGCACCGGTGCCGGACAGACCGCCCGAGCCGCCGTAGAGCTGGACGACGCTGCCCGCGTCCTTGCCGCTGTCGATGTCCTCGTAGGGGATGCCGACGGCGATGTCCGCGTAGCCGTCGCCGTTGGCGTCACCGGCGCTCAGCTCGTAACCGAACTGGTCACCGTCCTCGTTGACGCCCGGCACGCCCGGGGTGTTCTGGTCGATCACCTTGGTGCGGGTGGTGCTCGGACCGGACGCGGTGCCGTAGAGGACCTTGATGGTGCCGTGGTCGTACGGCAGGTTCTCCACGACGTTGTCCGGCACCGTGCGCATCACCAGATCGGCGTGGCCGTCCTTGTCGACATCGCCGATGGCCGCCGAGGCGCCGTGGTCGAGCCGGGCGGAGGACTTGGTCAGGCCGTTGCCGCCGCCCTTCCAGAACAGGGTGGCCTGGGACATCTCCTCGAAGGCATGGGTGGTGACGACGTCGTCCTTGCCGTCTCCGGTGACATCGCCCGTGGTCAGGCTGGTGGGCGCGTCGATCTCCCCGGTGTCGGCGGTGGCCTCGGAGGCGGCGGCGCCGTCGCGGGTGAACGGACCGAACCGGACGCGCAGGGCGGTCGTGGCATCCGGGGCGGTGCCGACCTGGGTGAGGTCGATCAGGTCGGCGTGGCCGTCACCGTTGATGTCACCTCCGGCGATGATGCTGGTGCCGAAGTTGTCACCGTCGCCCTTGGGCAGTTCGGTGCCGCTGGTGAGACCGTTGGCCGAACCCCACAGGACGGTGACGTCCGGTTTGTTGCTGGACTGGACCGCGAGATCGGTGTAGCCGTCGCCGTCGAAGTCACGGGCGACCGTGCGCTGTCCGAACCGGGCGTCGGCCGCCGGGTTCCCGGGGACGCCCGCGGCGTCCTGGCCGATGATCTGCCGGTGGCCGGTGTCGGCGCCGGAAGCGGAGCCGTAGACGACCGCGACGTAACCCGCCTTGGCCTTGCCGGCCACCGTGCCGCCGGGCGCGGAGACGGCCAGGTCGGCGAATCCGTCCTTGTTGAAGTCAGCGTCCTGGCTGGTGGCGGCCGCGGCGGCACGGGTGGAGCCGGCGGCGCCGGCAGAGGGGGCGGCAAAGATGGCGGGGGTGGTCACGAGTGCGACCACCGTCGCGCAGCGCGCAACGGTGGAAAGGGAACGGGGGCGCACACATCCTCCTGCTCATTGGCAAGCGTTTACCTCATAGACACCCATCAGGACTGCTGTGATCGCCTGAGAGTTGCGTGCCGCAGCGCAGGTAATTTCCTAGACCGACGAAATTCCGCCAGTCATATCGGCTCCCTCGAACAGGTCGGACCCATCGGGCTCAACGGACTTATCGGCCTCCTCGGCCTGTACATACCGCAGAACGCCCATCATCTGCCGGTCGTCGACCTCACCGGGGGCGGTCTCCACGCAGTCCGCGAAACGCTTGCCGAGGTTGTCCGAGTTGATACCGGTGCCGATCATCACCAGCTGGGTGGTGCGGGGCTCTCCGCGCTCCCAGGGCACGGGCTGGAAGCGGAGGAACGAACCGACCGCGTGCAGCCCGTACTTGTATTCACCCCCGGCGCCCGCGAAGTGCAGATACCCCTTGATGCGGTACAGACCCGGGGAACGGCTGTCGAGCACATCCATGACGCGCCGGGGGTTCAGCGGTTCGGCGGAGGTGAACTCCACGCTCTCGTAGGCGGTGTGGAGATGACGGCTGTGATCGTCCTCCCCGTCGCCGCACAGATCGGCGAAGGAGAGCTGCCGGAAACGCTCCTCGGGGGTGGTGCGGGGCTGGTGGTCGAAGAGCAGGGCGGGGTCGACCCGGCCGTGCTCGGCGGTCAGGACCGGGACCCCCGGGGCGATCTCCTCGACCGTGCGCAGGACGGACCGGCGCTCCTCCTCCCCCACCCGGTCGGTCTTGTTCAGCACCACGAGGTCGGCAGCGCGCACATGACGGTCGAGCTCGGGATGGCGCTCCCGGGTACGGGGGAACTCCGCGGCGTCCACCACCTCCACCAGCCCGCCGTAGACGATCCGCTCACTGGTGCTGGACAGCAGGGAACGGATCATGCTCTGGGGTTCGGCGAGACCACTGGCCTCGATCACCACCACATCGATGCGCAGGGCGGGGTCGGTGAGCCGCTGGAGCATGTCGTCGATCTCGGAGGCGTCCGCGGCGCAGCACAGACAGCCGTTCTCGATGGGGATCATCGAGTCCACCTGTCCGGCGACGGCCAGGGCATCGATGTTGACGCTGCCGAAGTCATTGACGATGACGCCGATGCGGGTGCCCGCGCTGTCCCGCATCAGATGGTTGAGCATGGTGGTCTTCCCGGAGCCCAGGAAGCCCGTGAGGAGGATGACGGGGATCCGTGGTGTGGCCAAGGGTGCGTCTCCGTACGGCGTGGTGGGGCGGTCGCGGGCGGACCGCTCATGCTATCCGGGCACCCGCTTCCGCGATCACCGCAGGGCGTCCGGCAGCGGGCGGTGATGGAGCACGTCGAGCCGGGAGACGGCCCGGGTGAGGACCACATACAGCCGGTGGAGACCGCGGGGTTCGGCGTCCACGATGGCCGCGGGTTCGGCCACGACGACATGGTCGTACTCCAGGCCCTTGGCCACGATGGCGGGCAGGACGGTGACGCGTGCGACACCGTCCGGCTCCTCGGCCGCGGCGGTCGCGATCCCGGCCCGCTCGAGCGCCTGCGCCAACCGTGCCGTGTCCGCGGCGGCGGCGATCACGGCGATCGAACCGTCCCGCTCCAGGGCGCCGCGGACGGTCGCCACCACCTCCTCGGTGAGTCCTGCCGTCCGGCGGATCCGCAGGCTTCCGTCCCGGCGCAGCGAGCGCGCCACGGGTACGTCGACCGGAAGCGCGGCCAGGAGGCGGTTGGCGAGGTCGACGATGGCCCCGGGGACCCGGAATCCGGTGGTCAACGGCACCACGGTGGCCTCCGGCTTCCCCAGGTGGCCCAGGTGTTCGGCCCAACTGCGGGCGGCCCAGGGGGTGGTGCCCTGCGCGAGATCACCGAGAACGGTGAGGGAGCCGAATCCGGCGCGGCGGGCGATGGCGCGGCACTGCATCGCGGAGAGATCCTGTGCCTCGTCGACCACGATATGGCCGTAGCCCGCGGGTCGTTCGACGAGCCCGGCCACCTCGTCGAGGAGTATCAGGTCCGCCGCCGACCACCGGGCACTCCTGAACGACCGCGGTGGTTTCCGCCAGAGCAGGGCCGACTGCTCCTGTGCGGTGAGCAGTCCGTCGGCGGCGCGGGCCAGCGCGCCGGCGTCGCCGAACAGCTCGGCCAGCACCTCCTCCGGGCGCACGGCGGGCCATACGCCGTTCACGAACGCGGTCATGGCGGCGGACCGCTCCATCCGCCGCAGCCACGCGGTGCTCGGCGGTCCGGCACGGCGCTCGGCCTGACGCTGGAGGAGCCCGACCGCGCGGGACCGCACCCGCTCGCGTCCGATCGCGTACGGCGGGCGGGCGGCGCGCACCTCCTCGACGATCCGCTCCAGTTCATCGAGCGGGATACGGCGGCGGTAGGAGCCGTCGGGCACGGCGAGCGGTTCGGCGGGCGGCCCGACCCGGCCGTAGAGCGCGCGGGCGAGCACGGCCGCCATCCGCGAGTCGTGCTTGAGCTCCGCGGCGGCCGGGGCGTCGGTCGCGCCCACGGGGTGGCGGGCGATCTCGTCCTCCAGCGTGCACTGACGGATATCGGCCTCACCGAGCGCAGGCAGCACCTCGGCGATATAGCGCAGGAAGGCACGGTTGGGGCCGAGGATCAGAAGGCCACCGCGCTGGATGCGCTGGGGGTGGGTGTAGAGCAGATAGGCGGCGCGGTGCAGGCCGACGGCGGTCTTGCCGGTGCCGGGCGCGCCCTGGACACAGACCGAGTCGGTCAGTTCGCCGCGGACCAGGTCGTCCTGCTCGGGCTGGATGGTGGCGGCGATATCGCGCATCGGCCCCACGCGCGGGCGCTCGATCTCGCCGGTGACGATCCGGCTGGGATCCTGACGGGCCCGGCCGGAGGTGAGGTGCTCGTCCTCGATCCCGGTGAGGTCCTCCGCGTCGCCACGGCTGAAGGGCGCCCATCCGAAGCGGCGGCGGACCGCCACGCCCTGGGGGTCACGGGGGCCTGCCTGGTAGAAGGCGCGGGAGACGGGAGCCCGCCAGTCGATCACCATCGGGGGTGCCGAGGGGTGCTCGACGATCCGGCGGCGGCCGATGTGATAGCGCTGACCGCGGTGGTCCCCGGCTTCGGGGTCGTGGCCGAAGTCGAGCCGGCCGAAGAAGAGCGGGGTGTCCGGCTCCTCGGCCAGCTCCTTGGCGTAGCTGCGCAGATGACGGCCGAGGACCTCGGCATCCGCGCCGCTGCCCGACACGTCCTCACCGGTGATGACCTGGTCACCCGCCCCGTGCACCATCCGGTCCAGCGCCGCGCGGCAGGAGTCGTGGTAGGCGCGTTCCTCGGCGAGCTGCCCGGTGAGCGCGTCGGCGGGATCCGCGGTGTCCGCGGGGAGCCCCCGGTCCGGCCCGGCGCCGCGGATGTGCTGTTCGGTCGTGGTCATGGCTGTGCCGCCCCCTCGTGCCGTTCGACCGGACCAGCATAGCGTGACTCAGTCAGTTTTTTAACCCGGTCACGTTTTTTATCGGGGGAACGTCACCGAGACGGATCCCGGCCCGGCAGGGCGCTGCGGATCGGGCGTTGGCAGCGACGCTCAGGCGTAGGGAGTGAGGCCCGAGCGCAGCATGGTGAAGGCACGTTCGGCGGCGGTGACCGCGTCCGGGTGAACGCCCCAGGCGGTGGCTCCCGCCTCCACCCGGCGCCAGTTCTCCTGGGCCAGGATGCGCTGGACGGCGATGATCTGGCCCGCGGCGATGCGGGCGGTGATGTCATCCGGTCCCTCCTTCTCCTCAGCCGCCTCCGCGAGGGCCGCGGCGAGCGCGTCCTCCGAGCGGCCGGTGTACGCGAAGAGCCGTGCGACCAGGCTGGGGGTGCCGTACAGCAGCCGGTGGAAGGCGAGCACCTCGGCGTCGTCGTTGAGCCCGGTCACCGGATCGTGGCGGTCCAGTCCGTCCAGGAAGTGACGCCGCAGCGCCTCCAGGGGCGCCTCCCCCGCCGTCCGACCCCGCACCACCCGGGCCGCCTCGTCCTCGTGGTCGGCGAACCGGTGGAGCGCCAGATCCTCCTTCGAGGCGAAGTAGCGGAACAGGGTGGGCTTGGACACCTCGGCCGCGGCCGCCACATCGGCGACGGACACCTCGTCGAACCCCCGCTGGAGGAACAGCGAGATCGCCGTCTCGGAGATCGTCCGGTACATCCGCTGCTTCTTGCGTTCCCGCAGGCCCGTCTCACCGCTCATGGGTGAACCGTAGCCGCCGGTGCCTCCCCGGCGGGCGTGCGTCCGCCGGGGAGGCACCGGCCCCTCAGGGAAGGTCCACCCCGGCCTCCACGGAGAGCCGGTCGATCTCGGCGAGTTCGGCGTCGGTGAAGCCGGGCGAGTCCAGCACCGCGACGTTCTGCTCGAGCTGGGTGACACTGCTCGCGCCGATCAGCACCGAGACCACCCGTGGGTCCCGCAGCACCCATGCCAGTGCCATCTGGGCGAGGGTCTGACCGCGCCCCTCGGCCAGCTTGTTGAGCGCGCGCAGCAGGGTGAGGCGCTCCTCGGTGAGCGCGTCCCGGGTGAGGAAGTGGCCGAGCGCCATCCGGGAGTCGGCGGGCACCCCGTGCAGATAGCGGTCGGTGAGCTGGCCCTGAGCGAGGGGCGAGAAGGCGATGACGCCGACACCCGCCCGCGCCGAGGACTCCAGCACCCCACCCTCGACCCCGCGCTGGAGCATCGAGTACGGATGCTGGTTGATCAGGTACGGGGTGCGCAGCTCCGTCAGGATCGCGGCCGCCTCGTCGATCGCCTCCGGGGGATAGTTGGACAGCCCCGCGTAGAGCGCCTTGCCCTGCCGCACCGCGCTGTCGAGCGCGCCCATCGTCTCCTCGAGGGGCGTGTCCGGGTCGAAGCGGTGGGAGTAGAAGACATCGACGTGGTCCAGCCCCATCCGGGACAGCGACTGGTCGAGGCTGGCGAGGAGGTACTTGCGGGAACCCCATTCGCCGTACGGGCCGGGCCACATGAGGTACCCGGCCTTGGTGGCGATGAACAGCTCGTCACGGTAGGGGCGGAAGTCCTGGGCGAAGACGGTGCCGAAGTTGGCCTCGGCGCTGCCGGGCGGCGGGCCGTAGTTGTTGGCCAGGTCGATATGGGTGACCCCGAGGTCGACGGCGCGGCGCAGCACCGCGCGCTGTGTCCCGAGCGGGTGGGTGTCACCGAAGTTGTGCCACAGACCGAGCGAGACCTTCGGCAGCAGCACTCCGCTGCGTCCGCAGCGCTGGTACTGCATGGAGTCGTAGCGGTCGTCCGAGGCGATGTGGACCATGCGGCGCTTCCTTGTCCTCGACGGGGCGTCCGGGGCGGACGGATGCCTCCCCGGGCGGAGCGGGGATTCCGCCGCGCCGAGCCTGTCAGGTCTGCGCCGGAGCCGCGACGTCGCGCCCGTCGGCTCATCCGTTAGGGGGCCGGAAACGAAAAGGAGCCGCACACATACAAGAGGCCAGCAGTGTGGGCATCACTGCCGGCGCTCGTCACGGCCTCGGGGTGCGCGATGAGGCCGGTCGCGGTGCGGTGGCCGTCAGACGAACGTCTGGCGCTGGAGCCAGAGGTCCCTGGCGGTTCCGCTGCCCTGGAGGAACACGTACAGCAGGTTCTCCTCGTTGAGGATGGGCACGCTCACACCCGCCGATCCGATCGATCCGCCGAGCGACTGGAACCCGGTGTAGGTCGGGTCGTTCTCGGTGGACTGGACGGCGACCCACAGGGCGTTGTCGGTCGCCTTGATGAACACGTTGATCCGGCCGTCCTGGCCCAGACCGCAGGTGGGGCGCCAGACGATCTGCCCGCCCAGCTGGACCGGGGCGACGAAGGAGTCGTAGTCGTCGCTCTGCCCCACGCGCCACACCGCGGCGTCGGATCCGCGGAAGAAGATCTGCACCCGCCCCGCGGCGTCCAGACACACCGAAGGGCGGCTGGTGACGTTGCTCGCCGCCAGACCGAAGGGCTCCCAGGTGTTGGAGTTCGGGGAGCTCTGCTGGATGGTGTACAGCGTGTCCCCGACACCCTTGGTGGCCACCACGATGCGCCCTCCACCGTCCAGGACGGGCGAGGGGGTGGCGCGGACGGCCCCGCCGAGGGAGGTCGGTCCGGTGTAGGTCTCGTACAGCAGGTCCTGGTTGCGGATGAACCACAGCGCACCGTCGGTGCCGGGGAAGAACACCTGGATGCGGCCGTCGGCGTTGAGCACCGCGGCCGGGTCGTCACCGATGTTGTTCACCAGCCGCTGAGGGCCGCTGTAGCCGCCGTTGAGACTGGTCTGGGTGATGACCTCGAGGTGGTTGTCCGGGGTCCGGTAGAAGACGCGGATCTTGCCGTCCTTGCCGCGGATCGGGGCGGGGATGCCGTCGATCGACACGCCGGTGTACTGGAACCAGCCGAGCCAACTGCCGTCACGCCCCTCGACCCTGCTCCACAGGACGTTGGACCCGCCACGGATGAAGACCTGCACGCGGTCGTCGGCGAACAGGACCGGGGCGGGCTCCGAGTGGATACCGCCTTCCAGGTTGATCCAGGTACCCCACACGGTTCCGGGTGTGGTGGATATGGACATGAGGAACCTCCCTCTTCTCGTGAGACCACGAGAGCGCACAGGTGTGCACGGATACACCCTCAGTGCCCGGGGAAAGCATGGCGAATACCTGAAGAGGGGAAGATTCCGGTATATGACTGACTATTAACAATAAGACTGCTATATGAGATTGAACCGCTTCGCTTTCTGACTGGCCTGTCTCCGCACGGCGAGAGAGGCTGATCGCCTCTCATCTGTGTCACCAGGAGGCCACGGTGCCCGACTCTCCCGCCGCGCTGTTCGTGATGGACCCCGTCCATCTTCCGAAGCTCTTCCCAGTACCGCTGCTGGACCGTCTCGCGACGTCCGTGACGATCCCGGCCGGCGCCGCCGTCCGGCCGTCGGAGGTGACCGGCGCCGACCCGGCCGCCGTGGAGGTACTGATCACCGGCTGGGGCTGTGAACCGCTGACCGCCGAGGTGCTCGACGGACTGCCGAGACTGCGCGCGGTCCTGCACGCCGCGGGCAGCGTCAAGGGCCATATCACCCCCGCCTGCTGGGAACGCGGCCTCCTGGTCTCCTCCGCCGCGGCCGCCAACGCCCTGCCCGTCGCCGAGTTCACCCTCGCCACCATCCTGCTGGCGGGCAAGGACACCTTGCGGCTGCGCGCCCTGTACGCCGCCGAGCACCGTTTCCCCACCCCCGCGAGGACGGCGCACATCGGCAACTTCCGGCGCCTGGTGGGGCTCGTGGGCGCGTCCCGGATCGGCCGCCGGGTGATCGAGCTGTTGCGCCCCTTCGATCTGGACGTGGCGGTGTACGACCCGCATCTGGAGGCCGCCGAGGCGGCGGCGCTCGGCGTCCGCACGCTGCCGCTGGACGAACTCGTGGCCACCAGCGACGTGCTGAGCCTGCACGCCCCGTCGCTGCCCGCCACCCGGCATCTGCTCGACGCGCGCCGACTGGCCCTGATGCCGGACGGCGCCACGCTGATCAACACCGCGCGCGGCACCCTGGTCGACACCGACGCCCTGGTGGCCGAGCTGTCCGGCGGCCGGATCTCCGCGGTCCTGGATGTCACCGAACCGGAGCCACTGCCTTCCAAATCCCCCCTGTTCACCCTCCCCAACGTCCTGCTCACCCCCCATGTCGCGGGGGCGCTGGGCCATGAACTGGAGCGCTTGGGCGCGGCCGTGGCCGACGAGGTGGAGCGGGTGGTGGCGGGGGCGCCGCCGCTCCACCGGGTGCTGCCCGGCGACCTCGGCCGGATCGCCTAGGGCCTGCCCGGCGGGGTCCGGGCGCCGGACACGATCCACCGGACCGGGGTCCCGGGGGAACCGCCGCCGCTCAGTTGACCTTCCTCCCGGGGGAAGGCTCAGCATCGTGGTGACCGGGCGGGGCGCCCGGTCCGAGGAGGGCGGACATGGAGTTGTTGACGATCGGGGCGTTCGCGCGGGCGGCGCGGCTGTCCGCCAAGGCGCTCCGTCGCTACGACGAGCTCGGGCTGCTCACACCCGCCCGGGTCGATCCGTACTCCGGCTACCGCTTCTACGACCCGGCCCAGTTGGAACGGGCCCGGCTGGTGGTCTGGCTGCGGCGGCTGGGCATGCCGCTGGCCCGGATCCAGGCCGTGTGCGAGCTGGAACCCCGGGCCGCGGCCCGGGAGGTCCGCGCGTTCTGGGCACAGGTCGAGGCGGACACGGCGGCCCGGCGGGAACTGGCCGCCTTCCTCGACGACCATCTGTCCGGGAAGGACACCGCGATGTCTTCTGCTCACCCCACCCTGGGAATCCGCTACGCCGTGCTCTCCGACACCGGCTCCGTCCGTGAGAGCAACGAGGACGTCGGCTATGCCGGACCCCGGCTGTTCGCCGTGGCCGACGGTTTCGGCGGCGGTCGGCACGCCAGTGAGGCGGCGGTCGAGGCGCTCAAACCGCTGGAGTCGGAGGTGCCGGGCGGTGAACTGCTGAGCGCGCTGGAGGACGCGGCCCGACGGGTGCACGCCTCGGTCAGCGAACTCGCCGCGTCGGACCCGGCGCTGGCCGGGGTCGGCACCACCCTCACCGCGCTGGTGTGGTCGGGTTCCGAGCTGGGCCTGGTGCATATCGGGGACTCCCGCGCCTATCTGCTGCGCGAGGGCGAGCTGTTCCAGATCACACATGACCACACTCTGGTGCAGTCGATGGTGGACGACGGGCGGCTCACACCGGAGGAGGCCGCCTCCCACCCCCAACGGGCGCTGCTGTTGCGGGCCGTGCGCTGTGGCTCGGACTTCACACCGGACCTCACGCTGCGGGACGCCCGGGACGGTGACCGCTACCTGCTGTGTTCGGACGGGCTGAGCGGTGTCGTGGCCGACGAGGACATCCGGCGCGTCCTGGTCGCGGAGTCCGATCCGGGGCGGGCGGTCCGGACGTTGGTCGCCCTCGCCCAGCGGGCGGGCGGTCCGGACAACGTCACCTGTGTGGTGGCGCACGTCGCCGAGCGGCGCGCCCTGGTCCCGGCCTGAGCGGTCCGGGCCCTCCGGGTCAACCGCCCCCGTTCGCGGGGGCGGTGGGAACGATCCCTGGGGAAGGTGGCACCGATCCCTAGGCGATTGGGGGCTTGTCGCGGGCAAAGTGCCTGCTTATGCTCACCGCGGCGACCGGTTCCCGTGCCTGTGACCAGGAGACCCCACAGGATCACCGGCGGTCGGCCGTAAGGGGAAAGCACATGTCCGCAGGACCGATCCGCCTCTCGCCGGAGGCCCGCACCGCGCTGCGCCCGGCGACTGCGGCCCGTATCACCGGTGGCTTCTGGGCCACCCGACGCCGTATCAACGCGGAAGTCAGTGTTCCGCAGGGGTGGGAGGGGCTCGCGGCGGCGGCCGCCGAGCAGCCTTCGCCGGACGCGGAGGAACACCTGTGGCTGGAGGCGGCGTCCTGGCAGCTCGCCGAGGGCGGTGCGGGCACGGCGTTCCAGGAACTGGCCGAGCGGGTGGGCCGACTGGTCGGCGCGGCGCGCGCCGAGGAGGAGCGCCGGGAGCCGTCCGCCCCGGTCCGGCCCGTGGAACGGCGGTGGCCGGCGTCGGTATCGGAGCGTGCGCCGGCGGTCCCGGAGACCGAGCTGCGCGACGCGGTCCCGCTCCTCCAGGCCGCGGTGGCGCACCGGCGGGCCACCGGCGAGAGCACCCTGCTCGATGTGGCGCAGCGCTCCGCGGATCGCATCGGCGCACTCTTCGACGCGGGGGCCGACATGGAGCCGGTGTGCGGACCCCCGGGGATCGGCGCGGCGCTGGTCGAGCTGTACCGGGAGACCGGGGAGCGGCGTCACCTCGAACTCGCCGAGTACCTCCTGGACCGGCGGGAGCGGGACGGTCTTGACACCGGTGCGCGGGAGGACGGGCCCGACGGGCCCGGCACCGATCCGGAAGGCGCACGGCGCCGGGACCCGCTGCCGGTGCGGGAGGCATCGCAGGTCACCGGACACGCGGTGGACCGGCTGCGACTGCTGACCGGGGTCGCCGATCTGGCGGCCGAGACCGGCGACCGGGGGCTGCGGGAGGCCCTGGTGCGGCTGTGGGAGGACATGGCCGCCACCAAGACCCATGTGACGGGCGGGGTGGCCGCCCGGGACGCCGGGGAGTCCTTCGGGGACGCCTACGAGCTGCCGCCGGACCGGGCGTACGCGGAGATCTGCGCGGCCGTCGCCGCCATCGGGTTCGGCTGGCGGATGGCGCTGCTGACCGGCGACGCCCACTACAGCGATCTCATCGAACGCACCCTGTTCAACGCCTTCGCGGCCGGGGTCTCGCTGGACGGCACGCGCTGGTCCGGGGTGAATCCGCTCCAGGTCCGCGGCCACGACGAGGGAGCACCGGCCGGGCGACCGGGACGCACTCCGTGGTCCGGCGCCGGCTGCTGTCCGCCCCGCGCGGTACGGCTGCTGGCCTCACTGCCGCACTACATGGTGAGCGGCGACGCCGACGGACTCCAGCTGCACCAGTACGCCTCCGGCTCGTACGCGGCGGGTGGCGGCGCCGTGCGGGTCGGCACCGCCTACCCCTGGGAGGGCCGTATCGCGGTGGTGGTGGACGAGGTCCCCGAGGACACCGACTGGACGCTGTCGCTGCGCATCCCGCCCTGGGCGCGGGAGTACGAGGTGACGGTCGGCGGTACGCCCCGGACGGAACGGGCCCGGGACGGCTGGCTGCGGCTTCGGCGGCGCTGGCGGCCCGGTGAGGTGGTGGTGCTGAGCCTGCCGCTGTCCCCGCGGCGGACCCGGCCGGACGCACGGATCGACGCGGTCCGCGGCTGTGTCGCGATCGAGCGGGGACCGCTGGTGTACTGCCTGGAGGGAGCGGACCTGCCGGAGGGGATCCGGCTCGACGACCTCGCGCTGCATCCGGGCGCGCCGCTGGACGAGGAGCACCGGCCGGGACTGCTCGGCGGGGTGACGGTGATCACGACCCGTGGACTGCGCAGAGCGGTCCGCTCCCGCGTGTGGTGGCCCTACACCGACGGTGGCGATGGTGCGGAAGGGGCCGAGGTGCCCACCGACCCGGTGCCGGTCCATCTGACCGGAATCCCCTACTACGCCTGGGCGAACCGCGCGGACGGCCCGATGCGGGTGTGGATCCCGGTGTAGCGCCGTGCCCGGGGCACGGGCCGGACCGGAACTCGGCCGGTGCCCCGTGCGTTCCCCGTTCGAGGGAGTGTGTGCCCCAGCGGCACCGGCGGACGGGAGGTGCCCTGTGAGCACCGGATCCACGGACCGGGGACCGGACGACGACGCGGAGGGCGCGGACGGCGCGGACCGCTGGGACGACGTCGTGCTCGACGAGGACTTCATACGCGGAGCGGAGGTCTCCGAGCCCGCCGCGCGGACCCGGATGCTGAGGGAGCGCTGGCGGAGCGGAGGTCCCGAGCCCCAGCCCTGGCGGGCGGACGAGCCACCGGCAGGCTGGTTCTGGAGCAAGCGCCGCAGGTGGCGACGGCGCCGCTGACCGTCACGCCGTTATCCGCTCGCAACGCACACGACGGGTACATCCGGGCGCCACCGATGGCAGGATGCGGGCCATCTCACTGATCACGCGTTCCGTGGGGTCGTCCCCGACCATGTCCGGAGGTGCCGTGTCCGCTCGCTCCGCACTGTCCGCCACTGCCATCGCCGCAGCGTCCGTCCTGCTGGCCGGGTGCACCAGTACCGCGTCGTCCGGCTCCGGCGGCTCGAAGATCAGCCTGGTGCAGTCCGGGAAACTCACGACCTGTACCCATCTGCCGTACGCGCCCTTCCAGTCCAAGGAGGGCAAGAAGATCGTCGGGTTCGATGTGGACCTGGTCGACCTGGTCGCCTCGTCACTCAAGGTCGAGCAGGAGATCGTCGACACGCCCTTCGAGGGCATCCAGTCCGGGGAGGACCTCAACGCCAACAAGTGCGATGTCGCCGCCGCCGGCATGACCATCAACGACGTGCGGGAGAAGAACCTCGACTTCTCCGACCCCTATTTCGAGGCCACCCAGGCCCTGGTGACCAAGAAAGGCGAGCCCTACTCCTCACTCGGCGATCTTGACGGCAAGAAGCTGGCCGTACAGCAGGGAACCACCGGGGAGGCGTATGCCCAGAAGCGCGCCAAGGGTGCGAAGCTGGTCCAGTTCGAGGACCTCGCGCTGCTGCTGACCGCCGTGAAGACCGGCCAGGTCGACGCGGGCGTCAATGACAACGGTGTGCTCTACGACTACGTCAAGGACAACCCCGACACCGAGGTCACGGCCGAGTTCAACACCGGTGAGCAGTACGGCATCGCCGTGCGCACGGGCAATGACGCCCTGCGCAAGAAGGTCAACAAGGTGCTGAAACAGGCCCGTTCGGACGGCCGCTACGACCGGATCTACAAGAAGTGGTTCGGCACCGCGCCCAAGAAACCCACCAAGAAGGCCGCCACGGAGCCCGCCGCGAACTGACGCCCGCGACCGTCACCGGAGCTGAGGAGTCCGCACAGTTATGGCAATGACCCGTCGGCAGCGGGCGCGGGCGATACGGGCGGTGCAGTACGCCGTGCTCGTCGCCGTGCTGCTCGTCTTCGTCCTGGCCGCGGACTGGGGTGAGCTGCGCCGCGCGTTCTTCGACGCGGAGGTCGCCCGGTCCCTGTTCCCCGATGTCATCACCACCGCCCTGGTCAACACCGTCGTCTACACCCTGCTCGGGTTCGGTTTCGGGCTGGTGCTGGGGCTGGTGCTCGCGTTGATGCGGCTGTCCCAGGTGCCGCCCTACCGCTGGCTGTCGATCGCCTACATCGAGTTCTTCCGCGGCGTTCCGGCGCTGCTGGTCTTCATCGCGCTGGGCTTCGGTGTGCCGCTCGCCTTCCAGGTGGCCCTGGACCGATACGTCACCGTGATGCTGGCGCTCGGCCTGGTGGGCGCCGCCTATATGGCGGAGACGATCCGCGCGGGTATCCAGGCGGTGCCCAAGGGGCAGATGGAGGCGGCGCGTTCGCTGGGCATGTCCCACGGCCGCGCGATGGTCTCGATCATCATTCCGCAGGCGTTCCGGATCGTGCTGCCGCCGCTCACCAATGAGCTGATCCTGCTCACCAAGGACTCGTCCCTGGTCTATCTGCTGGGACTCTCCCTGGACCAGTACGAACTGTCCAAGTTCGGCCGGGACGCGCTCAATCAGCACCGCAGTCTGACCCCGATCCTGGTGGCCGGGGTGTGCTACCTGGTCATCACCGTTCCGCTGGGACATCTGGTGCGGCGGCTCGAGGCCCGTACGGCGAAGGCGAGGTGAGAGGAATGGACAAGGCCACGGAGGAGGCCGGGCGGCCGGACGGTGTCGCCATCCGGGTCGAGAACCTGCACAAGTCCTTCGGTGAACTGGAGGTCCTCAAGGGCATCGACCTCACGGTCCGGCGGGGCGAGGTGGTGTGTGTGATCGGTCCCTCGGGGTCGGGCAAATCCACCCTGCTGCGCTGTGTGAACCTCCTGGAGGAGCCCACCTCCGGCTCGGTGACCGTGGCCGGGGCGGAGGTCACCGATCCGGACGTGGACATCGACCGGGTACGGCGCCGGATCGGCATGGTGTTCCAGGCGTTCAATCTGTTCCCGCACCTCACGGCGCTGGAGAACCTCACCATCGCCCAGCGCCGGGTACTGCGCCGCGACAAGGCGGCGGCGCGCCGTATCGGCCGGGAGAACCTGGCGCGGGTCGGTCTGACCGCCAAGGAGGACGCCTATCCGGCACAGCTCTCCGGCGGACAGCAGCAGCGGGTGGCCATCGCGCGGGCGCTGTCCATGGACCCGGAGCTGATGCTGTTCGACGAGCCGACCTCGGCCCTCGACCCGGAGCTGGTCGGCGATGTCCTCGCCGTCATGCGCGCCCTGGCCGACGAGGGGATGACGATGCTCGTGGTCACCCATGAGATGAGCTTCGCCCGCGAGGTCGCGGACCGGGTCGTCTTCATGGACGACGGAGTGATCGTGGAGGAGGGCGGTCCGGAGCGGGTGGTGGCCGACCCCAGCCATCCACGGACCCGGGCGTTCCTCAACCGGGTGCTGGACCCGGCCGCGGCCCGGGTCGGCGAGGTGCCGGACACCGGACCGCACGACGCCCGGGCCGACCGCTGAGCATGAGCACGGGGCCGCGTGTGACGGTGCGCGGCCCCGCACCGCGGCCCCATGATCATTATTCTCTTGACCACCGGTTCGAACGCTGATCGGATACCCGGATACCCGTTGGTACACGGATACTCCGGAGGTCCTGCCGCGTGTTTGTCGATCTGCCCCTGGACCAGTTGCACAGCTACCGTCCCCGGCTGCCCGAGCCCGAGGGCTTCGACGCCTTCTGGGAGCGCACCCTGACCGAGGCGCGCACGGTCGACCTGGACCCGGTGTTCACGCCGTACGACGCGGGGCTCGACCGGGTGCGGACCGAGGACGTGGAGTTCTCCGGTTTCGGCGGACACCGGATACGCGGCTGGCTGCTGGCCCCGCGGGACGCGACCGGTCCGCTGCCGTGTGTGGTGCAGTACCTCGGCTACAGCCGTGGACGCGGACTGCCGCACGACTGGCTGCTGTGGCCGTCGGTGGGCTACGCCGTCCTCGTGATGGACACCCGCGGCCAGGGTTGGTCGCCGCACTCCCCCGGCGCGACCTCCGATCCGGTGGGCGGTACCGGTCCCGAGTCGCCGGGCATGATGACCAAGGGCGTCCTCTCGCCGGAGGACTACTACTACCGTCGGCTCTACACCGACGCCGTGCGCGCGGTCGAGGCGGCCCGGTCGCATCCGCTGGTGGACCCCGGACGGATCGTGGTCAGTGGTGCCAGCCAGGGCGGCGGTATGGCCCTCGCCGTCGCCGGGCTGGTGTCCGATCTGGCCGGCGCGCTGGTGGATGTGCCGTTCATGACGCACATCCGGCGCGCGATCGAGATCACCGACGACGATCCCTACGGTGAGGTGGCCCGCTTCTGTGCCGGGCAGCGTCATCTGACGGACCAGGTGCTCACCACGCTCGACCACTTCGACGGGCTCAACTTCGCGGCGCGCGCCCAGGCTCCCGCGCTGATCTCGACCGCGCTGCGCGATGAGATCACCCCGACGTCCTGCGGTTTCGCTGCGTACCACCACTACGCGGGCGAGAAGGAACTGAAGGTGTGGCCGTTCAACGGTCATGAGGGCGGTTCCACCCACCAGCAGGCGGAGCAGATCACCTTCCTGCGGCGGCTGCTCGGCTGAGCCGTGCGGGGGCGGCGGCGTTGGCCACCGCCCCGCGCGGGGAAGACAGTGGCCCATCCGCAATCCGAAGGAGCGTCCTCCGTGTCCGCACAGCCGCTGGACGGCATCACCGTCGTCGCCCTGGAACAGGCCGTCGCGGCCCCGTACGCCACCCGCCAGCTCGCCGACCTGGGCGCACGGGTCATCAAGGTCGAACGGCCCGGACGGGGCGACTTCGCGCGTGACTACGACCGTGCGGTCAAGGGGGCCTCGGCCTACTTCGTCTGGATCAACCGCGGCAAGGAGAGCGTCGTCCTGGACGTCAAGGACGACGCCGACCGGGCCGTCCTGGACGGGCTGCTCGCCCGCGCGGACGTCTTCGTGCACAATCTGGCGCCCGGTGCGGTGGAACGGCTCGGTCTCGGCCCCCAGGCCCTGCGGGCAAAGCACCCCCGTCTGATCACCTGTGCCATCTCGGGGTACGGCGACAGCGGGCCGTACCGCGACAAGAAGGCGTACGATCTGCTCATCCAGTGCGAGACCGGGCTGCTGTCCATCACCGGGAGCCCCGCGGAACCGGCCCGGCCCGGGATCTCGATCGCGGATATCGCGGGCGGGATGTACGCCTACAGCGGGATCCTCACCGCGCTGTACGAGCGGGAGCGCACCGGCGAGGGGACGGATCTGAGCGTCAGTCTCCTGGACGCGCTGGGCGAGTGGATGGGGCATCCGTACTTCAGTCAGCAGTACGGCGGAACTCCCGTGGCCCGCAGCGGGGCCCGCCATCCGTCGATCTCCCCATACGGCGCCTACACCTGCGGCGACGGGGCGCAGGTATTCCTGAGCGTCCAGAACGACCGGGAGTGGGTCGCCCTGTGCGAACGGGTGGTGCGCCGCCCGGAGCTGATCCGTGATCCGCGGTTCGCGGACAACCCGCTGCGCCGCGCCCATGACGAGAAGCTGACGGCCGAGCTGGAGGAGTGCTTCGCGGGGCACACCGCCGACGGACTGATCGCGCTGCTGGACGGGGCGGGCATCGCCAACGCCCGGTTGCGGGATGTCTCCCAGTTCGCCGCCCATCCCCAGCTGGAGGCCCGCGACCGCTGGGGGGAGTTCGGCTCCCCCGTCGGACCGCTGCGGGGACTGCTGCCGCCGGTCGAGGTGGCGGGCCGCCGGGCGCCGATGCGTCCGGTACCGGAACTCGGCGAGCACACGGATGCGGTGCGCGCCGAGTTCACCTGACCCGCCGTCCCCCGGGCAGCGCGACGGGCTCCGGCGCAGGCGCTAAGCGGTCGGGGCCGTCTGGACCGCCGGGACCGGGTCCTGGCCCTGGTCCGCCGGGGCGGGTGACTGGGCGTCGCGGCGCACCAGTGCGGCGTAGCGGCCGTCCCGGGCCATCAGCTCCTGGTGGGTGCCGCGCTCGGCGATCCGGCCGCCGTCGAGCACCACGATCTGGTCGGCGTCCCGCACGGTGGACAGCCGGTGGGCGATGGTGATGGTGGTGCGTCCTGCGGACAGGGCGTCGATGGCGTCCTGGACCGCCTGTTCGGTACGGGTGTCGAGGGCGCTGGTGGCCTCGTCGAGGATCAGCACCGGCGGATCGCGCAGGATCGTCCGGGCGATGGCCAGGCGCTGCTTCTCCCCGCCGGAGAACCGGTAGCCCCGTTCGCCGACCAGGGTGTCGTAGCCGTCGGGCAGGGAGGCGATGTGGTCGTGGATCTGAGCGGCCTTCGCCGCGGCCACGAGGTGGTCATGGGTCGCGTCCGGCTTGGCGAAGCGCAGGTTGTCGGCGACGGAGGCGTGGAAGAGGTACGTCTCCTGGGAGACGACGCCGACCGCGCGGGCGAGGGTGTCGAAGTCGAGGTCCCGGACGTCGACTCCGTCGATCAGCACCCGGCCGCCGGTCACGTCGTACAGCCGGGGCACCAGATAGCTGAGGGTGGTCTTACCGGAGCCGGTCGGGCCGACGACGGCCAGGCTGCCGCCCGCGGGGACGGTCAGCTCGACCCCGCGCAGCGTGCCGGCGGCGGACTCGGGTTCCCGGGTGTCGTAGTCGAAGTCGACGCCTTCGAAGCGGACCTCGCCGCGCACGCTCTCCAGCCGCCGGGGCTCGGCGGGTTCGGTGATGTCGATCGGCAGGTCGAGATACTCGAAGATGCGGGCGAAAAGCGCGAGGGAGGTCTGCACCTGGACCCCGGTGGACAGCAGGCTCACCGTGGGCCGGAACAGACCCTGCTGGAGCGAGACGAAGGCGACGAGGGTGCCGATGGAGACCGACGGGCCGCCCGAGCGCAGGGTGATTCCGGCGGCCCAGTAGATGACGGCGGGCATGGCGGCCATCACGATGCCGATGGTGGACATCCGCCAGCGCCCGGCCATGCTGGAGCGGACCTCGAGGCCGACCAGACGCTCGGACTCCCGGGAGAACTCCTCGGTGAGCGAGGCGGAACGGCCCATGGTGCGGCCGAGCAGGATGCCGCTCACCGACAGCGATTCGGTGACCATCGCGGACATCGCGGCCATCTGCTTCTGGCGCTGGGAGGTGATCTTCTTGCGCTCGTCGCCGACGCGGCGGCTGATCCAGACGAACAGCGGCAGCAGGAGCAGCGAGATCACGGTCAGCCGCCAGTCGAGGGCCAGCATGGCGACCACGGTGGCGACGACGCTGGTGAGGTTGGAGACCAGCGAGGTCGCGGTGGACGTGACGGTGGCCTGCATCCCGCCGATGTCATTGGCGATCCGGGACTGGACCTCACCGGTGCGGGTGCGGGTGAAGAAGGCGAGCGGCATCCGCTGGAGGCGGTCGTATACGGCGGTGCGCAGATCGTGCATCACCCGCTGGCCGACCGTGGTGGAGATGAAGGTCTGGAGTACGCCGAAGCAACTGGTGACCACGGCCGCGGCGATCATGCCGAGGGCCAGCAGGGTCAGCAGTCCGGTGCGGCGTTCGGGGATCGCGGTGTCGAGGACCTCGCGCAGCAGGAACGGCGAGGCCACCGAGACCAGCGCCGAGGCGGCGACGAGCAGGCCGACCACGGCGAGGCGGCTGCGGTAGGGGTGGAAGAGCCGGAGGATGCGCCGCACCTGGGCGGGGCGTTCCGGTTCCGCGGGCGATGGGGTCCATGACGAATCGTCGCGGTGCATGGGCTCCTTCTGGTGGCAGGGTCCGGCGGTGGGGAAGGCGCCACCATCGGGGACCGGACGGTCCGGTCGGCGAAGCTATCGGAGCATAGCTCATTGTTACCTAAGCTCACAATGAACACGATCCTGATAGACTTCCGATCATGCCCGAGCCCGAGACCTCCGGCCTCCTGGCGGAGCAATTGCTCCAGCTGACCCGGAAGCTGCACCGCGCCCAGAAGCGCCACCTGGAGCCGCTGGGCATCACCCCCGCGCAGTCCCGGCTGCTGCGCACGGTCGCGCACACCGACGAGCCACCGCGGATGGCGGACCTGGCACGGCGCCTGGATGTGGTGCCGCGCGCGGTGACCACGCTGGTGGACGCCCTGGAGTCACACGGTTCGGTGCGCCGGATGCCGGATCCGACCAACCGGCGGGTGATCCGGGTCGAGCTCACGGACACCGGCCGGTCGACGCTGCGGGCGCTGCGCGAAGCCCGGCGGTCGGCAGCCGAGGACATCCTGGCACCGCTCAGCGCCGAGCAGCGGGAGACCCTGGGCGGCCTGCTGGACACCCTCTCCACCGCGCATGACCGCCCGTGCTGACGCGCCCCGTGGACAGGTCCGGTGTCCACGGGGCGCGTCGGTGACGGTCGGGGGCGGGCGGTCAGCCCTTGGCGCCGGTGTGCAGCGCCAGTGCGCTCCTGGCCGGGAGGGTGGTGCGCAGCGTGCCGTCGTCGGCGACGGTCACCGTATTGCCTTCGCACTTCTCCGGTGACGCCTTGGCCACGTTGCAGTAGGTACCCGCCGGGAGCGAGGTGCGGAAGGTCTCGCTCAGCTCACCGCCGCCGTTGTTGAGGGCGACGAACCCCTTGTCGCCACGGCTGAAGGCGAGGGCACTGCCGCCGTTGTCCCACCAGTCCTTGAGCTCGGCACCGGCGACCTGGTTGCGGAAGCCGACCATGCCGGTGATGTCGGTCCTGGCGTGGGTGCAGGTCCATCCCCCACCGTCGCTACAGCTCGCCGCACCGCCCGCGGGCGGGCCCGCGTCCTTGTCGGTCCACTCGTAGCCGGAGTACACGTTCGGCGAACCGTAGGGCGAGGCGAGCATGAAGACGCTGGCGAGGGTGTAGGACGCGCCGTCCTTGTAGGTGAGGGTCGAGCCATTGCGCTCGGTGTCCCAGTTGTCGACGAAGGTCCGGGCCTTGTCACCGCTCAGCTTTCCGTCGGCCACCGACTTCAGCTGGGCGATGTCGCCGCCCTGGAACGCGCTCTTGAGGTGGCTGCCGTAGCGGAACTCGTCGACGTCGCCGATCCCGGTGTACTCCTCGGGCGAGACGGCCTCGCCCCCGCCGTAGATGACCTCGGAGACCCACAGGCCCGGATCGGCCATCTTGCCCTTGATGGCGGCGAGGTCGTCGGCGGCCATGTGCTTGGCGGCGTCGATGCGGAACCCGTCCACGCCGAGCGAACGGAGGTCGCCGAGGTACGCGGCGATGGCGCCGCGGACGTAGTCGCTGCCGGTGTCGAGGTCGGAGAGGCCGACGAGTTCGCAGTTCTGGACGTCACCGCGGTCGTTGTAGTCGGCGATGTCCTTGCGGCAGCCGTGGAAGTCCTGGTCCTGGTAGGTGCCCGGATAGGTGTACTTGGAGTACGACGTACCGCCGGTGCCGGTACCCGAACCCGACGACATGTGGTTGATGACCGCGTCGGCGATGACCTTCACACCCGCCTGGTGACAGGCGCCCACCATGTTCTTGAAGGCCTCCCGGTCACCGAGCCGTCCGGCGATCCGGTAGCTGACGGGCTGGTAGGAGGTCCACCACTGGCCGCCCTGGATGTGCTCGGAGGCGGGCGAGACCTCCACATAGCCGTAGCCCGCCGGGCCGAGCGAGTCCTTGCACGCCTGCGCGACCGCCTCGTACTTCCACTCGAACAGGGTGGCGGTGACCGTCTTGTCGCCCGGTGGGGTGGCCTGGGAGGGCCAGGGGGCGGCGGTGGCGATGGCGGCTGCGGTCAGCAGCCCGGCCAGTGTTCCGCCCAGCAGACGGGACCGGTGTCGCATAAAGCGGCTCCTTCGGGATCCGGGCACCGAAGTGCCCACGAAGGCAGCCACGCGCCAGGCCACCGTGGGGGGAAGCGGAACTGCCGCCCCGGGGGCGGTGGTTCCGCACGGCAGCCTGCCGGTCTGGCGCTGAACACGTCAAGACATGGCGCAAATGTTTCCAGTCACTTGCAGAAAAATCTTGCGCCGGTGGGGTACGGGCGCCGGGGCGGACGACGGGTGGCGCAGCGTCAGGCCAGCACCACGTCGGGCCGGCACGACGTCGGACCGGCGCGGCCTCAGGCGGCCAGATGCGCGCCGTCCCCCATGACCACCACCGGATGCTGTTTCGGGTCGAGGTTCTTCAGCAGGTACTCCATACCGGACTTGGAGAGGCTGACGCAGCCCGACGTACCGCTGCCGTGGTCCATGTGCAGCCAGATCGACCCACCCTTGCGCTGCCCCTCCGGGCGGGTGGGGTCGAGCGGTGAGGTGCCCTTGACGCGGTTGTAGTCGATGGCGATGACGTAGTTGAAGTCCGTCCAGTGCGACTTGGGCCAGTAGTGCGGGGCGGCGAAGGAGCCGGACGCGGTGTAGGGCAGCCGGGCGCCGGGATCGGGCAGCACCCCGCCCGCGTCGCTGAGCGTGTAGACGCCCACCGGACTGCGCTTGTCACCCTCGTGGTGGCTCGTCGTCCAGCCGCGCTTGCCGTTGTGCGCGACCCAATCCCGGGTGCGCTCCCAGGACTTGCCCCGCTTGGTGTACAGCACGACGGTGGAGTCGGCGGAGTTCACGCCTTTGCCGTAGACCGCGATGACCTGACGGGCGTCGGCGGGGATCCGTGACTGGAGGCCGTCACCGACCTTCGGGATGCGGGTGGGGTCCGGCGCGGGCGCTCCGCCGCGCTGCGCCCGCCCGCCTTCGCCGCCCTTGTCGCCACCGCTGTCGCCCCCACCGCCACAGGCCGTGAGGAGCAGGAGGGCGGCGGCGGCCGCGGCCGCCGTACGGATGGACTTCGTGCCGGACATTCGCATGTCCCCCATCGTCCCATCCCGGCACGAAAGCACCGCGGGCGGAGTGGCGTGTTCCCTGCTCCTGGTGGAAAAACCAGTTGAATTCGCACCTCCCCAAGGGCGAACCTGGCTCGTCCGTCCGCCAGCCCGCGCACCGCCCGAGACCTGGGACGTCATGCACATTCGCGATCTTCCGTACACCGATCCCGGCAGACCCGACGTACGGTCAGGTCCCCGGTTTCTGCTCTGGCTCGGGAGGAACCAGCTGGGCGGGCAGATCAAGGCCGCGCTGTGGGGACTGCTGCACATGGCGGCCCTGGTGTGCTTCCCCGCGGCGATCGGCTTCGGGGTGCAGGCGGTGGTGGACCGCTCCGGTGCGCGGCTCGCGCAGGCCGGCGCGCTGATGGTGGGACTGACCGTGCTCACGGCGCTCGGGGACGCGATGCTGCACCGGGCGGCCGTCACCAACTGGATCACCGCGGCGGCACGGGTGCAGCAGCTGCTGGCCCGCAAGGCCGTGGAACTGGGCTCGGCGCTGACCCGGAGGGTGGCCGCGGGCGAGGTGGTGGCGGTCTCCACCGGCGACGTCGAGAAGATCGGCTGGTTCGTCGAGGCGCTGTCCCGCTTC
Organism: Streptomyces cucumeris; assembly: GCF_024295805.1. Lineage (GTDB taxonomy): Bacteria > Actinomycetota > Actinomycetes > Streptomycetales > Streptomycetaceae > Streptomyces > Streptomyces cucumeris. The sequence goes on from NZ_JANCLX010000032.1 coordinate 80,318, forward strand.
ACCGCGGCCGCCGTCACCACCATCGGGGTGTGCGTGGCCCTGGTCCTCTACCAGCCGGCGCTGGGCGCGGTGGTGGCCGTCGGGGTGCCCGCGCTGGCGCTTGCCGTACTGCCGTTGCTGCCGCCCGCCGCCCGGCGGGCCGAGGAGCAGCGGGACAAGGCGGGACGCGCGACCGAGCTGGCTTCGGACACCGTGGCCGGGCTGCGGGTGCTGCGCGGGATCGGCGGCGAGGAACTGTTCCTCGGGCGCTACCGGCGCGCATCGCAGGAGGTGCGGGTGGCCGCGGTGCGCAGCGCGCGGATGTGGGCGCTGATCGCCGCCGTCCAGGTGGCGCTGCCGGGACTGCTGTTGATCGGTGTTGTCTGGTACGGCGCGGCGCTGGCCCAGGACGGACGGATCGCGGTAGGTGAGCTGGTCACCGTCTACAGCGCGGTCACCTTCCTCCTCTTCCCGCTGCGCCACTTCGAGGAGATCGCCATGGCGTACTCCTTCTCCCGGCCGTCCGCGCGGCGGGCGGCGCGCGTGCTGGCCTTGGAGCGTCCGGCGCCTGGGCAGGGCAACGGCGCCGAGGGGACGCCCGGCGAGGCGCACGGCGCAGGCGCCGGGGACGACCGGCCGGCCCCATCCGGCGGCGATCTGTACGACCCGGCGAGCAGCATGCTGGCACCGGCCGGCCGGCTGACCGCCGTGGTCTGCGGTGATCCAGATGCGGCGGGACGGCTGGCGGACCGGCTGGGCGGGCATCCCCCGGAGCACGGTGCGGATGCCGGAGACGCGAGGCCGGCGCCGTCCGCGCTGCTGGGCGGGGTCGCCCTCGACGGGCTGTCGCTGGCCGCGGCGCGCGGCGCGGTGCTGGTACAGGACAAGGATCCGGTGCTGCTCTCGGGGACGCTCACCGAACTGCTCGATGTACCGCGGTCGGGCCGGGTCACCGCGCGGGAGGCGCTGGACGCGGCCCAGTGCGGCGATGTGCTGGAGGCGCTGGCGCAGGCGTCCCTGGACGAGGAGGGCGAGGCCGACGCGCTGCGCACACGGATCACCGAGCGCGGCCGCTCGCTCTCCGGCGGCCAGCGGCAGCGTCTGGCGCTGGCCCGTTCGCTGGTGACCGACCCGGAGGTGCTGGTGCTCGACGAGCCCACTTCCGCGGTGGATTCGCACACCGAGACACGGATCGCCGAGGGGGTGCGGCGGCTGCGGGAGGGCCGGACCACGGTCGTCCTCACCTCCAGCCCCCTGCTGCTGGACCGGGCCGACCGGGTGGTCTTCGTACGCGAGGGCGAGGCGGCCGGGGCGGGCACCCATCGGGAGCTGCTGCGCGACGACCCCGAGTACCGGGCGGTCGTCACCCGTGAGCCGGAGGAGGAGCCCGGCGGGCGGGCGGCTCCGCCCAACGGGCCGGACGGCACGAAGGAAGTGACCGGTGCCCAGCCGTTGAACGGAGTCGCGGCCCGGTCCGGCTCGCTCCCGTGGCCGGAGAGCGAGGGTCCCGGGGACGCCGGGCGGATCGAGGAACAGATCGAGGAGTCGGCATGATCGGCGTGGCACCCCCCGCCTACGACCCGGCCGCACCGGAGTCGGCGACGACCTTGCCGGTCGGCACACCTCCCACCGTGCGGGCCTACGTCCGCGAGCTGCTGAGCCGGCACCGCCGGGCGTTCACCGTACTGATGGTGGTCAACGCCACCGCCGTACTCGCCTCGATGGTCGGTCCGCACCTGCTCGGCGGTCTCGTCGAGGACCTCTCGGAGGGCCGGGACGATCTGCACATCGGGCGCACCGTCGCGCTGTTCGCGGTGGCGCTGGCGGTACAGACCGTCTTCGTGCGGATGGTGCGGCTGCGCGGCGCGGTCCTGGGCGAGCAGATGCTCGCGGATCTGCGCGAGGACTTCCTCGTACGGTCGGTGGGGTTGCCACCGGGGGTGCTGGAGCGGGCCGGGACCGGTGATCTGCTCTCCCGCATCACCACCGATATCGACCGGCTGGCGAACGCCATGCGTGAGGCCGTGCCCCAGCTGGCCATCGGTGTCGTCTGGACCGGGCTGCTGCTGGGCGCGCTGACCGTGACCGCCCCGCCGCTGGGCCTGGCGGTCCTGGTCGCGCTGCCGGTGCTGGTGGTCGGCTGCCTCTGGTACTACCGGCGGGCGCCGTCCGCCTACCGCTCGGAGGCCGCCGGGTACGCCGCGGTGTCGGCCTCCCTGACCGAGACGGTGGACGCCGGGCGCACCATCGAGTCCCATCGGCTGGGCGACCGCCGGATCGCCCAGTCGGAGCTGCGCATCCGCCAGTGGACCGCGTGGGAAAGGTACACGCTCTGGCTGCGGTCGGTGCTGTTCCCCGTGATCAACGTGACGTACACGCTGATCACCGGTTCGGTGCTGATGATCGGCGGCTACTGCGTGATGCGGGGCTGGATGTCCATCGGGGAACTGACGACCGGGGCCCTGCTGTCGCAGATGCTGGTCGAGCCGATCGGGCTGATCCTGCGCTGGTACGACGAGCTCCAGGTCGCCCAGGTCTCGCTGGCCCGGCTGGTGGGGGTGCGGGAGATCGAGGAGGGGCCCGGTGACGACGGGGTGGCACCCGAGGGCCGGGAGGTCCGCGCCGACGAGGTGCGCTTCGGCTACCGGACGGGCAGCGATGTGCTGCACGGGGTGTCCATGAGGGTGCCGCCGGGGACCCGGCTGGCGCTGGTGGGGCCCTCGGGGGCGGGCAAGTCCACACTGGGACGGCTGCTCGCCGGGATCTACGCGCCCCGGGCGGGCGAGGTGACCCTCGGTGGCGCGGAGCTGGCGCGGATGCCCGCGGAGCGGGTGCGCGAGCATGTCGCGCTGGTCAACCAGGAGCACCATGTGTTCGTGGGCTCGCTGCGGGACAACCTGCTGCTGGCCCGTACCTCCGCACCGGACGCGGAGCTGTGGGCGGCGCTGGGCGCGGTGGACGCCGACGGGTGGGCGCGGGCGCTGGAGAGCGGTCTGGACACCGAGGTGGGCTCGGGCGGGCTGGCGCTCACCCCGGCCCAGGCACAGCAGATCGCGCTCGCCCGGCTGGTGCTCGCCGATCCGCACACCCTGGTGCTGGACGAGGCGACCTCGCTGCTGGACCCGCGGGCGGCGCGCCATCTGGAGCGCTCGCTGGGGCGGGTGCTGGAGGGCCGGACCGTGGTCGCCATCGCCCACCGGCTGCACACCGCGCATGACGCCGATGTGATCGCCGTGGTCGAGGCGGGCCATATCAGCGAACTCGGCAGCCATGACGAACTCGTCGCGGCGGACGGGGCGTACGCGGCGCTGTGGCACTCCTGGCACCGGTGAGTCCGCCGGCGCCGACGCGTCCCGGCTGACGCCCCGGCCCGGTGGAACCCGGGCCGGGGCGGCCGGACGCCGTACGCAAGCGGTCAGATGATGCCGAGTGCGCCCAGGCCGCCCACTCCGCCGAGCACCATGAAGACCGGCATCAGCACCTTCAACTCCACCCAGCTGCCCGCACGGAAGCGCATCGGCTTCGGCGGACCGATCGGGTACCAGCGCTTGCGGCCGATCGGGATGGGCCACAGGATCGGGCAGCCGGAGATGGTCAGGGCGTCGCCGATGTCGTGCACCAGGGCACCGAGGACGATCGGCAGTCCCAGCCAGAGGTATTCCTGGCCGGGCGCGGTGAAGAGCCAGTCGGCACCGTTGCCCGGTTTGTTCAGGATGTCCGCGAGGATCCAGGCGCTCGTCGCGCCGAGCAGCCAGACCAGCACATCGCTGGACACCCGGGCCGCCCGCCACAGCAGCCCCTCGACGGCCAGCACCATATGGACGAAGAGGATCCCGAGGACGGCCCAGCGGCCGCCGACCACGGCGAGCACCGAGGCACCGCCACCGATCAGGACGGCCCAGACCCAGGTGTGGGTGAGGGTGCGGTGCCCGCCGGTACGGCGGGCGTCGCCGGGCTTCCTGGTCGCCTTGTAGACCGAGTACGAGATCTTGTCGATCACTTCGCACAGGCCCCGGGAGATCGGCCCGAAGGCGCGGGATATCGTCGCCGCCTTGTGGTCGAGGTCGGGGGCGAGCGCCGCTCCGGCGCAGATCAGCGCTCCGACGACCAGCACCGGCCAGGGCATCTCGTGGCCGGCCGCCGCGGCCGCCGCCCCCACCCCCAGCCAGGCCGCCGCTCCGGACAGCGAATGCGCCGGTCCCATCATGGTCGTACCCCGCCCCTGTTCGTGCCCGCGCCCAGGCGGGAGTTGGTTGTCTCGGCCCGCCACACCCTAGCGGCGGACGATCTTCGTGCGCACGGCCGGTTCCCGTCCCGCCGGGGAAAGCAGGCAGTATAGGGACGTGACTCTTATCGATCAGCTGCCGAGCGACGCCGACCCCGACGCCCTTTTCGAGGCTTTCTCGTCCTGGGTCGAGGAGCGGGGCATCTCTCTCTACCCCGCCCAGGAGGAAGCGCTGATCGAGGTGGTGTCGGGTGCGAACGTCATCCTGTCCACCCCGACCGGTTCGGGGAAGAGCCTGGTGGCGGCGGGCGCCCACTTCGCAGCCCTCGCCCGTGACCAGGTCACCTTCTACACCGCGCCGATCAAGGCCCTGGTCTCGGAGAAGTTCTTCGAGCTGTGCAAGATGTTCGGCACCGAGAACGTCGGCATGCTGACCGGTGACGCGTCGGTCAACGCGGACGCGCCGGTCATCTGCTGTACGGCCGAGGTGCTGGCGTCCATCGCCCTGCGGGACGGCAAGGACGCCGACATCGGCCAGGTGGTGATGGACGAGTTCCACTTCTATGCGGAGCCGGACCGGGGCTGGGCCTGGCAGATCCCGCTGCTGGAGCTGCCGCAGGCGCAGTTCATCCTGATGTCCGCGACGCTCGGCGATGTGAACCGGTTCGAGGAGGACCTGACCCGGCGCACCGGACGCCCCACCGCGGTGGTCCGGTCGGCGACGCGGCCGGTGCCGCTCAGCTATGAGTACCGCACGACACCGCTCACCGAGACGCTGACCGAACTGCTGGAGACCCGGCAGGCGCCGGTCTACATCGTGCACTTCACGCAGGCCGCCGCGGTGGAGCGGGCGCAGGCGCTGATGAGCATCAATATGTGCACCCGCGAGGAGAAGGATGAGATCGCCTCGCTGATCGGCAACTTCCGGTTCACCACCAAGTTCGGCCGGAACCTCTCCCGTTATGTCCGGCACGGGATCGGGGTGCATCACGCGGGGATGCTGCCCAAGTACCGGCGGCTGGTGGAGAAGCTGGCGCAGGCCGGACTGCTGAAGGTCATCTGCGGTACGGACACCCTCGGAGTGGGCGTGAACGTGCCGATCCGGACGGTGCTGTTCACCGCGCTGACGAAGTACGACGGGCAGCGGGTGCGGACGCTGCGGGCACGGGAGTTCCACCAGATCGCGGGCCGTGCCGGACGGGCCGGTTTCGACACCGCGGGCTTCGTGGTGGCACAGGCGCCCGAGCATGTCGTGGAGAACGAGAAGGCGCTCGCGAAGGCCGGGGACGATCCGAAGAAGCGCCGCAAGGTGGTCCGCAAGAAGGCGCCGGAGGGCTTCGTCAACTGGGGGCAGAACACCTTCGAGAAGCTGATCGCCTCCGACCCCGAGCCGCTCACCTCGCGCTTCCGCGTCACCCACGCGATGCTGCTGTCGATCATCGCCCGCCCGGGCGATGCCTTCGAGGGCATGCGGCGGCTGCTGGAGGACAACCACGAGCCGCGCAAGAACCAGCTGCGGCACATCCGCCGGGCCATCGCCATCTACCGCTCCCTCCTGGACGGCGGTGTGGTCGAGCGGCTCGACACACCGGACGCCGAGGGCCGTATCGTCCGGCTGACGGTGGATCTGCAGCAGGACTTCGCGCTCAACCAGCCGCTGTCCACCTTCGCGCTCGCCGCGTTCGAGCTGCTGGACCCCGAATCGCCGTCCTACGCGCTGGACATGGTCTCGGTCGTGGAGTCGACGCTCGACGACCCGCGGCAGATCCTGGCCGCCCAGCAGAACAAGGCGCGCGGCGAGGCGGTGTCCGCGATGAAGGCGGACGGGGTGGAGTACGAGGAGCGCATGGAGCGCCTCCAGGACGTCTCCTACCCCAAGCCGCTGGAGGAGCTGCTGTCCCACGCCTACGGCCTCTACCGCAAGAGCCATCCGTGGGTCGGGGACCATCCGCTGTCGCCCAAGTCGGTGATCCGCGACATGTACGAACGGGCGATGACCTTCACCGAGTTCACCTCGTTCTACGACCTCGCCCGGACCGAAGGCATCGTGCTGCGCTACCTGGCCGGCGCCTACAAGGCGCTGGACCACACGGTGCCCGACGATCTGAAGTCGGACGACTTCGAGGACATCATCGCCTGGCTCGGTGAGATGGTGCGCCAGGTCGACTCCAGCCTCCTCGACGAATGGGAGCAGCTTGCCAATCCGGAGGAGGAGTCCGCGGAGGAGGCGCAGGAGCGCGCCGACCAGGTCCGGCCGGTCACCGCGAACGCCCGCGCCTTCCGCGTCCTGGTGCGCAACGCCCTGTTCCGCCGGGTGGAGCTGGCCGCACTCGACCACGTCGGCGAACTCGGCGAGATGGACGCCGACGCCGGCTGGGACGAGGACGCCTGGGCAGAGGCGATGGACACGTACTGGGAGGAGTACGAGGACCTGGGCACCGGACCGCAGGCCCGCGGGCCGAAGCTGCTGCGGATCGAGGAGCACCCCGAGGACGGGCTGTGGCGGGTGCGGCAGACCTTCGACGACCCCAAGGGCGACCACGACTGGGGTATCTCGGCGGAGGTCGATCTGACCGCCTCCGACGAGGAGGGCCGCGCCGTGGTCCGGATCACCGACGTGGGTCCGCTGTCGGGGTAGCCTCCTGAGCCCCGTCCCCGCCGCGAGCCGCCTCGCGGGCACCCACAGCGAAGGAACGCCGCTGATGACCAATCCCGCCGAACGTCTGGTGGATCTGCTCGATCTGGAGCGGATCGAGGAGAACATCTTCCGCGGTCTGAGCCCCGACGAGTCGCTCCAGCGGGTCTTCGGCGGCCAGGTGGCCGGGCAGGCGCTGGTGGCGGCCGGGCGCACCACCGACGGACAGCGCCCGGTGCATTCGCTGCACGCGTACTTCCTGCGGCCGGGGCGGCCGGGCGTGCCCATCGTGTACCAGGTGGAGCGCGTCCGGGACGGACGCTCCTTCACCACACGCCGGGTCGTCGCCGTCCAGCAGGGTCGGACGATCTTCAATCTGACGGCCTCCTTCCATCTTCCGGAGCCGGGCATCGAGCAGCAGTTGCCGATGCCGGAGGTACCCGAGCCGGAGAGCCTGCCGAAACTCCCCGACGAGATCCGCGCCCATCTGGGGACCCTCCCCGAGGCCCTCGCGCGGATGGAGCGCCGTCAGCCCTTCGACATCCGCTACGTGGAGCGGCTGCGCTGGACGGATGACGAGCTCAAGGGCGCGGAGCCGCGCAGCGCCGTCTGGATGCGGGCGGTCGGACCGCTCGGGGACGATCCGCTGGTGCACACCTGTGCGCTCACCTACGCGAGCGACATGATGCTGCTGGACGCGGTGCGGGTCCCGGTCGAGCCGCTGTGGGGCCGCCGGGGCTTCGACATGGCCTCACTGGACCACGCCATGTGGTTCCACCGGCCGTTCCGCACCGATGAGTGGTTCCTCTACGACCAGGAGTCTCCCGTGGCCACCGGCGGCCGCGGACTGGCGCGCGGCCGGATCTACAACCGTCAGGGACAGCTGCTGGTCTCGGTGGTGCAAGAGGGGCTCTTCCGGCCGCTGACTCCCCCCGCGGAGAAGGGCTGACGCCGAGGGCACGGATCGCGCGAACGCCGGCCCTGGTTCAGCACCTGCCGAACAGCCTTCGCCACAGCCCTCGCGGCCGGTCCTCGGAGCGGTGACGCCCGCCGCTTCGCGGGGTGTCCTCCGGACACGGTACGGAGCGATCCGCGCGGGCGACCCGTAAGGCCTCGGTGAGCGCTGCCCGGTAGCGCCGGATCTCCCGTGGGTCATCCGCCGTCACCGTCCTGTCGATGACGTCGCGCAGCGGTCCGCCGTCGGACCGGATCCGGATCAGGGCCGGGCGCAGCTCCCGCAGCCGACCCCGCTCATGGGGGTCGTCGACGACGGAGGCCAGATCGTCCGGTCCCAGGGCCGCGGCGAGGACCGCGGCGCGGGCCCAGGGCTCCTCGGTCCGGGCGAGCAACTGCTCGATCCGGCGGGCGCGCCAGGTCTCGGCACGCCGGTCCTCCCCCGCGGCCAGCGCCGCGCTCAGCCCCGGCGGGGTGCGGCCGGACAGCAACTCCGGCTGGCGCGCGGCCAACTCGGTGAGATCCGCGGCGCGATAGAGCCACACCACGGCCCGATAGCGGTTCACATAGAAGCGGACCGGGGCGAAGAAGCCGCCCCGGGCGAGCCGGGTGAGCCGCCCCGGGCTGATGCCCAGCAGCGCTGCCCCGTCCGCCGTGCCGACCACCCGCAGCCGGGCGACCAGCGCATCCGGAAAGCCCTCGGCGGTGGTCAGCCGCGTCAGCTCGGCTTGCTCAACCCGCGGGCCCGCCCCGGTCCTGACGGTGCGCACCTCGCCCAGTTGCACCGCGAGCTCGAACTCCCGCACCCTGAGCCCCAGGGCGCGGGCCGCCGCGCCGAACGCGAGCCCCTCACCGTCTGCGCACGAACCCGATTCCTCGGCCGAGCCGGGCTCCGGCCCTGCCGACCCCGGCCCCAGCGGACCCTGGCGCTCCTTCAACTCCGCGTACATCTGCACGGTCATGGCGATGCCCTCCCCCGCGACCCATCAATCACTGACAGTGACGACGATAGCCGCGTGCCACGACGCCGTGTCAGGCCTGTGGATAACTCCCACAGAGCGCAGGTCGGAGAGAGGTGAGCACCACCGAAGAGCCCACTGCCCGGCATGGTCCGGCCGGGTCCGGCTCGGATCAGCGGGGCGCGCCACTCTCCTGTCTCACCTCGACGCCGAGATGCTCCCCCACCCGGTTGACGAGCAGCGTCATCTCGTAGGCGACCTGGCCCACATCGGCCTCCGGCCCGGTGAGCACGCACAGGCAGCTGCCGTCACCGGCCGCCGTGACGAAGAGGACGCCCTCGTCGAACTCGACCATCGTCTGCCGCACCCGTCCGGTCTTGAAATGCAGACCGGAGCCCTTGGCGAGACTGTGCAGCCCGGAGGCGACCGCCGCCAGATGCTCGGCGTCCTGGCGCTCGAGCGTGGAACTCGCCGCCGTCACCAGCCCGTCGTTCGACAGCACCAGCGCGTGCTGTATCTCCGCGATGCGCTCGGTCAGGTCGTCCAGTAACCAGTCGAGGCCCTTGTGGAGTGCCATGTCGTTTTCCTCCCCGATTCCCCAGAGCTGCGTGCCAGCCTTTCTCACTGCCGCCGTCTGGGCAACCCGCCCTGTCCGTCATCACAGGGATGTGGGCTGTTTGACGCAGGATGGAGACATGGCACAGAAAATGACCAAGGATCAGTGGCAGAAGTTCGTCTCCGAGGGCACCCGCACCGGGAAGCTGTCGACCGTACGGGCCGACGGAAGCCCGCACATCGCACCCGTCTGGTTCCTGCTCGACGGCGACGATCTCGTCTTCAACACGGGCCAGGGCACGGTCAAGGGACGCAATCTGGCCCGGGACGGCCGGGTCAGTCTCTGCGTGGACGACGACCGGCCGCCGTTCTCGTTCGTCACCGTGCAGGGCCGCGCCGAGCTCATCGACGACCTCGCTCAGGTCCGCGAGTGGGCGACCCGGATCGCCGCGCGGTACATGGGCGAGGACCGCGCCGAGGAGTTCGGGGCGCGCAACGGTGTGCCGGGCGAGTTGCTGGTCAGGGTGCGCGTCGAGAAGGTCATCGGCATGGCCGACCTCGCCGACTAGTCAGCGGCTGACGACATTCGACCGAAATCCTTCGCTTCGTGGCGGACTGTTGCCCACTCACCGCCAGAGGCGGCCAGGGACAGTCCAAGGCTGTGAGAGCCCCAGGCGCCTAGGGGCGCATCAGGACCTTGATCGCCCCGTCGTCCTTGTGCTGGAACAACTCGTAGGCGCGGGGAGCCTCGTCCAGGGGCATGCGGTGCGTGGCGAACCCGTCGACGTCCAGCGGGTCCTCGTCCGTCAGCAGCGGCAGGATGTGGTCGACCCAGCGCCGCACGTTCGCCTGGCCCATCCGGAGCTGGACCTGCTTGTCGAACATCGTCATCAGCGGCAGCAGATCGGCGTTCCCTCCGTACACCCCGCTGAGGGAGATGGTGCCGCCGCGCCGTACCAGCGCTACGCCGAGGCGCAGCGCCGCCAGCCGGTCGACCCCGGCCTTCGCCGTGAGCCGGGCGGCCCAGTCCCGCGGGAGGAACCCCGCGGCCCGCTGGGCCGTCCGGCCGAGCGGACTGCCGTGGGCCTCGGTGCCCACCGCGTCGATGACCGCGTCCGGTCCACGGCCGTCGGTGAGGGACACGATCGCCTCGACGAGGTCCTCCTGACGGCCGAAGTCATGGAGGTCGAACACCTCCACACCGTCCGCCCGCGCCCGCCGCAGCCGCTCGGGCACCAGGTCCACCCCGATGACCCGCCCGGCTCCCTGCACGGTCGCGATCCGGCAGGCCATCCCGCCGATGGGGCCGAGTCCGAGCACCGCCACCGTGCCGTCCTGCGGGACGGCCGCATACTCCACCGCCTGCCATGCCGAGGGGAGGACGTCGGAGAGGTACAGGAAGCGGTCGTCCGGCGGGCCCTCCGGCACTTTGATCGGTCCGTACTGGGCCTGCGGCACCCGCAGATACTCCGCCTGGCCGCCCGGTACCGAGCCGTAGAGCTTGCTGTAGCCGAAGATCTCCGCTCCCATGCCCTGCTCGACGACCTGGGTGGTCTCACACTGCGACGGCAGACCGGAATGGCACATCCAGCAGTTGCCGCAGGCGATCTGGAAGGGCACCACGACGCGGTCGCCGGGGCTGAGGTTCGTCACCTCGGGACCGGTCTCCTCCACGATGCCCATGGGTTCGTGGCCGAGGATGTCGCCCGGGGTCATGAAGGGCGTCAGCACTTCGTAGAGGTGGAGGTCGGACCCGCAGAGCCCGGTCGTGGTGATCCGGACGATCGCGTCCGTGGGCTCCTTGATGATCGGGTCGGGGACCGTCTCCACGCTCACCTCACGCCGGCCCTGCCACGTCACCGCTCGCATCACCGTGTCCCTTCGCCGTAGTCCTCGGCAGACCCGGCCGAGTACCCCGCAAGGGCCGTCCGAAGCGGCGCCGGGGCCACGCTCCGCGCCCACCGGCCGGCCGGGCCGCCATCCGCTCCGCGAGCCGGGCGGTCATGGCGGCGACGGCGGCCGGGCCGGCTCCGGCGGCCCCCAGGACGGCCAGACACCCGCCATCGCCGAGCGCCGCGACGCCGAGGCGGCCCGCTTCCGTCTCGATCACGGCCGGCCGGGTCCGGCCGCCACGGGCCCGGCGCCCCGCGCTCCTGGCGAGACCGTGGAAGCCGGAGGCCAGGACGGCGAGCTGCTCCGCCTCCGGGCGGGAGAGACCCCGGGACGCGCTCACCGTGCTCCCGTCACCGGAGAGGATCACGACATGGCGTACGGCGCAGCCTCGTCGTCTCAGCTCGTCCAGGATCCGGTCGAGGTCGATCAGGGAGCGGGCATCGGCGCCACGGTGCTTGGTCATCAGCGGTCTCCCTCGGTCGGCGCCCACCGCATCGGGCAGCGCTCCGGCTGTACCCCGGGCCACGTGTCCCCCTTGGGCCAGGGACGCTAGACCCGGTCAGGGCGCACTCCGGGGTCCACTTACGGAAGCTGCCGGAAATTGACAGGGACAGATGCCATAGCGATCGATCTATGCCCACATGTGTATGTAGATGAAGGTTCAGTACCGGCACCCCGTCACGGGGAGTGATGACACGGGGAGCGATCCGCCATGGGCGATCCACCGGATACGGTCATGCTCACGGTGATCCGGCCAGAGCGAGGAGCGTCATGCCCGAGGACGAGCACCAGCAGCACCGTCACGGCCCCGGCACGGGCGGCGCGGCCGAGGTGCGCGCGTTCTTCACACCCCGGGCCGCCGACTGGGACAGCCGATTCCCCGATGACGGACCCGCCTACGCAGCCGCCGTCGCCGAACTCGGACTGCGTGCCGGGGACGCGGTGCTCGACGCGGGCTGCGGCACCGGCCGGGCGCTGCCCGCCCTGCGCGCCGCCGTCGGTCCGCGGGGCACCGTCCTGGGGGTCGATCTCACCCCCGCCATGCTGGAGGCGGCCGTGCGCGAGGCGAGGGACAAGGCTGCGACGCTCGTCCTCGGCGACGTCACCCGGCTGCCCCTGCGCGACGGCTGTCTCGACGCGGTGTTCGCGGCCGGGCTGATCTCACACCTCGGCGAACCCGGCCCCGCGCTGCGCGCCCTGGCGCGGGTGGTCCGCCCCGGCGGCCGTCTCGCCCTGTTCCACCCGGTCGGCCGGGCCGCGCTGGCCGCCCGGCACGGCCGTCGGCTGACCCCTGACGACCTGCGGGCGGAGCCCAATCTGCGGCCGCTGCTGGCCCGCTCCGGCTGGCATCTGGAGTCGTATACCGATGAGGACACCCGTTTCCTGGCCCTGTCGACGCGTCAGGACTGAACGCCGTCGGGGCTGAACGCCACCGGGACCCGGGCCGCGGGCCGGGTCCGGCCAGGTCCGGGGCCGCCTCACCGTCCCGCGGCGAGAGCCTCGATGAAGCCGGGAGCGTTGTCGAACATGACGTTGTGCCCGGCGCCGGGCACGGTCCGCACCTCCACTCCGGCGGCCGTGAGCTCATCGCACGCGTCCGGCGCGTCCCCCAGCTCACCGACCAGAAAGGTGCGCGGCAGGTCCAGACCCAGGAGCATCCGGCGCACGGTCGGCCGGGTACCGCGGACCAGTCCGACCGCGCTGCGGTACAGCGCGGTGGGATCCGCGAGCCGCATGGTCGCCCGCCACACCGGACCCACCCGCTCGAGCGTCTCCGCGAAGCCGCCGCCGCGCACGAACTCCTCCTCCGTATACGCGGCGATACTGCTGCTGCCCGCCGTTCGGGGCGGATCCGGGTCGAGGTTCGCCTCGGTGAGCACCAGACGGGACACCAGGCCGGGGCGACGCGCCGCGAGGACGACGGCGACCGCCCCGCCCATGCTGTGGCCGACCAGTTCCGCGCCGCGTACCTCTGCCGCGTCGAGCGCCGAGGCGAGTGCGGCGGCGTGATCGTCCAGGGCGTAGCCGAAGTCCGCCGGGCGGTCACTGATCCCGTGGCCGGGCAGGTCGACGAAGAGCGACCGGCGTCCGGCGAGAGCCGGGGACGCGGCGATATGCGCGTGATAGACGGCCGAGGACGCGCCCAGCCCGTGGACATAGACCCGGGGCGCGCCGCCGTCCCCGTCGCCCGGTGTCCCGGTCCACCGGATGTGCGCCCCTGCCGGACCGAACGGCGCGTGCCACATGGTCATCCCCTCCCGTGCGCCCCATCTACGACGATCACCGCAGACAATACATCGGTCACGATGTATTGCGAGATCGATGTACAGCGATGATCGGGCAGAATGCGGGGATGCTCGAACTCGCCATCCTGGGATTTCTCCATGACGCCCCATTGCACGGCTATGAGCTGCGCAAACGCATCGCCGCGCTGACCGGGCACATCAAGCCCGTGGCCGAGAGCACGCTCTATCCGGCGATCAAACGGCTGGAGAAGGCCGGACTGCTGGCCCGCGAAACTCGGCCGGGCGCGGGCGCGGCGCCCCGGCACGTCCTCACGCTCACCGACCAGGGACGCGCCGAGCTGCGGCGCCGTCTCATGGATCCGGCGGAGGCCGACATCACCGACGAGAACCGCTGGTTCACGCTGCTCGCGTTCCTCGGGCACCTGGCGGATCCGGCGGCGCAGGCGGCGGTGCTGGAGCGGCGGCTCGACTTCCTGAACCGCCCGTCCAGCTTCTTCTACGAGGACGACCGGCCGCTGCGCGCCGAGGAGATCGCGGACCCGTTCCGGCGCGGGATCCTCACCATCGCCCGGGCGACCAGCCGGGCCGAACTGTCCTGGCTTCGGAGCACTCTGGGGACGCTGCGCGCCGCTTCGGACGACTGACCTGGTCGCAGCCATCTCGACGCCGTGGCTACCGGCTGGTTAGGGTGCGCCGACGACGGATCGCACATCGGATCCGGGACCGCAAGAGGAGGCTGCCGTGCCCGCCACGGAGGAGTCAGGCGACGATGCGCTGTACGTGCTGACCGCGGTGCTGCTGACACCCGCTCAATTCCCGAGCGTGCTCGGCGACGACTACCCCGAGGCATGCGCCGCCCTCGGCCTCACGCCCTACACGGCCGGCTACGGGCTGGTACTGGGCCAGGACGGCCGCGGCGCGCGCTGGACGGTGGTCACCGACGACGTCTCGCTCGTGGCCATCGCCATCGCGACGTGGGACTGCGGTATGGAGTACGACCTGTCCCTCAACGACCGCACCGTGGTCGCTTCCCTGCCCGGCTGGCCGCTCGCGGTGGCGGTGGCGGCCCCCGGGATTCCCGCACCGCACGACCCGGAACCCGATCCCGCACTCGGGGACCCCGTCCGTCCGCCGCTCACGCCCCCGGACGCCGAGCGGTGGGGACCTGCGCAGCGGCGGCTCGGCGCGGACGAGATCGCCCTCCAGTGGGCGATCTGGCGCGAACAGGTGGACAGCGAGGTCACCTTCGTCGCCCCCGGCGAGAAGCCGCACGGAGGAGTGCGACGGGTACTCGACGAGGTGCGCGGCTATCTGGACACGCCCCCACCGCTCGGCCGGGTGCGCTCCGCATTCGCCGCCGGTGACGCCCGGACCCTCCGGGCCGACGGTCCGGGCTGGAGCATGGTCGCGCGCACCGACGACATCGCGTTCGTACTGCTCGACGACGAACCGGGCGAGGTGCTTCCGGTGGGCCGCGGCCCAGAACTCCCGGGACTGCTGACGGCGCTGGACGAACTGGCCGTACGCCCCCAGTGAGTGCCGTACGCCCCCGGTCAGGCCCGGGGGCGTACGGCAGCACACCGTGGTCCGTCCCGGAGCCCGGTCCGGGACGCTCCGGGACGGACGGGTCAGCGGCGGGCGCGGGCCTCGATGAGCAGGGCCTGTTCGGCCGTGTCCGGGTCGTCGTACCGGCGCAGCGCCTCGAGTTCGGCCCGCCACACCTCCGCCCAGCCACTGTGCGGTCCGATGACGCTCACCAGCATGAGGGCGGTGAGTCCGGCCGCGGCGCCGCCGCGCTCACGCAGCGCGCGGACGACTCCGAGGGTCGCCTCCCGCACCACGGCGTCTTCGTGGCTCAGATAGGTCTCACGGCCCGTCAGCCGGTCGGGGCGTTCCTCGACCAGTGCCAGATAGCGTTCCCAGCGCGCGAACGCACCGTCGCCGCGGCGCAGGGCAGCGGAGGCCGCGATGTACGCGGCTCCGGTCGCCTCGCGCCACAGTCCCGCGGCGAGCAGTCCGTCCACCACGGTGTCCGCCGCGGCGATCTCGGTCCCCCACCACCGGCCGAGCCGCTCGAGGACGGCGGACGCGCAACCGGTGAGACGGCGGAGCGCTTCGGCGCGCCGGTCCTCTCCGGGCGGCGTCCCGTCCCCGCCGTCACCGGTGCGGGCGCGCTCGAGGAGCGTGTCGACGACGCGACGCAAGGCGGCGGGCGCGGCCTCGGTACGGACCGCGGCGAGCCCCGCCGCGGCGTCCCGCCAGACCCTCGCGGGACGACCGGGGTCGAGGACCGCGTCGGCGAGCGCGGCCTCCGCCTCGCCGGATGTCCCCACCGCCGTCCATGCGGGCAGCGCTTCACAGGCGGCCTCGGCGGTCGCGTCCTCCGCGTCGCGGGCGAGCGCGGCGAGCCAGGAGGCGTACGCGGCGTGGTCCCGCACCACGGCCCTCCCCGGGTGCGCGAGGACGGTCGCGTCGCGGACGGCGGGCTCGTGTGCCCGGCTCGTCAGCCGGTCGGCGACACCGGGTTCACCGATACGGGCGAGCAGACCGCGGGCGAGGACGGCACGGACGTCGCGGTGCTGCCCGGGTTCATCCCAGGAGGCGAGCAGGGCGGCGAACGCGGTCTCACCGGGCAGTTCCACGAGTGCGCGGGCGGCCTCCTTACGGCTGCCGACCGGCGCGTCCGTCGCACGGACGACGGGCTCGAGGGCGGCGACGGCCGCACGGTCGGGCACGGAGGCCAGCACCTGCCGCATCGCACCCATGGCGGCCCGGCCGCGGGCGCCACCGGCGCCCGCGTGGTGGAGCAGCAGGGACAGGACGGGACCGGGGAAGCCGTCGGTCTCCGGAAGGCGCGCACTGGTACCGGAGGCCGCGCGCCGGTCGCCGGCGTAGGGCCAGTGCTCATCCGGACCGCGCCCGGCCGGGGCGGCGCCCTCCTCCGGGGCGCAGTGGCCCCATGCCATGAGGGCGGCGGACGCGACGGGGAGCGGGGCACGGTCCACGAGCTCCCGCAACAGGCCGCCGTCGCGCAGCAGGCCCGCAGCGTCCGCCCGTTCCCGCAGGTCCACCTCCTCATCGGCGGCCACCGCGGCGAGATGCGCGGTCAGCAGGCGGCGGGTGCCGGGCAGCCACCGTCCGGTCACCGGCCGCGGCAGCCTCGGCACCCATCCGCGCACCCCGCGCGGGGCGAGGCGTCCTGTCAGACCGTGCCGGGCGGCACGCAGAACGTCCTCGAGCAGATCGGTGCGGCGGGTGGCGAGGGTGTACAGCACCCGCTCCACCAGGGCGAAGGACGGATCGTCGGTCACCAGCCGCGCACAACGCTCCTCCCGGGTGGCAAAGTCCGCCGTCCACACCGCGGCGGCACGGCCCGCGAGGGCCGGGTCCTCGTCCTCCAGGGCGGTACGGCCCATCAGGGCGTCGAGGGCGGGCAGTCCGGCCAGATGCGCGACGAGGAGTTCGGCGAGTGGGACGAGCCGGGAGACGGCGGTGCGGTGCGCTCCACCGCGGGCCACACCGCGGATTTCTCCGTGTGCCTCTCCGTACGTCGTCGCACCGGAGCCCGGTTCACGGAAGCCGTCCGGGGCGGTGGCGGCGGCCCAGACGGCCGCGGCTGCGCGGCGGTCGAGCCGCAGCGGCGCGACCGGGGCGGTTCGCCGTGGATCGGCGAGCACCCGGCACAGCAGCTCCGCCGTGTACGCGGCCCGTTCGGTGTCGCCGCGCGCGGCCGCGCTCTCCGCGGTCCGGCGCAGCCAGCGTTCGGCGGCGGCGAGGGTGTCGGCCCGGGAGTCCCGGGAGTGGACGGTGGCCAGCGTCGCCTCACGCAGGGCGGTCAGCGGTACGGCGGCCAGCAGCCGGGGCGCGGCCGCCGCCACGTGTTTCAGGACGGCACGGCGCACCTCCTCCTGGTCGTGCCAGGCCCGTTCACAGGCGGCCACCGCCCGTGCGAACCCCTCGGGCACGCCGTTCAGCTCGGCGCAGGCGAGCAGGGCGCACCAGGCGTGCTCGCGTTCGTGGTGGCGGTGGCTCTCCACCGCCCGGAGCAGTACGGGTTCGGCCTCGGCGAACGGCATCACGACCGCGAGTTGATTGCGTGTCTCGGGTGAGGGGTGGTCCCCGTCGAACGCCTCGCGTACGAGATCGGCGCGGTCCGCCGGATCGAGCGCCGCGAGCGCGTCGTACCCCGTCCGCCTGCCGGGGCCGCGCGCGGGCATCCCGCGCTCGACGACGCGCCGCCGCTCGGCGGGCGGTAGCAGGGCGAGCAGTGGATCGGGGCGTACGTCGAACCGCCAGGGGCTGGACCTGCGCGCCACGGCCACGCTCTCCTCGGCCAGCGCGGCGCGTTCCTCGGGGGTGAGGGCGCGGAGGGCGCGCAGCGCCGAGCGCGACAGCGGTCGCGCACCGGTGCTCAGCCGGGGACGGTTCGCCCAGCGGCCCCTGCCGTTCCCGATCCGCGGGACGCCGCCGCCCGGTTCCTCGTGTGCGGCCGCCCGGCGGAGGATCGCGAGGACCTCGCGCGGTGCGCGCAGCAGGGACACCACAGCCCGCTCGCCGAGAAGCGCCGGGGCGCGGGCGAACAGGTCGAGTCCCGCCCCGATGTCGCGCTCGGCGATGGCGGTGGCGAGCAGTTCGTAGCGGGTGGCGAGGCGCTGCCGTCCATGGGGGTCCTGTGCCGCGCAGTCGGCGGCGAGCCGCGCGGCGACGGCGGCCGGAGCGGTCCGGGCGAGGGTGTGCAGGACACCGGGCGGCGGATCGAGGCGGGGCAGCCAGTCGGCGACCGTCGCGGGGGTGCAGGCGGGCAGCAGCCGCGCGGCGTCGTCAGGGCCGTGGGCGGCGTGCACCCGGGGCAGCAACCGGTCGGCGAGCGCGCGACGGCGTCCCATGCGCAGCACACGGTAGGTCTCGTGCCGTACGGCGCGGATATCACTCAGGGCGAGTGCGGTCAGGGGTTCATCGGGCACCGGGAGCCGGATGGCGGCGGACAGGGCGCGGCGGCGCAGCACGGGGTCCGTGAGCGCGGCGGCGACGGTGTCCAGATCGCGGCGGACGGTGGCCAGGAAGAGCGCGGTATGCCGGTCACCGTCCTCCGTGGAGGCGTCGAGGGCGTCGCGCAGAGCGGTGTAGGCGTCCGGTGAGAGGCTGCGGGCGTACGCCGCGAGGGCGCTCATCCGGGCGGGGAAGGGCAACGGGTCGAAGTGGGCCCGGAGCCGGGCGGGAGTGGGCGACTGAGGTGTTCCGTATGAGGCCATGGCGATCACCGAGAGATCGCGAGGCCGTCCTTTCCATGCGTCATGTCGGCCATCGTGGACGGCAAGACGGCCCTCGTGCAAGGGATTTACGTCGATCACGCCACGTCCGGAGCTGATCGCGGAATCCTGGCGACCATCACGACGGCGGCCGGGGAGCCGCCACTATTCCGTGGAGCGCCAGCGGACCCCCGTGGGAGGGTGCGGTATGCCCGAACACCTTCGGTTCTTCTTCGAGGCCGGTGTCCCCGACACCCCGCTGTGGCCCCTCGACATGGACAGCCCCTACGGCTGTCCCACGGACCTGGGCCGTCTGCCGATCACGGAGGGCACACGAACCGAACTGGAGCGGTTGTGCGGGTGGTACCAGTCGTCACTCGACTGGGACTATCCGCCGGATCCGTCCCCCTGGTCCGACGAGGAGTGGCAGGCGTTCCGGGGACGCGCGCACGCCGCCCTGGCGGCACTGCACAGTGAACTGGGCGATGACTGGACGGTCGCGGACGAAAGCCTGCTGTGATCGCCGACGCCCGGGAGGGGTGTCGTCCCCCGCCCGTGACCCGGCCGGTACGGCGAGGCGGGTCCGCGCTGCCGTACCGGCCGCGGCCATCCCTCTCCCCCGGCTGGCCGGGTCCCGCATGGGGACTCCGGGCGGCTCGCGACCGGTGCTGCACGGTCACTCCCAGGTGCGTGCCGCCGCGGGTCCCGGGCCCGGCCAGCGGTCCTGAGCGGCCGGGGTCAGCGGCCGAGCTCCTTGCGGGAGACCCGGCGCAGCCTGCGGCGCTGCGAGGGGTCCAGCAGCAGATAGGCCGCCGCGGGCACGCCGACGAGCACCAGCAGCGCCGCCCAGAAGGGCAGCAGCCACATCAGGATCACACCTACCGCCACACCCCCGACGGCGACCTTCGCGCGCGTGGACATCTCACCCGCCTCCTCATCACGGCCCCAGCCGAGCTCCTCACGGCCCTGAGCCGCGTTCACCCTTCACAACGCACACCGGCGGCCTCCGGTTCCTCATTCCTCCCGCGCGTCCTGTACCCTCGACCGCCCCACGCCCAGTAGTCAAATTTGAGGAGTAAATCAGCGCTGTGACACCACCCCGCGCGGCGACGTCCTCCGAGATCGCCGAACTCTGCCGCTCCACCACGGTCTTCCTGCCCGCCGACCCGGCACGCACCGGACGGGTCGCGTTCTGGTCCCCGGACGGCCCGCCCCCGTCCGGGCCCGGCTCCGTCGAAGAGCTGACCGTCGTGGTCCCCGCGGCCCCGGACGGCCCTGGGGCCGACGGTGACCGGGACGCCCGCCCCGACGGTGTCCGCACGCGTACCGTCCCCGCGCTCGTCCTCCCCCTGAGCGCCGCGCTGCCGGTGCTCACCCGCGCCCGCGCGCGGGCGGCCGCGCGCACCGGGGACGGCACCGATCCCACGGCGGCCTTCTGGGGTGCCGCCGCCGTGCTCGCCCTCCAACTCGCCGCGCGTGGGCGGCTGCTGCCCGGTCTCACCGCCGCCGATCACGATGCCTGGCGTGTCGGCCCGCTGACACCCGAGGACCTGGAGCGGCTCAGGGAGCTGGCCGCCGCCATGCCGCCCGCCGCGCACGCCCTGCCGCTGCCCGGTACCGACCCGGTGCTGCTGCCCGAACCGGAACGCCATCTGCGCGCCTTTCTCGACGCGGTGGCGGACGGGCTGCCGCGTTCCCCCGCCGCGGCCCTGGCCGCGGGCGGCCCCGCATTCGCCGCCGCACCGCCCGTACGGCTGCCCGGACAGCGCGCCTGGGCGGCGGACGTGGCCGCCGGGCACGACGCCGGGGTCCGGCTGTCGCTGCGTATCGAGGTGCTGCGCGGCGACCTCCTGGCCGCTGACGACGACGTCCCCGCCGCCGGACCGGACTTCCGCGCCGTCCTCCAGCTGCACAGCCTCACCGACCCGGCCCTCGTCGCGGACGCCGCCGACATCTGGGCCGGTACCTCGCCGGTCGGCGCGGCGCTGGGACCGCGCGCCCGGATGGACGCGCTGCTCACCCTGCGGCGCGCGGCCCGCGCCTGGCCGCCGCTCGCACCCCTGCTCTCGGCCGCCGTGCCCGACGCGATCGACCTCGCCGACGAGGAGGTCACCGACCTGCTCGGCCCGGCGGCGGAGGCGCTGGAGGCCACCGGGGTGCAGGTGCACTGGCCCAGGGAGCTGGTCCGCGGCCTGACCGCTCGCGCCGTCATCGGCCCGGACGAGGACGGCGCCGGCGAGGACGGCTTCGGCCCCCGGATGCCCTCGTTCCTCTCCGCCGACGCGCTGCTCCGCTTCAGCTGGCGGTTCGCCATCGGCGACCAGGACCTCACCCGTGCGGAGCTCGACCGGCTCGCGGAGGCCAGTCGTCCGGTGGTGCGGCTGCGCGACCAGTGGGTCGTCCTGGACCCGGAGTCGGCGCGTCGCGCCCGGGACCGCACGGATCGCAAACTCACCCCCGTGGACGCGCTCGACGCCGTCCTCACCGGCCGTACCGAGGCGGACGGCGCGGCCGTGGACGTCGAGCCCACCGGCTGGCTCGCGGCGCTGCGCGACCGGCTGGCCGACCCGGAGGGGGCCTCCCACCCCGAACAGCCGCCGGTCGCCCAGCCCGCCGCCCTCGCCGCCACCCTGCGCGACTACCAGCTACGCGGTCTGGACTGGCTGGTCCGGATGACCTCGCTGGGCCTCGGCGGCTGTCTCGCCGACGACATGGGGCTCGGCAAGACCATCACCGTGATCGCGCTCCATCTGCACCGGCAGGACGTTCCCGAGGCCGCCGGGCCCACCCTGGTGGTCTGTCCCACCTCCCTGATGGGCAACTGGCGGCGCGAGATCGAGAGGTTCGCCCCGGGCACCCCGGTACGCCGCTACCACGGCAGCCACCGCAGCCTGGACGACTTCGCCGCGGGCGAGTTCGTCCTGACCACCTACGGGACGATGCGGCTCGACGCCGAGCGCCTGGCCGCGGCGGGGCCCTGGGGCATGGTGGTCGCGGACGAGGCCCAGCACGTCAAGAACCCGTTCTCGGCGACCGCCGGACAACTGCGCGTCATCGGGGCGAAGGCCCGTGTCGCGCTCTCCGGAACGCCCATCGAGAACAACCTCTCGGAGCTGTGGGCGATCCTGGACTGGACCACTCCCGGGGTGCTGGGCACCCACGGTGCGTTCCGCAGGCGCTACGCCCAGCCGGTCGAGAGCGGCGACCCGGCCGCCGCCGCGCGGCTGGCGAAGCTGGTCCGGCCGTTCCTGCTGCGGCGCCGCAAGTCCGATCCGGGTATCGCCCCCGAACTGCCGCCGAAGACCGAGACCGACCGCGCGGTCGCCCTCACCACCGAACAGGCCGGGCTCTACGAGGCGGTGGTGCGCGAGACCCTCGCCGAGATCTCCGGCGCCCAGGGACTCCTCCGGCGCGGACTGATCGTCAAGCTGCTCACCGGTCTCAAGCAGATCTGCAACCACCCCGCCCAGTACCTGAAGGAGGAGCGCCCCGCCCTCCCCGGCCGCTCCGGCAAGCTGGAGCTACTGGACGAACTCCTGGACACCATCCTCGCCGAGGACGCGAGCGTGCTGGTGTTCACGCAGTACGTCCAGATGGCCCGCATCCTCGAAACGCACCTGGCCGCGCGCGGGGTGCCGACCCAACTGCTGCACGGGGGCACCACGGTGGCGCGGCGCGAGGAGATGGTGCGGCGCTTCCAGGACGGCGAGGTACCGGTGTTCCTGCTGTCCCTGAAGGCCGCGGGCACCGGACTGAACCTCACCCGGGCCGAGCATGTCGTGCACTACGACCGCTGGTGGAACCCGGCCGTCGAGGCACAGGCCACCGACCGCGCGTACCGGATCGGACAGACCCAGCCGGTACAGGTCCACCGGATCGTCGCGGAGGGCACGGTGGAGGACCGGATCGCGGCGCTGCTGGACCGCAAGCGGGAGCTGGCGGACGCGGTGCTCGGCGGCGGCGACGGCGCGCTGACCGAACTGACCGACGCCGAACTGGCGGAGCTCGTGGAGCTGAGGGGGACCGAGCGATGAGCCGAGAGCACGGTACGCGTGGCACGACGGGTGGGTCCGCCGCGCGCCCGGAGCGCGTCTTCGACGCGCTGCCGCCCGTGGGCGGCCGTGGATTCGCCCGGACCTGGTGGGGCCAGGCGTGGCTGAAGGCCCTGGAGGACACGGCACTCGACGGCAAGCAGCTCAAGAGCGGCCGCAAGCGGGCCCGCGAGGGCGCGGTCGGCGCGGTGAGCGTCCGGCCGGGCCGGATCACCGCGGTGGTGCGGGACCGGGACCGTACGCCCCACCGCTCGGACGTGCTGGTCCAGGAGTTGGGCGAGGACTCCTGGGACCGGCTGCTGGAGGTGGTGGCGGACCGCTCGGGCCACATCGCCGCGCTGCTGGACCGCGATATGCCCCCACAGCTCGTGGAGGACGCGGCCGCCGCGGGGGTCGATCTGCTGCCGGGGATCGGCGATCTGGAACCGGAGTGCGCATGCGAGGCGTGGGACCACTGTGAGCACACCGCCGCGCTCTGCTACCAGCTCGCGCGGCTGCTGGACGAGGACCCGTTCGTGCTGCTGCTGATGCGCGGCCGCGGGGAGCGGGAGCTGCTGGACGAACTCCAGGTGCGCAGTGTGGCGCGGGCCGCCCGGCGCACTCCGGCCGAGGGCGAGGACACGGGGCCGGGCACGGTGCCCGTTCCGGCGGGGGTACCGGCCGGGGAGGCGTTCGCCGTGTCCGGTCCGGTGCCGCTGCCCCCGCCGCCGTCACCCGTGGACGCGCCGGGACGGCCCCCGGCACTGGTCGGCGGTGCGGAACCGGCGCCGGGGCTCGATGTGGCCGCGCTGGAGTTCCTCGCCGCGGACGCGGCGGTCCGCGCCCGGCGGCAGTTGGCCGAGGCGCTGTCACCCGGCCACGCGGTGGCCCCGGCCGCCCCGGAGGCGCTCACGGTGTGGCAGGACACGGTGCGGCTGACGGCGGCCGGACCCCCGGACGGGGTCGCGGCACGGCTCACCGCGGGCTGCGGGCGCGACCGCACCGAACTGGCGCTCGCGGTCCGGGCGTGGGGGCACGGCGGTCCCGCCGCACTCACCGTGCTGGAGGAGGAGTGGACCCCGGACGCGGAGGCGCTGATCCGTGCCCGCGCCCGTCTGACCGCCGCCTGGGAGGACGGCGAGCGCGCACCGCGGTGGCGGACGGCGGGCAACCGGTGGACGGTGGTTGGCTCCGACACCCAGCTCCGTCTGGGACGCGACGGCCGCTGGTGGCCGTACCGCAAGGAACGGGGCCGCTGGTGGCCCGCCGGTCCGCCCGCTGACGACCCGGCGGCGGCCCTGGCATCCCTGCAGGCATCGGACTGAGCCGGGGTGTCCGGACGCTGTGGGGCGGCTCCCTCCCCAGGCCGCCCCACAGCGCTCGGCACGGCCGCTGCCCGGGCGCCCGCTCCTCAGCTCCGCGCCCCCAGCAGATGGTCCATGGCGAGCTGGTCGAGGCGTTCGAAGGCCATACCGCGTACGGCGGCGGCCTCGGCGTCGAAGTCCTCGAAGGCGGAGCGGTCCGCGAGCAGCGCGGCCGGGGTCTCCCCCTCGCCCAGGGTGGGCCGGGCCAGCTCGTCCAGGCGCGAGGCGCGCAGCGCCTCCCGGACCTCCGGATCGGCGCGGAAGGCCGCGGCCCGCTCCTTGAGGATGAGGTAGTTGCGCATACAGCCGGCGGCGGAGGCCCAGACGCCCTCGGCGTCCTCGGTGCGCGGCGGTTTGAAGTCGAAGTGGCGCGGCCCTTGGTACCCGGCCGTCTCCAGGAGGTCGACGAGCCAGAAGGCGGCCCGCAGATCGCCCGCGCCGAAGCGCAGGTCCTGGTCGTACTTGATACCGGACTGGCCGTTGAGGTCGATGTGGAAGAGCTTGTCCGCCCACATCGCCTGGGCGATGCCGTGCGGGAAGTTCAGCCCGGCCATCTGCTCATGGCCGACCTCGGGGTTCACCCCGAACAGCCCGGGCCGCTCCAGCCGCTCGATGAAGGCGAGCGCGTGGCCGACGGTCGGCAGCAGGATGTCGCCACGCGGCTCGTTCGGCTTGGGCTCTATGGCGAAGCGCAGATCGTAGCCCTGCTCAGTGACGTACGCGCCGAGCAGGTCGAACGCCTCCTTCATCCGGTCCAGCGCGGCCCGTACGTCCTTGGCGGCGCCGGACTCCGCACCCTCGCGGCCGCCCCAGGCCACATAGGTGGTGGCGCCCAGTTCGACGGCGAGGTCGATGTTGCGGAGGGTCTTGCGCAGGGCGTAGCGGCGTACGTCCCGGTCGTTGGCGGTGAAGGCGCCGTCCTTGAAGACCGGATGGGTGAACAGGTTGGTGGTGGCCATGGGCACGGTCATCCCGGTGGCCTCCAGGGCCTGGCGGAACCGCTTGACACGGGCGTCGCGCTCGGCCTCCGGGGCACCGTGGGGGATCAGGTCGTCGTCGTGGAACGTGACGCCCCAGGCTCCGAGTTCGGCGAGACGGGTCACGCTCTCCACGGGGTCGAGCGCCGGGCGGGTGGCCTCGCCGAACGGGTCCCGGCCCTGCCAGCCGACGGTCCACAGGCCGAAGCTGAACCGGTCCTCGGGGGTGGGGGTGTAGCGCATCGCGGCTCCCTCGCCTATTTCGTCATGGCGATTTACAAATTAGTATGCGCAAGCATTCCGGGGAAGCCCCGGCCATCCGCAGCGCCGGCGGCGCACCCGCACACCTGGGACGCAGAGGGAGAGCCCGAGATGGCAGCAGCCGTGCCCGTACCGGAAGGACCGCTGGTCATCGGCGTGGACAGCTCCACGCAGTCGACCAAGGCGCTGGTCGTGGACTCCGCGACGGGGCGGGTCGTGGCACGCGGTCAGGCCCCGCACACCGTCACCGGCGGCGGTGACGGCACCGGCAAGGAGTCCGTGCCGGAGCAGTGGTGGGAGGCGCTGACCGAGGCGCTGCGCCAGTGCGGGGCCTCCGCTCACGAGGCGGCCGCGGTCTCCGTCGGCGGTCAGCAGCACGGTCTGGTCACCCTGGACGCCTCCGGCCGCTCGGTCCGGCCCGCGCTGCTCTGGAACGACGTGCGCTCGGCGCCGCAGCGTGACCGGCTGGTGGCGGAGCTGGGCGGCCCGGAGGCGTGCGCGGAACGGATCGGAAGCGTGCCCGCGCCCGCCTTCACCGTCACCAAATGGGCCTGGCTCAGCGAGAACGAACCGGAGGCGGCGCGCGCCACCACGGCCGTACGCCTCCCCCACGACTATCTGACCGAGCGGCTGACCGGCCAGGGCACCACCGACCGCGGGGATGTGTCGGGCACCGGCTGGTGGGCGTCGGCGACCGAGGCGTACGACGAGGAGATCCTGGAGCGGGTGGGGCTGTCCCCGGACGCGCTGCCCCGGGTGCTGCGCCACGGTGAGGCCGCCGGGACCGTACGGGACCTGCCGGACCTCCCGCTGCCCGGCGGCGCCCTGGTGGCCACCGGTACCGGCGACAACATGGCGGCCGCCCTCGGGCTCGGACTGCGCCCCGGTCAGCCGGTGCTCAGTCTGGGGACCTCCGGCACGGTGTACGCGGTCTCGGAGCGGCGGCCCGCCGACGCCACCGGCGTGGTCGCGGGGTTCGCCGATGCCCGGGACGCCTGGCTGCCGCTCGCGTGCACCCTCAACTGCACGCTGGCGGTGGACCGGATCGCCGCGCTGCTCGGCCGGGACCGGGAGGCGGTGGAGCCCGGCGGGTCCGCCGTACTGCTGCCCTTCCTGGACGGCGAGCGCACTCCGCATCTGCCGGACGCCTCCGGACTGCTGCACGGGCTGCGCCATGACACCACACCCGGCCAGGTGCTCCAAGCCGCCTATGACGGCGCGGTGTTCGCCCTCCTCACCGCCTTGGACCGGGTACTGGACGGGGGCGGCTCGTCCGACGTGCCCCTGCTCCTGATCGGCGGCGGCGCCAAGGGGACGGCCTGGCGGGAGACGGTGCGCCGGCTCAGCGGCCGCCCCGTCCAGGTGCCGCGCGCCCAGGAGTTGGTCGCCCTCGGCGCGGCGGCCCAGGCGGCCGGACTGCTGCTGGGCGAGGACCCGGCGGCGGTGGCCCGGCGCTGGGCGACGGCCCAGGGGCCGTCCTACGATGCGGTGCCACGCGAGGACGCGACACTGGAGCGTCTCGCGGGGGTGCTGTCCGACGCCGACGGTCTGCTCCACCGGACCTGACGCCCCCGAGAGGAGACCACGACGGTGGCAGCGCCACTGCCCAACACCCAGCAGGCGATGCGCCGGCGCAATCTGTCCCTCGTCCTGCACGCCGTGGCCGGGCGGGGTCCGCTGTCCCGCGCGGCGGTCGCCGGTGAGGTGGGGCTGACCCGGGCAGCGGTCTCGACCCTCGTCGACGAGCTGATCCGGGACGGCCTGCTGGTCGAGCTGGGCCCCTCCCGGCCCGGTACGGTCGGCCGCCCCGGCAGCGCGCTCCAGCTCGACGACCGCGGTCCGGCCGGACTCGGCGCGGAGCTCGGTGTGGACCGGCTGGCCGTGTGCGCGGTGGACCTGCGCGGGCGGATACGGGCCCGGACCGAGATCGCGGCGGCGAACCGGGACCGCGACCCGGAACCGGTCCTCGGTCAACTGGCGGCGCTGGTACGGCAGGTGGCGGCCGAAGCGGCGGACACCGGGCTGCGCCCGGTGGGACTGACGGTGGCGGTACCCGGTCTGGTGGCGCGTGGCTCGTCCCTGGTCGTCCGTGCCCCCAACCTCGGCTGGGCGGACGTGGACATCGGCCCCCGGCTCCGCGCCGGACTGCCCGGCCTCCCCCTCACGGTCGGCAACGAGGCCAATCTGGGCGCGCTCGCCGAACTGTGGCGCGGTGGCCACGACCCGGAACTCCGTGACTTCGTCCATGTCTCGGCCGAGATCGGCATCGGGGCGGCGGTGGTGCTCGACGGTCGGCTCCTGCGCGGTACACGGGGCTTCGCGGGCGAGCTGGGCCATATGCCGGTACGCCCCGAGGGAGCCGAGTGTCCCTGCGGCGGCCGCGGCTGTCTGGAACGGTACGCGGGCGAGGAGGCGGTGCTCCGGGCGAGCGGCCTCTCCCCCGAGCAGGCCACCGCCGAACACCCCGGCCCCGGCGGCCGGATCGCCCTGCTGGCCGTGCGGGCCGCCGCGGGCGACCGCCGGATCCGGCGCGCGCTGCGCGACGCGGGGACGGCCCTCGGGATCGCGCTCGCGGGCACGGTGAACCTGCTGGACCCGCAGAAGGTGGTGCTCGGCGGAGCACTCACCCCGCTGGCGCCCTGGCTGCTGCCCGCCCTGGAACGGGAGCTGGGACGACGGGTGGCGGACCCGGCCCGGCCGGGCCGGGAGACGGTCACCGTGTCCCGGCTGGGCGCGGAGGGTCCGCTGCTCGGCGCCGCCCACTCGGTCGTCCGGGCGGTCCTCGACGATCCCGCGGCGTTCAAGGACCCGCGACGTGCTCCGGCCCGGTGAGCCGCGGGTCGAGAACGCGGTGCAGCCGGTAGGCGGCCGGACGGAAGCCCCGGCGCGGCCAGAAGACGGAGGACAGCGGATTGGCGGCCCGCCAGTCGGAGGCGCAGACGGTGAAGCCGCGGCGTGCCGCGTCCGCCAGTGCCCACCGGCTCAGCCGGGTTCCGATCCCGGAGCCGCGGGCGTGCGGGGCGGTGGCGGCCAGCATCAGCTCCACCGACCCCCGGGGTTTGACGAGCGTGGACTCCTCCGCCGGGACGGGGCGCATGACGAGGAAGCCGTCGACGCCTCCGCTCCCCTCCGCGATCCAGTAGGCCACGTCCGGGTCGTTCAGCAGCTCCAGATGGCCGGGGCGCAGCACGTCCCACATCGGCTGGTCGGTGAAGGCGAAGACGGGCGGGGCCGTGTGGGCGGCGTTGACGAGACCGAGCAGTGGCTCCAGTGCGCCGATGTCCGCGGGCACGGCGCGGCGGACACCGCTGGGCGGTCGCTCCTCCGCCGTACCACCGGGCAGCTCCAGCAGCGCGTGCACCTGCTCATGGGCGAAGGCGAGCGCGAGCCACGAGGACAGATCGGCGGCGGGTGCCACCGTGTAGTGGTGCAGTCGGCCGTCCGCGACCCATGGACCCGACAGATGCGCGTACAGCCGCTGGAGCACCACGGGGCCCTCGTCCGGCGCGTACGCCGCGTCCTGGAGCCGGGACCAGCAGTGGCGGCCCCGCTGCCCCTCGCCGGTCCGGGCGAGCAGATAGCCCACGACCGCGCCGCCGCGCAGGGCGACCGCGCCACGGGCGCCGTCGTCCCAGGCCCGGCGCAGCAGCTCGGCACAGGCCGCCGGGGAGGTGTGCCGCTCGTCGAGGGCGGGCTCTGTCTCCCGGTCGCGCCGGTGCCGCGCGGCCAGCAGCTCCGCCGCCGCCCCGAGCCGCTCCGGGCCGAACGGTTCGAGGGCGAGGCCCGACGCTCCGGCCGCGCTCACAGATACCGGTGCATGATGTGGAGGCCGACGAAGCCCTTCGCCGGATGCTCGAACGCCTCCGGGACGGTGCCCACCACCTCGAAGCCCAGTGAGCGCCACAGGGCGACCGCCCGGGTGTTGCTCTCGACGACGGCGTTGAACTGCATGCCCCGGTAGCCCTCGGACCGCGCCCACTCCAGGACGTGTTCGCCCAGCGCCCGTCCGACGCCGCGCCCGGCGTGCTCGGGCGCCACCATGAAGCTGGCGCTGGCGATGTGCGCACCGGGACCCATGTGGTTGGGGTTCATCTTGGCCGAGCCGAGCACGGTGCCGTCCGCATCGGTGGCGACGACGGTACGGCTCGGTGGCTCCAGCATCCAGATGTCGCGGGCCCGGTCCTCGTCGAGGTCGCGGGGATAGGTGTAGGTCTCGCCCGCGGCGACGATGCGGTGCAGGAAGGGCCAGATCGCGGGCCAGTCCTCGGGGGTGGCGGTCCTGATGAGCATGGGGGCCAGCATGACGCCGGGGGTGGCGGACCGCGACTGGTTTTCACCGCGCGCCACCCCCGCGCCGTCAGCCGGCTCCGCGCAGGAAGTCCTCCAGGCCCGCCAGGTCATCGGTGTTGAGGTGGTCGACGCCGGCGGCCAGCAGTGCGCGCCACAGGGCCACGCGCTCCGGCCCGGGCACGTCGGGCGTGGCCCAGAAGCGCACCCGCCGGCCGGCACGGTGCGCCGCCGTGACGATCCGGCCCAGTTCCTCCCGCTCCGCGGGCGGCATGGGGCCCGCGCCCTGCCAGGTGAAGGTCTTGTTCCAGTCGGCACTGATGAGTGGGATGAACGAGGCGGGCACCCCCGTGCCGAGGTCCTCCAGCCGCCCGTCGTAGAAGGCGTGGCGCACCTTTTCGGCCTCCATCGGGGCGCGGGCACCCCGGTCGCCGGAGATGACGGCGGTGACCGGGCCGCGGCGCACCCGGCCGCCGATCCCGCCGTGGACGGCGCTGAACATCGGTCCGTAGCGGCGCAGCCGCCCGGCCAGTTCGCGGTAGGTGGCCTCGCCCGGGGTCTTGAGGTCGATCAGCAGCTGGAGGGAGAGGTCGTGGCCGCGGTAGACCCGGCCCCCGTTGGCCTTCACCCGGCGGGCCAGCGGGTCGAGGTAGAGCGACTCCAGGGTGCGGGTGGGGTCCAGGTCGGTGGCGTCGTGGGCGACCAGCAGCGCGCCGTCCACCAGCCAGATGTCGGCCTCGACGCTGCCGAAGCCGTGGGAGAGCGCGTCGGTGAGCGGGCGGGGGTGCTCGTAGTCGTTGTGCGCGTGGGCCCTGGCCAGCGGCGGCGCGGGCCTGTCTGTGGCCCTCGCAGCGGCGCGGGCGGGGACGGCCGCACCGCCCGCCACGGCTGCTCCGAGGGTGACGACAAAGGCGCGGCGCGTACGGCGTTCCATGGGGCCTCCCGGCTCTCGTCCCGGCGTGCTCGGATGTGCGCGCTGAACGCCAGTGAGTATCGGGGCGTGAGGGCCCCAAAGGGCAGAGCCGTGCGAAGAGTTCCGCCTCCGGACCGCGGCCATTCCCCCGCCGTTCCCGCCCGGCCGGGGCGCCCGGATGCACCGTCCGCCGTCCGTGGGCGCCGGAGAGCCCCGCCTCCGGGAACCCGAGTATTTACCCATTCCTTGCCTTCTCCCGAACCCTCCCGGTGGCCACACTTTTGAGTGAATGCGCAGGTCCAAAGGCCGCTGATAGCTTGTGAGTTGCTCAGGGAGAGATTTCTTCTGAGGTCCGTACAGGGGTGGGTGAGCATTCACGATGACGACGTCCGTTGAACCAGGTTCCGGTACCGACAATTCGCGGCCGCTGTCGAGTCTGGGCACGGCGGCGGCGCGGAATCTGGCGACGACGACCAAGTCCGTTCCGCAGATGCAGGGAATTTCCTCGCGGTGGCTGCTGCGCATGCTGCCGTGGGTGCATGTGCCGGGCGGTGCCTACCGGGTGAACCGGCGGGCCTCGCACACCCTCGGGGACGGCAGGGTGGAGTTCACCACCACCGGTGCCGAGGTCCGGGTGATCCCGGTCGAGCTGAGGGAGCTCCCGCTGCTCCGCGGGTTCGAGGACCCCGAGGTCCTCGATGCCCTGGCGAACCGCTTCACCCAGCGGGAGCTGGCTCCCGGCGAGGTGCTGGTGGAGGCCGGGCGTCCGGCCGACGAGCTGTATCTGATCGCCCACGGCAAGGTGGACAAGCTGGCCGAGGGCGCCTTCGACGACCCCGCGGTGGTCGGCACGGCCGCGGGCGGTGACCACCTCGGCGAGCGGGAGCTGGCCTCGGCCGACGGTGGCACCTGGGGCGTCACCGTCAAGGCGGTCACCTCCTGCACCGTGCTGGCGCTGCCCCGGTGGGAGTTCGAGGAGCAGATGGAGCGCTCCGGGGCGCTGCGGGAGCATGTGGAGGCGGTGCGGGCGGCACCGGAGGCACCGCGGAACGAGCATGGCGAAGCGTCCATCGAGCTGTCCGCCGGCCATGCGGGCGAGCCGCTGCTGCCGGGCACCTTCGCCGAGTACGAGCTCGCGCCCCGCGAATACGAGCTGAGCGTGGCCCAGACCGTGCTGCGGGTCCACACCAGGGTCGCCGACCTCTACAACGACCCCATGGACCAGGTGGAGCAGCAGCTCCGCCTGACCATCGAGGCCCTGCGCGAACGCCAGG
>NZ_JANCLX010000033.1:0-42342 GCF_024295805.1 Streptomyces cucumeris
GCCCCTGCTCCCGCGGCGCATCATCCGCCGGAATCTGCCGGGCCGGCGGCTCCAGCACCGCCGTCCCCATATGCCGCACCTGGCCGATCGCCACACCGTGGCTCACACCCACGCCCCGCAACGTTGTTCCCATCTCACCTGTCTCCGGTAGTGCGGCCCCCGCGCCGCGGGGCGGTCCGTCCTGCACCTGCGCGCCGCCGTGGCGACGGCGGTGGTGTCACGTCGTCACGTCCAGAGGAAGAGTCCGTCGCCGGACTTCACCTCGCCGTCGACACGGACACCGGAGAGGGCGTCGGCGGTCGCCTCCACCGCCACGACCGGGGACACCGGGGACTTGCCCACGGCCTCGACCGCGGCGGGGTTCCAGCGCACCACGGCCTGGCCGCGGAGCACGGTGTCACCCTTGCGGACCAGGAGCTCGAACCCCTTGCCGCCCAACTGCACGGTGTCGATGCCGAGATGGGTGAGCACACCGTGGCCCTTGTCATCGACGACCACGAAGGCGTGGTGGTGCAGGGACAGCACCACGCCGTCCAGCGGCGCAACCGCCTCCTGCGGCTCCCGGACCGGATCGATGGCGGTACCCGGACCGACCATCGCGGCCGAGAAGACGGGGTCCGGCACTGCCGCCAAGCCGATGGCGCGCCCGGCAAGCGGTGACGTCACATGGGTCACGATGGCCCTCCTGAACAACGCGGCACGGGTCCGCGGCCAGATACGTGGGGGTGCGGCGGCGGACCGCATGGCCCGCCGCCGCACAGTGGTGTAGACCAGTTGTAGCACGGCGGCGACCCCACGCGGAACCTTGTTCCTCACCTTTCCGTGACCATCTCACCCATCAGACACAGCACTGACCTGCAGTTTCATGGAGTTGCCAGAAATTGGTCCAGTCCTGTGCGGCTTTTGTACAGACACCCCGGGCCGGGCTGGAGCGATGCTCAGACCGGCTGCCTGATGCTCTCGATGATCCGGGCGAAGCCCTCCTTTCCGTGGCCCGCGTCGATCTGGCGCCGGATCAGCTTCTGGACCATGGAGATGACCTCCGTACCCACGCCCTGCTCCTCCGTGGCCCGCACGAGGTCGTCGAGGCTGGAGAACTCCAGGCTCTGCTGTCCTTCGACGGTGTAGTCGCCACCATCGACCACCTCGGCGAACCCCGCGAAGGCACCCGTCATGGCGGTCAGCCACGGCGCCGCCATGGTGGCGAACCGGCCCGCCGACACACCGGCCGGGGCGACCATGGCCGCGCCGTGCAGGAATCCGGCGAACATGACGTACATGCCCGCGAGCAGCGCGAAGTCATAGAGGGAGGCCAGTCCGGCGTCCTCACCGAAATACGTACCGTCGCCCCAGAGTTCGAGCAGCGGCTGGTGCCGCTGGAAGACGGCGGCCGAACCGCTGTAGAGGACCGAGGCACCCGGCTTCCCGATCATTTCCGGTACGGCCATGATGCCGCCGTCCAGATAGGCGATCCCGGCCTCCGCCGCCCAGGTGGCCAACTCCCGCGACTGCTCGGGGGTGGTGGTCGTGACGTTGATCAGAGTGTGTCCGGCCAGCTCGGCGGCGAGCGGATCGAGCACCTCATGGACCGAGGCGTGGTCCAGCAGACAGGCGATCACCAGTCGGCCGGAACGGACCGCCTCCGCCGCCGTGGCGACGGAGGCCGCGCCCCGGGCGACGAGATCGTCCGCCTTCCCGGCGGTCCGGTTCCAGACGGTGGTGGGGTGTCCGGCCCTCAGCAGTGCGTCCGCCAGGACACTGCCCATCGCGCCCAGTCCGAGGACACTCACCGGTGTGCTGGTGTTCGTGGTCATGATGCGGGGCTCCCCCTCGTGTTGCGTGTTGATCGTCCGGCTTCGATCCTGGCCGCCGCCGGTAGGGTTGACCAGTACGGACTTATAAGTCGGGTACTCACCTCCGGGTAAGTGCCCCCGGCCGGATCCGGAGGGGCGGATGGCACCGTCAGCGCGACGCGGTCCCTATTTCTGCGGTATCGACGCGGCGATGGACGTCGTCACGGGCAAGTGGAAATCGCTCATCCTCTGGGAGCTGGACCACCACGGGACGCGCAGGTTCGCCGAGCTCCGGCGCGGACTGCCGGGCGTCAGCGAGAAGATGCTGATCCAGCATCTGCGGGAGATGGAGGAGGACGGTCTCGTCCATCGCGAGGTCTACCGTCAGGTGCCGCCGAAGGTGGAGTACTCCCTGACCGAGCACGGTGTCTCGCTCAACGCCGCGCTCGCTTCCCTGGGGCAGTGGGGCACCGAACGCATACGGCGGATCGGGGCCGAGAAAATCGCCCCCGAGGGCGTCGGGACGGATCGCTGAGCCCATCCGCCGTCATGCGACGGGGAGTTGCCCCCGGAGCGGCGCCTCCTTGGATTCGATCCGTCCGAGCGGATCGGGGCCGGAGGCCAGCGCGTTCCGCGCGGCCTGCCAGGCGGAGTCCCCGGGGTAGAACTCGCTGCGCAGATAGGCCACGGTGAGCCGCGCGACCGCGGCGACCCGCTCGGGGTTCTCGTCCGTGGTCTCGGCGACGTCGTATCCGGAGATCCCGCCGAGCCCGTGCTCCGCGCCGAACAGGGTCAGCAGTGACTTGGAGCCCGGGGAGAGGGTGTACGGATCGGCGTGCCAGTCCGGACCGGCGACCGTCAGAAAGGCGGAGTCGTCCTTGTCGCCCGCGACCACGAGCGCGGGTGTGGTCATCGTGGAGAAGTCCGTGGTCAGGAAGAACGAGTAGTTCTCGACGGTGAACTCGGTGAGGGCGTCACCGCCCCGGCCGGGCGCGGCAAGCAGCACACCCGCCGTGATCCGGGGCTCGGCGAGGTCGACCTCGGTTCCGTCATGCGGATCGGTGAGGCGTGCGCCCAGCAGCAGACTCGCGGTGTGCCCGCCCATCGAGTGCCCGGCCACCGCGACCCGGCTGCGGTCCACACGGCCACGGAGCTGCGGAACGGCGGCCTCGATCGCGTCGAGCTGGTCGAGGACGCGCGTCATGTCCTCGGCCCGGGTACGCCAGTGCGCCACTACCGCGGACCCGCCAGGGTCCGGGTTCAGCGTCCTGGAGTCCAGATGGGTCGGCTGGATCACCACGAAACCGTGTGCCGCCCAGTAGTCGGCGAGCGGGGCGTAGCCGTTCAGCGAGGAGAGGTGGTGGGAGAAGCCGAGACCGTGCGAGAGGAGGATGACCGGAAGCTCGCTGCCGGTCATCGGGGCGGAGACGCGCACCTGCAGGTCCACGGCACGGCCGGGGGTCGACAGCACCACCGGGCCGACCGAGAGGACGGGCGTGGGCGCACCGGGGGTCTCGGTCGCGGAAGAGGGATTGCTCATGAGGAGTGTGCCTTTCGATGGCGCCTGCCGTCGGTCGCGTACGGCCGGCGGCGGGTAAGGCGGAGGGCCCGCCTTCAGCTACCCTGAAAGCGGATCGTTGTTCCACTTACGATACGGAACACTGATCCGTTTCGTCAACGACGACCGGAAGGAGTGCGTGGTGCCCACGTCAGGCCAGCCCAAAGGGGCGTCCGCCCGCAGCAAGCGGGCGGACGCGATGCGCAACCAGCAGACGCTGCTGGATGCCGCCGCGGAGGTGTTCGTGTCCTCGGGGGTCGATGCGCCGATCCGGGAGATCGCGGCCCGGGCCGGCGTCGGACTGGGAACCCTCTACCGCCACTTCCCGACCCGGGCGGACCTCGTCACCGCCGTCTACCGCCACCAGATCGAGGCATGCGCCGAGGCGGGCCCGGCCCTCCTGGCCGACACCACCTCTCCATTCGAGGCGCTGCGCCAGTGGATCGACCTCTTCGTCGACTTCCTGGTCACCAAGCACGGACTCGCGGACGCCCTGCAGTCCGACAGCGACCGCTTCGCCGCACTGCACACCCACTTCCTCGACCGACTGATGCCCGTCTGCGGGGAGTTGCTCGACGCCGCCGCCGACGCGGGCGAGATCAGGACCGGCATCCAGCCCTACGAACTGATGCGCGGCATCGGCAACCTCTGCATCGGACGGGACACCGACCCTCGCTATGACCCCCGTCGGCTGATCGGACTGCTCCTCCAGGGGCTGCGATCACAGCACTCACCCGGCGGCGACGACGCATGATGCCCGGCGCACGCGCCTACGCCGCTGAACTGCTGGGTCACCATCAGGTTCCTCAGTCACCAAAAAGTGCGTTCTTCCAGGTCAGCGGCGACTCTCCTACGGTTTCCCAGTAACCA
Source organism: Streptomyces cucumeris (assembly GCF_024295805.1). Lineage (GTDB taxonomy): Bacteria > Actinomycetota > Actinomycetes > Streptomycetales > Streptomycetaceae > Streptomyces > Streptomyces cucumeris. Next base: position 4,222 of record NZ_JANCLX010000033.1, read on the forward strand.
CGAGAGAGCACGAGTGGCCGGGGGCGCGCCCCCGGCTCTCATGACGAGGAGGACCGCACCATGGCCATCACCCTGCTGAACCCCGAGGGGCTGCCGAAGATCGATGCCTACCGTCAGGTGGCGGTCGCGACCGGGTCCCGGCTGGTCTTCATCGCCGGGCAGGTGGCCTGGGACACCGATGGCGTCACGGTCGGCGAAGGCGACCTGGCCGCCCAGGTCGAGCAGTGCTACCTCAACGTGGCCACCGCCCTGGCCGGGGCCGGGGCTTCCTTCGAGAACGTGGCGAAACTGACCCTCTACGTCGTCGACTGGACTCCCAGCAAGATGCCCCTGCTACTGGAGGGGATCACCCGGGCGGCCGGAAAGCTGGGCGTCACACCGGTGCCGCCGGGCACGCTGCTGGGAGTCGCCACGCTGGACGTACCCGAACACCTGGTGGAGGTCGAGGCCACCGCGGTCATCGACTGAACTCCCGCCCACCGGGCGGGACGTTCGCCGGGCGGGACGTCACCGAAATCACGTTGCCGCCGCCGGCGGACGCATACGATCCTCCTGGCATGGACCTCCCACAGCAGGTGATCGAGCTGGACGGCCTCACGCTGCGCCGCTTCAACGGCGAGGCGGACCTCCCGGAGCTCTTCCGGGTCATCGAGGAGTCGCTGGAGCACCTCCGGCCCTGGACCCGCTGGCTCCCCGAGCACAGCCTGACCAGGACCGGCACCTTCCTGTCCAGCCGCGCGGAGCGCTGGGAGAGCGGGGAGGCGTTCTCCTACGCGATCGTGCTCAACGGGGCGATCGTCGGCGCCTGCACGCTGTTCCGGCACGATGACACCCCGGACCGCAGCTACGAGATCGGGTACTGGCTGCACCCCGCCGCCACCGGGCGCGGCGTGGCCACCCGGGCCACCCGCGCCCTGGTGGAACAGGTCTTCCGCCTTCCCGACGTCGACTTCGTCGAGATCGTCCACGATCAGGCCAACCACGCGAGCGGCGCCATCCCGGCCCGCCTCGGCTTCGTCGAACAGCTCCGCCGTCCGTCCGAGCGGCTCGCTCCGGCCGAGACCGGCGAGGACCGGGTCTGGCGGATGACGCGCGACCGGGCCGAGTCGCTCACCGCCTCCGATACCCGGTGACGGGCCGGACGGGACGACGGAGCGGGGCGGTCCGACGGTGATCACCTATCTCCCCGAGTTCGAGCAGGTCTTCCTTCACACCTGGCGGGACGACCCGAAGGAGGAGACACCGTCGCTCCTGTCGGTGGTGTACGAACCGACGGCCACCGGACGGCGGTGGCTGCTGTGGGCCGGGCCGCCGTCCTTCCGGGAGTTCGTCCCGTTCGACGACGCCGACCACGTACGGGAATTCGCCCGCGCCGTACTGGACCTCCCGGCCACGGCCGTACCGTACGAACGGGACGTGGACCTCGCCGAGGAGGAGCCGGAGGACGGGGCGGATCCCGCCGGTCTGTGCGCGGCCACTGTGACCGTCGGCCGTGACACGTCCGCTGACCACCGCCCCTACCTCGCCTACTGGTCGTACTACGTACTGCCCGGCAGTCCGGAACAGTACGACCCGGGGCCGTCGGTCTTCTGCCGTGATCCCGACGTCGGCCGTCTGCACTCCGAGGCCAGGGCGCTGCTCACCGCGCTCGACGGCGGTTGAGGTGATCGGCGGTCGCGCTCGGGGGTGAGGCGCGACCGCCCGGCCACGTCCCGGTCCTAGTCCTTGCGGCCCGTCACCGCCACGCCGAGGCCGAGGCCGATCATGGAGAGTCCTCCGGCACCGCCCACCATCGAGAGCCGGCGCGGGGAGCGAGCGAACCAGTCCCGTGTGGTGCCGGCCACCAGCCCCCAGACGCTGTCGCAGATCAGCGCGATGAGGTTGAACACCAGCCCGAGCAGCAGCATCTGCGCGGCCACGTTCCCTTCGTCCCGTTCGACGAACTGCGGAAGGACGGCGGCGAAGAAGACGATGGTCTTGGGGTTGGTGACACCGACGGCGAACCCTTCCCAGAAGGCGCGCCGCGCCCCCTGCTGATCACCCTCGGAGGACTGGAACGCCGTCAGCATCGACTTGCGCCGGCGCACCGCCTTGACCCCGAGATAGATCAGATAGGCGGCACCGACCAGCTTGAGCGTGGTGAAGACGAGGACCGACTGCTCGACGATGGTGCCGACACCCAGCGCCACGGCTATCACCAGCACATACGCCCCCACCGTGTTACCGGCGACGGTGGTGAGGGCGGCGCGGCGGCCCTGGGCCAGTGCCCGTCCGATCACAAAGAGGACGCTGGGCCCGGGAACGATGATGAGCAGAAACGAAGCGGCCGCAAAAAGGGCCAATCGATCGGGAGAGACCATGCGGCGATGCTAATGAGGGAGCCGCCCGCTCCCAACCGAATATTCACCGGGCGCGGAAAAACCCGGGATCCCCTTACCGGCCCGCTCCCGTCCGGCCGGGCCCGGACCCCGGCCGGACGGGAGCGACAGACCGCGTGGCTAGTCCGCCACCTTGGCACAGGCGGGATGGCCCCAGCCGTCGGAGTTCTTCATGATCGTCTCGCCCTTGCCATAGGACGCGCCGCAGCGGCACCGGCCGGGGAACTTCGCCGTGATGGACGCCTTGGCGCGGGCACCGCTCCCCCGCTGCGCCGCCGCCTTGCGCGGACGCGCCGCGCGCGCCGTCGGGGCCTCGGGCGGCGGCAGTGCGGACCCGAGGGAGGTACCCGCCGGCTCCTGGGTGCGGGCGGTGTGGCTGGCCGCCTGGTCCGCGGCCGCGTTGAACGGGTCGCCGTCGACCTGGTGCGCGGCCACGTGGACGAACTCCACCGACCGGCCGTCCAGCAGTTCGTCGATACGCACCACGAGCTCGCGGTTGGCCACCGGCGAACCCGAGGCGGTCTTCCACCCCTTCCGCCGCCAGCCGGGCAGCCAGGTGGTGACCGCCTTCATCGCGTACTGGGAGTCCATCCGCACCTGGAGGGGCTGGTCCGCGTCGGTGGTCTCCAACAGCTTGAGCAACGCGGTCAGTTCGGCCACGTTGTTGGTGGCGGTTCCGAGGGGTCCCGCCTCCCAGCGCGCCACCGAGCCATCACTGTCCGCGATGACCCATGCCCAGGCCGCGGGCCCGGGGTTCCCCTTCGATGCCCCGTCACACGCGGCGATGATCTGTTCAGCCATACGCCGATACTGCCAGTACCCGGCCCGGGGCGGTGGCGCCTCCCCCGTCGGCGCCGTGTCCCCGGCCTAATATTTCCCCCGTGATGAATAACGGGCCCCGCCGGGGGCGGCGGACCGGGAGCCCGGACACCCGGACACAGATCCTGGAAGTGGCCCGGCGACGGTTCTTCTCCGAGGGGTACCAGAACGTGACCCTTCGTTCGATCGCCGCCGAAGCCGCCGTGGACGCTGCCTTGATCAGTTACTTCTTCGGTTCGAAGAAGGGGCTCTTCGGAGCGGTCCTCTCGCTGTCCGCCAATCCGGCCGACTTCTTCGCCCAGGCCCTCGAGGGGGACCTCACCACCCTCCCCCAGCGGGTGCTGCGCTCCGTGGACCTCGTCTGGGCGGACCCCGAGGCCGGTTCCCGGCTGCGTGCCATCGTGAGCGGCGCCGCGGACGACGTGGCCATGGCCGCCCTGGTGAAGGAGGCGCTGGAACGCGAGATGGTCGACCGGCTCGCCGCCCGGCTGGGCGGGCGCGACGCACACCGGCGCGCGGGGGCCTTCTGCGCCCAGGTGACCGGTCTGGTCATGACGCGGTTCGTGTTCCGGGTGGAGCCGGTCGCCTCGATGCGCCCGGACGCGCTGGTCCGGCTGTTCACCCCGCCGCTGCGGGCCGTGCTGCTGGAGCCCGGCCGACGGCGGCCGGGAGGCGACCCGTCCGCCCCGGGCCGGAAGCGCTCCTGATCCCCCGGATCCGGATCAGTCCAGGAGGGCGCGCACGGCCGGTGCGTAGAGCTCGACGATCTCGTCGGGGGTGAGGGCCACGGCCGACGGTACGCGGAGCACATAGCGGGCCGTGGCGAGACCGATGAACTGGGCGCAGAGCAGCCCGAGCCTGCGCGCATCGGTCAGGGCGGTCAGGGCCGGGGTGAGCTGGGTGGCCACGATCTCACGGGCGCGGGCGGCGGCGTGTTCGTTGGTGACGGCCGAGCGGAAGACGACGAGCAGGACGTCGTACCGGTCCGCGCCCTCCCACAGCTCCAGGAAGTGGCGGAGGAGCACACGCGGTACGTCCTCGCGGGGGACGCCGTCGAGGGAGGGCGGCCGTGTGTCGACAGCCGCGGCCGCGTCGAACAGCTGCTCCTTGCTGCCGAAGTGGCGCATCACCAGGGCGGCGTCGATGGTGGCCTCCGCGGCGACCGACCGGATGGTGGTGCGCTCGTAGCCGCGTGCGGCGAACTGCCCACGGGCGGCTTCGAGGATCGCGGCACGGGTGGCGTGGGACCGCGAGGGAGTGCCGGTGCCGGTGCGGGGTCCGGCCTCGGTACCCCTGCCATCGCTCATGACCACCCACTGTAAGTCTCCGGCCGTCGACGGCCAACCCGCCGCCGGGCGGCCGGAGTCGGAGCGGCTGGGCCGGTGGGGCCGCGCCCGGGGGCCACCGGATGGACTCCGGCCCCCGGGCGCGTGCCGTGCGGGGCGGGCGGTGTGCGTCCCGCCCGCCGCACACCGTTCACCGGTGTGTGCGGCTCCCCGCGGACGGTATGGAGCGCACCGCGCCGGTGGCTTCCGCACCGGGATCCTCCGTGCCGGTGTCCGGTGTGCCGGTGTCCTGCGCGGCGTGGTGGGGACGTCCCAGCAGGACGAACACCACGACGGCGCCCACGAGCGCCACTCCGGCGCCGCCCAGCAGGGCGCCGTGCAGACCGTCAATGAACGCGGAGCGGGCGGGGTCGACCACGGGTCCGCCGATGGCGGTGGCCGCCGCGAACGAGGAACGGGCCGCCTCGGCCATGTGCTCGGGGATCCCGGGCAGTTCGAGGTTCTCGCGGTAGCCGGTGCTCAGCACACTGCCCAGTACGGCGATGCCCAGAGCCCCGCCGAGCTCGCGGGACAGGTCGTTCATGGCGGAACCCACGTTCTGCAACGCCTTCGGCAGCGCGTCCGTGATGGCCGTGGTGGCCGGGGTCGTGGCGATGCCCATACCGATGCCGAGCGGGACCAGACCGGCCGCCACGAACGCGTACGGACTGTCCTCCGTGAGCTGGGCGAGTGTCGCCAGACCCACCGCGACCAGGACCAGACCGGTCACCCACGGGCCGCGTATGCCGAGCCGGGCGGTCAGCCGCGGGGCGAGCCGGGCGCTGGGCACCATGACGACGGCCATGGGCAGCAGACTGAGCGCGGCGATCAGCGCGCTGTCCTCCCGGATCATCTGGAGGTACTGCATCATCACGAAGATGTAGCCGAAGAACCCGAAGAACTGGAGCATGATCGAAAGCGAGGCCGCGGCGAAGCGGGGGTTACGGAACAGCCGGGGGTCGAGCAGGGGGTCGCGCCGCCGCAGCGACCAGCCGGCGAATCCGGCCACCAGGACCAGTCCCGCGGCGATCCCGCCGAGTGTCCGCGCGGCGCTCCAGCCGTGCACGGGTGCCTCAATGACGGAGTACACCAGAACGGCGAGGCCCGCCACCACCAGCACCGCGCCGGTGACGTCGACCTTCGGAGGGTTGTCGTCCGCGGACTCCGGTACATACAGCAGGGTGCCCACCAGTGCCACCGCCGCCACGACGACGTTGAACACGAAGATGGCCTCCCACGACCAGAACTCCAGCAGGATGCCGGAGACGAGGACGCCGATCACGGCGCTGCCGCCCGCCACCGCAGCCCACACCCCGACACCGCGGGCCCGTTGTTCCCTCGGGAAGGTGCCGGTGATGGTCGACAGCGTGGCGGGCATGACCAGTGCCGCCCCGACGCCGAGGACCGCTCGGCAGCCGATCAGCACATCGGGATCGCTGGTGAACGGCGCGCACGCGGAGGCCGCGCCGAACACGGTCAGGCCGACCAGCAGGGCGCGGCGGCGGCCGAAGCGGTCACCCAGGGTGCCCGCGGGGAGCAGCAGTGAGGCGAAGACCAGACTGTAGGCGTCGATGATCCAGGACAGTTGCGTCTGGCTGGCGTGGGTGTCCCGCGCGATGAGCGGCAACCCCACGTTGAGCGAGGACATGGCGGCGACCACGGCCCCCAGTGCCAGACAGGTGACGACGAGGACGAGGCCGTGGCGTACGGGTGGCCGGGCGGAGCTCCGGGCCTCGGGAGGGTGCGTGGCGGGCATCGGTGATCGGTCTCCAGGAGAGTTCGGCAACGTGACCGAGACTCGCCATCCGACCCATGTCATTTCAACGCTGATGAATTAATTCCGGGGGCGCCGTCAGGCCGGAGCGCGGCCCCGGCCGCGACCGCACCGCGGATATCCAGGGCCCTTGGCGCGCACTGATGAATTAGGGTCCCCGCCGGTATCAAGGTTCCCGCTCCGCGACTGCCCCGCGCAATCGCCCACGGGCGCTCAGCTCTGGAGGGTGTCGGCCGCGGGCGCCGCGGGCGCCGCGGCCGGGGCGGCCACCGGCGGTGTCATCGGCCTCGACCGCTCCGCCCACCGCACCGCCGGTCCCATCGCGTACGAGGCGGTGACGAACAGCCCGCCCAGCACCAGCCATCCCGGTACCCCCCAGGTGACCAGCAGCGCCGTGAGCAGCAGGGGCCCGGCCGTACGGGCCACGATGAGCCCCGTTCCGAAGAAGCCCTGGTACTCACCCACCCGGCCGTCCGGCGCGAGACCGAAGGCGATATGCCACGATCCGGCCGAGTGCAGCATCTCGCCCACCACATGCAGCACCGCGCCCGCGAGCAGCGTCAGGACCGCCACCCACACCGGCACGGCGGCCGCCGAGACCGCGCACACCGCGCAGGACACCAGCAGGATCCAGCCCGAGCGCCGGACGGCGTGCATCGCGGTGCCCGTCGAGGTGACCCCTCGTGCGGCACGTACCTGGAACGCGGCCACCGCCAGGGTGTTGAGCAGGAACAGCGCGGACACCAGCCACTCCGGCGCCCGGGTGTGCTCACTGATCCACAGCGGTATCCCGAGGCTGAGCAGTGGCATCCGCAGCAGCAACACCGCGTTGAGCAGGGTGATCAGGGTGAACGGACGGTCCCGCAGCACCGCGAGCGCCGGTCCCCGGGCACCGTTCACCGGGGCGACGACGGGCAGCCGCCACAGCACCAGAGCGCATCCCAGGAAGCTCACCGCGTCCATCGTGAACACGGCGAGGAAGCTCCCCTGGGTCCCGGAATAGAGCGCGTATCCACCGAGTCCGGCGCCCACCGCGAGCCCGGCGTTGAGGGTGGACTGCAGATGCGCCAGCACACTGGTCCGTTCGCCGGGTGCCACCAGTCCGGCGAGCAGGGCCTGCCGGGCCGCCGCGAGCCCGGACTGTGCCACGGCGTAGCAGCACGCCGCCACCAGGAACGGCCAGAAGGACCGGATGAACAGGAACGAGGCCACGGACGCGCTGGTGGCCAGCGCGAGCAGCACCGCGGTACCGCGCGGCCCCCGCCGGTCGGCGAGCGTCCCCAGCCAGACGCCCACCACCGCGCCGACCGCCCAGGCCACGGTGAGCCCGAGGCCGACCCGTACCGCGTCGAGACCGACGACGGTGGTGAAGTAGAGCGCGGAGGTGGTGTAGAACGCCCCGTCGCCCAGGGAGTTGATGAGCTGGGCGAGGGCGAGGGTCCGGGGCGGACCGGCGGGCGGCAGGATGCGGTGTCTGATCACGCTACGACCCTAGAGAGCCGATGGCCCGTCTCCCAGGGCCATTTCAGCAGTGATCACATGGTCCACTTGCCCCGATTCCTCCTCCGGCCGCCGCCCTGGCGGTCGTAACCCGGCCGACCGAAGCCACAGGGCACACGGCCACGTTGGAGTACGGCCTCTCTCTTGACCCCGGCGGAGGCCACCTCCATAGTTACCCACTGGTAAGGCAGAGGTGCGGCGCCGTGGGGGCGCGGACCGGCACCGCGGAAACCCAGAGAACGGGAAGGTGGACGGTGACGGACGACGCCCGAGCCGCGCTCGATCAGCTCCGCGACACGAGCCACTTCGAGTGGTACGTGATACCGCTCCTGTTGGTAGTGCTCTACGTGTACGCGGTCGAGGTGGAACGCAAGAACTGGAACGTGTTGTTCGCCGGTCTCGCCCTGTGGGGCATGGACTGGTTCAACGAGATCTGGAACTCACTGGTCTTCCACTTCACCGACCGCGCCCCCATGTGGGGCGCGCGGGGCGAAACCGCGTATCAGATCCTCATCGGGCTCAATATCGAGATCTGCTTCATGTTCGCCATCATGGGTGTGGTGGCGGCCAAGTTCCTGCCACCGCGCGAGGTGCGCATCCTGGGGATGCCCAACCGTCCCGTGATGGTCGCGGTGAACTCGGCCGCAGCGGTGTGCGTCGAACTCATGCTGCACCACGCGGGTGTGCTGACCTGGGACTGGTCCTGGTGGCAGGCGAGCTTCCCGCTCTTCATCTTCCTCCTCGGCTATATGCCCTTCTTCATCGCCTGCTTCGCCGTCCACGACATGCGCACGGTGCGCGCGAAGGCCATCACGGTCGGCGCCATCCTCGGCCTGGACGCGGTGGCACTGATCGTGTTCGGTGCGCTCGGCTGGCTGTGAGAGGGCACGGCACTCCACCGGCGCACCGCCGGACACCACCGGCCGGCTCCCGCGCACCGGCGCGCGCCCGGCCGGACCACCGGATCGGGGCACCCGATGTTTGCTCTCCGGCCATTCGGTTACGCGGAGACCATGGCCGAATCAAAGAGCACACGCACCACTGACCGGAGCGCCACCGTGAACGCCAAGGCCACCGCCACCAAGGCCAAGGAGACGACCGCCTCCCAGGCCAAGGCGGCGACGGCGAAGGCTGAGGACACCGCGAAGGAGGCGGGGAAGAAAACGGCTCGGACCGCGAGTCGAGCGACACACGCCGCCGCGGAAAAAGCGCAAGCCACCGCGGGAAAGGCGGTCGCCACCGGCCGTACCGTGGCGGTCGAGGCACCCAAGAAGGCTGCGGCCGCGGCGGGTACCGCATGGATGGTGATCAAGGCACGGAAGGTTCTGACCGCCGCCGCCGGTGCCGGGGCAGCCGCCACGGCCGCCACGGTGGTCGTCCTCCGCAAGAGGGCCGCGCGGCGCCGTCGCCCTCTGGCACGGCTGACCGGTGGGCGACTGGGCACCTGAAGTCAGCCACCATCAGGCGGTTCCCTTCCGTGATCCGCCGCCGTACGCCCCGGCCGCGCCGCTGCGGACCCACCGGCGTCGTACACGGGCGAGGATCACAGCAGCTCGGCGAGGTGTCCGAAGACATCGTGCGCAGACCCCCCGCGCACAGGTCATCGGGCACCTCGTCGGTATGTCGGAACCCGTGCCGTGCGACATCTTCATTCACGCGTAGCGGTCGAAGAGGGCCTGGAGGTAGTCTTCGAGCCGACCGGTCAGCACGGTGGGCGTCAGATCCGCCCGGCCCAGCTCACGCCAAGGGACAGCCACCTTCTCCGCGTCCGGGGCGAACGCCAGTGCGTCCAGGAGCCGCCAGTACAGATGGGCCGGGCCCTCCCCGGTCAGGGTTCCGCCCGCCGCCACATAGCGGTCGGCGAAATCCATGCCCGCTGGAACACCGTGCAGCAGGGCCAACGCGGTGGAGCAGTGCGCCACATCGAGATCGGCGGGCCCCCATGAGGTCTCCACCCAGTCCACGACACCACTGATCCGTATCTCCTCGCCCTCACCGGCGAAGAGCACATTGCCCGGGTGGAAGTCCCTGTGCAGGAAACGGGGTTCGAACGGCGGCGGGTCCTGCCCGATGATGTCCACGGCCCGCCGCCACAGCCCGGGACGGCCCGAATCACCAGGGGGTGTCACCCGCTCGGGCGCGGTCCAGGCCTGATAGTCCCGTGGCCGGGTCTCCCCCGTCACCCGTACCCCGTGGATACGGACCAGTTGACCGGCCAGCAGCGCGGCCCGCAGGCCGGCTCCGTCATCGGTCAGGCGAACGGTCCCGGGCAGCAGGGACATCAGCAGGGACGGGTGGTCACAGTGTTCCGCCGGGGCGTCCACGTCCACCACAGTGGCCGCGAGTATGTCCGTGGTGGCGAGCAGATCCAGCACTCCCGCTTCGCGGGTGAGCAGACCCTCGGCATGCCGCAGGTAGAACGGTTTCACGAAGGAGCGGAGGACCAGTGAACGACTGCCGCACGGACCGGAGATGTCCAGCCGGCGCATCTGTGAGGTCCAGCCGCCGCGCAACCGGGTGACCGCCTCGATCCGGTCCCCCGCGGGCAGCCGCTTCTCCACCCAGGAGCGTGTCGCGCTCCAGTCCTCCTCGCCACTGATCATGGCCGCCAGGCTAACCGCCACCTCCCGGCCCGTCGACACCGCTCAAGACCACCGCGATCCCGGAAACCCTAGGCTCTTCCCCATGAGTGAACGGAGCCCGGCCACCGGGGATCTGACGACCGATGTCTCCCCGGCGGAGATCTTCGGTGACTCGGACCTACCAGCCTGGCGCAACCGCGCGCTGCTCGTCTTCGACCGCGTCCCGATCCCGGCCGCGGTGTGCCGCACCGACGGCACCGTCCTGCTGGCGAATCCGGCCATGGCGGCCGAATGGCGCACCACTCCGGGACGGCTCCGGGGCCGTGATGTGCTGGAGCTGTTCCACCCCCGTTCCGTGGAGCAGGTCGAGCGCATCGTCGAGGCGGTGCGGCACGGCCATCGCTCCCGGTATCCGGTCCTGGTGCACTGGCCCGGCCCCGACGGACTGCAGCGATATGGGGAGTTGACGGCGGACACGGTGAGCGACACGCCCGAGGCGCCCCTGTGGCTGCTGGTGCTGCTGAGGGTGCTCGGTACCCAGGACACGCCCGAGGAGCCGCCGCGCTCACCCACCGAGAAGGTCACCGACCGGGAGCGCACCGTCCTGGCACTCGCCGCGGGCGGCGCCACCACCGCCCAGATCGCCCGCGCGGTGGGGCTGACCACGGACGGCGTCAGCTATCACCTCACCCAGCTCTCCCGCCGCTGGGGCGTGGCCAACCGTACGGCACTGGTGGCCCGCGCCTATGTGCTGGGCGTTCTGGACGCCGGTGTCTGGCCGCCGAAGGCGCGTGACCTGTGAGGAGGCCGCCCGCACGACCCCTGAGGTCTCCCCCTCGGATACAGCGGCACCCGCCGCGGAGGCAAGAGTCAGGAGACCTGGGTCACTACAGATTCCGGTAGGAGCGGGTCTGCGGACACCCCGCCCGGAACGTCACGCTGAGGGGAACGCCGTACCAACGGCATCCACCCGCACGGCAGTTTCCGGCTCCCGGGGAAAGGCATCTCCATGACCGAGGTCATTCTCCCTCCGCACGACGGGATCCGCTCGGGCCCTCCCGTCGTGGACATCTCCGCCACCGGCATGACCGCCACCCCCACCCTCCAGGCCATGGACCACGCACGGCGTCACGGTCCCGTCTTCGTCCAGCGGTTGCACGGCAAGGACACCCTGTTCGTCAGCGGCCTGGACCTGGTCACCGAACTGGCCGACGAGCAGCGGTTCAGCAAGGCGGTCGGACCGGGTCTGCGCTATGTGCGCGAGTTCACCGGCGACGGGCTGTTCACCGCCTACAACGACGAGGCCAACTGGTCCAAGGCGCATGACATCCTCATGCCCGCCTTCGCGCTGGGCTCGATGCGCACCTACCACCCGGTGATGCTGCGCGTCGCCCGCCGGCTGATCGCGGGCTGGGACCGGCACGCCGCCGCCGGCACCCCCGTGGACGTCCCGGGCGATATGACCCGGATGACGCTGGACACCATCGGACTGGCCGGGTTCGGGTTCGACTTCGGCTCGTTCGACAGCGAGGAGGCGCACCCCTTCGTCGACGCGATGGTGCGCTGTCTGGCCTGGTCGATGGCGGGGCTGAGCCGGAAACCGGGCGTCGACTACAGCGAGCGCGACGAGGCGTTCCGCCAAGACGCCGACTATCTGGCCTCGGTGGTGGACGAGGTGATCGCCGCACGCACCGCGCAGGGCGGCACACCGGACGAGGAGCCCGCCGATCTGCTGGGTCTGATGCTCCGGGCCCCGCACCCGGCCGACGGCACCACCCTGGACGAGGAGAACATCCGCAACCAGATCATCACCTTCCTGATCGCGGGACACGAGACGACCTCGGGCACCCTGGCGTTCGCCCTCCACTTCCTGGCCAAGCACCCGACCGTGCTGGACCTGGTGCGGCGCGAGGTGGACGGGCTGTGGGGCGACACCGCCGACCCCGAGCCGACGTTCGAGGACATCGGCAGGCTGCGCTACACCCGGCAGGTGCTCAACGAGACGCTGCGGCTGTGGCCCACCGCCCCCTCGTTCACCCGTACACCACACCGGGACACCCTGCTGGGCGGCCGCATTCCGCTGCGCGCGGGACAGGACGTCCGGGTGCTCACCACGATGCTGCACCGCGATCCGGTCTGGGGCGACAACCCGGAGCTGTTCGACCCCTCCCGGTTCGCCCCGGAGGCGGAGGCGGCGCGTTCACCGCATGCGTTCAAACCGTTCGGCACCGGCGAACGCGCTTGCATCGGACGGCAGTTCGCCCTCCACGAGGCCACCATGCTGCTCGGCATGCTGGTCCACCGCTACCGGCTGATCGACCACACCGACTACCGGCTCCGCCTCAAGCAGACACTCACCATCAAGCCCGAGGGCCTCACCCTGACCCTCCTTCCGCGCACCGCCGCCGACCGCGCCCGCCAGGACACCGCGCTTCCCACGGCCACCGTCCCCGGCACCACTCCGGCCGAGGACAGCTCGCTGCCCGCGCGGGTGCTGCCGGACACCGGTCTGCTGCTGCTCCACGGCTCCAACTACGGCACCTGCCGCGACCTCACGGAACGGCTCGCCGACACCGCCGGGGAGATCGGCTGCGCCACGGCATGCGCTCCGCTGGACGCCCACACCGGCGAACTGCCCACCGACCGGCCCGTGGTCATCACCGCCGCCTCCTACAACGGGCAGCCCACGGATGACGCCTCCGCCTTCGTCCGGTGGCTGGAGAACGCCGCGCCGGGCGCCGCGGACGGTGTCGCCTACGCCGTCCTCGGGGTCGGCGACCGCAACTGGTCCGCCACCTACCAGCGGATCCCCACCCTGATCGACGAACGGCTCGCGGCCCTCGGCGGCACCCGGCTGCTGCCCCGCGCCGAGGCCGACGCCTCGGGTGACCTGGCCGGATCGGTGAAGGAGTTCACCACGGCGCTGCGCACCGCGCTGCTGGAACACACCGGGGACCCGGCCACCGTCGGCACCCCGCGGGACGAGACGGCCGACGACGGCGGCTACACGGTCACCGAGGTGACCGGCGGTCCACTGGACGCGCTCGCCACCCGCCATGGGATGACGGAGCTCACGGTCACCGAGGCCGAGAGTCTCAGCCACCCCGCGTACCCGCGGGTCAAGCGGCTGGTCCGGCTGGCGCTCCCGGACGGTATGACCTACCGGACCGCGGACCACCTCACGGTGCTCCCGGCCAACGCCCCCGCGCTGGTGGAACGCGCGGCCCGGATCCTGGGCCTCGGGCTGGACACCGTCGTCCAGATCACCGCGCGCCGCCCCCGCCGCGACGGGCTCGCCGTCGACCGGCCGCTGACCGTCCGTGAGCTGCTCACCCGGCACCTCGAGCTCCAGGACCGGCCGACTGCCGAGCAGTTCGCCACCCTGGCCGGGCTCAACCCATGCCCGCCGGAGCGGCAGGAGCTGCTGAGGCTGGCCGAGGACGCGACCGCGCGCGCCGCGGACCACCGCACCGTGCTGGACCTGGTCGAGGACCACCCGGCCCTGCGGGAGGCGCTCACCCTGCCGGTGGCGCTGGAGCTGCTGTCGCCGGTCCGCCCCCGCCACTACTCCATCTCCTCCTCCCCCGCCGTCAGCCCCGGTGTCATCGACCTCATGGTCTCGGTGCTCCGGGCCCCCGCACGCTCCGGACGCGGCACCTTCCACGGCTCCGGATCCGGCCATCTGGCCTCCCTGCGCCCCGGTGACACCGTGCTCGCCCGGGTCCAGCCGTGCCGTGAGGCGTTCCGCATCCGCCCCGACACACGGACCCCCGTCATCATGGTCGCGGCCGGAACCGGGCTGGCCCCGTTCCGCGGTGCCATCGCCGACCGCGGCGCCCTGATGGCCGATGGCGCCGAACTCGCCCCGGCCTTGTGCTACTTCGGCTGTGACGCACCCGACGCCGACTTCCTGCACGCCGATGAGCTGCGCGCCGCGGAGCGGTCCGGTGCCGTATCGCTGCGGCCGGTCTTCAGCGAAGCGCCGGTCGACGGGGCGCGGTTCGTCCAGGACCGCGTGATGGCGGAGGCCGACGAGGTGTGGCGGCTACTGGAGGCAGGGGCGACGGTGTACGTGTGCGGTGACGGCAGCCGTATGGCACCGGGTGTCCGCGACGCCTTCCGGGCCCTGTACACACGGCACACCCCGGGCGCCGGGGAGGACGCGGCACACGACTGGCTGCGGTCGCTGACGGTCCGGGGCCGGTACATCGAGGACGTCTACGCAGGCTGACCCGGCTCCGCCCGCGGCCCGCCCCCGTTGCGGACCGCGGGCGGAGATCCCACTCAGCCGGGGCGGAACAGACCGTGGCGATGGACCAGCACGATGGCCTGGGCGCGGTCGCGGACGCCGAGTTTCATCAGGATCCGGGTGATGTGGGTCTTGACGGTGGCTTCACTGATGCAGAGCCGGCCGGCGATCTCGGCATTGGAGTGGCCCTCGGACACGAGGTGGAGTACGTGCCGCTCCCGGTGGGTGAGCTGGTCGTATCCGGGCGGTGGGGCGGGGTCTGGCAGCGCGTGGGCGGTGTAGCGGTGAATGAGCTTGCGCGTCATCTGCGGGGACAGCACCGCGTCGCCCTGGTGGGCGGATCGGACGGCCTGCTGGATGAGTTCCGCCGGGGAGTCCTTGAGCACGAATCCGTCGGCTCCCGCGTCCAGCGCCTGGTGAAGGTAGCGGTCCAGGCCGAAGGTGGTGACGATGACGATGCGCGGGCCGCCGGGGCGGGTCCGCAGGCGGCGGGTCACATCGATGCCGTCACTGCCGGGCATCTGGATGTCCAGGAGCACCACATCCGGTCCGAGGTGCGCGGTCTGGGCGAGGGTTTCCGGCCCCGAGGCCGCTTCCCCGGCCACGGTGAGGTCGTCGGCAGCCTCGACGATCAGGGAGAGTCCACCGCGTACGAGGGGTTCGTCATCGGCGATGAGGACACGAATGCGGCTCACGGTGTCTTCCTGGGCAGCTCGGTGGTCAGGGTGAAGCCGCCATCGTGCCGGGTGGTGGCCGCCATCGTGCCGCCGAGGGCGGTCACTCGCTCGCGCAACCCGACCAGCCCCGTGCCACTGCCCACCGTGACGGGAGGACGTTCCTGCGGGGAGGGGCCGTTGGAGACGACGACGGTGAGATGGCCGGGGGCGGCCCGCACCGTGAGGTGGACCGCTGCGCCGGGAGCGTGGCGGGTGGCATTGGTCAGCCCCTCCTGCGCCGCCCGGTACGCGGCGGTGGACAGGGTACGGGGGAGGTGGGTGCAGTCGGCCGGACGGTCGAGGGTGATGTCGACACCGCTGTCGGCGGCCCTGCGGACGAGTTCGTCGAGCGCCTCCAGGGTCGGGCCCGGCCGCGGCGGTGCGTCCGCGCTGTCGGAGCCGTCATCCTCCTCGCGCAGGACGTGCAGCATGGCTCGCAGATCGTCCATGGCCTGACGGCCCGCCTCCTCGATCGACGCCAGCGCGGTGGCCGCGGCTTCGGGCCGGTCGCGGGCGACCAGCCGGGTGCCCGTGGCCTGGAGCACCATGAGGGTCACCGCGTGGGCGACGGTGTCGTGCAGATCGCGTGCGACGGCCTGACGCTCCGTGGCGACGGCGGCCCGGATCTGGGCCTCACGGAGATGTTCGGCGCGCGACCGGGCCCGTTCCTCCCGGGCCAGTTGTTCACGACCGAGGGCGGAGCGCCCCAGCAGCCAGGCCGCCCACACCGCGACGTTGACGAACAGCGCGTCGCCCGAGGGGTCGGCGTTGACACCGATGGGACCGGCCCACTCCTCGGCCAGGCATAGCACCAGCAGCCCGACGGCGGTCAACCGGTGGGGCACGTACCGGCCGGCGGTGAACGCCGCCACCAGCACGGCAAGCAGGGGCATCACCAGTTGTGTGGACGGGGTCAGCCATGTGGTCTGCGTCATCGCCGCCACCACCGTCACCGTCACGGCGGAGACGGGAAACCCGCGTCCCGCTGCCAGCGGCGCGGCCATACCGGCCGCGCACACCGCGTTCAGCCACACCGCACCGGTCAGATCGGCGGAGACGGCGCATTCACGCGTGGCGACCAGGACGAACAGCGCCGCCAGCAGCGGCCCCCAGGGCACGCCGCGCGCGGGCGAGAGCGGCAGCGGCTGTCTTTCGTCGGTCACCCCTTCAGTCTAGGAAGCGAACGGGCAGCCGGGACCGGCACGGCGTACGACCAACGTCGCATGGTGTCCATCGCTCCCGCCCACCACCTGCGACGAAGATCGCACCGGAGAACAGGAGGTCGGACGGACGCGCGGACCGGGGGCCGGTTCCTAGCGTCGGGGCGGCGACAACCGCCCGCATCATGAGGAGCCCCCTTGCACCCCGTTCCCCCTCCCGCCACCGCGCCGCCGACCACCGCCGACTCCCGGATCCACGACCTCGACGCCCTGCGCGGCTTCGCCCTGGTGGGCATCCTGGTCGTCAACGCGACCTACTTCGCCTCCGCGTTCCACGGAACCGGCCTGCCGGACCCCGCCTTCACCTCGCCGCTCGACACGATCACCGGCTCGCTGATCACCGTCCTGTTCGAGACCAAGTTCTATCTGCTGTTCTCGTTTCTCTTCGGCTACTCCTTCACCCTGCAACGCCGCTCCGCGCAGCGGCGCGGCACCCGGTTCACCGCCTCCTTCCTCCGCCGTCTCGCCATGCTGTTCGTCATCGGGGCGGCGCACGCCGTCCTGCTGTTCACCGGCGACATCCTCACCACATACGCCCTGCTCGGCCTGGTGCTGCTGTCCCTGGGGCCGCTGCGCCCGCGCACCGCCGTCGTCACCGCCACCACACTGCTCGCCCTGACCGCGACCGGGTATGCCGCGCTGGGTGTCCTCCAGGCCGCGCTGGGGCCGGAGCGGACACTCGACACTGCCGCGGCCACCGCCGATGCCCACGAAATGGCGGCGCTCCTCGCCGGCGACCCCTTCCAGGTCGTCTCGGCCCACCTCAGGGACCTGCCGGACACCGCCGTCCTGTTGGGGTTCTTCCAGGCTCCCGCGGCACTGGCCATGTTCCTGTTCGGGCTGGCCGCCGGCACCCGAACCGTACTCGCCGGACCCTCGCCCCACCGCGCCACCCTGCGTCGCGTCCAGCGCGTCGGGTTCCCCCTGGGACTGACCGGTGCCCTGATCTATGCCTGGGCCGAGGCCGACTGGGCGGGCACCCCCTACGAGGCGTACGCGCTGGCCGTCGATCTGCTCACCGCCCCGGCCCTGACCGCCGCCTATGCCGCCACGCTCCTGCGTCTCCTCCGCACCGGCCACGGGCCACGGCTCCGCGCCGCGCTCGCACCCGCCGGACGCATGGCCTTGAGCAACTACCTCGGCCAGTCGGCGGTCCTGGCGGTTGTCTTCACCGGCTACGGATTCGCCGCCGTCGGGCAGTTGCCTCCCCTGGCCGTCCTCACCCTCTGTCTGTCCCTGTACGCCGTTCAGCTGCGCATATCCGCCCGGTGGGTCCGGACTCACCCCTACGGTCCCCTGGAGTGGCTGCTGCGGGCCGCCACCCATCTCTCGTTTCCTCCGTGGCGTCTGCGTGCGCGCCACTGCTGCCCCACGGAGGGCGTGAAGTGACCCGCTACAGCACCGAGGCGCTGTCCAGCACCGCGTCCACTTCCTGCCGCGCCGGCTTCCCGGGTGACTCGGCCACGCCGAGGAGGAAGGCCACGCGGTCGTCGCGCACCGAGATCAGGGTCAGCCGCAGGTGGTTCTCGGTTCCGCCGTCGGCGGCGCGGACGGTCAGCGACACCGTGTGTGCGGGGCGGCCGTCCACCTCGACCGCGCGGGACTCCCCCAAGGTCGAGCGGCCGTCCGGGTAGAAGTACTCCGCGTTCGAGCGCGCCGCGCTCTCGGTCCGCTGCCGCAGGGCGGACCGCGGCACCGGGTCGCCTCGTCCGGCGAGAACCACACCGCCGTCTTCCTCGGTGTCGTCCCCGGCCTCCGTGGCGTCCGCGGCGGGACGCCGGCTGATGGAGGAGGTGTAGGCGTCGACCAGGTCCTCGTCGGACTGCCGCCAGCCCTCGGGAATGGCATAGGACAGCCCCGCCGCGCGGTCCGTGACCCGCGGCCGCCCGGCCAGCGGTGACCCGTCCTCGTCGTGGGTCAGCCACCAGGTCGAGCCGGCGGCCAGGACGAGGAGCACCACGACGATCGCGGTCACCGTCCCCCGTCGGCCCCTCCGCGGGGCGTCGGGGGGCGGAGGCAGGTGGCCGGGGGCGGCCGGGGTGGACCACGGGGCATCGTGTGGAGCGGTTGTCATGGGGGCAGTATGCGGCGGTGCACCGGTCCGGGACCTGAGCGTTGCTACTCAGACGGCTACTCAGTTCGCCCCGGGCACACCGCCCGGGACATCGCGCGGCGCGGTGTCCGCGCCCCCGGCCGCCGGTGTGGCGGCCGCCGGAAGGGTGCCGGGCTCGGACAGGGTGCGCAGCAGGAGCCAGCCGACGGCGGGCAGGGCGATCAGCGGCATCAGCGCGGTGTGCAGCGACGTGGCGTCGGCGAGGGCGCCGATGGCCGGGCTCGCGACACCGCCGACGCTGACGGCCAGGCCCAGGGTGACACCACTGGCCGTTCCCACCCGCCGTGGCAGGTAGTCCTGGCCGAGGGTGACGTGGAGGGAGAAGGGCACGTACAGACCGGCCGAGGTGAGCGCCACGCAGAGGTAGAGCGCCGGACCGGGGACGAACACCACTCCGGCGACGGCGAGAACGCTCAGGGCGTAGGACCACCGCACGACCGTGACGCGCTGGTGGCGGGCGGCGAGCCGGCCCCCGGTCACGGTGCCCACCGCACCGCCGAGGTAGAGCACGAAGAGGGCGGCGGTACCGGCGGCGCCACCTCCGCCGGTGCGCTCTCGGACATAGAGCGAGATGAAGGTGCTCAGGCCGACGAAGACGATCGAGCGGCACACGATGGCGCCGGTGAGCCGGGTGAAGGAGCGCCAGTCGTCGCGGCCGGCGGGCGTGGCCGCGCGGGCGGTGGCGGACGCGGTGGCGGGTGGCCGCGCCGCCCGCAGCGCGGCCGCACACAGCAGGGCCCCGGCGACGGCGGGCACGGCCAGCAGGGGTGAGGCGCGCAGCCCGGCGGTGGCCACGACGGCGGAGACCAGCAGCGGGGCGAGGGCGAAGCCGATGTTGCCACCGAGGGAGAACCAGCTCATCCCGGTGTGGCTGCCGCGGCTGACCTCACGGGCCACCCGCGCCGCCTCGGGGTGGTAGGCGGCGACACCGATGCCGGTCACCGCGACGGCGAGGAGGGTGAGGGGGTAGGAGCCGCCGAGGCCGCTCAGGGCGACGCCCGTCCCGGCCGCCAGTGTGCTCACCGGCAGCAGCCAGGGCAGGGCCCAGCGGTCGGTGACCGCTCCGAACAGCGGCTGGACCACGGACGACAGCAGGGTGGCGGCGAGCACGACACCGGAGGCGGCGGCGTAGGTGTACGCGCGCTCGGAGACGAAGAACGGGACCAGCGCGGCCACCGCTCCCTGGTAGATGTCCACGCAGGCGTGTCCGACGGACATCAGCGTGATGGGCCGGTGGCGTGACGGGGTCTTGGTGGTCGGCACCTCTCGATCGTGGGCCTGCGGCAGGGTGTCCCGCTTCCGATAAAGTGCCAATCGATGCCGGATATCCGCCATACGCCGAAGGCCCCGACCCGCGCCCGGACGCTGGCCGCCGGGGAGGGCATCGACGCGCACCGCCATGACGAGCACCAGATCATCTACGCGGGGTCCGGCGTGGTCGCCGTCACCACGGACGCGGGCACCTGGTTCGCACCCGGTACCCGCGCCCTGTGGGTCCCGGCGGGAACGGTCCACGCCCACCGTGCGCACGGCACCCTCGACCTGCATCTGGTGGGGCTGCCCCCCGATGACAACCCGCTCGGCCTGGACGCCCCGACCGTGCTCGGCGTCAGTCCGCTGCTGCGCGAGCTGATCCTCGCCTACACCCGCTCGCCGGAGGACACCAGCGCCGAGCGCCGCCGTCTGCGGGCCGTGCTGCGCGACCAGTTGCGCGCCTGTCCGCAAGCGCCCGTCCATCTGCCGGCCCCCGGCGATCCGCGCCTGGCGGCCGTGTGCGCACTCGTCCACGACCACCCGGAGGACCCGCGCACCCTGGCCGCGCTGGGTGCGGCGACGGGGGTCGGCGAACGCACGCTCAGCCGTCTGTTCCGCTCCGAGCTGGGTATGACGTTTCCCCAGTGGCGCACCCAGTCACGGCTCTTCCACGCGCTGCGGATGCTGGCCGACGGCTTGCCCGTCACCTCCGTGGCCCACCGCTGCGGATGGGCGTCGACCAGCGCGTTCATCGATGTCTTCCGCCGCGCCTTCGGCTACACCCCCGGCACCCACAACCGCCGCGGCTGAGCGCCCGCCCGCTCCCGGACCGCGAAGCGGTGTGTGCCGAGTTAACTGACCTCGGGTCGCAAAAGTTAGTGCGATCTTGAAATATCTCTGTCTACACTGGGCCGCACCACCCGGAGAATGAGGTGACCATGGGTTACAAAAGTGCCGTATCAGCCTCGAACACCACCCCCGCCACGGATCCGGACGTCGGCGGCGACGCATCGGACGACACCCCGATGGAGCGCACCCTCCCCGGCGACGCCTACCTCTCGGCGGACACGTGGCGGCGTGAGCGGGAGCGGATCTTCACCCGCGAGTGGTTCTGCGTGGGCCGGGAGGAGTCGCTGCCGGACCGTGGGGACTACCTCCGGGTCGACGTGGTCGGCGAGAGCGTCCTGGTCGTCCGCGACAGGGACGGATCCCTCAAGGGCTTCTACAACGTGTGCCGCCACCGCGGCGCCCAGCTCGTCGCCGATCCCCCGGCCGAGGCCGCGGACGGGGAACCGCCCTGCCGCAGCGGACGTTTCCGGGGAGCCATCGTCTGCCCGTTCCACGCCTGGACGTACGCGCTCAGCGGTGAGCTGCGCCAGGCGCGTTTCCTCGACGAACGCCACGGTGTACGCCGTGACGAGCTGTCCCTGCACGAGGTGGGCGTCGCCACCTGGGGCGGCTTCGTCTTCGTGAACCTCTCACCGGCACAGGCGGGTCCTCTGGAGGACCAACTCGGGCCTGTCCCGGAGAACTTGCGCCGCTATCCCCTCGGCCGGCTGCGGACGGCACGGCGGATCACCTATGACGTGGCCGCCAACTGGAAGGTGGTGGCGGAGAACTACAACGAGTGCTACCACTGCGGACCGGTCCATCCCGAACTCTGCGAACTGGTCCCGGCGTTCCGTGAGGACGGCGGCGCCGGGCTCGACTGGGAGGGCGGTGTGCCCCACCGGGAGGGCGCCTGGACCTTCACCTTCTCCGGCACCAGCGACCGCCGGCCGTTCCCGGAGCTGTCGGAGGAGGAACGGGAGCGGCACAAGGGCGAACTGATCTACCCGAATATGTTCCTCAGCTGCTCCGCCGACCATGTGGCGGCGTTCCTGCTGTGGCCGGACGGCCCCCATCGCACGGTCATCACCTGCGACTTCCTCTTCGATCCGGCCGAGATGGAGCGCCCGGAGTTCGACGCGTCGGACGCGGTGGACTTCTGGGACCTCGTGAACCGCCAGGACTGGCGGATCTGCGAGAGCGTGCAGCGGGGCATGGCGTCCCGGCCGTTCACCTCCGGCTACTACGCCCCGATGGAGGACTACTCCCTGGACATCCGCCGCTACGTCCGGGAAAGGCTCGCAGATGACTGACCGACGGTCCGGACCCCGGGCCGTGCGCTCAGCGCACCCCGATGGCGCTGCGCACCAGCTCCAGGAACTGGGCCATCCTGGCCGACGTGGTCTCGCCCGCGCGGCCGGGGTGGTGGAACAGCCCCGGGTCGAGCTCCTCGGTGACCAGTGCGTCCTGGATCCGCTCCACCAGCCAGTCGACCATGGCCACGATCATGTCGATGGCGATGTCGTCGCGGACCTCGCCCCGTTCGACGCCGAACCGCACGAAGGCGAAGGTGCCGTACGGGTCCTCCTCCGCCAGGAACCGGTTGATCTCCCGCTTGACCGACAGCTCCACCGCATGTGAACCGAGCAGGGCCACCCGGTAGGGCACCCAGTCCTCCTGGATGTACCCCTCGGTCCGGTTCAGCCAGTACTCCAGCGTGGCGAAGAAACCCTCGGCCAGCACCTCGTCCGGGGCGTCGAGATAGGCGGGAAAAGTCTCCACGGCCTTCCGGAACGCGGAGACGAACAGCTCCTCCTTGGTCCCGAAGTGCTGGAAGACCGACGCCTTCGAGATCCCGATCTCCTGCGCGACACGGTCGACCCGCGTCCCGTGGTAGCCCTCGTCGGCAAAGCGCCGCATGGCGACCTCGATGATGCGCTCGCGCGTCTTGATACCGCGCGCCCGCCGCCGCACCGCGGGCTGTCCGGACGTCGAGGACGTCTTCGAGCCGGATGCCGAAGACGACTTCGGGTTCGCCGCCACAGGGACCACCGATGAGTGAGGAAACAGAAGTGTGACCGGCGGTCAGTTTAATGACCGCGCAGAACGAAGGCAAGTCACGGTGATCGACATGCCTCGGAGCAGGAGGAGGTGTTCGCCGATGGACGCCCACAGCACCGCGCCATCGAAGGAAAGCCCGGCCGACCCGGTGTCCGTGGACATCCTGGTGGTGGGTGCCGGACCGGTCGGCCTCTACGCCGCCTATTGCGCGGGCTTCCGCGGCCTGAGCGTGGCGGTGATGGACTCCCTCCCCGAGGTGGGCGGCCAGATCAGCGCGCTCTACCCCGAGAAGCTGATCCACGATGTCGCAGGATTCCCCGCGGTCCGGGGGCGGGGGCTTGTCGAAGGCCTGGCCCGGCAGGCCGCACAGTTCGGGCCCCGGCTGCTGCTCGGACACCAGGCGGACACCCTGTGGCACGCGCCGGAGGGGCGGATCGCGGTCGTCTCGCAGCGGGGGACGCGGGTGGCGGCGGGCGCCATCGTCGTCACCGCGGGCATCGGCCGGTTCGTCCCCCGGCCGCTTCCGGCCGCCGCACACTTCACCGGCCGGGGCGTGGACTTCTTCGTCCCCGACCCCGAGGTGCACCGGGGGCGTGAGGTGGTGGTGGCCGGAGGCGGCGACAGCGCCGTGGACTGGGCCCTCGCCCTCGCGCCCCTCGCCGGGCGGATCACCCTGGTGCACCGGCGCACCGCGTTCCGGGCCCACCGGGCCGGTGTGCGCGCGGCGGCCGAAGCGGGCGTGGACATCCGCGTGAACACGGAGATCGAGGCGGTGCTCGGCGGGGCCCGGGTCGACGGGGTGCGTCTGGTCGACCGGACCTCCGGCGAGACCGAGGAGATCCCGTGTCAGTCGGTGATCGCCGCCCTGGGCTTCACCGCCAGCCTCGGACCACTGGAGCGCTGGGGACTGGACATCGCGGACCGCAGGATCGTGGTGAACAGCCGGATGGCCACCAGTGTGCCGGGCATCTTCGCCGCCGGGGACATCACGGAGTACCCGGGCAAGGTCCGGCTGATGTCCGTGGGCTTCGGCGAGGCCGCCACGGCGGTGGCCAACGCGGCCGTCAGCCTCGACCCCGCGGCCGACCTCTTCCCCGGCCACTCCACGGATGACGCCGGGCAGTTCGGGAACACCCAGGAGAAGGAGACCGGCGATGCCCTACGCGATCGGTGAGAGCTGCGTGGATGAGATGGACGGCTCCTGCGTGGAGGTCTGTCCAGTGGACTGCATCTACGAAGGCCACCGCAAGCTCTACATCCACCCCGGCGAGTGCATCGACTGCGGTGCCTGCGCCGAGGTGTGTCCCAACGGTGCCCCCGTGGTGGTGTGGCGGGGCTCGGCGCCCGACCCCGTCGCCGCCGAGGACGCGGTGTTCTTCGCCCGGCCCCTGCCCGGCCGGGACACCGCGCTCGGCTCCCTGGGCGGCGCGTCGTCGGGCCCGCCGATCGGTGTGGACACCGAGGCGGTCACGGCGTACGAGCCCCCGGTGGCCGATGGCAGCGGGTGACCTCCGGCGGACGGGCTCGTAGGCTCACGGACATGCGCATCGTCTCCCTGCTCCCGGCCGCCACCGACATCGTGGCCGAGCTCGGCCTGCTCCCGGACCTGGTGGGCCGCACCCATGAGTGCGACTGGCCCGAGGGCGAGGTCGACCGGGTCCCGGTGGTCACCGCCTCCACCCTGTCCACCGACGCCATGACGAGCCGTGAGATCTCCGACGCGGTCGGCGGTGCCACCCACCGGGGCTCATCGCTGTACACGCTGGACACCGAGGCGCTCGCGGGCCTGGCCCCGGACGTGGTGCTCACCCAGGACCTGTGCGATGTGTGCGCCGTCTCCTACGACACGGTGTCCCGGGCGCTGCGGGTGCTCGACGGCGGTCCGGGTCCACGGGTGCTCAGCCTGGAACCGCGCACCCTGGACGACGTCCTGGACTGTCTGCTCAGGGTCGGCCGGGAGCTGGGCGTACCGGAGGTCGCGGAGGAGCGGTGCCGTGTGCTGCGGAACCGGCTGGCGGCGGTGGGGCGGGCCACCGCCGGGCGCCCGCGCCGCCGGGTGGCCGCCATCGAATGGCTGGACCCGGTGTGGCCCGCGGGCCACTGGGTGCCCGAGCAGATCACCCACGCCGGTGGCGATCCGCTGCTCGCCGCGCCGGGCGAACACACCGAACCGGTGGACTGGGAGGCGGTGCGCGCCGCCCGGCCGGAGGTCATCGTACTGATGCCCTGCGGCTTCAGCCCGCAACGCACCGAACAGGAGAGGGAGTTGCTGTTCCGGCTGCCCGGCTGGGACGGTCTGCCCGCCGTGCGCGCGGGTGAGGTGTGGGTGGTGGACGGCCCGGCGTACTTCAACCGGCCGGGGCCACGGGTGGTGCGCGGAGCCGAGGTCCTCGCCCAGGTGCTGCACTCCGTCACCTCCGGCGCCCCCGTCACCGATGGTGAGGCGCACCGGCTGACGACGGGCTGAGGGGCGCGGTCCACGACCGGTGGCCGGGGTGTCGCCGCGCGGTCAGGCCGCGACGGCCGGGCGGATGTTCTGGTTGGCGTGGAAGAGGTTGTCGGGGTCGTAGGCGCGTTTGACGCGCGCGAGGCGGTCATAGTGGTCGCGGTAGGTGGCGCGGACCCGCTCCTGCCCCTCTCCCGCGCCCATGAAGTTCACATACGAACCGCCCATGGAGTACGGGTGCATCTCCTCCCAGTAGTCCACGCACCACCGGGTGATGGCCCCGGCGTTGGCCGGGTCGGGGTCGACTCCGGCGAAGACACCGGACCAGACGGCGTCACGGTAGCTCCAGGCCGTGTCATCCGGACCCGGCCGGTGGGCCGCGCCGTCGACCGGGTACAGGTGCATCAGGGAGAGCGGGGTGGGGAGACGCTCACCGTACTTCTGGTGCACGTCCACGGCGGCGTCCGGGATGGAGTCGAAGAAGTCGCCCCGCCAGTACCACTGGTAGCCACTGGGGATCACCAGGTCGAGCATGCTCTGCAGCGCCGGATAGGGCATCGGCGACGTGAAGTGGAAGGCCGGGGGGCCGGGCTCGCGTACCGCGGCGAACGCCTCCTCGAAGTGGCCGAGGCCGCCGGTGTGACACCACACCACCCCGCACATCTTCCGCCCGTGGAGCTCCACGGGGAACGGTGGTGCGGGCGGGATGGTGAACAGGGCGAAGAAGCCGTACACATCGTCCGGCGCCTGGGGCAGGAACTCGCGGTACCACATGAGGACATCCCGGGTGCGCTCGACCGGCCAGACCGTCATGCCCACCCCGACCGTGTCCACGGGGTGGAGCCGATAGGTGAAGGAGGTCACGATGCCGAAGTTGCCGCCGCCTCCGCGCAGCGCCCAGAACAGCTCCGGGTGTTCGGTCTCGCTGGCGGTGACGAAGCCCCCGTCGGCCAGGACCACGTCCGCGGACAGCAGGTTGTCCGCGGTGAGGCCGTACTTGCGGGTGAGGTAGCCGTGGCCGCCGCCGAGGGTCAGTCCGCCGACTCCGGTCATCGAGATGATGCCGGTGGGGGTGGCCAGTCCGAAGGGGTGGGTGGCGTGGTCGAGGTCGCCGAGGTGGCTGCCACCGCCGACCTCGGCCGTCCTGGCCTCCGGGTCCACGCGCACCCAGGTCATCGGCGACAGGTCGATCGTGACGCCGTCCTCCACCAGACACAGGCCCGGCCCGCTGTGACCGCCGCCCCGGACGGCGAGTTCCAGTCCGTGGTCACGGATGAAGGTGACGGCGGCCATGACGTCGGCGGCGTCCGCGCAGGGCACGAAGGCGGCGGGATGCCGGTCGATCATGGCGTTGTACACCTGGCGGGTGCTGGCGTAGTCGGCGTCCCGCGGGCCGATGACCGGTCCGCGCAACGAGGTCCGCATCGTTTCGAGAGTTCCGGCGTCCATGGCGATCTCCAGGTTGTGCGCCGGCGCCCGGACACCCGTCAGCGGCCCGACGGGTGAGCGCACGCCGCGGGGCAGACACCTCCAGCATCCCGTCGGCCGCCCGAGCGTGCAATGTGGCCTGGTCGGCGGCGCGGCACGGCCGCGGGCGGCGCACACGGCACGGCGCCGTACGCCTACTCAGCGTGGCCCGGGGCGCGCTGTCGCCATCCGTACCGGGAGGGTTGTTGTCCGATTGCGACAAGGTGGTGGTGGCGTCCCCCCGCCGCGGGTGAGGCTTGGTCCTGACCAGGAGACCGTCGTCGACGTGCCGCGATCTCATGGCTCCGGACCGCTGTTCACCGGCGGTGTGCCAGAGAGGGGAAGGGTATGGGCGGCGAGACACCGGATGCCGACCTGATCGACATCCGCAGGCTCAGATCGTTTCTGACGGTGGCACAGGAGATGAGCTTCACCCGGGCCGGAGCCCGGCTGTACCTCACCCAGCAGGCCGTCTCCTCCCAGGTGCGGGCGCTGGAACACGCGGTGGGTACGGAGCTGTTCCGGCGCACCACGCGGAACGTACAACTGACCGCCGCCGGAAGGGAGTTGCACGACCGGGTTCGGCCGGTGCTGCGGGCCCTGGACGACGCCATCAGCGCGGCCCGGGAGCTGGGGGCGCAGGACGGCGGCCGGACGGTGAAGGTGGGCCATACGCCGACGGCCGCGTACTGGCTGCTGCCATGTGCCGCCGGGCTGCTCGACGCCGGGGATCCGGCAGTGCGGCTGCGGACCGAGGAGCACACCGAGACGGGTCTGCGCGCGGCGGTGGCCGAAGGACGGGTGCATCTGGGGGTGGGTCTGGAGCTGGAGTCCGGGGTGGACGGACTGGCCGGGCATGAAGTGGGCGGCGAGCCGTGGTGCGCGGTGGTGGGCCCCGGCCATCCGCTGGCGGTCCGGCGCCGGGTACGGCTGGCGGAACTGGCCGGGTACGAGTGGCTGACATGGCCGCGGTCGAGCCATCCGGGACACTGGCATGCGGTGCACGCCCTGGCGGCGTCGGTGGGCGGGGTACCGGCGGTCCACGAGACCTGGCTGAGCGTGGCCCACGCACGGCTCACGGCCGGAGCGACGGTGATGCTCCGGCCGGTGTCCTACACCGCCCATCCCCTGCTGGGACTGGTGGCGCTCGAGCTGGAAGACGCCCCGATGTGCCGCTACACCGCGGTGTGGAACGAGGCGGCGGCGCCCCCGGACCTGGCGGAGGTGCTCTCCGCGCTCACCGGGGCCGCGGAGCGGCTGGCCCGGCTGGGGCTCGCGGAAGCCGGGGCGGGGCGGTGACCGCCACCGCCCCGCGCACCGGCCCTCAGTGGCCGCGGGCGATCCACTCCTGGAGCCGCGGCGCCTCGGCTTCGACGGTGGTGGAGTCCCCGTGGCCGGTGCGGACCGTGGTCCCGGGCGGCAGCGGGAGCAACCGGTTCCGGATCGATTCGATGATGGTCGGGAAATCGGAGAAGGACCGGCCGGTGGCACCGGGTCCGCCCTGGAAAAGGGTGTCCCCGGTGAAGACGGTGTCCAGCGCCGGTGCGTAGAGGCAGACCGCGCCCGGCGCGTGGCCGGGGGTGTGCAGCACGGTCAGACCGATCCCGGCCACCATGAGCTCCTGGCCGTGGGCCAGCTCCCCGTCCGGCGTCCGGCCGGGGTGGGTCCGGTGCCACAGCTCCAGGTCGTCGGGGTGGAGCAGAACGGGCGCCCCGGTGCGTTCGGCGAGCGCGGGGGCGGCGTTGATGTGGTCGTCGTGGGCATGGGTGCACACGATGGCGGTGACCCGGCGGCCGCCGAGCGCCCGGAGGACGGCTTCGGCGTCATGGGCGGGGTCGATGACCAGCGCCTCGGTGTCATCGCCGACGATCCAGACGTTGTTGTCCACGTCCCAGGTGCCGCCGTCGAGGCTGAAGGTGCCGGAGGTGACGAGGTGGTCGATACGGGCGGCGCCGCTCACAGGACCACCACCGAGCGCAGCACATCGCCCTGGTGCATCCGGGTGAACGCCTGCTCCACCTCGTCGAGTCCGATGGTCTCGGTGACGAAGGCGTCCAGGTCCAGACGGCCCTGGGTGTACAGGTCGATGAGCATCGGGAAGTCCCGGGAGGGCAGACAGTCCCCGTACCAGGAGGACTTGAGGGCGCCACCGCGGCCGAAGACGTCGAGCAGCGGCAGTTCCAGCTTCATCTCCGGGGTGGGCACTCCCACCAGGACGACGGTCCCGGCCAGGTCCCGGGCGTAGAACGCCTGCTCATAGGTCTCGGGCCGGCCGACGGCGTCGATGACCACGTCCGCCCCGTTGCCGTCGGTGAGTTCCCGGATGGCGTCGACGGCATCGGCGGTGGCGGAGTTGACGGTGTGGGTGGCGCCGAGTCCGCGGGCCGTGGCGAGTTTCCGGTCGTCGATGTCGACGGCGATGATGCGGGCCGCCCCGGCGAGGGCCGATCCCGAGATCGCGGCGGCGCCGACCCCACCGCAGCCGATGACGGCCACCGAGTCACCGCGGCCGACCCCGCCGGTGTTGATGGCGGCGCCCAGACCGGCCATCACCCCGCAGCCCAGGAGCCCGGCCGCGGTGGCCGCGGCGGCCGGATCGACCTTGGTGCACTGGCCGGCGGCGACGAGCGTCTTCTCGGCGAAGGCACCGATCCCCAGCGCCGGGGAGAGCTCGGTGCCGTCGGCGAGGGTCATCCGCTGGTGGGCGTTGTGGGTGTTGAAGCAGTACCAGGGACGGCCGCGGCGGCAGGCACGGCAGTTGCCGCACACCGCACGCCAGTTGAGGATGACGAAGTCACCCGGGGCGACATCGGTCACCCCCTCCCCGACCGTCTCGACGGTTCCGGCGGCCTCATGGCCGAGGAGGAACGGGAAGTCGTCGTTGATACCGCCCTCGCGGTAGTGCAGATCGGTGTGGCAGACACCGCACGCCTGCACCTTCACCAGGGCCTCACCGGGTCCGGGATCCGGTACCAGGATCGTCTCGAGCCGGACGGGTTCGCCCTTGGCGCGTGCGACCACGCCTCGTACCTCGTGTGCCATGTCCTTGAGCCTCTTCTTTCCGGTGTCATTCGTGGGGGTGGTGGTCGGAGCAGGTCAGGGCAGGTTGCGGGAGATGACCAGGCGCATGATGTCGGAGGTGCCCTCCTCGATCTCCTCCAGCTTGGCGTCGCGCATCCACTGCTCCACCGGGTACTCACGGGAGTAGCCCCAGCCGCCGAGGGTCTGGACGGCACCCCAGGTGCAGAACATCGAGGTCTCGGAGGCGGTCAGCTTGGCGATGGCGGCCGCTCCGGTGACGGGGGCCCCGGCGTCGACCGCGCGGGCGGCGCTCAGCACCAGCAGCCGGGACGCCTCGATCCGGGCGGCCATGTCGGCGAGGCGGAAGGCCACGGCCTGGTGTTCGATGATGGGCTTGTCGAACTGGACGCGGGTGCGCGCGTAGTCGCGGGCGTACTCGTACGCCGCGCGGGCGGCGCCGACGGCCGCCGCGCCCAGGACGATGCGGGAGATGTCGAACGTCCGCATCAGGCCGCGGAAACCCTGGCCCTCGTCGCCCAGCCGGTTCTCCTCCGGCACCTCCACATCGGAGAAGAACACCTCACGGCAGACGATGGCGCGCTGGCCCATCTTCCGCATCGGCTCACCGACCGTGAGCCCGGGGGTATCGGCGTCCAGCAGGAAGGCGGAGACGCCCTTGGACCGCTGGGTGGGGTCGGTCTTGGCGAACACCACGAAGAACCTGGCCGTTCCGGCGTTGGAGATCCACGCCTTCTGGCCGTTGAGGACGTATCCGGTGCCGGTGCGGCGCGCGGTGGTCCTGATCGACGCGGCGTCGGAGCCCGAGCCGGGTTCGGTGGTGGCCAGCGCGGTCATCGGGGCCTCGGGACCCGTCAGCGGGCCGAGCCACTTCTTCTGCTGCTCCTCGGTGCCCAGTTCCAGGACGGGGTCGGCGAAGAACCCGTTGGAGCACACCAGGTTGCCGATGCCCGGGTCGCCGAAGCACAGCTCTTCCTGGACCAGACACTGGGTGAAGACATCGGTGAACCCGCCGCCGCCGATGTCCGTGGGCAGCATGAAGTCGGTGATGCCGACCTGCGCCGCCTTCTGCCAGATGTCGACGGGGGTGACGACGTCCGCCTCGTCCACCTCGCGGGCGCGCGGACGGATCTCGTTACGGGCGAAGTCACGGCACAGGTCGATGATCGCGCGCTGCTCTTCGGTCAGCGGCCACGGTTCGGTCACGGCGTTCACGGTGTTCCTCCTGGCAGGTGGATGAGGGTGGGGCGGTCGGAGCCGAGTCCGGTCTGCAGCGCCGTGGCCAGTTGTGCGGCGTCCTCGGCGCGCACCCCGTGGCAGCCCATCGAGCGGGCCAGCGCCGGGAAGTCGGGGGCGGGCAGATCGACCGCGTGGACGGGGTCGCCGCGGTCGGCCATCTCGTTGCGGATCTCGCCGTAGCCGCCGTTGTCCCAGACGACCACCGGGAGCGGCAGTCGCAGCTGGGCGGCGGTGGCCAGCTCCTGGACGGTGAACATCAGACCGCCGTCACCGTGGAGGGCGACCACGGGCGCGTCGGGACGGGCCACCTTGGCTCCGATGGCGGCGGGCAGACCGTAGCCGAGGGTGCCGAGACCGGTCGGGTAGAGGAACGAACGCGGATGGTGCGCGGGCAGATTGGACAGCGCGCCGTAGTAGCAGGCCATGGTGGAGTCCCCGGCGAGGATGCCGTCGCGCCCCAGGGCCTGGCCGAGCGCCGCGGTGAGACCGAGGTAGTCGGCGCCCTCGGCGCGCGCGGCGGCGGTGAAGTCCCGGCGTGCGGCGGCGGCCCGTCCGGGGTCCGCCGGGCCGGTGGTGCGGGCCGCCTCGAGCCGGGTGCCGAGGGCCTTGAGGGCCTCGGCGGCGTCGGCGACGAGGCCGATGTCCGGCAGCGCGTTGGTGGTGAGCGCCTGCGCGTCGATGTCGATACGGATGAGAGTGCCGGGGATGTCCAGCGGACCGAACCACAGGTCGGCCGGGGCCAGTTCGGTGCCGACGGCGAGCACCACATCGCTTCCGGCCACCAGTTCGCGTACCGCGGTGTGGTGCAGTCCGGCGCCGATGGCCAGCGGGTGGCCGTCGGGGAAGGTGCCCTTGCCGTTGGCGGTGGTGACCACGGGCGCGCCGAGCCGTTCGGCCACGTGGCGCAGGGAGTGGGCGGCGCCGCTGCTGCCCCCTCCGGCGATGATCACCGGTCGCCGCGCGGCGGCGAGTGCCGTGGTGGCGGCGGCGATCTGGGCCCGTCCGGCGGCCACCGGGGCCACCGGTGTGGTTACGGCCACCTCGACCGGCGCGGTGGCGTCGAGCAGATCGAGCGGGATCTCCAGGTGCACCGGGCGGGGCCGTCCGCCGGTCATGGCGGCGAAGGCGTGCGCGACGGCCAGCGGGATCTCCGCGACGCTGGTGACCCGGTGGCTGTAGGCCACGATGGCATCGAGGGCCGCACGCTGGTCCTTGACCTCGTGCAGATAGCCGTTGCCCCGGCCGGGGTGGCCCAGTGGCAGCCCCGGGGAGATGAGCAGGACCGGGACGGAGTCGGAGTAGGACTGGGCGGCCGCGGTCGCGGCGTTGAGGACGGCGGGCCCGGTGGTGGTGACGCACACCCCGGGGCGCCCGGTGACCCGGGCCCAGCCGTCGGCGGCGAAACCGGCGCCCTGTTCGTGGCGGGGCAGGATGTGGCGGATCGGGGAGTCGGCGAGGGCGGCGTACACGGGCAGGTTGTGGGTGCCCGGGATGCCGAAGACGGTGTCCGTGCCGTGCGCTTCCAGGGCGGCGACCAACGCCTGCCCGCCGGTGAGCTGGTCGGTCATCAGCGGTCGTCCTGTCCGGTGGTGTAGATCGCCTTGCCGAGCCACTGGCCCCCGTCCACGACGAGGACATCGCCGGTGACGTACGCGGCGCGGTCGCTGACGAGGAACGCCGCGGATTCGGCCACTTCCTCCGGGGTGGTGAACCGGTCGGCCGGAACGCTGCCCATGACCCGGGTCCGCGCCGCTTCGGTGGGCCACAGGGCGGCGGAGGCGCCGTCGGTCTCGGTGGGGCCGGGGGCGATGCAGTTCAGGCGCACCCCGCGCCCGCCCCACTCCACGGCCAGGGTGCGGGTCATGGCGAGCACACCGGCCTTGGCGGCGGCGCTGTGCACGGTGCCCGGGTGGCCGTGCCAGGCGTAGCTGGCGATCACGTTGAGCACGGCGCCGCGGCCGGCGGGGAGCATATGGCGGGCGGCGGCGCGGGTGCAGTGGAAGGTGCCGTTGAGGACGATGTCCACGACGGCCTTCCAGCCGCCCGGGGAGAGGTCCTCGGCGGGCACCACGAAGTTGCCCGCGGCGTTGTTGACCAGGACGTCGAGACGGCCGTGGCGGTCGGCCACCTGGTCCACGGCGGC
The DNA here is from genome assembly GCF_024295805.1 of Streptomyces cucumeris. Taxonomy (GTDB): domain Bacteria; phylum Actinomycetota; class Actinomycetes; order Streptomycetales; family Streptomycetaceae; genus Streptomyces; species Streptomyces cucumeris. The sequence goes on from NZ_JANCLX010000033.1 coordinate 37,375, forward strand.
GTCCACCGCGGCGGCGTCGCGGACATCGCAGGTCACCGCGTCGGCACGGCCTCCCGCCGCCTCGATCAGGCCCACGGTCTCCCGCAGTGCCTCCTCGCGGCGCCCGAGGACGGTGACATGGCCGCCTCCGGCGGCCCAGCGCTGTGCGACGGCACGGCCGATGCCTGATCCGCCGCCGGTGACCAGTGCTGTCCGGCCGGTGAATTCGTCGGCCTGTATCTGGTGGCTCATGGGTTTCCCTTGGGGTCGGGGGCCGTGCTGGAGGAGGCCGCGCTGTGGGTGTCGGGACTGTCGGCGGGGGTGTCGGCCGGGGTGTCGTTGTCGGGGCGGTCGGTGATGGCGCCGGGGGCCGCGTCCAGGAGCAGGGCGTCGACGGCGAGGGCGCCGTCCGGTGCCACCCGGAGCGGGTTGATCTCCAACTCCACCTGTGAACCGTCGAGTTGTGCGATGAGACGGGAGACGGCGGCGACCACGTCGGCCAGCGCCCCGATATCGGTGGCGGGCCGTCCGCGCCACCCCGCGAGCAGCGGGGCGCAGCGCAGCCGCCGGATCATCGCGTGGGCCCGCTCCGCGTCGACCGGCGCGCATTCGGTGACCACGTCGCGGTGCAGTTCGGCTTCCGTGCCGCCCGCGCCCACCATCACCATCGGACCGAGCCGGGCGTCCCGGCGCGCGCCGACGATCACTTCGACGACATCGGCGCGGACGTCCTGCTCCTCGAGCACATACGGTCCGTCGCCGAGCCTCGTGTGCATGCCGGTGAAGGCGCGCAGGGCTCCGGCGGTGTCCTGGAGGCCGGTCACCACCCCGCCCGCCTCGCTCTTGTGCTCCAGCCAGGAGGCTTTGAGGACGTAAGGCGGATGGAGCCGTCCGGCGGCGGCTTCGAGCTCTCCGGCGTCATGGACCCGGTACGCCGCGGGGAAGGCGATACCGGCGTCGCGGAGCAGCGCGCGGGTGTCCCAGAAGCCCCGGGGCCGGGTGCGGCGCTCGGCCGGGGTGCCGTACGGGGGCCGCCCGGGATGCTGGTGCAGGGCGTGGGCCCCGGCCAGGGCGGTGGTGGCGGAGTCGATGGTGGCGAAGACGGGGACACCGGCCGCGCGCAGGACGGCGGCGGTGTCGCTGTGGGCGCCCATGGAGTGGACGAGCAGGGGCCGTCCGTGGCGCCGGGTCAGCTCGCCGAGCTCCCGCGCCACCTGTGCCTCCGCGGCTGCCAGCGGCGGGCTGTCCAGGCCGTAGGTGCCGAAGTAGCCGGTGAGCACGACGCTGTCGACGTCACCGGAGCCGAGGAGGGCCGCGACCACGTCGCGGTAGCTGGTGAGATCGCGTTCCCCTCCGCCGGCGAGGTCGACGGGGTTGGCGGTGGCGGCGCCGTCCGGCAGCCGGCGGGCCAGCTCCGAGGCGAGCGGTCCGCCGAGCTCCGGAACGGTCAGCCCGTGCCGGGTGGCGCGGTCGGCGGCCAGGGCGCCCTGGCCGCCGCTGTCACTGACGACGGCGACGCGCGGCCCGGTGGGCAGGGTGGTGGTCAGCAGTTGCGCGGCCACGTCCACCAGCGCCGCGGGGGTGGGGACGCGCAGGGCCCCGGCGGCCCGGCAGGCGGCGTCGACGAGTTCCATCGGCGAGGTGAGGGCGCTGGTGTGGGAGCGCGCCGCGCGGGCCCCGGCCTCGCTGTCCCCGGCGGCGAGCAGGACGACCGGCTTACCGGCCGCACGCAGCGCGCGCAGGGCGTCGAAAACACGTCCGCCCTCGTGGAAGCTCTCGAGGTAGACCCCGACCGCACGGGTCAGCTCGTGGTCGACGAGGTCCTCCAGGAGGTCGGCCATGGTGACGTCGAGCTGGCTGCCGACCGAGACGAACCGGGATATCCCGAGGCCGGAGCGCTGGGAGAGCAGGGCTATCTCACTGCCCACCTGTCCGCTCTGGGAGACCACGGCCAGTCCCCCGGCGGTGAAGTCGCCCCAGGCGATGTGCAGGGAGGTGGCGGCGTCGAACAGGCCGAGGCTGCTCGGGCCGATCATCCTGGCACCGGCGGCGGCCACCTTGGCGGCGAGCCGCCGCTCGTCGTGGACCGCGGCGGTGATGCCCAGCAGCCCGCGTACGCCCAGTTCCAGGGCCTCGTCGACGACGGCGTCCAGGTGTGCGGCGGGGACGCAGAGCGCGACCAGTTCGGGGACCTCGGGGAGGTCGCCGAGCGAGGCGGCGGTGGGGGCGCCGAGGATCTCGCCACCGCCGCGGGTGACCAGATGCACCGTCCTCCGGTCCCGCCCCGCCAGGGCGCCGCGGGCCAGCCAGTATCCCCATTTCGACGGATTGGCCGAGGCACCGACGACGGCCACGGATGCCGGATCGCGGAAGGCGGCGAGCCCGGTGCGCCGGGTACCGGCGGGGGGCGAGGTGATGGGCATGGGTGCTGCGGCTCCTCTCGGCGGAGGGGGCGGTGAGGGTGGCGCTGGGGAGAAGGAGCGCCGGGCGCCGTGACTGCGGGCGGACCCGGTGGGGCCGGGGCATCGGGGTTCCGGTGGCCTGGCAGCGCCGCTCCGGTCCGCTCTTTACTGACTGGCCGTACAGTTAATCCGTCAGCATCGTGGATTCTTCCTCGCACTTTGTCAATGACCCCGGGACACTTCGCTGGCCGCCCGTTCAGCACCCGGTCACGGCCGCGACCGGAAGACCCCTGGGGGCGGCGGCGGGACATGTCCTATCCTCATGGCGTGACACGCAGCCGTAAGGACCCGAGTCTGCGCCGGGGGGAGATCCTTCGCGCCACCGTCTCCCAGATCAAGAAGCAGGGCATCCACCCCCTGCGGATCTCCGATGTGGCCCGCGAGCTGTCGGTCAGCCCGGCGCTGGTGATCTACCACTTCCAGAACAAGGAAACGCTGATCGCCGAAGCCTTCGCCTGGGCCGTCCAGCGCGAGCTGGACCACCTGGACCACCTCACCGCCGGGGCGCCCACCGCACTGGAGCGGCTGCGCACCGCGCTGGACTGGTACGCGCCGACCGGGCAGGCCAAGGGCTGGACCCTGTGGATCGAGGGCTGGGCGGGCGCACTGCGGGAGCCCACCCTGCGCAAGGTCGGCCGGGAGCTGGACCTGCGCTGGAAAGAGGCGCTGACCGCGGTCATCCAGGACGGTGTGGACGCGAAAGAGTTCACCACCGACGACCCGCGGGGCGCGGTGTGGCGTATCACCGCTCTGCTGGACGGGGTGGCCGTGCAGACCATCGTGCACCGGGGCACCCAGGACCGTAAGCAGGCGGCCGACTGGTCGCGCCAGATCGTCGCCCGTGAGCTGGGCCTGAAGAGCACCGATCTGGAGCGCGACTGAGCGGCGCGGCCTCGGCTCCCCGCCGCGATTCCCCGCCGCTGCCGAATCCAGCCCTCTTCCGTTGAGCGGCACCGGCTTCCCGGGCCCCGGCCGGGCCCTCGCCTGCCCGAGCACTGCCCGAGCACTGCCTGAGCACGCCTTCCGCAGGACACGGCGGACACTCCGCCCGACCCTCCGCTATTGACAAGCGCGGAACGCGTACTACATCGTCGTTCAGTAACCGATAAGCCTGCGGGCCACGCGGCAGGGTCATCCCGTGCCTCGGCCGCCGGGCCCAGCTCCTCACCACGAGTAGTTACCGAGCTCCCCTTCCGCCACCGTGGCTTCCTGCCTCATACACCGGGACACGGGTGGCACGAGCTCCGCGTCGAGAGGCCAATCCATGAACGCGCACCACGGGACCGAGTCGTTCGACGTCATCGTTGTCGGCCTGGGCGGTCTGGGCTCCGCCACCGCATGGCACCTGGCCGCCTCCGGGCAGCGGGTGCTCGGCCTGGAACAGTTCTCCTTCGGCCATGACCGCGGAGCCTCCCACGACACCTCGCGCATCCTGCGCCACAGCTACCACCGGCCCGACTACGTCCGCCTCACCCGGCACGCCTACGACGACTGGGCCCATCTGGAGCGCTCCGCCGACGAGCGGTTCGTCACCACCACCGGCGGTGTGGACCTGTGTCCGCGCGACTCCTCGATCCCGCTGACCGACTACTGGCAGAGCCTGGACGCCGAGGGCATCCCGTACGAGCTGCTGGACGCCGACGAGGTACGGCGCCGGTGGCCGCAGATCTCCGTGCCCGAGGACACCACCGCGATGTACCAGGAGCGCACCTCCATCGTGCCCGCGGCGCGGTCCACCGCCGCCATGCAGCGGCTGGCCGTCGCGGCCGGTGCGCGGCTGCGGGACAACACCCCGGTGACCGCCGTACGGCACGGTGCCCATGGGGTCGAGGTGGACACCCCGGCCGGCCGGTTCTCCGCCGGGCAGGTGGTGCTGTGCACCGACGCCTGGGCCAATACGCTGCTGGCCCCGCTCGGCCGCGAGATCCCGCTGACCGTGCTGGAGGAGCAGGTCACCTACTTCAAGCCCGCGGATCCGGCACCGTTCGCCCCCGAGTCGTTCCCGGTCTGGATCTGGCTGGACGAACCGTGCTTCTACGGCTTCCCCTGCTACGGCGAGGCCACCGTGAAGGCCGGACAGGACTGCGGAGGGCCCGAGGTGGGCGCCGACGCGCGGTCGGGCAGCACCGATCTGGACCTGCTGGACCGGCTCACCCGGTTCATGGGCGAGCGCTTCCCGCTCAGCGGCCGTCCCATCAGGTCCAAGCGCTGTCTGTACACCCTGACCCCGGACCGTGACTTCATCCTCGGCCCGGTGCCCGGTGCCGAACGCGTCCTGGTCGGCCTCGGAGCGGCCCACGCCTTCAAGTTCGCGCCGACACTGGGCCGGATGCTGTCCGAGCTGGCCGCGGATCCCAAGCTGGCGGACACCGAGGCGTACACCACCTTCCGGCTCGACCGGCCGGCGCTCACCGACAGCCAGTACCCGGTCAACTGGATGACCTGACCGGTGTGGGGGGGGCGGGGGGGGGGGGGGGCCCCCCCCGCCCCCCCCCCCCCCCCCCCCCCCCCCCACCCGAGCCCCCCC
>NZ_JANCLX010000033.1:42352-109474 GCF_024295805.1 Streptomyces cucumeris
CTCGACCGGCCGGCGCCCCCCGACCGCCTGGCCCCGGTCACGGGGATGACCTGACCGGTGTGGTGGCCCGGTCCGGGGCCGGGCCACCACACCTCCATCCGAACCCGCATTCCCCACCCCTGACTGAACGCGCATTCAGTGACGAGTGCCCGCACTGGACGGAAGCCATGACAGCGACCCCCCTGAGCACACCTCCCCTCACCGGTGCCACCCAGCCGCACCTCCAGCTGATCTGGACCGACCCGGTCACCGGACGGCGCGGCTTCGTCGTCATCGACCGGCTGATCCGCGGCGTGGCCAGCGGCGGGCTGCGGATGCGCGAGGGCTGCACCCTCGAGGAGGTGCGCGGCCTCGCGGCCGGGATGACCCGCAAGGAAGCGCTCCACTACGACCCGGACAACCGCTACATCCCGCTGGGCGGGGCCAAGGGCGGTATCGACTGCAGTCCGCACGATCCGCGCGCCCGCGAGATCCTCTCCCGGTTCCTGGAGGCCATGCGCTGTGTCCTGGAACACCACTGGACCACCGGTGAGGACCTCGGACTGCGCCAGGACACCATCGACGAGGTCATCACCGAGGTCGGGCTGGCCAGTTCGATCCAGGCCATCTACCCCCTGCTGGACGACGACGCCCAGGCGCGGCAGCGGCTGGCGGACGCGTTCGCCATCGATGTCGACGGGGTGGCGCTGCCCGAGCTGGTCGGCGGGCTGGGCGTGGCCGAATCGGCCCTCACCGCACTGGATGTGATCGGTCTCCCCCGCGGTTCGGCACGCGCGGTGGTCCAGGGCTTCGGCTCGATGGGCGGTGCGACGGCCCGCTATCTGGCACAGGCGGGCGTCACCGTCGTCGCGGTGGCCGACGCGCACGGTGTCATCACCAATCCGGACGGTCTGGACGTCGAACACCTGCTGCGCACCCGTGATCCGCTCGGCGGCATCGACCGCGGCCGGCTGCGTCCCGGGGACCGCGAGGCCGACGGTGACACCTGGCTGGACATCCCCTGCGACGTCCTGGTGCCCGCGGCGGTCTCGTACTGCATCGACGCGGTCAACCAGAGCCGGATCGACACCCGCATCATCGCCGAGGCCGCCAACATGCCCACCCTCCCCGAGGCGGAGGCCGCGCTGCACGCCCGCGGTGTCCAGGTCATCCCGGACTTCGTCGCCAACTCGGCCACCAACGCCTGGTGGTGGTGGACGCTCTTCGGCGACATCGGCGCCGACGCAGCCCAGGCCGACCGCAAGGTGCGCGAGTCCATGCGGCGGATCACCACCGACATGCTCACCAACGCCCGGCAGTTCGGCATCACCCCGCGTGACGCCGCGCTCGGCGTCGTCGGTAACAAGATCGCCGCCATTGACGCCCGTTTCGGTACCGGCGGCGTCGCGGCCGGTCCGGTCCCCGGTGGAGGAAACCATGCCGCAGCGCTGTGAACTGGCCGTGATCGGCGGCGGGTTGATGGGTGCCGCCACCGCCTGGGCGGCCAGCCGCCGCGGTCTTTCGGTCCTGCTGCTGGAGCAGTTCGACCCGGGACATCACCGCGGGAGCTCGCACGGCAGTGCGCGGATCGTCCGCCGGGCCTACGACGACGCGATGTACACCCGGCTCACCGGGCGCGCCTTCGAGCTGTGGCGCGAGCTGGAGTTCGACAGCGGGTCGCCCCTGCTGCGGATGCTCGGCGGGGTGGACTTCGGGGCCCGTGCCTACGTCGACGCCGTCGCCGGACAGCTCGCGGACGCCGCGGTGGAACACGAGGTGCTGGACGCGCGGGAGGCGGAGCGCCGCTGGCCGGGCCTGGTCTTCGAAGGGCCGGTGATCCATCATCCGCAGGCCGGGACGGTCGACGCGGCGGCGGCCGTGACCGCGTTCCTGGACGGCGCCGAACGCCGCTCCGCCACACTCCGCTTCGGTACCGCGGTACGGTCCCTGGAGGAACGGCCCAGCGGAGTCCGGATCGTCCTGGACGACGGGGAGTCGGTGGAGGCCGCGCAGGTCGTGGTCGCGGCCGGGGGATGGACCGCGGAGCTGCTGGGCGACCGCCTCCCGCTGCCCACGTTGGCCGTCACCCAGCAGGACGCCTTCCACTTCCCCCGGCTCGACGCGGCCGCCGACGCCTGGCCCAGTGTCATCCACGAGCACGGCAACGGCATCTACCACCTCGCCGGGGGCCGTGACGGCGGCCCGGGGGACGACCGGAAGATCGGCGAGCACTACGGCGGTCGCAGAACCACCGCGACCGGCCGGGACGGTGTCGTCACCGACGCGACACGTCAGTGCCTGACCGAGTACGTCAAGCGGTGGCTGCCGGGGCTGGATCCCGTGCCACGGACCGAGACCACCTGTCTGTACACCACGACACCGAGCGAGGACTTCCTCCTGGACCGGGTCGGTTCGCTCATCGTGTGCTCGCCGTGTTCGGGGCACGGGGCGAAGTTCGCCCCGCTCATCGGTGAACTGACCGCGGACCTGGTGACCAGTGGCGAGGGCCCGCCCGCCGCCTTCCGGCTCGCCGCCCACACCGCCCGCGGCGCCTGAGACGCGGCGCCCGCGACGGGGACACGGCGCCGTCGTTCCGGCAACAGCCGGAGCGGCGGCGCCTTTCCGAGTGTCCGCGGACACCCGGCGGCACTAGCCTGGTGTGCCATGATCGCTACGATGGACGACGCCTTCCTCGACCCCATCGCCGACCGGCTCGTGGCGCTGCCGACGGTGCGCGCCGTGGCCCTGGGCGGCTCCCGGGCGCAGGGCACCCACACCCCGGAGAGCGACTGGGACCTGGCCGTGTACTACCGCGGCGCCTTCGATCCGGACACCTTGCGTGCCGTCGGCTGGGACGGTGTGGTGTCCGAACTCGGTGACTGGGGCGGCGGGGTGTTCAACGGGGGCGCCTGGCTCACCATCGACGGGCGGCGGGTCGACGTCCACTACCGCGACCTCGATGTCGTGGAGCACCAGCTCGCCGAGGCCGGACAGGGCCGGTTCCACTGGGAGCCGCTGATGTTCCACCTCGCGGGCATCCCGAGCTATCTGCTGGTCGCCGAACTCGCCCTCAACAGGCTGCTGCGCGGTTCCCTGCCCCGCCCCGCGTTCCCCGACGCGCTGCGTACGGCGGCCCCGCGGGAGTGGCGGGGCCGGGCCGCGCAGCGGCTCGCCTACGCCAGGACCGCCTACGCGGCCCACGGGAAGGCCACCGAGCTGGCCGGGGCACTCGCCACCGCCGCCCTGGAGACCGCCCACGCGGTACTGGCGGCGCGCGGGGAATGGATCACCAATGAGAAGCAGCTCCTGATGCGGGCGGGGCTGCGCGGTATCGACACGATCCTGTCGGGGCTGCGCCCGGAACCCGGGGCGCTGACGCAGGCGGTCGAGGCCGCCGAGGAGTTGTTCACGACGGCCGGATGACCCGCGCGCCGCCGTGACGTCAGCGGCTGTCGTCCTCGGCGGGCGCGGCGGCCTCCGCCGGCCGTTCCGCGGCGGCGGTCCGTTCGGTCTCCTGCGGCGGGCCCGGGTCGGCGATCCGCAGCGCGAAGCATCCGGCCAGCACCGCGCCGAAAGCCGCCGCGAGGAAGGTCATGGGCAGGCCCCACGGCTCGATGAGCACACCGGCCAGGGCACCGCCCGCCGCGGCGCCCCCGTAGGCCACGGTGCCGAACCAGGTGAACCCCTCGGTGGCCCGGGAGCTGTCGGTGTTCCGGCTCGCCAGCATGTACTCCACGGAGGTGGCGGGCGCCATCAGGGTGCCGCCGACGGCGAGCAGCAGGGCGAGCTGCCAGGGTTCGCGGGCGACGGCCAGTACGGCGAACCCCGCGGCGTTGGCGAAGATCAGGACGACGAGCTGGCGCACCAGGGGTGAGCGCGGCGCGAGACGGATGTAGAGGATCCCGCCCACGATGCTGGCGGACGACCACACGCCCAGCAGCAGTCCGCTGGAGGACGGTGAGCCCGCCTCCACCGCGAAGGCGGGCACCAGGACCTCCAGGACGCCGTAGGCGACGGACATCAGGAAGGTGACCATCAGGATGCGGCGCATGGCGGGCGAGGCCAGCACATGCCCGCTGCGGGCCGGACGCGGAGTGTCCCGGCTGCTGTACGAGCGGATCACCGGGGCGCGGGCGAGGCTGAGGGAACCGATCGTCACCGCGGCGGCGCCCACCAGCAGACCGGCCGAGGGGCTGGCCACCGCGCACACCAGTCCGGCCACCAACGGGCCCAGGACATAGAGGATCTCGACGACCACGGCCTCGAAACCGAAGGCGACGGGATGGAGTCGGCCGTCGACCAGGTGGGGCCAGACCGCCCGGGTGACCGCGGCGATCGGCGGCGCGGCGCCGCCCGCCACCGCCGCGCCCGCCACGATGGCCCACACCGGGGCACCGTTGTGCACCAGCAGCAGGAAACCGACGGTGGCCAGGGGGTTGGCACAGCCCACGATCACCATGACCCACACCGCGTGACCGCGGTCGGAGACACGGCCGTAGAAGGGCGACGTGGCGGCGAACGCGAGCCAGTTCGCCCCCATCGCCAGACCCGCCGCCCGGTAGGAGCCGGTGCTGTTCTGGACCAGCAGGACGAGCAGCACCGATGTCATCCCGACGGGCAACCGGGCCAGGATGGACGGCAGGACGACGGCGGGAACGCCCGGGGAACGCAACAGGGCCGGGTAACCGGCGCGCTCGCTGGACATGGCGGCTCCGGGAAGGGGACGTCGGGGCGGTGTGCAGTGGTGTCGGGGCCCGGCCGTCGCTCTCGGGCGAGGTCGCCGCCCTTTGGTGTCAGGCGAGGTCGCGCGGCAGGGATCGCCGCCAGTCGCGTTCGAAGACCTGCTGGTCATCCTCGCTGGCCCGGACGGTGATGTCCACCTCGTACCGGTCGGCGTGGGCGGTCAGGAACAGATCGGCGGCGGTGGTCACCCGTGCCTCGGGCCAGCCCACCGTGTACACGCAGCGGGCCACCAGGGTCTGGTCGTGGGTGCGTTCGTCCACGGTGACCCGGCCGGTGTTCCGTGCCTCGCACACCGTGCCGTCGTGGGTGGTCCAGACATCGGCGTAGTCCACGAAACAGGTGGTGGTGCGGGCCAGCACATCACGTTCGACGGTCCAGGTCACCCCCTTGCCGTCGGGGAGCGACTCGGGGGTCACCTCGTGGAAGACCGGCGGTGGACACGGCCCCGGTCCGGCGGTGACGGGCAGTGTGAGCCCGCTCCCGGCCGCGTCCACGGACAGCGTCAACGGCGTGGGCGGGGCGAAGGTGTTGGGCCAGTCGGCTCCCGCGAGGGACAGCCGCAGCCGGTGTCCGGGGGGCAGCACGCACGCGGTGGCGTTCAGTTCGATGTCGACCGTCTCCGCGTGCCCCGGTGTCAGCGGACGCGGTTCGGCGTCATGGCCGTCCCGGTGGGTGAGGTTGAGCAGGGTCCGGGTGATCAGCGAGGAGGTGCCGTCGGGGAACACCTCGCTCAGCTTGGCCGACACATAGGCCACCGGGGCGTCGGCGCTCACCTTCAGCCGCAGCCGGGGGTGGCCCAGCAGTTCCAGGGAGCCCTCGGGCAGCGGCTGTTCGCCGACCGTCCACTCCCAGGTGAGGGAGTCGGCGTCGTCGTAGCGCTGGTCGCTCGGCTGACCCCAGGGCAGTGAACCGGCGCAGTCGATCCAGGCCGCCGTGCCGGTGGAGGGCTTGACCCGCAGCTCACGGGGATCCCGGCCGAGATCCAGGGTGACTTCGCTCGCGCGGGCCGGGGGCCACTGTTGTTCGCTGCGCCACTCCCCCCGCAGTCGTGCGAGGTCCGGTTCGGGGCGGGTGGAGTGCCGGGTGAAGTAGCTGATCGGGGGTTCGCGGTCGACACCGTTGTCGGTCCCCCGCAGCCAGCGGTCGAACCACCGGGCCATCTCCGGCACCAGGTCGATCCATGGACCGGGCAGCGAGGACTGGGTGGACATATGGCTCCACGGACCGATCAGCAGCCGGTAGGGCGTGCCCTGGTCCTGGAGCCGGCTGATGGTGCGGAAGCTGTTGTTGCGGTATCCGTCGGCCCAGCCCTGGACGATCATCGTGGGGCAGCGCACCAGGTCGTAGTCGGGGCGGATCGAGCCGCGCCGCCAGAACGCGCCGTGGCGCTGGTTCTCCAGCCAGCTCAGCAGCCAGGGCTCCATGGTGTCCATCCGCTTGTGCCAGGTCTCGCGCCAGTCGGGACCGGCCAGTGCGGGCACCGGCGGCAGCGCGTTCATCGCGGCCAGGTAGAGCGGGTAGTCGATCAGGTCGACCGCGCGCAGCGCGCCGCCCAGGTAGTGGACGTCGTCGGTGTAGCGGTCGTCGGAACTGTAGATGGGGACGATGGCCTTGAGGGCGGCCGGGGCGCGCATGGCGGCGTGGAAGGCGTTGAAACCGCTGTAGGAGGTGCCGAACATGCCCACCGAACCGTTGCACCACGGCTGTCCGGCGAGCCAGGCGATGACCTCGCACAGGTCCTCGGGCTCCCGTTCGGGGTACTCGTCGTCCGCGTACCCCTCGGAGCTGCCGGTGCCCCGCAGGTCCACCCGGCAGACGGCGAAGCGGTACTCGTCGCGGAAGCGCAGGTACTCGGGGCGGGCCTCCACTCCGAGGTGGTCGTCCTTGCGGTACGGAAGCGCCTCCAGCAGGACGGGGACGGGCTCCGGACCCGGTACGGGCAGATAGAGGGTGGCCGCGAGCCGGATCCCGTCACCGAGGGGGATGGTGGTGGTGTGTGTGGTGCCGGTCTCGGTGGTGGTGGTCACGCGGGGTCCTCCTTCGCGTCGTGGGGCGGCCGCGGTGCGGGGGTGTCGATGTCCAGCGGCGGGCCGATGTGGCGCTGACGCGGCGAGATCGCCGGTACCGCGCCCAGCAGCCGCTGGGTGTAGGTGTGTTCGGGGCTGCGGGTGATCTGCTCGGCGGTGCCGCGTTCCACGACGGTGCCGCGCAGCAGGACGTCCACCTCGTCGCTGATCCGCCGCACCACGTCGAGGTCATGGGTGATGAACAGGTAGGCCAGCTGCCGCCGGGACTGGAGGTCCAGGAGGAGGTTGAGGATTTGGGCCTGGACCGACACGTCCAGGGCGGAGGTGGGTTCGTCGCAGATGACCAGATCGGGGTCGGTGGCCAGGGCGCGGGCGATGCACACGCGCTGCCGCTGGCCGCCGGAGAACTTGTGCGGATAGGCGTCGGGTTCGGCACCGTGCATACCGACGGAGTCCAGCAGTTCGCGGACCCGCTCCTTGCCGCCGTCCCGGTACATGCCGTGGGCGCGCAGGGGTTCGGCGACGATCTCGCCGATGGTCAGCCGGGGGTCCATCGACTCGTAGGGATCCTGGAAGACCATGCCGACGCTGCGCCGGAAGGCGTGGCGGGACCGGCGGCCGCGGATCGCCTCGCCGCGGAAGCGGACGGTGCCGCTGTCGGCGCGCTCCAGGCCGACGATGATGCGGGCGAGGGTGGACTTCCCGGAGCCGGACTCCCCGACGATGCTGACCGTACGCCCGGTCTCGATGCGCAGGTCCACGTCGTCCAGCGCGGTGTACTGGCCGTAGCGTTTGGTGATCCCGGTGGCTTCCAGCAGCGGTGTGCCGGGGGCGGGCTGGGGCGCGCTCACGGTGTCTCCTCCAGACGGTGACAGGCCGCGGTGTGGTCGTGGCCGACCCGGCGGGGCGCGGGGAGTTCGGTGCCGCACCGGGCGTCGGCCTGCGGACACCGGGGGTGGAAGGGACAGCCACCGGGGGGACCGGCGACCGGCGGACTTCCGGAGATGGTGGTGAAGGGCTGCTTGGGCCCCGCGAAGCGGCCGCTCTGGAAACAGGTGAGGAGGGCCTGGGTGTAGGGGTGGCGCGCGCCTTCGAAGAGCGTGAGCACATCGGTGTGTTCGACCAGCCGCCCGCCGTAGAGCACGGCCACGTGGTCGGCGAGTTCGGCGACCACCGACATGTCGTGGGTGATCCAGATGACGGTGAGCCCGCACTGCTGCTGGAGTCTGCTGACCAGGGCCAGGATGTCCGCCTGGACGGTGACGTCCAGCGCGGTGGTGGGCTCGTCGGCGATGAGCAGCTGGGGGCGGAAGGCGAGCGCGATGGCGATGATGACCCGCTGCCGCATACCGCCGGACAGCGCTCCGGGGTAGAGGCGCGCCACCCGGTCGGGGTCGGGGATGCCGACGTCGGCCAGCCCCTGCCGGGCCAGTTCGGCGGCCTCGGCCCGGCTCGCCCCGCAGCGCACCTGGTGCACTTCGGCGATCTGCTTCCCGACCCGGATGACGGGGTTGAGGGCGGCCGAGGCGTCCTGGGCGAGGTAGGCGGCGGTGTGGCCGCGGGCCTCGCGCAGTGCCTTCCCCCTCAGCGCGGTCAGTTCGGTGTCGCCCACCGTCACGGACCCGCCGCTGATCGAGGCGCCGGGCGGCAGGATGCGTCCGGCGGCGAGCGCGAGGGTGGACTTCCCGGAGCCGGACTCGCCGACCAGGGCGGTGGTGGTGCCCGCGGGAACGGTCAGGCTGACGTCCCGCAGGGCGGTGAAGTCGCCGTAGTTCACGGACAGACGGTCGATGGTGACCTCGCTGCCGAGGGTGGCGGCGGGAGCCGGGGCGGTGGTCATGGTGCCTCCGATGCGGCACGGGGGTCGATGGCGGACCGGAGCAGATCCACCAGGAGGTTGGCCGTGACCACGAGGGCGGCGGCCACGATGACGGTGCCGGTGAGCAGCGGGCGGTCCAGATCCGCGAACGCCTCGGTCTGCATCTGGCCGATCCCGGGCCAGGCGAAGATCTTCTCGACGAAGACCACACCGGACAGGAACACGGCAACATCCATGCCGATCAGGGTGGTCACCGGGGAGGCGATGTTGCGCAGCACATGGCGGGAGACGATCCGCCTGCGGCTGAGGCCCTTGGACACCGCGGTGCGCACATACGACGAGGAGAGCGCCTCGCGCATGCTGTCGCGGACCACGTTGGCGTAGTACGGCGAGCCCATCAGCCCGAGGGTGATCGCGGGCAGGACGAGCTGGGCCGGTCCGGAGCCGCCGTCGATGGGGAAGATGGGCAACTGGTATCCGAACAGCAGCAGGAGCAGGAAGCCCAGGGAGAACACCGGCATCGACAGCAGACCGACGTTGACGGTGGCCAGCAGCCAGCTGCGCTTGGGCCGCAGCGCCTCCCACATGCCCCACAGACCGCCGAGGACGAGTTCCACCACCAGGGCGGCGGCGGCCAGGGCGGCGGTGGCGGGCAGCCTCTCCAGGATGAGCGAGAGCACGGGCCGGTCGTTGGAGTAGGAGGTGCCCAGGTCGCCCTGGAGAACCGAGGAGAGGTAATGGCCGAGCTGGGACCACCACGGGTCGTCCAGCCGTAGCTGTCCGCGGATCTCCTTGAGGACTTCGGGGGTGGCCTTGGGCCCGGCGATGCTGCGGGCCGGGTCGCCGGGGACGACGTACTGCAGCACGAAGGTGAGCAGGACGACCGCCAGGACGGTGAATGCGCCCAGCAGGATGCGGACGGCTATGCGTCGAGCCATGAGCGTCGCTCCGAGAGGGGGTTGCGGCGGTTGAGTCCCTCGGCGACCAGGACGAACGCCAGGACGGTCGCGATGACGAGGACGAGCGGGACGAACAGGGTGTGCGGTGCGTAGGTCATGCTGCTGGAGCCGTCGGCGAGCATGTTGCCCAGTTCGGGGGTGGGCGGCTGGATCCCGGCGCCCAGGTAGGACAGTCCGGCTCCGACCACCACGACGGCGGCGCCGTTGAGGGCGGCCACGTTGAGCAGGATGGTGGACAGGTGCGGCAGTACGTGGCGGCGCAGCGCGGTGTGACGGCGCACCCCGTGGGCGAGGGCCGCCTCGACGAAGCCGCGGCCGCGCAGCCGTACCGTCTCCCCGTGCACCAGCCGTGCGGTCCAGGCCCAGTACAGGGCGGTGACCACGATGATGATGCCGGTGGTGCCGCGGCCGACGATGCTCGCCAGGGCGAGGCCGGAGAGCACGGTGGGGACGGACAGGAACACATCGACGATGCGCATCAGCACCTGTTCGAACCAGCCGCGGTAGAAACCGGCGACGAGGCCCACCACGGCGCCCAGGGCCACCGAGGTGAGATTGGCGGTCAGCGCGATGATGAGGGTGGCGCGCAGCCCGAAGAGGGTCCGGGCGAACAGGTCACGGCCGATGGCATCGGTGCCCAGCAGGTGTCCGTTCTCGCCGACTCCGGCGGGCAGGCCCTGGCTGGTGAGGCTGTCGGTGTGGATGGTGTAGGGGGATCCGGCCAGCGGCGTGCACAGCGCGAGGACGACCAGGAACCCCAGCAGACACAGCCCGGTGAGCCACAGCCGCCGTCCCGCGGTGCGCGCGGTGGCGCGGGCGGCGGGGCGGGGCTGGTCCGGCCGCGGGCCGGACGCGGCGGTCGCCACCGGGGCGGTGGCGGTCGGCGGTGTGACGGGAACGGTGCTCATCGTTTCACCCACAGCCGGTCGTAGTAGCTGCCGGTCTCGCCGCGCATCTGGTAGTTGCGCAGGTCGGGCGAGCGTGCGGCGAGGAAGTTGAGGCTGCCGATGTAGATGCCCGCGGCGTCCTCGGTGAGTTCCTTCTCGACCTCGGCCAGGATGGCGTTGGACGCCTCGACGGTGGGCGCCTTGCGGGCCTTGGCCGTCAGCGCGTCCACGCGCTTGTTGTGGTAGCCGGTGTAGTTCTGGGCGGCGTCCGAGGTGAAGCAGGTGGTCACCAGCTCCAGTGCGCTGTCCAGGACGATGTACATATCGGTCCCGTACAGGTCGCCCTCGCCTTTGGAGGTGGCCAGTTCGAAGGCGGACTCGCTCATCGCGTCCAGGGTGATCTCCACCCCCACGCTCGCGAACTGCTGCTGGAGGACCTGGGCCATCAGCGGCCACGGGTCCTGGGTGCCGTGCAGGAACCTCAGCCGCAGCCGCCCGACACCGGCCTCCTTGAGGAGGGCCCGCGCACGATCCGGGTCATGGGTGTAGGGGCGCGCGGTACGGCGGTAGCGGTCGAGGTGTTTGGGGAAGGCACAGCCCCAGGGGTCGGAGAGGCCGAAGGAGACCCGGGTGAGCTGTTCACGGTCCACCGCCCAGCTCAGCGCCTGCCGGACCCGGGGGTCCTTCAGCACGGGCCGCTTGTGGTTCGTCGTGATCCACTGGCTGCCGCGCACGGGCACGGGGTGGACGAAGCGTTCGCGCATCTCGGGGTCCGCGGTGAAGCGGGCCGCCTGGCTGGGCACGAGCCCTTCGCCGAGCACATCGACCTTGCCCCCGCTGAGCTGGAGAGCCTGCAGCGGGTAGTCGATGCCCCAGCGGTACTCCAGGGTGTCGATCAGCGGGGTGCCGCGCCAGAAGTAGTGGTCGTGGGGGCGGAACAGCGCGCGCTGCCGCTTGCTGTCGTAGCGGGTGATCCGGAAGGGGCCGGTGCCCACCGGGGTGCGGGAGAAACCGGCGCCCAGGCGCTCCACCTCCTCCTTGGGCAGCGCGGCCATGTACGGCTGGCACAGCAGGGCCTGGAAGAGGATGTCCGGCTCGCTGAGGCGGATCCGCAGCGTGTGGTCGTCGAGCGCCTCGAGCCCGCGGACCTTCTTCGCCTTCTTCTCGTAGACCTCGGTGGCGCCCTCGATGCCCAGCAGATAGCTCGACGCCCACGAGGCCAGCTCCGGGTCCAGCACACGCGTCCAGGTCCAGACGTAGTCCTGCGCGGTGACCCGGCGGCCGTTGTGGAACCGTACGCCCCTGCGCAGGGGCACGGTGTACGTCCTGCGGTCCGCGGAGACCTTGGGCATGGCGGCCGCGGCGTGCGGCGCGGGCCCGTCGGCCGGTCCGGCGTACTGGTACAGCGGGGCGTGCAGCACCGTGGAGATGGCTTCCCAGCTGTGCAGGTCCCAGCCGATGGCCGGGTCGTAGGACTGGGCCTCATTGGACCAGGCGGTGATGATGTGTCCGCCGCGGCGGGCGCCGCTCTGGTCGCCCGGGCCGGGCGCCCAGGCACCGACATGGGCCAGGGCGCCGGGGCGCGGGGGCGAGCCGGGCCCGCCGCAGCCGGAGAGGAAGGCTGCCGCGGCTCCGGCGGCACCGAAGGTCAGCAGATGTCGTCGGCTCGGTAGGGGTGGTGGTCCGGCCATGGGTGTCCTCTCGTGAAGCTGCCGCTTCGCAAGATGACCGGGCGGCAGGGCGATGGGGACCTGACGCCGGGAGCGAAGGAACGGCGAGGGGTGATTCACGTGTGGGTGCGCCGAAGCGGCGGGCGGGGGCTGCGGTGTGCGATGTGCGGGCCCGGGGTGGGGGTGGCCCGGGACGGGGTGGAGCGGTGGCGCGGTGTCCCCCGGGGTACGGGGGTGTGTTCCGGTGTGCGCCGCGGCGTCGGCGGCGCGGTCCGGCAAGGGGCCGGGCGGCGGAGCGGGCCGGTGCCGTACGGGGTGGGGCACGGGGCCGGGGCGGTGCGGTGTCCATGGCGGGTCCGGCGGCCACCCGGTGTCCCCGGCGGCGGCCACGGCGAACCGTGCCGCCGGCGGCCGGGGACGGCGGGAGGTGTCCGGGAGCCGCGGCCGGTCAGGCTCCGCCCGGTTCATCCTCGCCTGCGCAGGGAGTCGGTGTCACCATTGGATGGTCTTCGTTTCCAGGTATTCGGCGAGGCCGTGCGCGCCCAGCTCCCGGCCGATCCCGGACTGCTTGTAGCCGCCGGTCGGGGCCAGGACGTTGAACGTGCCGTCGTTCACGGTGATCAGCCCGGCGCGGATGCGGCGGGCGAAGTGTTCGGCGCGGTACGGATCGGCGCACCACACCGCGCCGGCCAGGCCGTAGATCGAGTCGTTGGCGATCCGGGCGGCCTCCTCCTCGTCCCGGTAGGGCAGCAGGCATACCACCGGCCCGAAGATCTCCTCCTGGGCGATGGTCATATCGGGCGTGACGTCGGCGAACACGGTGGGCAGCACCCAGTGGCCGGCGGCCAGGCCCTCGGGCCGCCGGTCGGCGGGCGCCTCGCCACCGGTCACCAGCCGGGCGCCCTCGGCCGTCCCCTGGGCGATGTGCGCGAGCACGCTGTCGTACTGCGCGGCGGTGGCGATCGGACCGAGGTGGCCCCCGGGTCCGGCCGGATCCCCCAGCGGCCAGCGTCCGGCCTCCTCGGCGGCGAGCGCCACCGCCCGTTCGTACACCGCCTCCGGCAGCAGGACCCGGGTGCAGGCCGTACAGGTCTGGCCCGAGTTGTAGAAGGCGTCGGCCAGGGCCGTGGCGATGGCGCGGTCCAGGTCCTTGACGGTGGAGCCGTCGGGCTCGTCCGCGAGGATCACCCGGGCGGATTTTCCGCCGAGCTCCAGCCCCACGCGTTTGACGGTCTCGGCGGCGGTGCGCGCCACGGCGCGTCCGGCGCCGGTGGAGCCGGTGAAGGAGACGGCGTCGACACCGGGGTGGGCGGCGAGTGTCGCACCGGCCACCGATCCGGCGCCGGTGATCAGGTTGAACACCCCCGCGGGGGCTCCGGTCTCCGCACACGCCCGCTCGAAGACGGTGGCGAGCAGGAAGGCGTTCAGGGGGGCTTCGCAGCTCGGCTTGAGGACGACGGTGCAGCCGGCGGCGAGCGCGGCGGCCACCTTGGCCGCGATGAGGTAGAGCGGATAGTTCCACGGGGTGATGGCGGCGACGACCCCCACCGGTTCCCGGACGACCTGGGAGGAGGCGATGCGCTCCTGCCACTGGAAGTCGGCGAGGACGGTGAGGTAGGAGTCGAAGACCTCGGCCGCGAGGCGGGTCTGCACCTCGAGGGCGTTGTCCCGCGGGGCGCCCATCTCCGCGGTGATGACCGCGGCGAACTCCGCCTCGCGCTCCCTGATACCGGTGGCGACCGCGGCGAGCAGCGCCTGACGGGTCGAGACGCCGGAGGCGGACCAGGCCGGGAAGGCGGCACGGGCGGCCGCCACCGCGGCGTCCACATCGGCCGCCGTCGCCTGTGGCACCCGGCCGATGGCACATCCGGTGGCCGGATCGGTGACCACCGCGTGGGCGTCCCCGGAGCCCTCCAGCGGAGCCTGCCACGTACCGCCGATCCAGAATTCCCGGCGGTCCGGGTCCAGTTGGCCTGACAGGGGATATGAGACCGGATTACCCATGGTCGTGCTCCTCGGGCGCGGACTGGGGTTTCGGTGTGAGAGACGGCGCGGGCTCAGATGGAATGCCACGCGCTTGACTGGTTTCGAACCGTAGGACGCTACTGACTGGGGAGTCAACAGGCGTCACCGAATTTACTGACTGCCGGATCAATACCGCTCCTCCTGGCGGGCTCCGCCACGGAGCGGAGCCGGTCGTTCGCGGCGGGGCCACCGGCCGGCGCGCAGCGCGCCGGTGGCCCGGCCGTGGGCCGTCCGGGGGGGGGGCCCCCGGCCGGCCCGGTGTCGTGGTGCGGGGTCAGCGGCCGAGCACGGCCATGGCCGCGTTGTGTCCCGGCACCCCGCTGACCCCGCCGCCACGGGCCGCTCCCGCCCCGCACAGCAGGACGTTCGCGTGTCCGGTCTCCACTCCCCAGCGGCCCGCGCCGGGCTCGGCATAGGCGAAGTCCAGATCGCCGTGGAAGATGTTGCCGC
Source organism: Streptomyces cucumeris (assembly GCF_024295805.1). Classification (GTDB taxonomy): domain Bacteria; phylum Actinomycetota; class Actinomycetes; order Streptomycetales; family Streptomycetaceae; genus Streptomyces; species Streptomyces cucumeris. The sequence continues at coordinate 56,912 of NZ_JANCLX010000033.1, forward strand.
CGGGCAGCCGCAGATCCTCCTCCAGGTCCAGGGGTGTCCTGGCCTCGATGCAGGGCCTGCCCTCGGCGTCGGTGGCCAGGCAGTCGGCGAGCGGTTCCGCCAGGTGGGCGTCGAGCTGGGCCAGGGTGGCCTTGAGCAGGGACTGGCGGGCGCCCTCGTTGTCCTCGGCGAACAGCCGCGCGGGGGCGTGCAGACCGAACAGGGTCAGGCTGTGCCAGCCCTGTTCCACGAGCCCGGGGCCCAGGATCGAGGGGTCGGTGAGCGAGTGGCAGTAGATCTCCGAGGGGGGCGTGGTGGGCAGGCTCCCGGACACGGCCTGCTGGTACGCCTCCTCGAGCTGGTTGTAGCCCTCGGCGATATGGAAGGTCCCGGCGAACGCGGTACGCGGGTCCACGGAGGTGTCCCGCAGCCGGGGCAGCCGCCGCAGCACCATGTTGATCTTGAGCTGGGCGCCTTCGGCCGGTGTGGGCGGCTGCTCGCCCAGCAGCTCCGCCAGGGCCTTGGGCGAGGCGCCCACCAGCACGTGGTCCGCGTCGACCACCAGCTCGCGGTCACCGGGCAGCCCGTCGCCGTCCACCGGGCGGAAGGTCACCTCCGCGCGGCCGCCGTCGGTGGCCACTCGCGTGGCCTCGGCGCCGGTGACCAGCTCGGCCCCGGCCGCGCGGGCGGCGTCCGCCAGCGCGTCGGTGAGCGCGCCCATACCGCCCACGGGCACGTCCCAGTCACCCGTGCCACCACCGATCACGTGGTAGAGGAAACAGCGGTTCTGCCGCAGCGAGGGGTCATGGGCGCCGGAGAAGGTCCCGATCAGGGCGTCGGTGAGCACGACACCGCGGACCAGGTCGTCCTGGAACCGCGACTCCACGGCCTCGCCGATCGGGCGCTCGAACAGCGCCTCCCAGGCCGCGTCGTCCCCGACCCGGGCCTTGAGCTCGTCCCGGCTGGGCAGCGGCGAGGTGAGCGTGGGGAAGATCCGCTGCCCGACCCGCTCGGTCATCGCGTAGAACTCCTGCCACGCGGTGAACTCGCGGTCGGAGCCGGTGAGCCGGCTGAACGCGTCTCGGGTGCGGGCGGTATCCCGGTGCACCAGCAGCCCGGTGGCCCGTCCGTCGCGGACCGTGGGGGTGTAGGACGACACCGACCGGGAGCGCACCTGGAAGCTGAGCCCCAGGTCGCGCACGATGTGCTGGGGCAGCAGGCTCACCAGGTAGGAGTAGCGCGACAGCCGCGCGTCCACCCCGGCGAACGGCCGGGTGGACACCGCCGCTCCCCCGGTGTGGTCCAGACGTTCCAGCACCAGAACGCTGCGCCCGGCGCGCGCCAGGTAGGCGGCGGCGACCAGCCCGTTGTGACCTCCACCGACGATGACGGCGTCGTAGCGCGTCTTTCGCGGCTTGACTTCGGGAAGAGCGGACACGGTTCCCTCCAGACGGCACAGCAATCTCTTACTGATTGAGCGTTCAGTATTGGGCTACGCGGGACGGCCGCGTCAACCCCCCGTCCGCACCGCGATACCGGTATCCGCGCAACGATCTTCGACAGACGCGCGGGCGCGGGGACACCACGATGCGGGGGTGGCGGAGCGCTATGGGAGAAGGGCGGGCGGGCCGCGGCAAGGGGCACGGGGCACGCACCGCCGACGGGCCGTTCCACCGCCCCGGCCGGGAGGCACCCACGGGCATCGGCGATGGCACGGGAGGGCGCCGGGCGCGAGGCGGGGCGGCGGCGCGCGGCCCGGCACCCGGTCAGGTCTCCACGGGAAATGCCGGTGCGCGCCGGGGCGGCTTTCGGCGTGTCCGCCATCGGCTCGCGCGTTCGGTACACACGGGTGCATTTCTCCGCGTGAACGGATCTTTTCAGGAATTCAAGGGGAGGGCACCAGGGAATTTCCCTAGTCACCTCCAGGGCCGCAATCCGGATTCAGGTGACATAGGCTGTCCACACTTCCGGGGCACCCGAACCTTTGTACGCATATCCGCGTCCGCCTGCCGATGGCACCCGAATGTCATCGCGCGCGGGACCGTGGACGAGCCGTACCGGATCCCGTCCGGGACACATACACCGATCCCATCGGATGGCGCCGGTGTACCGCCGGAAAATGACGTCGTTCCTCCGCGAACGCGGGGACGACGGAAATCATCGAGCTGTCGGCCCCCTTGAGGACACCGGCACCTCCCAGGGGGTCGGCAGTCCGCCGGGGACCCACAAAGACCGGCTCGCCAAGGTGAACTGACCGGCCACCGGGATCACCAGCGGGTGGCCGCCGGGATCCGGCGGCCACCCGCTCCGGGTGTCAGCGGACCACGGTGCCGAACCAGTGGAGGTCCCCGCACACCCGGCGGGCGTCACAGACCGCGGTGATGAACACCGTGTGTCTGCCCTGGACGGCCTGGACCTCGGCGGTGACGTCCTCCTGCTCCCCGTCCGCGGGGACGGTGACGAGGGCCCACGGCTCACTGTCCGCGCAGTCGAGCCGGAACTCCAGCCGCGCCCCGCTCTCACCGCCGTTGGACACCCGGGTGACCAGCCGGCCGTCCCCTTCCTTGCCGAAGTCGACCTGGTCGTAGCGGAGTTGGTCGCCCCCACTGAGGCTGCGGGCGTGCCGGTAGCCGGAGCGGGACCCCTCGGCCCCCTCCTGAGCCGAGTACTCGTCGGCATTGACCCGCAGCCGCGAGGCCAGCGGGGGGCCCGCCTTCGGCGAGGCCGTCGTCCCGGGATCCTGACCGCCCTGTCCGCAGGGGGCCGGGTCGGACGACTCCATCCACCGCATCGCCAGGGTGCCGGTGAGCGCGGTGGCCACGGTGACCGTCACCGCGACGAAGACCGTGGTGCGGTGGCTCGTCCCGCGCAGCCACATCACCGCCTTCCGGACCGGTCCGGCCTCGCGGTGCCGACGGCGGCCCGCACCGGCGGGACGGGGCACGGGCGCGGTGCGCACCGGCCGTTCCCGCGGTGCCTCGGGGGCGGCGGCCTCCTTGTTGCGGCGGTACTCCTCGGCCGGCCACCACCCCAGCAGCCGCAGGGGCAGATGGCGTGCCGCGCGGGCGTCGAGCCGCACCAGGTCCTCGTAGAGGGCCCGGCACCGGGGGCAGGCGGCCAGATGCGCCGTGACCTCGGGACTCGGCGTCGCGTACGGGAGACCGGCGCCCTCGCTGAGGATCTTGATGCAGTCCTCGCTGTCGACCCGCTCGAGGTACAGCTCCATCCGCGAACGCCGCAGACCGCGGTCGGCCGTCGCCAGACGCGCCCGCAGATCGCGGCCGGTGAGGCCGGTGACGCCCGCGAGGGCGGTCATGTCGTCCCGCTCGACCAGGGCGTGCCACAACAGGCACTGCTCCAGCGGGGTCAGCCCCTCATAGGCCACCTGCAACTGGCCGTCGTCGTGCATCGGCCACACCGAACCGCTGGCGATCCACGCCATGAAACCGGACGAGAAGGCGTGTGGATGCCGCAGGGCGTCGGCCACCGCGGCCAGCCGGGTGGACTCCAGGAGCTGGAGCCGGACGCAACCCGCGTGGCGGCCGCGGTCCAGCGGATGCGGCGAGGCCACCCGCTCCCCCAGTTTGGCGAACGCCTCCGACACCAGCTTCGCCGCGAGCGCCGGGGAGGTGGTGCAGGTCAGCGCGTAGGCACGGACGGATGCCTGGTGGCGTTCGTACACCTCCCGGAACACCGCGGTACGGCCCTCCCGGACCGCCCGGAGCGCCGCCATGTCACCGTCGACGGACTCACGGACCAGCGACGCCATCGCCGACCGGTTCATCGGCCGCCACCCCCGGGACACCCCGCGGCCGGAGCGGAGCCGGTGCCGTCACCGATCGGCGGGGATGAGTGTGCCGCACGGCCCTCTAAGGCACGCTCCGCGGTGAGGGTGTCCTTCTTGGCCTTCCAGGCGAGCAATGGCATGGTCCAACCCCGATGGTGTAGTTCTTCGCAGTGCCCGCCTGCCACGATTTCGCCGGTCTCCGCGTACGCGTTGGTTGGTCATTTTGCTTTCAACTTCGACGCGGGTTCCGGTGTGAGGGGGGAGCCGCCTCACACCGGGTGAGCGCGGGCATGGACAACGGCGGCCGGGGATCCAACAGCCGGTCCGATCGTGGGAGTTCTTCGGGTTGCGTGGTCGTCCGGGAACATCAGCATCTTATGCACCAGACGCCATTGTTTTCACCCGCCAGCAAGAAAACTTTCCTAACTGGCCAGTACGGTAACGGCGATGAAACGCCCGAGCGAGAAGTGCGACCATGTAAATCATTTCGTTTTGAAACATCTGTGCGTCGTCAACGCCGCATTCACCCCTGGCTGTTCCCTGTGATACGAGGGCGGCCCCGGGCGCCGTCCGATTTCCGGACGCATCACCGGGCCCCGGCCGTACGCAGTGGTCCCGCGCGGGGTCATAAGCTCCGGTCCTGCACCCGGTTGCGCAACTCCCGGCGGTTGCGCACCCCGAGTTTGCTGAAGATGCTGCGCAGGTGGTACTCGATCGTCTTCACGCTCAACAGCAACTCCTGTGCGATCTCCCGGTTGGTGTGGCCGAGTCCCACCAGACCGGCCACCTCGCGCTCGCGCGGGGTCAGCAGGGCTTCGAGTTCGCCGAGCCCCTCCCGGGTGCTCAGCGCCGCCAGATCGGCGCGGCAGGCGGCCTGGAACGGGATGGCGCCCAGCGCGGTGAACGTGGCCTCCGCCGCCTGGAGATGGCGCTGGGCGTCGGCCACCCGCCCCTGCGCCGCCACACACCGTCCGTACGCCTGTTCCAGCAGCCCCCGGTACAGGGGCACATCCTGTTCCGGGCGCAGCGCGTCGGCCGCCGTGGCGTACACCTCCTCCGCGGCCTTCGGATCGCCACCGGCCTCCACCAGCCGTCCGCGCAACCAGATGTCGGCCACGGCGAGCAGGGCGTTGTCCGGGTCGGTGTCCGGCGCCAGCGCGGTCATGGCCTGCCGCGCCTGTTCCAGCCGGCCGCACTCGATCAGCGCCTCGATCCGGAACGGCAGCCAGCAGGCGGCGAACAGCCGGGCCCGTTCCACGTACGCGGCCTGCTGGGCCACGTTCTGCAGGGCCGCCAGCACTCCGCGGAAGTCCCCCCTGGCCCGTGCCGTCATGGCCCGCGCCAGGGCGATGTGGAACTGCGGGCCCGCGTAGTCCAGGTCACGGGAGGCCTCGGTGGCCAGCCCCACGCTCCGGGCGGCGGCGTTCTGGTCTCCCCGCGCCGACTCGATCATGGCGCTCAGGGAGAAGAGCAGGGCCCGGTCGAAGACCCGCCCGTGTGATTCGACCATCGCCAGCCCGCGTTCCATGTCCCGGGCGGCCTGGTCCCAGTAGCCGGTCAGGAAGTGGCAGATGCCCAGGTACATCCGGGAGCACAGGCCGAGGATGCGCTCGCCTTCCGGGCGCACCCGGGTCGTGGCGGCCGTGAGGTCGGCCTCCGCCTCGGCGAAGCGGCCCGACGCCAGGCGCAGCACCCCGCGCAGCGCGAGCCCCAGCAGATCGTCGTCACGGACCCGGTCGGGCCGCTCGGGGAGGTAGCCGAACGCGTCCAGACCGGGGAGCGCCCCCTCCCGCAGCGCCCGGCCGTACGCGGCGAACGCCCGCGCGGCACCGGCCACTCCGCCGGGCACCACCGCTCCGCCACCGGGCGGAGTCCGCACACCGCCGGTGTCGGCCCTGCCACCGCCGGCCGGCACCGCGGGGCCGTGCGCACGGACGGCCCCGCGGAGGTCCCGTCCGGTGGCAACACGTGGCACGCCACCACGAGTGTCGCGCGGGGCACCGAGGGCGGTGAGGGCGGCCGCCGCGGCCCGTTCGACCTCCTCGCCTTCGCCGAGCACCGCGCATACCGCCGCCAACTCGGCCAGCAGCACGGCAACTTGGGGATCGCGTCCGGTGGTGGCCACCGTGCGGCAGGCCCGCCGCAGCAGGGTCCGCGCGGCGATCAGCCGTCCGGCGGCGAACTCCAGCAGTCCCAGTGCCTCGTCCCGCAGGACCGATGGGCGCCGCGCGCACACCTCCTGGCCGCGACGGGACACCTCCCCGTCCGCCCCGGCCCAGAACCACAGCCGGATCGCGCCGAACACCAGGCGGTCGCTGCGGTCCTCGTCCTCCGCCGCCAGCAGTCCGGACGCCCACCACAGATAGCGAGCGGCCGAGGCGAGCCTGCCCTCGCGCAGCTCCAGCCCCGCGAACGTCTCCAGTTCCGCCGCCAGCGCGGGGTCCGGCGCCTGTGCCGAGGCCACCTTGTGCACCAGCGCGCCACGCCGGCTCACGGCCGCGCCCGCGGCACGGTGCAACTCCCGTCGCCGGGTGGGCGACATGGCGCCGTAGACGGCCTCACGCTGCACCGGGTGGCGGAAGCCCACCGCCGGGAGGTCTCCCTCCACCGACCACTCAACCAGTCCGGCCTGCACCGGCGCGTCCAGCGCGGCGGTGCAGTCGCGGTAGCCCAGCACCCTGCTCAGCACCGCGACGGGCACCGCCTCCCCCAGGACGGCCAGCGCCTCCAGCACCTGACCGCTGTCCACCGGCAATCCCACCATCTGCCGACTCACCACTTCCGCCAGCCGCGAGGGCACGGCCCCCTCGCCGGACACCACGTCCCATGCCTCCCGCCACCCCAGCGCCAACAGGTTTGCCACATACGACGGATGGCCACCGGTGTACCGGTGCAGCCGCCGCACCACCTCCGTACCGGCCCCGTCCCCGCCCGCCAGCCGGACCAGCTCACCGACCTCACCCACCGCGAGCCCCGACAGCCCCACCCGTACGACCGGCTCCACCCCCTCCACCGCCATCCGGGTCGGACCGTCCCATGACGGCGGCCACCGCACCCCCAGCACCACCAGCACCCGGCCGCGCCCCATCCGCCGCATCATGGACGCGAGCGCCTGGAGCGAGGCGGCGTCCACCCCTTCGGCGGAGTCCACCACCAGCGCCACCGGTGACGCCCCCTGCAACTCCCCCACCCAGCCCAGCAGTCGGCGCCCCACGACGCCGGGGGCCATCACACTTCCGCCGCCCACCGGCACCACACCATTGCCCGAAGCCCCACCGGCCCCGGACACCAACTCCCCCACACAGCCGTACGGCACACCCACGCCGTCCCCGGCACCCCGGGCCCCCAGCACCAGGAAATCATCCAGCCCCGCGACAAAACGCCGGATGAGAGCCGACTTCCCGGCCCCCGGCATCCCCTGCACCACGACCAGACCCGGCACACCCAGCCGAACACCCCGTGCCACCACACCCAGTCGGCGGAGTTCCATCTCCCTGCCCACGAAACCGTCCGGCGACTCGGAATTCGACAACCACCCAGAACCCCCCGAACAATCCACCCTGTCGATGACGACACAACCCTTCCCGCAAAGCCACAAACCCATAGCGCCGGAAAAATCCACGACACCCGTTAACACCACCACACCCTAAGCCACACCCATGACAAAACCACCCCAGCGCCCTACTAGGGACAATCACCGACCACACCCCACCACAACCCAGACAAAACAACCACGCGGCAAAACACCCCGCCAGTCCCTGATGGCGCCGACAACCCCCGCCAGCCCTGCCCTCGCCGCCCCGGCACCCCGGGGCGGACCAGAGTAGAATTGATTACACAGTGTTACCTCACCGGGAGAAAGAGACCGCGGGGGTGAACATGGAGGAAGAGGACACCGAATCGTTCATCGGCCGAATCGACGAGCTGGACCAGCTACGCCACAAGGCTCATGCCGCAACCCATGGCAGCCCTAAAGTCATCTTGTTGTCCGGACCGACCGGAATCGGCAAGACCATGCTGGTCCAGCATTTCTCAGAAAGCCTCGGGGACACCTTCACGGCCCTGCGGACCGAGGGTAATCGAGCGGAAATCGATATCCCTTTCGCCGCCGTACTCAGGCTTCTGGACGACGTCACCACCACGTACGGCAGAAATACCGCCGCCCCCGAATACTCCGGACAACAGCCGTCCGTTCTGGCCTTCGGGGGAGCGGTGCTCGGCGCACTCGACACCGCGCAGCAGCACGCACCCCTACTCCTGTGGCTGGACAACGCCCACGACATCGACCTCGACTCCCTCCAGACCCTCGGGTTCGCACTGCTGCGGCTGCGCGCCGACCGCGTCCTGACGGTCGTGGCCACCCAGCGCCCCGCCCGCACCGCCCGCGACATGGGGCTGAACGGCCTGGGCAACGCGGTGCAGCACATCGCGCTGGGTGGTTTCACGGTGCCGGAGACCCGGCAGTTCCTCCAGACCAGGAACGGCCGGGCACCCTCCGAATCACGGCTGCGCAACCTCGTCGGCTGGAGCCGCGGCAACCCGCTCTACCTCCGGGCCGTCCTGGGCGCTCACGCGGGAGCGTTCCCCGACGATCCGGGAACACTGCGGATCCCCACCTCGCTGAGCGAGGCGGTCGGTGAATGGGCCCGTTCGTTCCCCCCGGCCAGCCGCCGCATCCTCGATCTGCTCGCCGTCCTCGACACACCCGCCTCCGTCCCCCTCCTCGGCGAACTGCTCGCCTCGGAGACCGTGGTCACCGACGCCGAACCCCTGGTGCAGCAGCACGCGGCCCAGTGGACGCGGACCGGTGGCGCGCCCCAGCTCCGGCTGATGCACACCGGCCAGCGGGAGGCGCTGTACGCCGCCATTCCGCAGCCGGAGAAGACCCGGGCACACCGCGCCGTCGCCGAAACGCTCGAACCGCCCACCCGGTGGCGCCACCAGATCGCGGCCGCCCAGACCTACGACGCGCCGCTGGCCGATGAACTGGCACACGCGGCAGACCGCGAACTCCAGGCCGGACATGTGTCGCTGGCCGCCGAGTACGTCCTGGCCTCCTCCCAGTGCGACCCCGACGGCGCCCGACGGCAGGACGCACTGCTCAGGGCCGTGCGCATGCTGGTGATCAGCACCCAGTACCGGGCGGCGCTGCACCACTACGACCAGGTGCTGCGGACACCGTCCGGACCTCAGCGCCAGGAGGCGCTGGGGCTGCTGAGCTTCGCCGACGGGCAGGACACCAGGGCGAGCACCTATCTGCGCCGGGCCCGGGACGAGTTCAGCGAGGCCGGAATGCCCGAGGACGCCGCCACCGCGGCCGCCGAACTCGGCGTCGCGGAGGGCTCCCTGGGGCTCGGACGGGAGTCGCTGGCCTCGTCCGCCTTCGCCCTGCGGCACACCCGGGACGAGGCCGTACGCGGTATGGCCCGTGCCACCGCCGCCTACGGTCACGCGCTGCTCAGCGGACCGGCCGAGGGGCTGCGCCATATGGACGGGCTCAGCGCGGACCCGGACCGGGTCCCCGTCCCGGACACCGACACCCTCACCTACCGCGGCATGTTCCGCGGCCTCGCCGGGGACCTCACCGGGGCGCTGTCGGACCTCTCCGTGGCCGCCCGGCGGCGCAGCCTGGGAGTGTCGCGGATCAGCAGCGTCTCGGCGCTGCACAACGGCGCGTGGTGCCACTTCCTCCTCGGCGAGTGGCAGGAGGCCCGCCGCAGCCTCTCGGTGGCCTTCGACGTCGCCCAGACGACGGGGCGTTCGGTCGACTTCTTCACCCTGCACTGTCTCAGCGCCATCCTCTATGCCTTCACCGGCCGTCCGGAGGAGGCCCGGGCGGACCTCCAGGAGGCGCTGGAGCTGGAGTCGACGGCCGACTACGCCGGGCCGGGCTTCCATCTGGCCGCCACCCAGGCCGCGGTGGAGTTCACCCGGGGGAACGACGCGAGGGTGGTCGGCCTGCTGGCACGGGCCCATGAGGAGCCCGCCAATCTCACCCGGTCACGGCTCTACGCCAGCCGCCACCTGCCCCTCCTCGGTATCGCCTGCGCACACACCGGCGACCTCGACCGGGCCCGCAGGGTCCTGGCGGAACTGGAGTCGGCCCACCCGCACGGTGCCCTCCTCCCGGTGTCGGTCCAGTGGGTCAAGGGCAGCATCGCCGCCGCCACCGGGGACACCGAGGGCGCGGTCCGGGAGTTCACTGCCGGACTCGCGGTGACGGCCCAGGGCGGTGACCCGGTGCTGCACAAGGCCGTCATCCGCCACGATCTGGGGGCCCTGCTGATGCGGGCGGGCGACGTCGAACGGGCGCGGGAACAACTGCGGCGCGCAGGGCGGACGTTCGAACGGCTGGGGGCGAAGCCGTACGCGGACCGCTGCCGGTCGCTGCTCGGCGCCGCGGACAGCGCGCGGGAGCGGACGCTGTCCCGCGGGTTCTGGAGCTCACTGACCGACCGGGAGAAGGACATCGCCGGTCTGGTGGCCCGCGGCTGGACCAACCGGGAGATCGCCGAGGAGCTGTACCTCAGCACCAAGACGGTCGAGTACCACCTGAGCAACATCTACGCCAAGCACAACGTCCACGACCGGCGTCACCTCCGCAATCTGCTCCAGCCCGGACGCCGTTGACCCCACCCCCGCCGAAGTCACGGGAACCGGACCGCCGGAGCGTACGACTACCTGATCACCGGCGCACCGGCCGGTGAGGGAACCCCGCGACGGAGGACGTCATGCACTGGTACGAGGACGACGGTTTCTGGTCGGACTTCTCCGAGACGATGTTCTCCGAGCGCCGCAGGGAGCAGACCCGGGAGCTCATCGCCGGTTCCCCGCTGCTGGACTTCCCCACCGGCTCCCGGGTGCTGGACCTGTGCTGCGGACCGGGTCTTTACCTGGTGCCCCTGGCGGCACGCGGCCACACCGTCACCGGGGTGGACCTGAGCCCGGTGATGCTGGAGCGGGCCCGCGCGGCGTGCGCGGACGCCGGGGTGGACGTCCGCCTGATGCGCGCCGACATGCTCGACCACGTCGAACCGCGCGCCTATGACGTGGTGCTGAACGTCTTCACCTCCTTCGGCTACTTCGACGACCCCGAGGACAACGTCCGGGTGCTGCGCAACGCTTATGAGTCACTGGCACCCGGCGGGCGGCTGCTGATCGACGTCATGGGCAAGGAGGTGCTCGCGGGCTGGATCGGCCGCCCCCAGGTGGTGGAGCTGGAGGACGCGTACGTGGTGCAGCGGGACACCGTCCTGGACGACTGGTCCCGGCTGCGCACCGACTGGACCCTGGTGCGCGGGGAGACGGCCCGGGAAGCCTCCATCACCTCCTTCCTCTACAGCGGGACGGAACTGCGCTCGCTGTTCGAACAGGTGGGCTTCACCAAGGTGGAGTGCTTCGGCGATTTCGACGGCTCCCCCTACGACCAGCACGCCCGGCGGCTCATCGTGCGCGGAACGCGGGAACTCTGACGCCCCGTCGTCCGACTACCTACCCCGGGGACACACCGTGCCCCCGGGGCCCGCGTGGAGAGGACCGCATGACCAAGGCACCGGTGACCAGCGGCCGGACGCCAGTCCGGGTCGGTACGAGGACGATCCTCGTACTGCTCTCGGCCTTCCTGGCGATCTCGGTGGTGGCGGGGGTGGCCCTCGGCCCCACCGTCGTCCCCTTCGGCGATGTGCTGCACTATCTCGCCGCGGCCGTCACCGGGGGCCGGATCGGGGCGGAGGAGGTCACGGACTACTCCGTGGTCTGGGAGATCCGCACCCCGCGGGTGCTGCTCGCCGCGGTGGTCGGCGCGGGTCTGTCCGTCGTCGGGGTCGCGGTCCAGGCCCTGGTCCGTAACGCGCTGGCCGACCCCTTCGTCCTGGGGATCTCCTCCGGCGCCTCGGTCGGCGCGACCGCCGTGGTGGTCTTCGGACTGTTCGCCTCGCTCGGGGTGTACGCGCTGTCGGCCGCCGCCTTCCTCGGTGCGCTCGGCGCCACCTTGCTGGTGTACCTCGCCGCGCGGAGCCCACTGGGACTTACCCCGCTGCGGCTGGTGCTGACCGGGGTGGCCCTCGCCTACGGATTCCAGGCACTGATGAGCGTGCTGGTGTTCCTCTCCCCCAACGGCCAGGCGGCGCGCACCGTGCTGTTCTGGCTGCTGGGCTCACTGGGCTCCGCCTCCTGGGAGTCGCTGCCGCTGGTGACGGCCGCGGTGGCGGTCACGGTGGTGGCGCTGCTGCGGCAGAGCCGGGCACTGGATGTACTGTCCCTGGGGGACGAGACCGCGGCCAGCATGGGCGTGGACGCGCGCCTGCTGCGGCGCAGACTGTTCGTCCTCACCTCCGGGGTCACCGGACTGATCGTCGCGGTGAGCGGGGCGATCGGATTCGTCGGTCTGGTACTGCCGCACGTGGTGCGGATCCTGGTCGGTTCCGCCCACCGCAGGGTGCTCGCGGTCGCGCCGCTGGCCGGGGCGTGCTTCATGGTCTGGGTCGACCTGGTGGCCCGTACCGCCTTCGCGCCCGAGGAACTGCCCCTCGGCGTGATCACGGCGCTGATCGGGGTGCCCGTCTTCATCTCGCTGATGCGCCGCCGCGGCTATCTGTTCGGAGGCCGCTAGATGACCCTGCGCCTGCGCGAGCTGTCGGTTCAGGCCGCGGGCCGCACCCTGGTCGACCGGCTCAGCCTGGACGTGGCCGCCGGCCGGATGGTGGGACTGGTCGGCCCGAACGGCAGCGGCAAGTCCACGGCGCTGCGCTGTGTGTACCGGGCGCTCCGCCCCACCAGCGGCGCGGTGCTGCTGGACGGCACCGATCTGGCGTCGGTACCACTGCGGGAGAGCGCCCGTTCCATCGCCGCGCTGACCCAGGAGAGCCACACCGAACTGGACTTCACGGTGGCCGAGGTGATTGCCCTGGGCCGCACCCCGCACAGCCGCGGCAACGGCCCGCTGACCGGACGGGAGCGCGAGCTGTGCCGGACGGCGATGGACCGGCTGGACGTGGCGCACCTGGCGGACCGCAGTGTGCTCACAATCTCGGGCGGGGAGCGCCAGCGGGTCCTGGTGGCCCGCGCCCTGGTGCAGGAGCCCCGGGTGCTGGTGCTCGACGAACCCACCAACCACCTGGACGTACGCCATCAGGTGCGGCTGCTGTCGTTCCTCCGCGGCGCGGAGCTGACCGTGCTGACCGCGCTGCACGATCTGAACCTGGCCGCCGCCGTATGCGACCGCATCGCCGTGCTCAGCCACGGCTGCCTGGTGGCCTCCGGGGCCCCGGCCGAGGTGCTCACCCCGGAGCTGGTGCGTGAGGTGTTCGGCGTCGATGCCACCGTCGTACGCCATCCGCGCACCGGCACCCCCCAACTCCTGTACGACTTCGTCCCCTTCGACACGTCCTCACCGTCCCCCGGGGCGGTTCAGGAAGGAACGCGCTGATGATCCGAGCCCATCTGCCCCCTCGTCGCACGGTCCGCGCCCGCGCCGCCTGGATCGCCGGGCTGGTGGCCGCCGTACTGCCGGTCACCGGCTGCGGAGCCGAGGTCGACCGGTCCGACAAGGGCGGCAAGTCCGCCGAGGTCACCGTCTCCAACTGCGGCAAGGACATCACCTACACCCGCCCGAAGCGGGCCGTGGCCTATGACGTCAGCGGGGCGGAGAAGATGTTCGCCCTCGGCCTCGGCGGCCGGATGCGCGGCTATGTGATGAACAAGCTGGGCGATCCCTCCATCGCCGGATCCCCCTGGCGCGCCGACTACGCGAAGGTCGACCGGCTGGGCACCGAACGCATCACCCGCGAGATCGTCGTGAACGCCGAGGCCGACTGGGTCCTGGCGGGATGGAACTCCGGCTTCGGCGAGGACCGCGGCATCACCCCGGCCCTGCTGAAGAAGGTGGGCATCGCCTCCTACGTGCACACCGAGACCTGCTGGGACTACGGCAGCGGGGCCGCCGACGTACCGCCGCTCCGGGCGCTCTACACCGATCTGCGCGCCATCGGCAAGATCTTCGGGGTGAGTCCCCGGGCCGAGCGGCTGGTGGCCGGTCTCAAGAGCCGGGTCGCCGCGCTCAAGAAGACCTGGCCCGACAAGGGCGATCCGGCCCGGGTGTTCGTCTACGACTCCGGCACCGACCAGCCGTTCACCGCCGGGCGCCACGCCGCGCCGAACGACATCATCGCCGCCGCGGGCGGCCAGAACGTGCTCGACGACCTCGACAAGGGCTGGACCACGGTCGGTTGGGAGCCGGTGGCCAAGGCGAAGCCCGAGGTCATCGTGGTGGTCGACTACGCGGGCCAGTCCGCCCGGGAGAAGATCAGGTACTTGAAGTCCCAGCCCGCCATGAAGTCCGTGCCCGCCGTGCGGAACAACCGCTTCCATGTCATCTCCTACGGCGACGCCGTCAGCGGGCCGCGCAACGTCAAGGGCGCCGAGGACCTCGGCCGCTATCTGAGGTCGGTGGGCCGGTGACCACCCAAGTGACCTCCCTGCCCGCCGCCGCGCACACCGCGGCGGCGCCCTCCGCCCTGGTCCACGACCACATCACCGACGCCACGAAGACCCCCGATCTGCTCCGGCTGACCGACAACGTGGTCCTCGCGCGCTTCGAGACGATGAAGGTCTACGCCGCCCTCGGCGCGGTGCGCACCCTCCTGGAACGCGGCACCATCAGCCCCGGCCAGACCCTGGTGGACAGCTCCAGCGGTATCTACGCCCTGGCCCTGGCGATGGCCTGCCACCGCTATGGACTGCGCTGCCACATCGTGGCCTCCACCACCGTCGACGCCGCCATGCGCGCCCAACTGGAGATCCTGGGCGCCACCGTGGACCAGATGCCGCCCTCCCAGGACCTGCGGCTGGACCAGGAACGCCGGGTCCGCCGGGTGCGGCAGCTCATCGCCGACCAGCCCGGCACCCACTGGATGCGCCAGTACCACGACGCCGTGCACTACGCCGGCTACCGCGAGTTCGCCGATCTGGTCGACGAGGCCCTGCCCGGGGTCCCGCTCACCGTGGTCGGCGCCGTCGGCACCGGGGCCTCCACCGGTGGGCTGGTGCGCCCGCTGCGGGACCGCGGCCGGGCCGTCACCCTGCTGGGCGTCCAGCCCTTCGGCAGCGTCACCTTCGGCAGCGAGGGGTTCCAGGACCCCGAGGCCATCATCGCCGGGATCGGCAGCTCCATCGCCTTCGACAACGTCCGCCACGAGCTCTACGACACCCTGCACTGGGTCGACTTCCGCCACGCCATGGCGGGCGCCGTCGGACTGCTGCGCGACCACGCGGTGTTCGCCGGACTGTCCACCGGCGCCGCCCACCTCGTCACCGCCTGGGAGGCCGCGCGCCACCCGGAGCGGACACACCTGGTCATCGGCGCGGACACCGGACACCGCTACACCGAGCGGGTCTTCGCCCGCCACCACGAAGCCCCCGACCCGCGCACGCTCGCGCCCCGCCGGATCACCCGCCTCGAGGAACTCGCCATGCCCTGGTCCACGATGGACTGGGGCCGCCGGAGCCACGACGTGGCGCTCGCACCCGGGGCCGCTGCGGGCCGCCCCTCGTCCAGCACCGCCCAGGAGGACCGCACCCCATGACCATCGCCGCCCTGGAAGCCCTCACCTTCGGACTGGGACGGCTGGCCGAAGCGGCCGGCACCGCCGGACACCGGCTGTGCCTGCTCACCCGGGACCGCGCCGCCTACCGCCATGAACTGTCCCAACTGCCGCCCGGCACACTGGACATCGTCGACGTCGACACCGGCGACGAGAAAGCCACCGCCGACGCCCTGACCGTCCTGCCCTCCCTGCACGGACTGATCAACTCCACCGACACCTGGAGTGTCATGGGCGCCGACCTCGCCGCGCGCCTCGGACTGCCCGGACCCGACCCGGACGCGGTGCGCCTGCTGCGCGACAAACACCGCGTCCGCAACGTCCTGAACGACCACGGACTCAGCCGGGGCCGGGCCCTGGCCCTCACCCCGGAGGCCGTGGCCACCGGGGACGCGGCCGCCGACGTCCTGCGCGCGGTGGGTCTGCCCGCCGTCCTCAAGGACTCCTCCGGCACCTCCTCGCGCCATGTGTGGCTGGTCCGCGAGGAACACGAGCTCCGCGCGGCACTGGCCGAAGCCGCCCGGCAGCGGCTCACCGGACGGCTGTTCGCCGAGCCGTACCTCGCCGGTCCCGTGTACAGCGCGGAAACCCTCAGCTGGGCGGGGAGCACCCGACTGCTCGGGGTCCTCAGCCGACAGCTCTCCCCCGCGCCCGCCGTCCGGGAGGAGGCCGCCGCCTTCCCCGTCGTCCTCCCCGGACCGGACCACCACACGATCCAGGACTGGGTGGCCCGCGTCCTCAAGACGGCCGGTCACGACAGCGGCTTCGCCCATGTGGAGTTCGTCCTCACCCGCGAGGGGCCGGAACTGGTGGAGATCAACCGCCGCATCGGCGGAGCCCTCGTCGGCGAATCGCTGTGCCGCGCCCTGAACACCAATGTGTACGACGCCATGGTCGACACCGCGCTCGGCCGCCGCCCCGCACTGCTGGACACCCACGACGACGGGGGCGGCGGCCCCGCCACCGGCTTCGTCCTGCTCTACCCCGACCGCCCGGGCACCCTCACCGGCTGGACCGGTCTGGAACGGCTGGCGGACTTCCCCGGCGCCCCCGAGTGGTATCCCACCGCCACCCCCGGGAGCCGGCTGGAGCACCTGACCGACCAGCGCGGCTGCACCGGGATCGTGCTCGCCGAGGCACCGACGGCGGAACTGGCCCTGCACCGGGCGCTCAGCGCGGCGGGCAGCGTCCGTCCCGTCATCACCACCGACGGCCCGGGGTGAGCCTGCGCACCGGGCTCGCCGGACTCACCGGCCCCCAGCGGTTCCTGCTCGCGGGCTCCTTCCTGATCCCGCTGGGCAGCTACGCCGTGCTGCCTTTCATGTCCGTCCTGCTCCATGAACGGCTGGGCATGGGGCTGGGCACCGTCGGCATCGTGCTCGCCACCGCCTCGCTGGTGCAGTTCTCCGGCGGGGTGGTGGGCGGGGCCGTCGCGGACCGCATCGGACTGCGGCACACCATGGTGCTGGCGCTGGTGATCCGTACGGCGGGGTTCGCGGCGTTCCTCCCCGGGCTGACCCACACCGCCGCGGCGGTGGCCGCGCTCTTCCTCGTCTCCTGCGGCGCTGCGCTCTACCTCCCGGCGAACAAGGCGTATCTGGTGCACTCCGCCGACGCCTCACAGCGCCCGCTGCTGCTGTCCACCAGCGGTTCGGCACTCAACGCCGGGATCGCCCTGGGCCCCCTGGCCGCGGCCCCCTTCGTACTCGACTCCTCGGCCGGGCTCTTCGCCGCGGTGACGGCCCTGTTCGCGGCCGTCACCGCGGGCCATGCGCTGCTGCCCGCGGAATCCCCCGCGGCCGCGGCCGGCCCCCCGGCGGCGGAGCCGGGCGCCACCGCGCCGAAGACCACGGTTCCGGTGGCGCGGCGCCTGGGCGACCGGCTTCTCGGCCCCGGCGCCCTCCCCTTCGGGATCACCGTGCTGAGCCTGTACGTGTTCATGTTCTTCCAGCACTATCTGGCGCTGTACGCCGTGCCCCGCACCTCGACCGCGTACTACAGCCTGGTCCTCGCGCTCTACGCGCTGCTGCTGGTGGTCGCCCAGCCGCTGGTGTCCGACCGGGTGGCCCGGCTGCCCTACGGACATGTCCTGCGGCTGGGGTTCGCGGCGATGGCCACGGGCATGGCCGCCCTCGCCCTCGGCGGCCACCTCGCCATCCTCGTCGGATCCCTGCTCATCTGCTGCGCGGAGACCACGCTGTTCCTCAAGAACGACCTCGAGGCACTGGCCCGCTCCACCCGCTCCCCCGCCGTCGTCTTCGGACGCCAGCGGCTCGCGGCGGGCATCGGCGCCTTCCTCAGCGGCACCGCCGGAGGCGGAGGCTACGAAATGGCCGAACGATCCGGTCACACCGGCCTGTTCTGGGCCGCGGTCGCCCTCCAGTGCGTGGCCCTGCCCCCACTCCTGATCGCAACCCTGCGCCGGATGCGCTCAGCCCACTGCGCGCGGGCCGCGCGACACCCCGCGGCCACCGCCGCCACCGGGCGTACCGGAGGGAACAACTCCGCAGACACCGGCGTTTGACCGCGTGAGGAGGCGAGGATGAGCCACGCGGAGAAGGACCAGAAGGAGACCCGGGACCCCGCCGAGGAGCGGCGGCATACGCGCTTCGGGGCGCTGCCGGAGCGGGTGCGGCCCGAGGAGATGGTGGAGGAGCGCCCGGCCATCGCCCAGGACCCGGCGAGGAACGCGTACAACGACGAGGAGTGGATGGTCCGCTACGGGCTGTAGTCACGATCGCGGTCGGCGGGCCAGCAGCTCCCTGAGAGCCGCGGTGACATCGGCGGGTGTCTCCTCGGCCATGAAGTGACCGCCGGTGACGGTGGTGTGGCGCAGATCGGGCGCCCAGGCCCGCCACCGGGCCGCGGCGTCGAAGCCGAGGGCGGCACCCCAGTCCTGCTGGAGTACGGTCACCGGCATCCGCAGCCGGTGACCCGCCTGCCGGTCGGCCTCGTCGTGGTCGACGTCGATGCCCGCGGAGGCCCGGTAGTCGGCGACGATCGAGGGCACGGCCGCACGGGACGCGTCCAGGTAGGCGGCGCGCACCTGGGCGGGAACCGCCCGCGGGTCGCGGGCCCAGACATCGAGGAAGTGGCCGAAGAAGGCGTCCGGGCAGGCGCCGATCATCCGCTCCGGCAGCCCCGGCGGCTGGGCCATCAGATACAGATGGAAACCGACGGCGGCGGCGGTCCCGCCCATCACCTCCCACATGTCCACCGTCGGCAGCACATCGAGGCAGGCGAGATGGCTGACGGCCGCCGGGTGGTCCAGACCGGCGCGGAAGGCCACCAGCGCCCCGCGGTCGTGTCCGGCCAGGGCGAAGCGCTCATGCCCCAGGGCGCGCGCCAACCGGACGATGTCGGCGGCCATGGTCCGCTTGGCGTAGACATCCGCACCGGTGGCCTCCGGCTTATCGCTGTCACCGTAACCCCGCAGGTCAGGACAGATGACCGTATGGTCGGCCACCAGGTCGGCCGCGATATGGCGCCACATCAGATGGGTCTGGGGGAAGCCGTGCAGCAGCACGATCGCGGGGCCTGAGCCCGCGACGGCCACGTTCAGGGACACGCCGTCGGCGACGGGAACACGCCGGTACGCGAAACCGGCGAGGGCGGTGGCGGAGGTCATGGCGGCGTTCTCGCTTTCCGGTAGCTGATCGGGAGCCCTGTAAGCCTCCCGGGCCCGGATGAGCACGCGATGAGCACGCTAGCGTGGACACGGCCGCGGAGACCCGGAGTGTCCCCGGGGGGGGTGGCGGGGCACGAAGAAGGAGGTGGCCGGGGTGCGGGTCGTCTTCGGGGTGCTCGGACCGGTGACGGCGTGGGACGCCGCCGGACACCCCATCGCCCTCAAAGGGCCGCGGCACCGCGCCGTCCTGGCCCGGCTGATCGTGGCCCGCGGACGCGTCGTACCGGTGGGCCGCCTGGTGGACGATCTGTGGCCGGACCCTCCCGCGGGCGCCGTGAGCGCGGTACGCACCTTCGTGGCCGCGCTGCGCCGTGCGCTGGAGCCCCGGCGCACGCCCCGCACCCCCGCCCGGCTGCTGGTGACCGAGGGCCCGGGGTACGCGCTGCGCGCCGGGCGCGACACGGTGGACGCCTGGTGCTTCGAGGAGGAGCTGACCACCGCCGCGGCCCTTCCGCCCGGGGACGCGCTCGCACGGCTGGAATCGGGGCTGGGGCGATGGCGCGGGCCCGCGTACGCGGAGTTCGCCGACGAGCCCTGGGCCCGCGCCGAACGCTCACGGCTGACGGGCCTGCGGCTGCACGCCGTCGAGCGCCGCGCCGAGGCCCGGCTGGCCCTGGGCCGCGCCGGTGAGGTGGTGCCTGACCTGGAGGCACACACCGGGGAGCACCCGTGGCGCGAGGACGCCTGGCGGCTGCTGGCCCTCGCGCTGTACCGCACCGGTCGGCAGGGCGACGCGCTGGCGGTGCTGCGGCGGGCGCGGGCCCTGCTGGTCGAGCAGTTGGGGGTGGATCCCGGGCCGGGGCTGCGCCGGCTGGAGCGGGACATCCTCGACCAGGCGGACCACCTCGAGACCGCGGCCCGGCCCGACGCCGGCCCGGCGGACGCGGCCGAGCGGGTGTGGGCCCGGACCACCGCGGCGTACGACCGCACCGTGGCCTCCGGCGCACGGAACCGGCTGGAGTCGACGGCCGGCCTGCTGCGCCAGCTCGCGGTGTCCGGCGGCGGCGGTCTCGAGGCCGCCCGTGAACACCGGGTGGCGGCCGTCGCTGCGGCCGAGGAACTGGGCGACCCGGAGCTGACCGCCCGGGTGATCGGCGCCTATGACGTCCCGGCGATCTGGACACGCTCGGACGATCCGCACCAGGCGGCCCGGGTGGTCGCGGCGGCCGAGCGCACCCTGGCGGCCCTGCCGCCCGGCGGACCTCCGTCCGCACGCGCCCGGTTGCTGGCCACCATCGCCATGGAGTCACGGGGCACCCGCTCGGCACGCGGCCGCCAGGCCGCCGGACAGGCCGAGCGGATCGCCCGCGACCTGGACGACCCCACCTTGCTGGCGTTCGCCCTCAACGGCACCTTCCTGCAGAGCTGTTACCACGCCGGGCTGGCGCCCCGTCGGGACGGGATCGGCGCCGAGCTGATCACCCTGTCCACCCGCCACGGTCTGACCACCTTCGAGGTGCTGGGCCACCTCATCCGCCTCCAGGCCCGCTGCGCACACGCCGACTTCCCCGGGGCCGACGGCCACGCGGCCGCCGCGGACCGGCTGGCGGCACGCCATGAGCTGCCGCTGGTGGGCGTGTTCACCCAGTGGTACCGGGCGCTGCGGCTCGCCGCCACCGGCGGCGGCCCGGGCACCGCACAGGAGTCGGCCTACCGGGCCGCCGCCGCGCGTCTGGACGGTGCGGGGATGCCCGGTGTGGAGCGCGGTCTGCTGCCGCTCGCGCTGCTGTCCGTAGCGCTGCGCCACGGCTCTCCCGCCCCGGTCGGCGAACACACCGACTGGGGACCCTACGCGCCCTGGACCCGCCCGCTGGTGCTGCTGGCCCGGGACCGCCGCGACGAGGCGGCGGCCGCGCTGCGCGACGCCCCCGACCCACCGGGCGATCTGCTGTCCGAGGCACTGTGGTGCCTGCTCGCCCGGGCGGCCGTGGACCTGGACGACCGGGAGACGATGGAGCGGGCACACCATGAACTTGCCCCGGCAGCCGAGGAGTTGGCCGGTGCGGGCAGCGGGCTGCTGACCCTGGGCCCGGTCTCCGGACATCTGGACACCCTCACCACGGCCCTGCGCCGCCCGCGGTGAAGCGGGGTCATCGCCGGACGACCAGCAGGTCCACCTCGTAGGACTCCTCCACCTCCCCGTCCGGGAAGACATCGCGCAGGTGGGTGCGCTCCTCGGCGAGGAACGCCCGGGTGCCGGGCTCGCCGAGCACGAGGAACGCCGAGTGGCTGCTGATGTTGGACAGATGCAGATCGAGCGAGACGGTACGGCTCCAGCGCACCTGCCGCCGCGTCAGACGCAGCCCTTCGAGCCCCGCCAGCCGGGCGGCCCCACGGTCGTCGGTGCGCGTCGTCGGGGGCGGTGTCACTCCGCAGTGGTGGGCGATGCGTTCGCTCTGCGCGGAGATCCACGGCACATCGGTCGCGGCAATGTTCCACCACAGCGCGAGGGCGCCACCGTGCCGCAGCACGCGCAGCGCCTCGGGCACCGACCGGGCGGTGTCGGTCCAGTGCCAGGCCTGCGCATAGGTGATCAGGTCGACGGAGGCGGTGGCGAGGGGCAGCGCGTCGCCGTCGCCCCGGACGATCGGCACCCCGGGAAGGGCGGTGCGGAACTGGGCCGCCATCCCGTCGCCGGGTTCGACGGCGACCACCTCGGCGCCGCGCTCGCGCAGCAGTGCGGTGGCGATCCCGGTACCCGCTCCGACATCGGCGACCCGGGCGCCCGCGAGGGAACGCCCCATCAGTTCCTCCACGGTGTCGAAGAGGGCGGGCGGATAGGAGGGCCGGCTCGCCGCGTACTGGGCGGCGGCCCGGTTGAACGAATGCGCGCGCGTGGTCGTGGTCATCTCCCCATCCTCACCCCTCGACCGCCCGCGCGGGGATGGCGAACCGCCGTGTTCTCCGGCGGGGTTGACGGCCCGGACCCACCCCTGGGCAGGTGTGCGGCCAGCCAGCCTCCGGCATAGCCGACGGCGTCGGCCAGGGCGAACAGCCGTACGTCGGCCCCGCCCACCCGGCCGCGCACCACCGGGCGTTCCGTCTCGGAAGGCCGCGCCCAGTTCGGCGAAGCGCTCTTCGCTGATGGAGGTGTCCCGGACGGTGTGCCAGCGGCGTCCGTCCGGGGTCATGACGGCGAAGGAGACATCGACCCGTGGGGCCGGAATCCGGTATTCGGCGAGCTGGAAGGCGGTGCAGGAGTCGAAGCCCGCCCCCAGCAGCAGGATCCGCGCCCCCGCCTCCTCCAGCCGGGCGAGCGGGCTGCGTTCGCCGAGCCGGCAGTCCGGGGCATGGCCGTCCACGATCGCGAAGGCCCCGGCCCCGATGGCCGCGAAGGAGGTCTGCGGATGGGCGCTGCGCAATGCGCCGGGCCAGGTGCGGACGGTCTCGGGGATCCGGCCGCCGATGTGCGTCGGCACCACCAGCGTTCCGCCCGGACCCAGGACATCGAGCAACGCCTGGACCCGTGACCGCGCCGCCGCAGACCCAGCCGAGCGCGCTCAGGGGGATTCTGCGGCGCCCCCGGCGGTGGGAACCACCGGTTTTCGCGTACCCGCGGCGGCGCCCCGGACCGGGCCGCTCGTCAGCCCATCACCCATGACAAGTTCACTAAGTCCGCCCTTGTTATAGAAAGGCAAAAAATGTCCGTATTGTGTAACACGCGGTGTTTCATGGCGTCTCCCCAGCAAGCGGCGCGGCACAGTGATCTCCCCGGCCACCGCCGGGACCCGATCAACGGGACGGCCCACCGCCGTCCCCGCACACCAAGGGGTCACCATGACTCGACTCGCCCGCCTTGCCGCCGGCAGCCTCGCCGCCACCGCACTGCTCGGCGCCGCCGCCCTTCCGGCCGGCGCCCACCCCACCACGCACCACGCACGCGTGACCATCGGGGAGGTCCAGTACAACAGCCCGGGCAGCGACGACTACTCGCGCCGGAGCCTCCGCGCGGAGTGGGTCACCATCACCAACAACAGCCGGCAGCGCGTCGACCTCACCGACTGGACCCTGTCCGACACCGCCCGCCACGTCTACCGCTTCGAGGACCTGACCCTGCGCGGCTACGAGTCGGTGCGGGTCCGGACCGGTTCCGGCACCGACACCCGGCGCGACGTCTACCAGGACTCCCGCACCTACATCTGGAACAACGACGGGGACACCGCGATCCTCCGCAACGACCGCGGCCGCGTCGTGGACGCCAAGTCCTGGGGACGCCAGAGCCACTGGCACGACCACCGCTGAGCCCGACCGGACCACCACCGCGGCCCCGGTGTGCCCCGTCCTCGGACCGGGCGCACCGGGGCCGCCCCGCGTACGCCCCGGCACCCCGGGGCCCCGTCAGCCGGCCGGCAGATCCCACACCGCCATCACCGCGCGCAGCCGGTCCCGGTGGGCCGCGATCCAGCCGGCCGGAAGATCCACCGGCACCCGTACCGTGACCATCGAGACCAACTCGTCCACCACGACGACCTCGGGACAGCCCCGCTCCCCGGAGAGCCGGACGGAGAGCGTCGGACCCCGCTCCACCCCCATCCACGTGATGTCATGGCCCGCTTCGAGCCGGTCCAGCGCACGGCCCCACGCCTCCAGCCGCGTTCGCCACAGGGAGACATCGAGCCGCCCCCGCACGAACGGGGTGTCGAGGACGAGTTCGGCGGCCAGACCGTGCGGTACATCCGGCAACCGCCCCACCACGGTGACGCCGACGCGATTGCCCTCGGCGTCGGCCAGATGAACCAGCTCCCCGGCCGGACGGGCCCCTTCGACACCCTCGATCTCCGTTCCCATGGGACGCGACTGTAGGTCACCGCCCCGGAACGGGCCGCGATTGAGGGATCTTTGCTCTGGTCTTCCGCCTCCCCGGGGTCTAGTCCTGGTGGGTCGAACAACGGGACCCCACGGTGCGTCAGCACCGCGGACACCTCCCGCCCCCACACTTTCGGAGACCACAGCGTGATTCTGAAAACCCGCGCCCGGATCGCCCTCGCGACCGCGGTCGTGGCCGCCACCGTGCTGCCATTGTCCGGCGCCGTCCACGCCACGGCGGCCGACGGGACGTCAGCCGACACCGCCGCCTACAAGGGACTACCGCAGGGGAGCAAGAAGACCAAGACACTGGTCATCGGCGTGGACGGCGCCACCTACGACGTCCTGGCCAAGACCCCGATGCCCCGGCTCAAGGGACTGATGGCGCAGGGGATGACCGCCACCAGCAACCTCTACGCCGACCCGTTCGCGCCCACCCTCTCCGCACCCGGCTGGGCCTCCATCGCCACCGGGGTGTGGCCGGACAAGCACGAGGTGACGAGCAACTTCTTCTGGGACACCAACTTCGAGGAATACCCCGACTACGCCACCCGGCTGGAGACCGCCGACCCCGCCGTCTCCACGCTGACGGTGGGCACCTGGGAGCCCATCACCGACGAGATCTTCGGCGAGAAGACCGACCGGCGCATCGAGGGCGAGGACGACACCGACACCACACGGACCGCCGCCGACTACCTGGCCCACGGCAACCCCGACTCCACCTTCGTCCACCTCAACGACGTGGACGAGGCGGGACACGACTCCGGCACCGCAAGCAGCGACTACACCGACGCACTCACCACGACGGACCAGCGGATCGGACAGCTCCTCGACGCCGTCGCCGCCCGGCCGGGCCGCGCCTCCGAGGACTGGCTCATCGTGGTCACCGCCGACCACGGACACACCGCGGAGGGCGGCCACGGCGACGACAGCCCCGCGGAGCGCAAGACCTTCGTCATCGCCAAGGGCGCCGGGATGCGCCCCGGTTCCCAGCGCAACGACATCAAGCTCACCGACATCGCACCCACCGTCCTCGCCCATGAGGGCGTCGCGATCAACCCGGCCTGGGGACTGGACGGCGCACCCATCCCCACCGTGACCCCCGACGACTTCGACAGCGTGCGCGGCGCGCTGCGCACCCGGGCCGACGAGACCGAGCCCGGAGCGGACGTCAAGGGCTGGACCACCACCCCGCCCCGCGGCTGGACGATCGACAACTCCCGGATGCCCGCGGGGGGTGTCACCGAATGGCGCGGCTGGTCCTTCGCCACCGACGAGTTCTGGACCAACACCGACCTCGGCCAGGGCCGCGAGGCCAATGTGCGCGCCCGCGACGTCTTCGCCGTGGCCGACTCCGACGAATGGGACGACAAGCCCCACGGTGACGGCCGGTTCGACTCGACCCTGGTCAGCCCGGCCTACCCGCTGCACGGATCCGGCGCCGTGAACGTCTCCTACGCCAACCACTACGAGATCGACGGACCGCAGACCGGAGACGTCTACGCGGTGTGGGACGGCGGACAGCCGGTGCTGGTCAGGAGCCACCGCTCCGACGCCAACGCCGTCGAACACCTGAGGCTCACCCCGCCCCCCGGCGCCCGGTCGCTCCAGCTCCGGTTCCGCTACACCGGCGACAACAGCGCCTTCTGGACCGTCGACCGCGTCGCGGTGCGGCAGCCCACCGCCGCCCAGCCGTCCACGCACTGACCCCTGCGGCGGGGCCCGGGACCGTCCGTCCCGGGCCCCCCCCCCCCCCCCCCCCCCCCCCGGGGGGGGGGGGGGCCCCCGGGGGCGGCCCCCCCCCCCCCCCCCCGCCACCCCCGCCAACCTGGGCCGCTTGGCACACTATTTCTATGATGTCGCAGATGGGATCCGGTCTCGGAAGCAGCGCCCGCACACCCGCACTACGCTCGGAGTAGAGGATCCGGTCGTCCGGAGGGAGGTACTCCCGTGTCGGTCACATCGTCCCGATCGTCTCCGGTCCCCCTGCCCCGCCACCGCGGCTGTCCCTTCGATCCGCCCGAGGAGTACGCGGGACTGCGCGAGGAGGGACGGGCCACCCCGCTGGCCTTCCCCGACGGCAAGGCCGGCTGGCTGCTCACCCGCTACGAGGACGTACAGGCCCTGCTCGCGGACGAGCGGTTCAGTGCGGACCGCCGACGGGCCTCCTCCCCGGTCCGCTCCCTCCCGATCCGGGAGGACGACTCCCGGCGGGTGGGGTCGTTCCTCGGCATGGACCCGCCCGAGCACACGCGCTACCGGCGGCTGCTGGCCCGGTGGTTCACGGTCCGGCGGATACGCGGACTGCTGCCGGACATCGAGGAGATCGTCACCTCCCGTCTGGACGCGATGGAACGCGGCGGCCCGCCCGCCGATCTGGTGGCGGCGTTCGCCCGTCCGGTCCCCTCGCTGGTGATCTGCCAGTTGCTGGGGGTGCCGTACGAGGACCGGGCCGACTTCCAGCGGTGGACGTTCACCCTCTTCGGGATCGACCGGGAGGAGGCGGAACTCTTCGCCGCCCGGGACGCGCTGTGGGAGTACATGCGCGAGCTGGTGGCGGCCAAACGGCGGCGGCCGGATGACGCGCTGCTGTCCGGACTGGTGCACGGCGCGGACACCGCCGCCGACGCGGACGCCCCGCTGACCGACGACGAACTGACCGGTGTGGGGCTGCTGTTGCTCGTCGCGGGACACGAGACCACCGCGAACATGCTGGGCCTTGGCACCTACGCGCTGCTGAGCCACCCCGGGCAGGCCGCGCTGGTGCGCGAGCGTCCGGAGCTGGCCGACCACGCGGTCGAGGAGCTGCTGCGGTATCTGACCATCGCCCAGTTCGGCACCATCCGGACCGCCCGCGAGGACGTCGGGATCGCGGGGGTGCGGGTGCGCGCCGGGGAGACGGTGGTGGGCTCGCTCGCCGCCGCCAACCGCGATCCCTCGCACTTCACCGGCCCCGACGACCTGGACGTCACCCGGGACGCCGGACAGCACCTGGCCTTCGGCCACGGGATGCACCAGTGCCTGGGCCAGCACCTGGCCCGGATGGAGATGAGGACGGCGTTCCCCGCCCTGCTCCGCCGCTTTCCGGCCCTCCGGCTCGCGGTGCCGCCCGACCAGGTGCCACTGCGGGACGACATGCTCGTCTACGGGGTGCACCGGCTCCCGGTCACCTGGGACCGGTGAGGGTGATGCGCGTCCGGGTGGACCGCGACCGGTGCCGGGGGGCCGGTCGGTGCGTCCTGGCCGCGCCGGAGGTGTTCGACCAGTCCGAGGACGACGGCCTGGTCGTGGTGGTGGACGACCGGCCGCCGCCCGCGCTCCACGAAAGGGCCAGGCTCGCGGCGCGGCTCTGCCCGAACGGCGTCATCGCCACGGTGGACAGCGCCACGCTGGACGAGGACGGCCGGGGCACCGGATGAGACCGGCGCCCCGCCCGGTCATGCGCAGGGGTGCAGCCAGCCGTGCGGATCGGTGTCCTCACCGGTCTGCCGCCGCAGCAGCGCCTCGCGCAGTCGCGTGGCCACCGGACCGGGCCGTCCGTCGGCGATCGTCCAGGAGCCGTCCGTGGTCTTCACCTGGCCGACCGGGGTGATGACGGCGGCGGTACCGCAGGCGAAGACTTCGCTGATGGAGCCGTCGGCACAGCCGTCGCGCCAGTCGTCGACGCTGATCCGGCTCTCGCGGGTGGCATAGCCCAGCTCCCCGGCGAGGGTCAGCAGCGAGTCACGGGTGACACCGGCCAGCAGGGTGTCGGTCAGCCGCGGGGTGACGATGGTGGCGTCGGAGCCGGTGCCGTACACGAAGCACAGGTTCATCACTCCCACCTCCTCGATCCACCGGCGCTCCAGCGCGTCGAGCCACACCACCTGTTCACAGCCCTGCTCCGCCGCCTCGGCCTGGGCGATCAGCGAACCGGCGTAGTTCCCGGCGCATTTGGCGGACCCGGTGCCACCGGGGGCGGCCCGGACGTAGTTCTGGGACACCCACACGGACACCGGCTCGACGCCGCCGGGGAAGTAGGCACCGGCGGGGGTGGCGATGACCACGAAGAGATAGCTGGCGGCCGGCCGGACCCCCAGGGAGTTCTCCGAGGCGATCATGAAAGGCCGCAGATACAGCGTGTGTTCGGGCTCACGCGGAACCCATCCGGCGTCCTCGCGGACCAGCAGCTCGCACGCCTCGACGAAGGTCTCCACCGGCAGTTCGGGCATGGCCAGCCGACGGGCGCTGAGCTGGAAGCGGCGGGCGTTCGCCTCGGGGCGGAACATGGCCGCGGTCTTGTCCGGCTGGGCGTACGCCTTGAGCCCTTCGAAGATGGCCTGTCCGTAGTGCAGGGTCATGTTCGAGGGGTCCATGGGGATCGGCGCGTAGGGCTCCAGCCGGGCGTTGTGCCAGCCGCGGTCGGCGGTCCAGGCGATGGTCACCATGTGGTCGGTGAAGTGCCGGCCGAAACCGGGCGCGGCCAGGATCGCATCGCGCTCCGCGGCGGGCCGGGGTGAGGGATGGAGGTGCCGCTCGAAGGTGAGGTGAGGTGGTGTCACGCCGCGTCCTCGCAAGCGCTCGGGCCTGTTGCCAGGCGGGGTGGGGGTGGGGGGTACGGTCCGCGCCGCGGTCGGCCGGTCCGGTGGCGTCAGCGGGCGAGATGGCGGCTGATGACCAGCCGCTGGATCTGGTTGGTCCCCTCGAAGATCTGCATGATCTTCGCCTCGCGCATATAGCGCTCGACGGGGTAGTCACGGGTGTAGCCGTAGCCGCCGAAGACCTGGACCGCGTCGGTGGTGACCTTCATCGCGGCGTCGGTGGCGACGAGTTTGGCCACGCTGGCCTGGCGGCCGTAGGGACGCCCCCGGTCACGGCGGCGCGCGGCGTCCAGATAGGCGGCACGGGCGGAGTCGACGGCCGCGGCCATGTCGGCCAGCAGGAAGCCGAGCCCCTGGTGGTCGATGATCCGGCGGCCGAAGGTGGTGCGCTCATGGGCGTAGTCGACGGCGGCGTCCAGGGCGGCCTGGGCCAGTCCGGTGGCGCAGGCGGCGATGCCCAGACGGCCGGAGTCCAGGGCGCTCAGCGCGATGTGCAGTCCCTGGCCCTCGTCACCGATGAGCCGCTCGGGCCCCAGGAGGGCACCGTCCCAGAAGGCGGCCGTGGTGGGGATGGCGTGCAGCCCCATCTTCTCCTCGGGACGGCCGAAGGTGAGGCCGTCGGCCCGCCCGGGGGCGAAGAAGCAGGAGATGCCGTCGCTGCCGGGGCCGGTGCGGGCGAACAGGGCGTAGAAATCGGCCTTGCCGCCGTGGGTTATCCACGCCTTGGCACCGTTGATCCGGTATCCGCCGGGGTCCTTCTCGGCGCGGCAGCTCAGGGCCGCCGCGTCCGATCCGGCCTGCGGTTCGGACAGGCTGTAGCCACCGACGAGACGGCCCGCCAGTACGTCCTCCGCCCAGGTGGCGCGCTGCGTATCGGTGCCGAACGTGAGCAGCGGGAAGGAGGCGAGGGTGTGGACGCTGACCGCGACGGCCACGGCCGCCCAGCGCGCGGCCAGTTCCTCCAGCACCTGGAGGTAGACCTCGTAGGGCTGGTCGCCCCCGCCGTACTCCTCGGGGCTGGGCAGGCTCAGCAGTCCGGCCTCGCCGAGCAGCCGGAACAGCCCCTCGGGGTAGCGCTCGGCGCGTTCGTGTTCCTCCACGCGAGGGCTGAGTTCCTTGTCGGCGATGTCCCGGACGAGGTCGATCAGATCCTCGGCTTCCCCGGTGGGCAGCAGACGGTCGACGGGCATGGCGGCTCCTGGGCTGGGCGTACGGATCAGGCGGAAACGGCCGTGGGGGTGCTCAGTCCGGCGAGGGCGTCGCGGGCCTGGTCGCGGAAGTCCGCGATACGGGCCAGCTTGATGTCCTCGTAACCACGGATGCCCTCGGCGAGCCGCACCAACTCCTCGACCTCGGCGGTGTTGTCCGGGGTCAGATGGGTCAGGGCGGTCCGGACCAGGTTCCGGTACTCCTCGATCAGGGCGCGCTCCTCGCGGCGGAGCCGGGCGTAGCCGAAGATGTCCAGCCGGGTGCCGCGCACCCGGCGCAGGGCGTACAGGGTGCGGAAGACGGCGGGGGCGGAGCGCCGCAGCCGCATCTTGCGCTTCATGCCCATGGCGCGCAGGAGGGGCGGGTGCAGCATGACGGAGACCGAGGCGCCGGGGCCGAACTCCTCGGTGACCTTGGCGCGTTCGACGGTGTCCAGATGCAGCCGGGCCACGTCGTACTCGTCCTTGTAGGCCATCAGCTTGTGCAGGCCGTGGGCGTACGCCAGGGCGATGCGCTCACCGTTCTCCTCGCCCGCCCGCTCCCGGGCGGTGGCGGCCACCTGCCGTACATCGGCGGTGTACTGCCGGGCGTACGCCTCGTTCTGATAGGCCATCAGGTCGGTGCCGCGCAGCGCCACCGTCTCCTGGAGCCGTCCGCCCGCGCCGACGGCGGTGGCGAGGGTGCGCGCCACCGGGGCGATGTGCACCACGGGCCGTTCGGGGGCGGCGGTGGCGCGCCGTACGGCCTCGGGGTCGATGACGGCGGCGCGCCCCCAGGCGAAGGCCGCCAGGTTGGTCTCCACGGCGGCGCCGTTGAGGCGGATGGCGTCCTCGATGGCGCGTGCCGACAGCGGCAGGCAGCCGCTCTGGAAGGCGGCTCCGATCAGCAGGGTGTTGGTCGGCATATGGTCGCCGAAGACGGCCTCGGCGAGGCCCTGGGCGTCGAGGTGCACATTGGCCTCGGGGCGGGTGGCGGAGGCGATGCGCTCCAGGGAGTCGTCCGGGGAGCCGGGGACGACGACCCGGTTGGTCACCATGGCGGCGGTGGGCACGATGGCCGTGTTGACGATCGCGATGGTGTGTCCGGGGCGGGCGACCTGGAGGTTGCTGTCGGCGGCGGCGCCGAGCAGATCGAAGCCGAGCAGGACGTCGGCGGTGGCGCGGGAGGCGCGCAGCGCACCGGTCACCGGTGTGCTGGAGATGCGTACGTCACTGACGACCGGCCCGCCCTTCTGGGCCAGCCCGGTCTGGTCGAGCCCGGCGGCGTGGCGGCCGTCGAGGTGGGCGGCCATCTGGAGGATCTGGGAGACGGTCACCACACCGGTGCCGCCGATCCCGGGCATCCGCACCAGGGTGTCGTCCGCGTCGACCGCGAGGGCGGGGTCGGTGAGCTCCACCGGGAGCCGCGGGACGGCGCGCCGCCGCTTGGTGGCCTCCTGGGCCCCGGCGTTGGGCTCGACGAGCAGGAAGGACGGGCAGTCGCCCTTCAGACAGCTGAAGTCGGAGTTGCAGGACGGCTGGTGGATCCGGGTCTTGCGGCCGAACTCGGTCTCGACGGGGTGGACCGACAGACAGGTGGACACATCGCCGCAGTCGCCGCAGCCCTCGCAGACCCGCTCGTTGATGACCACCTTCTCGGCGGGGGTGGGCAGCTGACCGCGTTTGCGCAGCCTGCGTTCCTCGGCGGCGCACCGGTCGTCGTGGATGAGGACCGTGACGCCCTCGGTGGCGGCGAGGGCCTTCTCCGCCTCGGGCAGGTCGTCGCGGTGGCGGACGGTGGCGATCGGGTCCAGGCGGATGCCCCGGTAGTCCTCCGGCTGCGCGGTGGTCACGACGACCTTGCGCACACCTTCGAGGGCCAGCCAGCGGGTCAGGGCGGGTACGCCGAGGCGGCCTTCGGCGCGCTGGCCGCCGGTCATCGCCACCGCGTCGTTGTACAGCAGCTTGTAGGTCATGGTGACGCCCGCGGCCACCGCCGCCCGGACGGCGAGCGATCCGGAGTGGTGGAAGGTGCCGTCGCCGAGGTTCTGGACGAAGTGGCGGTCGTCGGTGAAGGGGGCCAGCCCGATCCACTGGGCGCCCTCGCCGCCCATCTGGGTGAGCCCGATCTGGTGGCCGCGGCCGGCGCCGTCGAGGGCGATCATCACATGGCAGCCGATGCCCGCCCCGACGAGGGTGTCGCTGTCGGTGCGGGTCGAGGTGGAGTGCGGGCAGCCGGAACAGAAGTACGGGGTGCGGGCGGAGAGGGTCGGCAGGGAGATACGGGCCGCGGGCTTCGGCGCGAGGGAGGCCAGATGGGCGGTGGCGGTGCGCGGCAGCAGCTCGGTCCCGATGCGGTCGGCCAGGGCCCGCGCGACGTGTTCGGCCTCCAGGGTGCCGCGCGCGGTGAGCAGCGGACGGCCGTCCTCGCGGTGGCGGCCGACCACGACGGGGGCGTCCTTGGTGCCGTAGAGGGCCTCCTTCAGATGTCCTTCGAGGAAGGGGACCTTGTCCTCGACGACGAGGACCTGGTCGAGGTCGCCGGTCATGGCGACGAGGTCCTCGGCGCACAGCGGGTACGGCATCCCCAGCCGGATCAGCCGGAGTCCGAGCGTCTCCATGGCCGCCTCGTCGATACCGAGGTCGGCCAGGGCGCGCTGGACCACGGCGTAGGAGGTGCCGGAGGCCACCACACCGAGGGTGGCGCGGGGGGCGCTGTAGGTGATCCGGTTCAGACCGGTGTCACGGGCGTAGGCACGGGCGAGGCCGAGGCGGCGGGTGAGCATGTCGAACTCGGCGTCCAGGGACGCGGGGCCGACGAGGGTCGGGAGGGTGCCGCGGGTGGTCCGGCGCGGGGCGGGGATGTCGGGGACGATCCCGTCGAGGTCGACGGTGGCCGAGGCGTCGGCGATATCGGCGACGATCTTCAGTCCGGTCCACAGTCCGGTGGCGCGGGAGAGGGCGACGGCATGCAGTCCGAACTCGATGATCTCGGCGATGGAGCCGGGGGCGAGCAGCGGCATCGCCAGGCTCTGGCACATCGGCTCGCAGGAGCTGGGCACGGTGGACGACTTGCTGGCCGGGTCGTCGCCGATCCAGGCCACGGCGCCGCCGAGCGGGGCCGTACCGGCCACCGTGGCGTGGCGGATGGCGTCGGCCGCCCGGTCGAGACCGGGGTTCTTGCCGTACCAGAACCCGGTGACGCCCTCGTGGCGGCTCCCGGGCACCTGGTCCAGCAGCTGGGTGCCCGCCACCGCGGTGGCGGCCAGTTCCTCGTTGAGACCGGCCTGGAACACCACCCCGGCGGGGTCGAGGAACCGCTGGGCGCGGCCCATCTCCAGATCGACGCCGCCGAGCGGCGAACCCTGGTAGCCGCTGACGAAGGCACGGGTGTTCAGTCCGCGCTCCTCGTCCAGGCGGCGCTGTTCCAGCGTCAGCCGGACCAGTGCCTGGATGCCCGAGATCAGCACCCGGCCGCCGCGGGCCGTGTACTTGTCGTGCAGCGATACCGCGGCAGGTTCGGTGCTCACTCGAGCCTCCTCGTCGTCGTGGGGTTCGAGCGTTCAGGACAGCAACACCTCCCCCAGGGGCACAAGTAAGTTGCGAGAGATTGGTTCAAGGACGCAAAGGATTCCGCGAATGAGGCGGTCCCGGTAAAATTAATTGCATCCAACAGGGGCTGGGGAGGGTGTGCCGATGACCGAGATAGACCAGGTGGACCGCCAACTGCTGCGCATGCTCCGCGAGGACGGGCGCCGTACGTTCTCCGAGATGGCGCCCGAGGTGGGGCTGTCGGTGGCGGCGGTCAAGCGCCGGGTGGACCGGCTGCGGGAGAGCGGAGTGATCACCGGATTCACCGTGCAGATCGACCACACCAAGCTGGGCTGGGGCATCGAGGCGTTCGTGGAGCTGTCCTACACGGGCACCACCCCGGTCGGGGAGATCGTCCGCACCGCCTACGAGGTCCCGGAGGTGCAGGCGGTGTTCACCATCGCCGGTGACCCGGACGCGCTGGTGCATGTGCGCGTACGGGACATCGAGCACCTTCAGCAGATCATCGACGGACTGCGCCGGGCCGGGCAGGTCACCGGCACCAAGACACTGATGGTGCTGGGCTCCTGGACCCGCACCGCCTGAGCGGGCGGGCGGCCCGGGGCGTCCCGCCGGGGGGGGCTCAGTCCGGGCGGCCGGTCGCCGCCACCGTCATGCCCAGACCGACCATGGCGAAGCCGCCCGCTCCCCCGATCATCGACAGCCGGCGCTCGGAGCGGCCGAACCAGTTGCGGGCGGCCGAGGCCGTCAGTCCCCAGAGGGTGTCGGTGACCATGCCGATACCGATCGGCACCAGCCCGAGGATCATCATCTGGGTGGGCAGTCCACCGGCCGAGTGGTCCACGAACTGCGGCAGGGTGGCGGCGAAGAAGACGAGGCCCTTGGGGTTGGTGACACCCACCATGAACCCGTCGGCGATCGTGCGCAGATCACCGCGGGCGGGCCGTCCCGACTCCTCCGCGGTGACCAGCTTCATGTCCTTGCGGTGCCGGAACGCCTGCACTCCGAGGTGGATCAGATAGGCGGCGCCGGCCAGCTTCACCGCCATGAAGACCGCCGCGGACCGTTCGACCAGCGAGCCCAGGCCGAACGCGACGGCCACGACGAGGAGATAGGAACCGAGCGTGTTCCCCAGGACGGTCGCCATCACGGTGCGGCGGCCGTGGGCCAGCGCCCTGCCGATCATGAAGAGCACACTGGGGCCCGGGATCACGATCACCAACAGCGACATCGCGGCGAACTCGAGCAACCGGTCGGTGAACATCGCGGCCCTCACCTCCACACCGTGGGCAGGCGCCGGACTCCCGGCGCGCCACGTCTTCCGGGTGAGCGATCATACCGGTGGCGGCCGTGGGCGACCGGGCCCCCGTCACCCGGTCCACCGCCTCAGCCCAGGGCGATCTCCCGCTGCCGCAGCGCCTCGACCGCCGGGCCGTACATCCGGGCCTTGATCTGGCCGAGGGTGGGACCGGCCTTGGCGGCGAGGGGGCGCGCGATCTCGATGGCGGCCGCCCGGACACCTTCCTCGTCGGCGGCGCGGTCGACGATGGCGGCGGCGAGCGCGTCATTGCCGCCGTAGCGGCGTCCGGTGGTCATGGCCTCGTGGGCCACCTGGGGGGTCAGCCGGGACTGGATGAGCGCCGCCATCCCGTCGGTGAAGGGCATGGCGATGTCGACCTCCGGCAGACACCACCAGCCGCGGTCGGCCCGCATCACCCGGAAGTCATGGGCGAGGGAGAGCATGGCCCCGGCCGCGAAGGTGTGCCCCTGGAGGGCGGCCACGGTGACCACCGGCAGGGTGAGCACCCGGGCCATGAGGTCCTGCGCGCTGACGAGGTAGTCGCTCGCCTGGTCGGAGTGGGCGAGCAGCCACTCCAGGTCGAGGCCGTTGGAGAAGAACTTGCCGGTGGCCGCGGTCACCAGGGCACGCGGCCCCTCCGCCTTCTCCACCTCGTCCAGCAACGCGCCGACCGAGGTGATCCAGTCGGGGTGGAATCGGTTCTCGGTGTCCCCGAGATCGAGGACGAACACCTCGTCGTGGCGCTCCAGCGCAGGCATGACAGCTCCTTCGGGCAGAGATCATCGGGATGGGGGTGATACGGGGTACGGCGGTGTGCCGGGAGGACGGCGCGGGGCTTCGGAGACGGGCCCGGCGGTCACGGCCGCAGGGCGCGGCTCAGCAGATCGTGGATCTCCTCGGCCGCGGCCTCGAGCGGGGTGATGCTCTGCTCGGCCCGGCACATGATCACCGAGCCTTCGACCGCGGCGATGATGAAGGAGGCCAGCCGCCGGGACCGCTCCTCGGACAGTCCGTTGCGGAGGAACATCCCGGCGAGCGCCCCCTTCCAGCGGCCGAAGACCTCGGCCGCGGACCGGGCGAGCTGCGGGGCGTCATGGTTGGTCTCCACCGCGACCGCCACGATGGGACACCCCGCCCGGAACTCGCTGTCGACCAGCCGGTCGCGCCACAGGGCGAAGAAGGCGTCGATCGCCTCCAGCGGATCGTCGGCCCGGGCGGCCGCCTCGATCATTCCGGAGATCACGTCCCCGGCGAACGCCACGGCCTCGTCGATGAGTTGCGCCCGCCCCCGGGGGAAGTGGTGGTACACCGAACCCCGGGGCGCACCGCTGTGGGCCAGCACCCGGTCGATGCTGGTGGCACTGGCGCCGTACTCCCTCAGCAGGGCGACAGCGCTGGCGATCATCCGCTCCCGGGTCTCGGATCTGCGCGGACTCATACCAGGACAGCACCTCCCTCTGCGGTCGCCGGTCTGTTCGACACACCGGCCCTACTGGTCGGTAACTATAGTGGATGGCATAGCCTATGGAAGAGGGTGCGGTGATTTTCCCGCCCCGGCGCTACCCGCGAGGGCTGAGCAGAGCGGTGAGCATGTCCCGCAGCCAGGGCCGCAGGGTGGTGAGGTCCGGCTCCAGCAGCAGCCTGGTGGCCGCCGCGTCATGGACGGTGACGACCGCGGCGGTGAGGGCCTCGGGGTCCCGCAGGGCGGGCGGCATGGCGGCGAGATCCACCGCCCCCACGACAACCGGCTGGAGTGTCTCGCGGATGGCCTCGCGGTGCCGGATGAGCGCGGCCGCCGTCTGCGGATCACGGGCGGCGTGCAGCAGGAAGTCGGTACGCACCAGGACCCAGGTCCGGTCGATGAGCAGGGCGCTGATGACCCGGTCCAGCAGGGACGGCAGCCCCTCGTCGGGGGTGGCACCGGCCAGCGCGGCGTGCACCTGGGTCATGGTGTGCGCGGCCTGCTGCTCGTAGAGGGCGAAGAACAGCTCGTCGAGGCTGTCGAAGTTGGAGTAGAAGGCACCCCGGGTGTACCCGGCCGTCTCACAGATCTCCTCGATGCCCGCACGGCCGAAGCCGCGCTCCGCGAACACCGCGAGCGCGGCGGCGAGCAGGCGCTCCCGGGTCTCGGCGCGCCTGCGGGTGACGCGTGCGGGGGTGCCGTCCGCCCGGCGGCCGGTGCGCAGCGCCCGCCGGTCGAGTGCGCTGTTACTGACGTCAGCCATGCGCCCATCCTAGCGTTTGATACATGACCGCATCCGATACACTCATGTATCGAAACGGGGACCGTCGAACGCAGTCGCAGTGAGGAAGTGCAGTCGAGTGAGCCAGGCGGACACGGACCGCGAGGATCGCGAGCGCGAGGACCAGGAAGAGCGCACGGATCAGGAAGGGCACGCGGACCGGGACGAGGGCGCCGGCCAGGACGAGGGCGCGGGCCAGGACGCGGCCGGGGAGCGGACGGACAGCGCCGCGATACCGGAGCCGCGGGCCGAGGAGCCCCGGGGCGACGCGTCACCGACCGAGGAGCCGCGGACGGAGGCCAAGCCGGCCGGCGGCACCGCCCCGGACGGCTTCTGGTCCGAGCTGCGCGCCGCGGTCACCCCGCGGATGGTGGCGATGATCGCGGGCGCGCTGCTGTTGCAGCTGGGCTTCGTCCTGTCCTACGTGGGCGCCTTCCACCACCCCCAGCCGCACCGGGTCCCGATCGCGGTCGTGGCGCCGCAGCAGACGGCGGAGCAGGTGGTGCGGAAGATCAACGCGATCCCGGACCAGCCGGTGAAGGCGACCGCCGTCGCCGACGAGAAGGCGGCCCGCGCGCTGCTGGGCGACGGGGAGACCAGTGGCGCGCTGATCGTGAACCCCCGGTCGCACAACGACCGGCTGCTGGTGGCCGGCGCCGGGGGCGCGTCCACCGCGAACGCGGTGGAATCGGTGATCACGCAGGCCGAGAAGAGCCAGCAGCGCACGGTCTCGGTGACCGACGCGGTCCCGCCCCAGTCGGGGGATGCCCGGGGACTGAGCAGCTTCTACCTCGTGGTGGGCTGGACCGTGGGCGGCTATCTCTTCGCCGCGCTGCTCGGCGTGTCCAAGGGCGCCCGCCCCTCCTCGGTCCGGCGCGCCGGGGCGCGCCTGCTGGCGGCCGTGCCGTACGCGGTGCTCTCCGGTCTGGGCGGCGCCCTGATCGTGGGCCCGGGGCTGGGCGCCCTCAATGACCACTTCCTCGCCCTGTCGGCGCTGGGCGCGCTGGTGGTCTTCGGCGCGGCGGCCGTCACCGTCGCCTTCCAGGTCCTCTTCGGCGTCCTGGGGATCGGGGTGACCGTGCTGCTGTTCGTGGTGCTGGGCAACCCC
Organism: Streptomyces cucumeris; assembly: GCF_024295805.1. Lineage (GTDB taxonomy): Bacteria > Actinomycetota > Actinomycetes > Streptomycetales > Streptomycetaceae > Streptomyces > Streptomyces cucumeris. Next base: position 94,742 of record NZ_JANCLX010000033.1, read on the forward strand.
AGTGCGGGCGGGGCGTACGGCACCGATCTGCTGCCGCCGTTCTGGCGCACGATCGGCCCCGCACTGCCCAACGGCGCGGCCACCCACGCCGTTCGCCATCTGGTGTACTTCTCCGGCCACGGCATCACCGCGAACCTGGCGGTGCTCATGGCCTACGCGCTCGGCGGGGTGCTGGCCACCCTCGTCGCCGCCACGCTGATCCACCGGCGGATGTCCCCCGAGCTGGATCCGGCGGGCGCCCGCGCCTGAGCGGAGGAGCACCCGGCCCGGGTCCGTACCGCTCCCCCGGTACGGACCCGGGCCTCGTCGTACGACCGCCGATCAGGCCGGTTCCGCCTCCTGCGGGGCGGGGACCAGGCCGTCGGCCACCAGCCCCGCGAACACCGCCGCGCCGAGCGTCTGCACCGCCGACTGCGGACGGACCATCACGGTGAACTCCCGGATCCTGCCCTCCTCGTCGAACTGGAGCAGGTCGATGCCGTGGATCTCCTTGCCGTTGACCGTGGTCCGGAACAGCAGGACGGCCGACGGCAGCACGGCCCCGTCGGAGCTGGTCTCCGCCGTGCCGTCGAACTGTCCGACGTAGCGGAAGTCCTCGAAGGTGCGCAGCAGGACGCCGAAGAGCCCCAGCACCATGGGCCTGCCCTCGAACGGGGTGAACTTCACCGGGCTGTAGAACCGGATGTCCTCGGTGAACAGGTCCTCCAGCGCCGCCCGGTCACCGTTCTCGACGGCGGCGCGGAAGCGGTCTGCGGTCGTCATGGCGTACCTCCTCCAGTTCATGAGGCCACTCGGGTAGCTACTCATGAAAATGATTAGTCACTTTCTTGAGTATCATGGCGCAGGGCCCGGGGAACAGGGCCCGGGGAGAAGAGCGGAACGACGCGGGAGGAGAACGGACCGATGGCATTGCGTCATGCCGTACTGGCGGCGCTGCTGCACGAGGAGCTGAGCGGGTATCAGCTTGCCAAGGCGTTCGACACCGGAGTGGCGAACTTCTGGCACGCCCTGCCCCAGCAGCTCTACGCCGAGCTGACCAGGCTGGAGGCCGACGGTCTGGTCACCGGCCGTGAGGTGGTGCAGGACAGCCGCCCCAACAAGCGGCTGTTCACGGTCACCGACGCCGGCCACGCCGAGCTCGAGCGCTTCGCGGCAGCCACCGCCAAACCCTCGTTCATCCGGGACGATCTGTTGGTCAAGGTCCAGGCGGTCGACCATGTGAGCGCCGACGCGGTGATCGCGCAGCTCCGGGAGCGGCTCGCGTTCGCCGAGGCCAAGATCGAGCTGTTCGGCTCACTGTTGCGGACCCTGCGCGGCGACCGCGACGAGGAGGAGTTCCTCCGCCATGGCGACCGGATCGGCCCCTATCTGACCTGTCTGCGCGGGCTGGCCTTCGAGGAGGGCAACCGGGACTGGTGTCTGCGCGGTGTGGCGGTGCTGGAGGAGCGGAGGGCGGCCCGTGCCCGGGGATGAGTATCTGCGGTACGTCGCCCTCGGCGACAGCCAGACCGAGGGGCTCGGCGACGGCGACGACACCACCGGGCTGCGCGGGTGGGCCGACCGGCTCGCGGAGCGGATCGCGGTCCACCACCCCGGGCTGGCCTACGCCAACCTGGCGATACGGGGCCGGGTCGCCGCCGAGGTGCACACCCAGCAGCTCCGCCCCGCGCTCGCCCTGCGGCCCGATCTGGCCACGGTCGTCGCCGGGATGAACGACCTGCTGCGGCCGCGCTTCGACGCGGACGAGACGGCGGGCCACCTGGAGGCGATGTTCGCCGGACTCACCGCCGCGGGCGCCCGCGTGGCCACGCTCACCTTTCCCGACATCGCACGGATCACCCCGCTCGCGCGCCCGCTGAGTCCCCGCGTCGAGGCCCTCAACCGGCGGATCCGTGCCGCCGCCGGGCGTCATGGCGTGGCGCTCGCGGAGACCGCGCACCACCAGGTGGTCACCGATCCGCGGCTGTGGAGCGCGGACCGGCTGCACGCCGCGCCACTCGGCCACGACCGGATCGCCGCCGCCGTGGCCGACGCCCTCCGGCTGCCGGGAAGCGACGCCGCCTGGGCGCTCCCGCTGCCCCCGCCGGACACCCCGTTCCCGGTCGGATGGCGGGCCCTGGGCACCGAACTGCGCTGGGCCGGGTCGTTCCTCGGCCCCTGGCTCGGCAGACGGCTGCGGGGCCGCTCCTCCGGCGACAACCGCGTCGCCAAACGGCCGGAGCTGCTGCCGGTGGCGTTCCCCCGGGACCTCTCGGCACCGTGAGTCCGCCACCGGCTCAGGCCGGTTCACCGGCGCGGCGACCTCATCCGCGACGGCTCTCCGCCCGGTGCCCCAACAGGGTGGTGGCGATGGTCACTTGGGCGGGATCGAGGGCGGTCTCGCCGTCCTCGATGTCCCACAGGGCGTTCTGGAGCACCCGGCCGAGCGTCCAGCCGACCGCCCGCCGCCGGTCCACTCCGACGGCCTCGGTCAGCACGTCGAAGCGGCGGAGCACCGCACGCGGTACGTCACCGGTGGCCACCACCTCCTCCCACCGGTTGTGCAGCGCGGGCAGCAGCTCGAACCCGGGGTCCCCGGCGATCGGTTCGGGGTCGATGACCAGCCAGGGCTCCCGTTCCCCGGCCAGCACGTTGTCGTAGTGCAGATCCCAGTGCAGCAGCCGGTCCCCCGGTTCACCGGTCAGCTCGGCGACGGCGGACGCGCAGGTGCGCACCAGCCGCCGTTCATCGGGGTCGCTCAGCGCCGCGATGGCCCGTGGCGCCTCGTCGAGCATGGCGGTGGCGATGCCGGACAGCCCGCGCACCCCCTCCGGGGCGGGGACGGCGACCAGACGGGCCAGCAGTCCGGCCAGAACGCACAGCGCCTCGTGGTCATCGGAGACCGAGGACAACGGACGGTCGGCGTCCAGCCGTTCCAGTAGCTGGGTGCCGCTCTCCTCGTCGTGGCCGAGCAGCCGCACCACGCCCCGGCCACGCCACGCGCGCAGTCCGGCGGGAACACCGGCGGTCTCCTCCCGGAGGCGCTGGAGCTTGAGGACGGCCGGGGTGCCGTCGTCCTGGCGGACGGGGAGGACCAGCGAGGCCATACCGTGCGCGGGCGGGCCGTCCGGCCGCAGCGCCCAGCGGTCCAGGAACTCATCGCCCAGCCGGGGCAGTCGGGCCAGCCAGGCCCGTTCCTCGGGGCCGTGGGCGCCGTAGGACGCGATGAACGCGTCGGGGACGTCGAAGCGGGTCGACGTGGTCATGGGGAAGCTCTCCTTCGTGGTGTCCGGAACCCGGGAGCGCGCACCGGCGGAGCCGGGTCGCCGGAATCGGCGTGCGACGGACGAAGGAGTCGGCGGGGGTGCCCGCGGCGCGGGCAGGCGTCACAGCATGTCTTCCACCTTACCCACCCCCGCCCCCGCGCAACTCCCCTGCGCGGTCAGGCGAAAAGGGCAGGAGAATCCCACCGGGTGCGCACCATAATCAGCGCCATGAGTGACCAGCCATCCCCCGTACATGCCCTGCTCGTCATCGATATGCAGACCGCCTTCGTCTCCGGTCCCGAGGCCGTACCGGCCGCCGCGGGACTGCTCGAACGCGTCTCGGACCTGCTGCACCGGGCGCGGGCCGCCGGGGCGCTGGTGGTCCATCTGCAGAACGACGGGCCGCGAGGCGAGCCGGACGAGCCGGGGACACCGGGCTGGGAGCTGTTCCTGCCGGTGGTGGAGGGGCCGCGGGAGGTCGTGGTCCGCAAGGCGGAGGACGACGGTTTCCACGGGACGCCGCTGGCGGAGTTGCTGACCGGGGCGGGGGTGCGGGAGCTCGCGGTGTGCGGGGTGATGTCCGAGATGTGTGTGAGCGCCACGGCGCGCACCGCGCTGGAGCGGGACCACCGGGTGGTCCTGCCGCACGACGCCCACGCCACGTACGACGTTCCCGGGGTGGCGGGTGTCTGTGCGGCGGTCCCGGCCGCGCTGGCGTCACGGGCGGCCGAATGGGCGCTGGGGGACGAGATCGAGCTCGTGCCGCGGGCCGCCGATGTCACCTTCGGCACCTCCCCGGGGACGGCCGTGGCAACGGTGATCGAGGGGCGCGCCGTCCGGCTGCGCCGCGCGGTGCCCGGGGACGCGGAGCGGTTCCGGGAGATCCTCGGCCATCCGGCCGTGGCCCGCTGGTGGGGGGACGCGCACGAGGAGGCGGCGGAGGCGTGTGATCCGCCGGAGGGTGTCCGCGGCTACGCCATCGAATCCGGGGGCACGGTGGTGGGGCTGATCCAGTCCTGCGAGGAGAACACCCCCGAGTACCGCAGCGCGGGGCTGGACATCGCGGTCCACGCGGACTGGCACGGGCGGGGCATCGGGGGCGAGGCCCTCCACACGCTCGCCCGCCATCTGATCGAGGTGGCCGGACACCACCGGCTGACCATCGATCCGGCGGTGGACAACGAGCGGGCGATCCGGCTCTACCGCCGGCTCGGCTTCCGGCCGGTGGGTGTCATGCGGCAGTACGAGCGGCGCCCGGACGGCACCCTGCGCGACGGACTGCTGATGGATCTGCTCGCCGCCGACCTGGTGGCACCGGACCACCCCTGACCACGGGCGGGGCCGGACGGGCCGGCCGCGGATCCGGCCGGACCGCGGTCAGCCCGGGACGTCGTCCCACTGGTCGAGCAGATCCTCCTCGTCCAGCGGCGGGGCGGCCACACCGGTCAGGGGCAGCTCAGCCCAGATGATCTTCCCGTTGGGGGTGTAGCGGGTGCCCCAGCGCTGGGCGAACTGGGCCACCAGGAACAGCCCGCGTCCGCCCTCGTCGGTCGTGGCCGCACGGCGCAGATGCGGTGAGGTGCTGCTGCTGTCGGACACCTCCACGATCAGGCTGCGGCCGCGCAGCAGCCTGACCCGGATGGGGTCGGAGCCGTAGCGGATGGCGTTGGTGACCAGTTCGCTGAGGATGAGCTCGGTGGTGAAGCCGACCTCCTCCAGTCCCCATCCGGCCAGCCGGCGGTCGGCCTCGGTGCGGATCCGGGGGACGGCGGCGGGGTCGGAGGGGATGTCCCACTCGGCCACCGCATGCGGATCCAGCAGCCGGGTGCGGGCGATCAGCAGGGCGATGTCATCGCTGGGGTGCGGGGAGGCCATGGTCTCGAAGACCGCCTGGCAGGTCCGCTCGGGACTGCGCTCGGGGTACCCGGCCAGGGTGGCCTTGAGCATGTCGAGCCCGGCGTCGACATCGCGGCCGCGGTCCTCGATGAGGCCGTCGGTGTAGAGCACCAGCCGGGTGGCCTCGGACAGCCGCAGCTCGGCGGTCTCGACGGGCTCACCACCCAGGCCGAGCGGCGGGGCGAGCGGGACCTCGGGGAAGGTCACCGTGCCGTCGGGGTGGGCCACGGCCGGGCCGGGGTGGCCCGCCCGCGCCATCGTGCAGTGTCCGGTGACCGGGTCGTAGATGGCGTACAGACAGGTGGCGCCGGTGATGGCCGGGGCGTCGTTGTCCTCGGCGGCCTGGTCCTGGTCGAAACGGGTCACCAGTTCGTCGAGGTGGCCGAGCAGCTCGTCGGGCGGCAGGTCGAGCGCGGAGAAGTTGTGCACGGCGGTGCGCAGCCGCCCCATGGTGGCGGCGGCGTGCAGACCGTGGCCGACCACGTCGCCGACGACGAGGGCGACCCGGGCTCCGGGCAGCGGGATGACGTCGAACCAGTCACCGCCGACCCCGGCCTGGGCGGGCAGATAGCGGTGGGCCACCTCCAGGGCGTCCTGCTCGGGCAGACCCTGGGGCAGCATGCTGCGCTGGAGGGTGACGGCCATGGCGTGCTCACGCGTGTAGCGGCGGGCATTGTCGATGGCCACGGCGGCGCGGGCGACAAGCTCTTCGGTGAGCGCCACGTCCTCCTCGTCGAAGGGCTCGGCCTTCTCGGAGCGCCAGAAGGTGGCCAGCCCCAGGGTGACGTCCCGGGCCCGCAGCGGAACGGTGATCATCGAGTGGATGCCGTAGTCGACGATCCGCGCGGCCTGCTCGGGGTCCTGCACCTGCCAGCCGCCGAAGGCGCGCAGATCCGCCTCCAGCACCGGTCGTCCGGCGCCGAAGCCGAACGCCTGGGGCGCACCGCTGACGTAGGTGATCAGCTTGCCGATGCGCCACAGCGGGTGATCGGGCCGGACGCCGCTGGTGGCGGTGCGGCGCATGACACTGCCCGCGGGTTCATTGCCGCGCATCACGGGTTCCACCAGATCGACGGTGGCGTAGTCGGCGAACCACGGGACCGCGAACTCGGTGAGCTCCTCGGCGGTCCGGACGATGTCCAGGGTGCTGCCGATCTTCGCACCGGAGTCGTAGAGCAGCCGCAGCCGCTTCTCGGCCACCTCGGCCTTGCCGGACAGATCGCGCAGCTCGGTGGTGTCGCGCACGGTGGTGACGGTGCCGGACTGGCCGCCCTCCCAGCCGGTGGGCCGCTGGTTGACCGCCAGCAGCCGGTCCCCGGCCAGATGCACCTCGTCGGTGGCCAGCCGCCCGGAGCTGAGCAGCTCCTCGGTGCGCGGATCCAGGCCCAGCCCGGAGACATGGCGGCCCTCGGCATCCGGGGGGAGGTCCAGCAGCCGCCGGGCCTCGTCGTTGGCCAGCACCAGACGGCCCTGGTCGTCGACGATCAGCACGCCTTCGCGCACGGAGTGGAGCACCGCGTCATGGTGCTCGTACATCCGCATCATCTGGGCCGGGCCCAGTCCGCGGGTCTGGCGCCGCAGCCGCCCGCCGACCAGTGCGGTGCCTCCGGTGGCGAGGGCGAGGGCACCGGCGGCGGTGCCGAACACCAGGGGAAGCTGGTGCTTGACCCGGCCGCTGACGTCCTTGGCGGTCATCCCCGCGCAGACCACGCCCACGACCTTCCCGTCGGCCGCGCGGATGGGGACGGTGGCCTGCACCTCACGGCCGAGGGGGCCGTCCACGGTCTCGGTGACCACCTTGCCCCGGACGGCGGGCTGCCAGTCGGCGACGACCTCCTTGCCGATGTACTGCGGCAGGGGGTGGGTGTAGCGGATGCCGTGCGTGTTCGCCGCCACGACGAAGTCCAGGCCGGCCCGTTCGCGGGCCATCTCGGCCCGGGGCTGGAGCACCGCGCTGGGGTTGCTGGAGGTCATGGCCGTCGCGGTGCCGGGTGAGGTGGCGAAGGTCTGGGCGACGGCGGTGGAGCGGTTGATGGCTTCCTGTTCGCTGTCGTTGCGCGCCTGGAGGACCAGGGCCACCGTCGCGACGACGATGAGCACGACGACGAGGACCACCTGTACGGCGAAGACCTGCCCGGCGATGCTGCGCATGCCCAGCAGTGAGCGGAGGCGCCGCCGGGAGGGGACGTGCCCGGACCGCCTCGATCGACCGAAAAATCCGATCACCCCCTATTCCTAACACTTCCGCCAGCGGGAGGTGAGGGGTTCGGGGAGTCGGATCGCGGGGGTCCGCTCAGCGAGACGATCCTTTCACACGGCGCGTTCGCCCCCGTGCGGTGGGTGTGCGCCCACCGGGCCGCAGGTGGCGGCCCGGTGGCGCGGGGTGCTTCCGGGGTGACGCGCAGCGATCAGAGGAAGCTGACGTTCTGGGCGAGGGCCAGCCGGCTGGAGTAGTTGATGGTGTTGGTCGCCGGACGCATATAGGCGCGCCAGGCGTCGGAGCCGGACTCCCGTCCGCCACCGGTCTCCTTCTCCCCGCCGAAGGCCCCGCCGATCTCGGCTCCGGAGGTGCCGATGTTGACGTTGGCGATCCCGCAGTCGGAGCCCTCAGCGGACAGGAAGTACTCGGCCTCCTGCTGGTCGCGGGTGAAGATGCTGGACGACAGGCCCTGGGGGACGTCGTTGTGGAGCGCCACGGCCTCTTCGAGGGTGTCGTAGGTCAGGACGTAGAGGACGGGTGCGAAGGTCTCCTCGCGGACGACGGGCGTCTGCGCGTCGACGCGGACGATCGCCGGTTCGACGTAACCGGCGCGCGGTGCACGGTCGGCCAGCCGCCGTTCGCCGCCGACCAGCAGGGTGCCGCCCTCGGCCTGTGCGCGGTCCAGGGCGTCGCGCATGGTGTCGAGCGATCCGGTGGAGATCAGCGGGCCGACGAGGGTGCCCTCGTCGAACGGGTCGCCGATGGGCAGCTTGCGGTAGGCGGCGGTCAGCCGGTCGACCAGGGTGTCGGCGATGTCGCGGTGGACGATCAGCCGCCGCAGGGTGGTGCAGCGCTGTCCGGCGGTGCCCGCGGCGGCGAAGACGATGCCCTGGACGGCGAGGTCGAGGTCGGCCGACGGCGCGACGACGGCCGCGTTGTTGCCGCCCAGCTCCAGCAGGGTGCGGCCGAACCGGGCGGCCACCCGGGGGCCGACCTCGCGGCCCATCCGGGTCGAGCCGGTGGCGCTGACGAGGGCCACCCGCGGGTCGTCGACCAGCCGCTCACCGATCGCGCGGTCGCCGAGCAGCAGCCGGTGCACATCGCGCGGGGCCCCGGTGTCCTCGGCGGCCCGCGCCAGCAGCCGGTCACAGGCCAGCGAGATCAGCGGGGTGAGCTCGGAGGGCTTCCAGATCACGGTGTCACCGCAGGCCAGGGCGACGGCGGTGTTCCACGACCAGACGGCGGCGGGGAAGTTGAACGCGGAGATCACCCCGACCACGCCGAGCGGGTGCCAGGTCTCGGCGAGCCGGTGTCCGGGGCGTTCGGAGGCGATGGTGCGGCCGTAGAGCTGGCGGGACAGCCCGACCGCGAAGTCGCAGATGTCGATCATCTCCTGGACCTCGCCCAGCGCCTCGGAGCGGATCTTGCCCGCCTCGATGGTGATGAGGTCGGCCAGATCGCTCTTGTGGTCGCGCAGCAGCTCACCGAGGCGGCGGACGAGTTCACCGCGGCGCGGGGCGGGGGTGGCGCGCCAGGTGAGGAAGGCGGTGCGGGCGGCTTCGAGCGCCTCCTCGGTCTCGGCCTCGGTGGCGGCGGCGAGCCCGAAGAGGTCCTCACCGGTGATGGGGGTGCGGGCGTGGAGGTCACTGCCCTCGGTGGGGGTGACGCCGACCCGGCGCAGGCTCGTCAGGGCACGCTCGCGCAGGGCCTCGGTGGTGGGAAGGGCGGGGGTGGTCATGGTGCTCCCTGGTGGTGTCGGGGTGGTCGGGTGGTCGATCGCTCGGGGTACGAAGGGGCGCGGGACGGCCGGGCCCGGTCAGCGGGGCGCGGTGAGCAGGTCCAGCTCCCGGGCGACCCGGTCGAGGGACTGGTTCTGCTGCCGCTCGTAGAGGGCGTAGGGGTCCAGGACCTCGCGTCCGATGGCGCCGGAGAGCCAGGCGCTGTCGTAGGCGGCGCCCTCGTGCTCGGTGTTCCTGGTGCCCTCACCGCTGAGGTTGGACTGGAAGATCCCGGCCGCGGAGCGGGGCAGGAAGTCCTCGTAGACGATGGGCTCGGCGCGCACCCAGCCCTGGTCCAGGAGTTCGCCGAGGGTGGTGGGCGCGGGGCCGGACGGGCGGTCCGCGGCGGCGTGGTAGGTGAAGTAGCCCAGACCGCGCCGGGCCAGTTCGGCCTCGCTGCCGGGGAAGTCCTCGGTCCACAGGGCGCGGGCCAGCTCACCGCGGTCGGCGGCGGGGTGCTGGGCGGCCTGTTCGTCCGTCCGGGCCAGCAGGGCGTCGTAGCGGGCGCGGCCCTCCCGGGTCAGGGCGATGCCGCGCGCTTCGACCTCGCCGAACCGGACCCGCAGGGCGCCGCTGGTGACACTGCCGTCGGGGGCGCGCAGCGCGCGGGGTTCGGCCAGGGCGCGGAAGGAGGTCTGGCGCAGCAGGACGTCGGGGCCGCTCCAGCGCGGGGGGCCCTGGATGGTGTCGATCATCTCGATCCCGCGCTCGGTCATCCGCCGGTACAGCTCGTCGATGTCCAGCACCCGGGGGGTGAGGTGGTTGATGTGGGTGCTGCGGACACCGCCGATGTCGGCGGCGACGGCGGAGACCTTCTCCAGCGTCTCGTACCAGCCGCGGTCGATGGGTTCGTGGGACAGCTCGAAGGACCGGACCGCGAGCCGGAGGAAGCGTTCGGCGTCCTCGTCGGGGAGTCCGCGGTCGGCCGCCGCGCGGTCGGCGAGGGTGAGCAGCTCCGGCGGGAAGAGCGTGCGGGAGGCGAGGAAGGTCTCCAGCCGGGCCCGCAGTGCGGCGTCGAAGAACCGGGGGTCGGCGGGGGTGAGCATGGAGGTGAAGACGCGGAAGGGGTTGCGCGCCAGTTCCTCGCCGTCGACGGGGCGGAAGGCGGTGGAGACGACGGGGACGGCGCTGGCGGCGGCTTCGCGCAGATCGTAGAAGCCGACGGGGTGCATCCCGAGCGCACCGAAGACCCGGGCGACCTGTTCCAGTTCCGCCGGGGTGCCGACCCGGATGGCGCCGTGCCGTTCGGCGGTGACGCGGCTGATGGAGCCGAGGCGTTCGGCACCCGCGCCCTCGGCGCGCAGCACGTCCTCGTTCACCTCGTGGGAGACGTCCACGAGGGTGGTGTAGGCGGGGACTTCCTGGCCGTACATGTCCGAGAGCCGCCTCGCGAACGCGGCTCGAAGCTGCCACTGGCTGATCATGTGCGGGGCTGCCTTTCGGTCGGGGTCGGGTGCGGATGCGTCACCGTGGTGCGGGGTTCACACCACATGGGCCTCGGGGCGGGTCTCGGCGCCGCTGGTGAACCGGTCGGCTCCGAACGGGGTGATGTCCACGCAGGGTTCCCGTTCCAGGTGCAGATCGCGCACGATCTCGCCGACCGCGGGGGCCTGGAGGAAGCCGTGGCCGGAGAAGCCGGTGGCGTAGAGGAAGTTGCCGACCTCGGTGGAGCGGCCGATGAGCGCGTTGTGGTCGGGGGTCACCTCGTAGAGCCCGGCCCATCCCCCGGCGATCTCCATATCGGCCAGCTCAGGGGCGAGCAGCCGGACGCGCTCCCGGAACAGCTCCAGCCACTCGGGGGTCCAGGTGGTGTCGAAGCCGTCGGGCTGGCCGGGGTCGGCGAGGCCGAGCAGCAGACCGTCATCGCTGTTGTGGAAGTACGCCGAGGAGGAGAAGTCGATGGTGAACGGGATACGGGGGGCGGCGCACGGGGCGGTGAAGGCGAGTTGGCGGCGGACCGGGCGGACCGGGAGGCCGACCCCGACCATGTCGCCGATCCCGGCGGACCAGGCGCCCGCGGCACAGACCACGGTGGCGCAGGAGATGGTGCCGCGGTCGGTGTGCACGGCGGTGACCCGGTCACCGGTGGTGTCCATCCCGGTGACGGTGGTCCCGGTGGCGAAGGTGACTCCCGCGCGGGCGGCGGCGGTGGCGTAGCCGTGGACGACCAGACCGGGGCGGGCATGGCCGTCCTGCGGTGAGTGGACGGCGGCCAGCACGCGGTCGGTGGTCACGTACGGGCACAGTTGCCGGGCCTCGGCGGGGCCGATCACCCGGCTGGGGACGCCCAGGGCGTTCTGGACGGCCACGCATCGTTCGAAGTCGGCCACCTGCCGCTCGTCGGTGAGCAGGAAGAGGTAGCCGACGGTGTCGAGCCGGATGTCCGCGCCGGGGCGGCGGGGGAAGTCCTGGTAGGCGCGCAGACTGCGGCTGCCCAGTTCGATGTTGAGGGGGTCGGAGAACTGGGCGCGGACGCCGCCGATCGGTTTGCCCGAGCTGCCGCTCGCCAGCTCGGCGCGTTCGACGACGACGATGCGCCGCACGCCCGCTTCGGCGAGGTGGAAGGCGACGGAGGCGCCCATGACGCCGCCGCCGATGATCACGACATCTGCGGTGGCGGGGACGGTGCCGCGGGTGGGTGAGATGGACAAGGGCCGATCCCTCCAATGGCCGGTGCCGGGGCCCGGGGACAGTGTCCGCGCGGGGTGCGGCAGGGGCAGTGGTGCGATTGCTCGAGGTGCTGATCAGCTGGCTGCCCGTCATCGTGGCCCACCTCGACCGTTGACGTCTATGAACGATGAGTGCGGCTTTTCTTTTAGGATCTGTATATGGACTGGACGAGTGCCCAGTTGCGGTCACTGGTGGAGCTGACCCGGCGCGGCACCATCACGGCGGTCGCGGAGGCCCTGGGATACACCCCCGGTGGGGTGTCCCAGCAGATCGCCGCGCTGGAGCGGGCCACCGGGATGGAGCTGCTGCACCGGGTCGGACGGCGGGTGGAGCTCACCGACGCGGGGGTGACACTGGCCCGCCACGCCGAGCGGATCCTGGCCACCGAGGCGGAGGCGGTCGAGGCGCTGGAGCGGTCCCGCAACGAGGTGTCCGGGGTGCTGTCGGTGGGCCTGTTCGCCACCGCGGCGGCCGAGATCCTGCCGCTGGCGCTGCGCCGGGCGCGGCTCAGCCATCCGGAGCTGACGGTGCACAGCCGCGACATGGACGTGGACGAGGTGTACGACGCGGTCGCCACCGGTGGTGTGGACCTGGCGCTGGGCCTGGACTATCCGGATGTGCCGATCCCCCGTGATCCGGCGCTGCGGGTGATGCAGCTCTACCGGGAGCGGTTCTCGCTCGCGGTGCCGACCGGGACGATGCCCGGCCGCGCGGTGGTGGGTCTGGCGGACACCCAGGGGCTGGGCTGGATCCTGCCGTCGGCGGAGAGCTACTACGGGCGCGCGGTGCGCACCGCCTGCCGACGGGCGGGGATCGAGCCCGATGTGCGCCATGTGGTGACGGACACCGCGGCGACCCTGGCCCTGGTGGAGGCGGGCATCGGGGTGAGCACCGTGACGGATCTGATGCTCAGGCTGCGTGCCTCGCGGTTCGACGTGGTGGAGCTGAGGGAGCGGGTGGAGCGTCACATCGTGGTGGTGTTCCGGTCCTCGGCCGAACGCCGGCCCACGGTGTCCGCGCTGGTCGAGGTGTTGCGGGCGGTGGCCGCCGACCGGGGCGCCGGCCGGGGCTGAGGGGGCCGTGGCCGAGGCGGTCCGCCACCGGCCCGGCCGCCCGGGCGCGGGCGGTGCATCAGGACCCCTTGGTCTCAGGGCCGCAAGGTGTCGCGCTGCCACGTCTTTTGCGGGCGGCGGGTCGTGGGCGAGGGTTCCGGCCAGTGGTGACCCACGCCACGACGCCGGGCCGTCGTGCCCGTCGTTGCCTGACAGGGAGCGATCGATGTCCCCCGCCAACACACCGAAGCCGCCGCGGTCGGCGCTGCTGGGCAGCGGACCGCAGGGAATCTTCCGGCGCACACTCCCCTCCGAACAGCCCGGGGGCGAACGCATGGTGCGCACCCTGGGCCTCACCCAGCTCACGATGATCGGCATCGGCGCCATCATCGGGGCCGGGATCTTCAGCCTGGCCGCGGCCGTGGCCCGTGATGTGGCCGGTCCGGCGGTGCTGATCTCGTTCCTGGTGGCGGGGGCGGCGTCGCTGTGCGCGGCGTTCGCCTACGCCGAGTTCGCGGGCATGGTCCCCAAGGCGGGCTCCTCCTACACCTACTGCGCCGCGGTCCTGGGGGAGGTCGTGGGCTGGATCGTGGGCTGGGATCTGCTGCTGGAGTACACCGCCATCGTGGCGGTGGTGGCCATCGGGATGTCGGGCTATCTGGGGTTCCTGCTGGACGCGGTCGGCATCCATCTGCCGACGTGGGCGCTGGGCGCGCCCGGCACCGGCTCGGGGCACCGGATCGACCTGCTGGCGGTGGCGATCTGTCTGGGTGTGGCCTGGCTGCTGACCCGCGGCACCCGTACCTCGGCCCGGGTGGAGACGGTGCTGACCATCGTGAAGATCGCCATCGTGCTGGTGGTGATCGTGGTCGGGTTCACCAAGGTGGACTCCGGCAACCTGCATCCGTTCGCCCCGTTCGGCCTCGGCGGTGCGTTCACCGGGGCGGCGACCGTGTTCTTCGCGGTGTTCGGCTATGACGCGCTGAGCACGGCCGCGGAGGAGTCGGTGGAGGCCCGCAGCAAGCTGCCGAAGGCGATGATGCTGTCGCTGGCCGTCTCGATGGTGCTCTACGTCCTGGTGTGCGTCGTGCTCACCGGGATGCAGCACTACAGCGAGCTCAACCCCAGCAGCGGTATCTCCAGCGCCTTCCAGAGCGTGGGCCTGAGCGGACTGGCCAATGTGATCGCGGTCGGCGCGGTCATCGGCATCGTCACGGTGACGTTCTCGTTCATGATGGGCGCCGCCCGGCTGTGGTACGCGCTCAGCCGGGACGGGCTGATGCCCGCGTGGTTCGGTGCCATCCACCCCAAGCGCAAGGTGCCGCACCGGGCCACTTGGCTGATCGGCATCGTCTCCGCGGTGCTGGCCGGACTGCTGCCCATCAACGCGGTGGCCGAACTGACCAATATCGGAGTGCTGCTGGCGTTCGTCGTGGTGTCCGCCTCGGTGCTGGTCCTGCGCTACCGCAAGCCGCAGCTGACCCGCTCGTTCCGGTGTCCGGGGATGCCGGTGGTTCCGGTGCTGGGCATCGTGTTCTCCATCTGGCTGATGTCCTTCCTCCAGTGGGAGACCTGGGTGCGGCTGGGCTGCTGGCTGGTGGTGGGGCTGGTGCTGTACGCCGCGTACGGATACCGCCGTACCCGTCAGGTGATGCCGGGCGGTTCGGTGGACCTGGACGCGCTGGAGCACATGTCCGACACCGATGACATCGATGACACCGGAGCGCATGGTGACAGCGGCGGGGACACCGCCCCGGCCACGGCGCGCTAGGGTCCGTCTTCAAAGGGGGCGTCCGGCCGCGACCGGCGTCTGGTGCAGGGGGCACCTCCCAGCGGTAGCTGGGGGCGGCTCGCAAGGCGGAGGATCGCCCTCGTACTGGGCGTACTTGGGC
>NZ_JANCLX010000034.1:0-27192 GCF_024295805.1 Streptomyces cucumeris
TGATGGCCATCCGCGCCGCCATCCTCAAGGCGGGCAACTCCGGCTGGACCGACAACTCCGGCGACGGAGTCAAGGAACCCCTCCTCGACCTCCACGACCCCAAGGTCTTCAAGGGCACCTTCGCCCGATAGGACTGCCGCGCGGCATATCGCGGCCCCACCGACACGGACCGCCCCCACACCCCCGTGTCCCCCGCACCACGGAGCGATCCCCCACCTGGCTGGACCAGCCGACTCCGCAGCGGCGCTCCCCATGCGACGCCCATCGCCTTCCTTCCCCCGGCGCGATCGGCCTCGCACACCCCTGACTCGGGGCGGCGGGCCCCATCCCCGCCGCCCCGTCCCCCCTGGTCGTGATCCGCACGGCCCCCCCATGAGGAGTTCATGTGACAGGCACTCACTCCGCCCCCGCCGATCCCCGCAAGCGTGTCCGGCGCATCGCGATCCTGGCGGCCTCCGCCGCCATGGTCGTGGCCGGAGTCGAAGGATTCGCCAACGCGAGCCCCGACCAGACGCCCCGGGCCGCCTCACCAGAGCCATCGGCGTCACCGGCACAGCAACGCGTCACGGAACTCAAAGCCGCGCAGTCCGATGCCGGCGCCGAGGCCCAGGGGCTCGGCCTCGGCGCCAAGGAGAAGCTGATCGTCCGCGATGTCATCAAGGCCGCGGACGGCACCGTCCACACCCGCTACGAGCGCACCTACGGCGGACTGCCCGTGCTCGGCGGCGATCTGGTGGTGCACAAGAAGAAGGGGGCGGAGCCCAGCGTCACCAAGGCCGCCGAAGCCCGGATATCCGTCGCCTCGCTCGACGCCGCCGAGCCCGCCTCGGCCGCGAAGAAGCAGGCGCTGTCGACCTTCGCCGGGAAGGACGGTTCCCGGGCCGGTGCCAAATCGCCGCGAAAGGTCATCTGGGCGGGCGACGGTAAGTCCGTTCTCGCCTGGGAGACCGTCGTCACCGGCACCCAGAAGGACGGCACGCCCAGCGCACTGCACGTCATCACCGACGCCGCCACCGGTAAGCGGCTGGCCAGCAACGAGACCATCCAGACCGGCACCGGAACCGGCGACTACAACGGCAAGGTGGAGCTCAACACCACCAAGAACGGCAGCTCCTACACCCTCACCGACAGCGCCCACGGCGGGCACAAGACCAACGACGCCAAGAACAGCGAGTCCGAGACCGAGCCCGGCGAGCTGTTCACCGACCCCGACGACACCTGGGGTGGTGACCGTCAGAACGCGGCCGTTGACGCGGCATACGGCCACGCCAAGACCTGGGACTTCTACAAGAACACCCTCAAGCGCAATGGCATCAAGAACGACGGCAAGGCCGCGTTCAGCCGGGTCCACGTCGGCAACAACTACGACAACGCCTACTGGAACGACAAGTGCTTCTGCATGTCCTACGGGGACGGCAAGGACGGGAAGTCCCCGCTGACCTCCCTTGACGTCGCGGGCCACGAACTCAGCCACGGAGTCACCGCCGCCACCGCAGGACTGGAGTACCAGGGCGAGTCCGGCGGGCTCAACGAGGCCACCAGCGACATCTTCGGCACCGCGGTGGAGTTCTCCGCCAACAACTCCAAGGACCGCGGGGACTACCTCATCGGCGAGCTGGTCGACCTCCGCGGCGACGGCAAGCCACTGCGCTACATGGACCAGCCCAGCAAGGACGGCCGGTCCGCCGATTACTGGTCCCAGGACGTGGGCGGCATGAACGTGCACCTCTCCTCCGGTGTCGCCAACCACTTCTTCTACCTGCTCAGCGAGGGCAGCGGCGCCAAGACCATCAACGGCGTCAAGTACAACAGCCCCACCAAGGACGGCTCCAAGGTCACCGGCATCGGCCGGGACAAGGCCATCCAGATCTGGTACAAGGCGCTGACCGAGCAGTTCACCTCGACCACCGACTTCGCGGGCGCCCGCCAGGGCACCGTCAAGGCTGCCGGCGAGCTGTACGGGGCCGACAGCAAGGAGGCCAAGGCGGTCGCGGCCGCCTGGACCGCGGTCAACGTCAAGTGACCCCGACGGCGTGAGGTCCGTCGGGACCTCACGCCGCCTTCACCCCCAAGACTGGCGGGGCCGTGCCGGCGGCAACCGGTACGGCCCCGTCGCCCTGCGCGCGGCCACGTCCCCGTGCCACCGCACTCCCTCTGGGACGTGGCTGGTGTCGGTGGCATGAAGCACCGTGATGTTCACCGGCGATTCGATCACCGACTGCCAACGGCTGGCGAGCGAAGACGGCCTGGGGTTCGGCTATCCGCTGCGCGTCGCGGGCGAGTGGGGATTCCGGCATCCGGACCGCCCCGTGACCTGGCTGAACACCGGAATCAGCGGTAACAAGGTGATGGACCTCGAAGCCCGCTGGCAGGCAGATGTGCTCGACGCACACCCGGACGTGGTGTCGATCCTCGTCGGGGTCAACGACATGGGCTGGTACACGCTGGACCCGGAGGGGTACGTGATCCCCGCGGAGGAGTTCGAAGCAGGCTATGACCGCCTTCTCGCGCCCCTCGCCGAGGCGGACACGGAACTGATCCTCATCGAGCCGTTCCTCCTGCCGATCCACGGTGTCATCGAGGCCGGGGGCGCGGTCATCGGAGAAGAAGAGCGAAAGCAGTGGCGCACCGACCTGGGCCCGAAGATCCAGGCCGTGCGCACGCTCGCCCGCAAGTACGGGGCACACCTCCTCCACGCCGACGGCATGTTCGCCGAGCTCGCCGCGAAGACCGGGCCGGAGTACTGGGCCGCGGACGGTGTACATCCGACACCGGCCGGACACGCCGCACTCGCGGCGTCTTGGCTGCGCCTGGTCGCCTGACCGAGCCTCGCAACCTTCCAAAGCCTGTTGGGAACCCCCACTTGAGATTCCCGTTTCCGGCGGCAACGGGTATGCGAGGATCCGGAGGTGGAAGACTTCACGAAACCACTCGACGGCATGAACACCTTGGTGATCGGTGGAGGAGGTCAGGGTATCGGGCACGCGATCTCACATGCGTTCGCTGCGGCTGGTGCGTCCGTGGCCATCGCGGACATCGAACCGGAGCGAGCGCGTGATACGGCTGATGAGTTGACGAAGGCCGGTGCTCGCGCCATTCCGCTGGTCGGTGACGTCCGTTCCCTCCAGGATGTCGATGGGTTCGTCGCCCACGCCGCTGCCGAGTTCGGCCGGCTCGACACCCTCGTCACCGTCGTCGGAGGGCAGGTCGCTTTTGTGCCCGCCGTGCGACTGCACGAGATGAGTGACGACGACTGGGACCTGGTCTACGAGATGAACCTCCGGTATGTGGCGCGTGCGGCCCGTGCTGCCATCCGTACGTTTCTCGCCCAAGGCAACGGTGGATCCATCGTCAGCCTCGGCTCGGTCACCGGCGTGATGGCAGCCCCCATGCAGGCAGGCTACGGGGCTGCCAAAGCCGGACTCGCGAGCCTCGCCAAGACGGTCGCCGCGGAATACGCCGGCGACGGCATTCGCATGAACGTCGTGGCGTGCGGAGCGATCGCGACCCCGGTGGCGGGCACCGCGCAGGACCCCGAGGGAGCCGCTAAGATTCCGATGGGCCGGTTCGGGGTCCCCGGCGACGCGGCCGCCGCGGTCGTCTACCTGGCCTCGCCACTCTCGTCCTATGTGACAGGCCAGAGTCTCGTTGTCGATGGAGGCGTCACGGTACGCGGCCCCTTCCCGGACTAGATGTATGGACCCGCAGGGTTGTCCACGCGGCTGATCGATGCCTGTCCTGCGAGTGCGGTGCGGCATCGGTGATGGTCGTAGTTATGCGGGAAGGTGTCCAGGGCGGCGGTGCGTTGTTCGTTGCTGATGCACTCTGAACACCACAGCCCGCGGCCGGCCTGGGCGGGGTCGTGGCCGGGGGTGTGTTCATCGGTCCCGCGCCCGATCAGCGCGGCTCTCGGATGCTGTCGATGATGCGGGTCCAGTTGTCGCCGCCATGTCCGTGCTCGATCGCGCGCCGATAGTGGGCCTGCACGGCCAGTGGGAGCGCAAGGTTGAGGCCGAGTGATGTGCTGGTCTCGACGATGTGGTCGGACGTCGCACCCATCATGGTGACCGTGCTGAGGTCGCCGGGATACTCTCCCGCATCCAGCGCGACGCCGGGGTTCTCTTCGCCGGCCCTCAGGATGTCGCCGATCGAGTCGGCGGAGGACAGCAGCTCCGGCAGCGCTTCCTGGGCCTTCATTCCCGCGGTGCCCAGCATCGCGGTGGCATGCATCAGTCCGGACAGAGTGGTGAGGAACACCGCGAGTTGGGCTTGATACATCATCTGGGCGAGGCCCGGGTCCTCGCCCAGATGCTTTGCTGTTCCGAGCAGGGACAACGTCGCCAGATGGCTCTTCATCACCTGGTCGCGGCCACTGTAGTAGACATGGGCGGCCTCCGTGCCCACCATCGGCGCGGGAACCATGACACCTCCGGTGAGGAACGTGGCGTCGTGGCCCGCTGCCCAGGTCGCTGCCTCGCGAGTGCGGTCGGGAGTGTCGGAGCTCAGGTTGACCAGCGTCCGCCCGGCGAGCGATTCGGTGGCGCTGCCGAGGACGTCGTACATCGCCTGGTAGTCGGTAAGACTGAGGATCACGAGGTCACTCGCTTCGACCGCCTTGCTGGGTGTCGCCGCGAGCGTTGCTCCGTCTGAGACGACGCCGTCGGCCCGACTCGCGGTGCGGTTCCAGACGGTGACCGGGTGGCCACCGGTGAGCAGGGTGCGGGTCATCGCCTGACCCATCGGGCCCAGCCCGATAACGGTGACAGCGCTGTGGTGCCTGGTGGTGTGGTTCTGTTCTTCGTTCACCCCTCCATGCTCGGAGAGCGCCACTAATCTCGGAAGTACCCACTATTTTCTGCGGTACTTACCTTTTCGTAAGGGGAATCAGTGATGGCCAAGGCACCGAGAATCGGGCCTTACATCTGCGGCATCGACGCTGCGCTCGACGTGGTGAGCGGCAAGTGGAAGGGGCTGATCCTCTGGGAACTCAACGCCCATCGCGTACGCCGCTTCGCCGAACTCCGTCGCGGTCTGCCTGGAGTGAGCGAGAAGATGCTGACCCAGCACCTGCGTGAGATGGAAGAAGACGGACTCGTGCACCGGGAGGTCCATGCCGAGGTGCCGCCACGGGTGGAGTACTCCCTGACCGAGCACGGGCGCACGCTCAATCAAGCGCTCGGGCCGCTCGGCGCCTGGGGAAGTGAACGGATGCGTCGCGAAAACTCCGAAGTGGTCGATGTGGCCGAGCCCTCACACGGCTAGCCACCCCGGCCACCAACCCGTTGCGTGATCAGCTCCGTCTCTCAGGAGGGGCTGCACCGTTCTCACGTGAAGTTGTCGATGTCCTGAGTCGGGTCACCGCACTCATGGCCACGCGACGCTCGGTGTGCGTGGGCGGCAGGTTCCCGCCCGTGCGCAGAAGACACGAGGTGGCATGGGGGTGCCCCCGCTCCGGGGATAGGAGCGGGGGCACGACGGGGAGCGCGACCTGCAGTACCCCTTTGCGCAGTCGCCTCCTCTGGCTCCCTCGTCATTTGCGGTTGTCATAGGGGAAGACCACGGCATGCCACCGGCATCCTGTCGCTTTGTCAACGCTTTACCGTCGGCCCGTTGCCCCGATCGCCGAGCACCGTTCGCGATGGCCCATGCCATCGACAGCGCCGTCGGCCGTGTCGACGCAGTCCCGAGGACGCCACGTCCCGGCAACTCCCCCGCCCGTCGCTGTTCATGCTCATTGCCACAACTCCGGCCTCAGCCCCCGGGTCTAACCCAGCGACCACGAGCACCACGCCGCACGGACACCCGAAGGGCCGCTTCCGCATGCGCACCTACATCACCGTCGCCGCTACCGCCACCGTTGCTCTCGCTCTCGGTACCACCGCCCTCGCGGCGCCAGCCGCGTTGGCAGCCCCGAGAGCCACGGCCACCGTCGTCCACGATGACAGCGAGCTCTGGTACCAAGCTGCCCCCGGCCAGCAGAACAAACTGACCGTCGGCGAGAAGACGGAGCACCGCGGAGAGTTCGAGTCGTACTACGTCCTCACCTTCCACGACCGGTACGACATCGCCATCGACGCGAGCGCGGCGAGCGCGGACGAGTGCACGTACCCCACGCCGGGCGACCGCACCGTCGTCCGCTGCGCGGTCGAGATCCCGGAGAACTCCGATGACTCGGACAGCTACGACATCAGCCTCGGTGACGCAGACGACACCGCGACGCTCGAACCGGACAGCCATGCCTGGGCCAGGGTCTACGGTGGCAAGGGCAACGACGTGGTCAAGGGGTCCGCATCCGCCATGTTCCTCGGTGACGACGGCGACGACCGCCTCGACGGCGGCGGCGGTCCGTTCGGCTTCGGCTCTTTCGGCGGACCGGGGAACGACACCCTCACTCACTGCGGGCAGGACTGCTCCGGCGGAGCCGGGAACGACTCCCTGACCGGCACCGGAGAGGAGAACACCCTGCGCGGTGACGACGGCAACGACGTGCTGCACGGCAACGCGGGAGCCGACGTCCTCTACGGTGGCAAGGGCCATGACACGCTGTATGGCGAGGCGGGCAACGACACGCTGTGGGGTAACAGCGGTGACGACGTCCTGTGGGGCGGCCCGGGCACCGACCAGCTCTCCGGCGGCCCCGGCCGCAACGAGTTGCACCAGGACTGACTCCGTACCTGATCGACCAGGCCCAGTGACGCCTCCGGGCGAGTACCAGATCATCCCTCGCCCGGAGGCGGATCGGGGGCCGGAGGGTCAGAGGCCCACGTCGCGGCTGCGGATGTCGTCCAGCGACTCCCGGCGCACCAGGAGCCGGGCATGGCCGTCGCACACCGCGACCACGGGCGGGCGGCCGACCAGGTTGTACCCGGAGGCCATGGACAGGTGGTAGGCGCCGGCGACGGGAACGGCGAGCAGGTCTCCGGGGCGTATGTCGTCGGGGAGGTCCACATCCGCGGCCAGCACATCTCCGGCCTCGCAGTGCCTGCCCACCACGGTCACCGGGGCCAGGGCCGGGCTGCCGCGCCGACTCACCAGGCGGGGCGCGTAACGGACCCCGTACAGGGCCGGTCGCGGGTTGTCGCTCATCCCGCCGTCGACGGCGACGTACGCGTGCTCACCGGTGCGCTTGACGGTGAGCACACGGTACAGGGCGATGCCCGCCGGTCCGGCGATGGCCCGGCCCGGTTCGATGATCAGGTGTGGGACGGTCAGCCCGGCCGTCGCGCACGCTTCGATCAGCTCGGCTCGGACCTTGCGGGCCAGCGTGGACAGGTCCAGAGCCGGTTCACCGGGGCGGTAGGCGATACCGTGTCCCCCGCCGAGATCGAGCTCGGGCAGGACCAGGCCGTGCTGCTCGTGGAGACGGGCCATCAGACCGACCACGCGGCGCACGGCGGCCAGATACGGCTTGACACTGGTGATCTGCGAACCCAAGTGGCAGTGCAGGCCGGTGAGTTCGAGCTGCGGCTGCTTCAGGATCCGGGCGATGGCGTGCTGGGCGTATCCATCGGAGATGCTGAGGCCGAACTTCTGGTCGTCGGTGCCCGTGCGGATCTTCTCGTGGCCGCCCGCGCTGATCCCGGGCACCACCCGGACCATGACCTTCTGGTGGCCGTCGGGTCCGACGGCGGCGGCCAGCCGGGCGATCTCCGACGGGCTGTCGATGACGATGCGGCCCACCCGCAGCCGCAGGGCCGTCTCCAGGTCCTGCGGTGACTTGGCGTTGCCGTGGAGCACGATGCGCTCGGGCGGGAACCCGGTGGTGGCCGCGAGTTCCAGCTCACCGGCCGAACAGACGTCGAGCCCCAGTCCCTCCTCGCCCATCCAGTGGACCATCGCGCGGCACAGGAACGCCTTGGCCGCGTAGAGGACCTCGGCTTCGGGGAAGGTGTCCCGGTAGGTACGGCAGCGGTCGCGCACCTCGGCCTCGTCCAGGACGTAGACGGGGGTGCCGAAGCGGTCGGCGACCTGGGCGAGAGATACACCTCCCACAGCGAGGCCACCGGCGTGGGGCTCTGTGGCGGACGCCGGCCAGACCGACAGGTCGTCGGCGAGGGTGGTGGGCGCAGTGTCGTGAACGGTGGTCATCGTGGCCTCCCCTCTCAGCCGATGAGCAGGGCGTGCGCGGAAACGACGGGGTTCAGCGGCCGGGGCGCCCTGGCGGTGAACAGCGGGTCCACCGTGACGGTGGCGACGCCGAGCGCTACGGTCAGCGCGCGCAGCGCGGGCTCAGCGAGCCTGATCCACGGCTGCTCGGGGCCGAGCGTCGCGATCAGCCTGTGTTCGGAGGTGAAACCGATGGCCGTACGGGCTCCGAGAGGTGTGCGGAACATACACGTCACGTACCCCGAGGGTCCCGGCCGGACGGGGACGAACAAGGGTCCGGCCGGGAACCGATCAGAGGGTTCCGGGTCTTCGCCGCACAGGATGTCTGCCATGGAATGCCTCCGAGGGACCTACCGGTCCCGGGTCGAGTGGTGTAATGGCCCCGGACGCCGGGAGGCGGAACGGGGCCCACCGCCGACGTTATGCCCAGCCACCCCCGCTCTCCGCGGGCCGATGACGCGATCCTGACGGGCACGGGGCGGATACTGACGTGATGCTGACACCCGTGGGTGGCCGAGGAGCCACGCGGGCACAGCCAGGGCAGATGAGCGCGGGAAGGGGTGGAGGCGGAGCGGCGGGAATGTTCCGGCGGGGCACCTCGTTCCTCCTGGGCCCGCCCGCATCGCCACCCCTGGGAGCATCGTGCCCGAAAACAAGCCCGTCACCTCCACCGTCCTCCCCGTGCTCCCGGCCTTGAGCGTGCAGGCCGAGCGTCTGATCGAGCTGGGAGTGCATGAGATCGCCGGGCTGTCCGCCGCCGAACTGCGTACCTTCGCCAAGGCGGCCGAGGTTCCCGCGGCCGGCGGTGGCGCCCTGCTCGCCATTCACCCGGACCGGGCCCCCGCCTCCGCCCTTGCACCACTGCTCCGCCGCGACGGCAAGCCGGGCTTCGTCGTCACCGACATGCCTGACGTCGACCACTTCGCCCCGTTCGAAACGGGCGCGTTGCCCGACGCCCCCGTCTACCTCGTCACCGGCCTCGACCGTGGTGACCACATGGCCAACTGGAGCCCGGAGGAGGCACTGCCCGCCCTCGCCGAGGAGGACCGCACCCCGCTGCTGCTCACCGAGGGCATCCACTGGGTGCTCCAGGAGCCGACGGTCCTGGAGCGCAATCGCTGCTTCATGACCATCGGTTCCCGGTTGCGCAAGGCGAACGGCACCCTGGACTCCCGTACCCCGGCAATCTGGATCAGCAACGGCACCGGGCGCGACGGCCACAAGCGGCGCAACGCCCCGAAGGTCGGCTGGTGTTGGTGGGGCAACCGCCACACCTGGCTCGGCTTCGCCTCCGCGACGGGCCGCTCTTGTTGATGGCACCCTAGACGTCCCCAGGCGCCCCGGCGCGGGCCGACTCCGCTCATTCGGGGCGCAGTTCGGCCAGCCGCCGGAGGTCATCACGGACCGACGCCCGCTCTGCGGCGGTGTGGGCCGCTTGTCCGACAGGCCCAGCGCCCGGTCGATGACCTTGGCAGCGCCCGTCAGGTCCTCCTTGGAGTCGGCGAGGAGCGAGGCGTGACGCAGGGCGCGCGCGAACGTCCCCTCGGGGCCAGGGGCCTCCTCGGCGGTGTCGCGCGCGGTGGTGTCCAACGCCTGGCCGACGCGGACGCAGTTGCCGCCCGGGTCGGTCATGAGGAACTGCCGGACGCCATACGCCATGTCCTTCAGGGGCCCGATACGCGGCAGCCCCCGCGTCGGGACCCTCCCGTATGCCGCTCCGAGTCCGGCGCGGAACGCCCGGTACAGCCCGTCCACATCGTCGGTCCGCACGTAACACGTGCTGTACGCGCCGTGCGGGTCGTGGTGCTTCATCCCGAAGAACTGGAGCTCGATGTCCCCGCGCACCACCACCGCGTAGGGGTTGGGGCTCTTCTGCCGGTAGGTCACCTCGAACCCGAGGGCGGCGTAGAAGTCGACGACCGGCTGGAGCGTCCGACACGGCAGTATCGGAACCGTCTTCTCACTCATGACTTCATCCTAGTCAAACTTGATTAGACGACAACGGGGAGTCCGTGCGCCTGGAACACCCGTGAGCACATCGGGAATTGAGTAGCCGCACCCAGGCGCCCGGCCGCCGCGCCGATACACCATCGGGCGGTGGGGACCGCCGGACACAGCGCAACTGGCCACCCTGGCCGAGGGCAGCGCGGTGGCCTACCGCCTGGAGATGGCGAAAGTGCATGTGCACCCGCGCGGCCTGGGGGATCGCCGCGGACTCCACCTCGGACCGGTGCCAGGCTCAGGCTGCGAAGTGACTCACGAGAAGGGTCAGTCGGCGATCGTGGGCCTTCTCGAGGAGGCGGCCGTTGCGGGTCAGGGATGCCAGGCCGTGCAGGACCGCCCAGCACGTCTCGGTGAGGAGCCCGATGTCGTCGCCATCCGCCGCCATCGGGGCGACGGCCTGGCGGAGTTCGCCGAACGCCGCCTGCAATGCTGCCGGAGCGTCTGCCGCGGCGAACGGCAGGTCCACGGTCAGCGTGAACATCGCGTCGCACAGCGCGGGCCGCCGCCGCGCGAACCGCGTGTATGCCTCCCTGACCGCGGCCAGTGCGTCCCGATCGTCGTGAGTCCCTCTGCGCGCGGCGCGCAGCACGGTCGCCAGTTCGGCGAAGCCCTGCACCGCGACCGCCGCCGCGACCGCTTCCTTGCCCTTGAAGTGGCTGTAGAGGACCGGTTGGCTGCATTCGGCCTCTGCTGACAAGCGCCGCGTGGTCACCGCGTTCCAACCCTCCGCCTCCGCCACCCTCCTGGCGGCCGTCACGATCAGCCGCTTCCGTTCCGCCCGCTCGCGCTCCCGGCGCGTCCGCATCGCCATACGCCGAATTCTATCAACGCTAGCAATGCTATCCACGCTCTGATAGCTTCGCTCCTGTCGCTAGCACCGCTAGCAATCAAGTGAGCTCAAGGAGAGCCGTCATGACCGTCACCGCGTACACCCTCGCCGTCGTACTCGACCTGCTCGTCGTCGTCATCGGAGCGCGCTTCCTGCTCCAGCCCGTGGCAGCCGCCACCGGTTACGGCGTGCCCGCGGCACCCAGCGGTGGCGACCCCGCGTACCTGACCATCAAGGGACTGCGGGACCTGACCTTCGGCCTCATGGGCCTGGCTCTCCTGGCGTTCGCCGGAGCCGGCGCCGAGGCGTGGTTCATGTTGTTCGTGGCGCTGGTGCCGCTCGGGGACACGCTGATAGTGCTGCGCAACGGAGGCACGAAGGCGACCGCGTACGGCATCCACTTCGCCACCGCCGTCGCCGTCCTCATCAGCGCCGGTCTGCTGTTCGCCGTCTGAAACCGCCCCAGGAACAAGGGAGTTCCCCGATGTCACTCATCACCCCGGAGTTCGACTCGTCCGTGCACGTCCGCTCCGCGGACGCCGAGGTGGTCGGCCGCGCACCCACCACCGTGCGGTTGCTCGCCGACAGCAGTACCACCGGCGGCGCCCTGTCCACGCAGCGCGTGACCCTCGGCGACGGTGCGAATGGAGCGAGTCCGCACCACCACGAGAAGAGCGCCGAGATGTTCTACGTACTCGACGGCGCGGCCGAGTTCCTCGCGGGCGACGAGGTGGTCACCGCCGGCAAGGGCGACCTGGTCGTGGTCCCACCACGGATGCCCCACGCCTTCGCCGCCGTCCCCGGCTCGGGCGCCGACCTGCTCATCGTCATCACACCCGGCGTCGAGCGCTTCGAATACTTCCGGCACCTGCAGCGCGTCGCGCTCGGCGAACTGAGCCCAGAGTCGCTCCTCGAGGTGCAGGAACGCTACGACAACCACTTCCTGGCCAGCGATGTCTGGGACAAGCGGCACTGAAGGGGCGACCACCCCCGGCAGGCGTCGGAGCGGCATGCGAACCGTGCGGTTATCCTCCGCGTGATGCCATTTCATCAGTACGCCTACTTCGCGCTGTTCAGTCGGCACACCCGGCAGACGACATGACCTCCCGGCTGGGCATCGCTCCTGACGAGGACCGTTGGCCCCAGACGAGACGGCCGGCTGAGCACACGAGCGGTCAGCGCGCTGTGACTACCACCAGCTGGCTCCTCAGCGTGGGAGCACCGGCGAAGTCGGCCGAGAGGATGTGCTCCCGTACGGCTCGCTCGGAGACGGTCAACGGACGAGGCTCAATGGGCAGGCGGGTCATCTGCCAACCCTCTCAAGTCAACGTATCCGGGCTTCGACGTTGCGCGGCCGCAGCGCGGGGGTCTTGTGCAGCGAGGTCTCGACCTCGAACCCCCTTCAAGTGCGTACCGTCGCTCGTCACTCCCCCGGCTACGAAGCCCCGTCGAGCTCTGCCAAGCGCTCACGGCACCTGGCCGCCGCGGTGTCCGCGCCGAGTTCCTCGTAGATGGCGAGCGCCTCGGTGTACGCGGCTCGCGCCTCGGTGCCGGGTCGCAGCACGCCTGCCAGGGAGCACAGGGTGTCGGCGAGGCCGCGGCGGGAACCGACCCGGTGGAACGCGGCGCGTGCCTCGTCGTACGCGGCTCGCGCCCGATCCGGTCGGCCGTCGGCGCGTTCGGTGTCGCCGAGTGCGCGCAGTGTGAAGCCCAGGCCGCCGACGTTGTCCAGGTCTCGGTGGACCTCGGCGGAGCGGGTGAGCATCTCGCGCGCCTCCGCGTAGTTGCCGCGCAGGCGCTGCACGTCGCCGAGCCCCCGCAGCATATTGGCCTCCCCGCGCCGGTCGCCGATGCGGCGGGACAGGTCACGGGCCCGGACGAAGAGGTCGACGGCCTCATCATGGCGGCCGTCCACCCGGGCCACGTGGCCGAGGCCGCGCAACGACTGGGCCTGTCCGCGCACGTCGCCGATCTCCTCGTACGTGGCCAGAGCGGCGCGGTAGCCCTCGAGCGCCTCGTCTCCCCTGCCCCGGTTGCGCGCGATGTCGGCCAGGCCCCGCATGGCCTGTGCCTGGCCACGGCGGTCGCCCAGTCCCGCGTACACCTCACGCGCCTGCCGGAACTCCTCGGCGCCCTGCTCGTAACGGCCCAGCGAGACAAGGACGTTGGCCAGGCCCCAGAGCGTGTCGGCGAGGCCCGCCCGGTCGCCGAGTTCCTCATAGATGCGCCGAGCCCTGAGGAAGAGTGCACGCGCGTCCTCGTAGCGGCTGCAGGCCCGATCGGTCTCGGCGAGGCCCCACAGGGCGTCCGCCTGACCGCGTCGGTCGCCGAGCGCCTCGTACAGGTCGGCGGCGCCCTGGTAGTTCTCCCGGGCGGCGGTCAGTTCGCCGCTCGTACGCTCGGTGTCGGCCAGGCCCCGCAAGGCGTCGGCCCGGCTGGGGCCATCGTGATCGGTCTCTGCGGTGTCCCTCATGGTGCTCCAGATCCTCGCGAGTTCGGTGGTGGCGCCGAGACCGCCGAGGAGGCCGTGCGTCATCGCGGCGAGCCGCCTGGCGTGCGGAGAGCGGCGTTCGACGGCGGCCACGGTCACGGCGATCAGGTTGGTGCGCTCCCTGTCCAGCCAGGTCCGTGCGACGCCCGGATCACCGGTGCTCGTGGTCAGCGCGGCCTGTGCCGCCTCGCCCCGGCTCAGAAGGTGTGTGAAGAGCCGGTCGAGTACCTCGTCCCAGCGCTCCTGCGGCTCCTGTTCCACCGCCAGGCTGCGGGCATAGGCGAGAAACAGATCGTGGAAGCCGAATCGTCCTCGCCCCTGGCGTTGCAGCAGGTGCTTGGTGGCCAGGTCGGCCATCCGGCGGCGGCACTCGCGCGCCGTCATACCGGTCATCGCCGCACACGCCTCCACCTCCAGCTCGGAACCCGGATGCATGGCGAGTACCCGCAACAGGCCGGCCTGCAACGGATCGGCAGCCTCCAGCGCCTGCCAGGACACGGCGAACGCCGCGCCCACACGACGGTCGGCGTCGGGTATCTCCAGCAGCGGGGAGTCCGTCTCCCGCATGGCCGACAGGAGTTCCTCCGGTTCCTCGAAGCGCAGCCGGACGGCGACCGCCTGCACGGCGAGCGGGAGGAATCCGCACGCCCGGCAGATCTGCTCGAGCGCGGGATCCGTCGCCTCCTCCGCGGGCAGTCCGGCGCTCTCGGCCAGGAGCCGTACGGCCTCATCGGCTGGCAGGACGTCGAGCTCGGTGAGGGTGATGCGGTCGGGATCGTGCAGCGCGACGCGGCTGGTGATCAGGACGAGACTGCTGTCGTCGCCGGGAAGCAGACACGCCACCTGTTCCAGCGACTCCGCATTGTCGAGCAACAGCAGGCCCCGTCTGCCGTGCAGCCAGTTACGCCACAGCGCGGCCTTCGCCTCGAGGCTCAGGGCATCGTCGCCGCAAATGCCCGCCCAGGTGAGAAGGGCTTCCATCGCGGCCTGCGCCTTCATCGGAGCCCGGTCGGGAGTGTGACCGTACAGGTCGAGTTCGAACTGCGCGTCGGGGAAATCCGCGGCAAGCTGGTGGGCCAGGTGCCGGGCCAGGGCGGATTTGCCGACGCCCGGCATGCCGACGATGGCGTGCACCAGCTCCGGCCGACCGGTGAGGTTCCCGGCGACCAGTTCGGGCAACCGGTGGCGTTCGGCCACCCGGTCGACGATCCTGCGCGGCGGCGCCTTGAGGGTGGTCCGCACAGCTGCCGCCTGTGAACCGGCTGCGAACCGTGTCGATTCCACCGGGCGTTCGGGTTCGAGAGCACGCAATTGCGCTTCATGGCCGGTCAGTTCGCGCAGCACGGCCCGGAAGCCAGGGTCCGCGAGCAGGGCTCGTACGGGAACAGCCGTCAAACGACGTCCCTCGTAGGGCCGGTCGCTCCACGCGACGACGCCCAGCAGGGCGCCGCTCTTGTGCACGACAGCGCTTCCGGACATGCCCGACCACTGTTCCCAGCCGGCCGGCCAGGCGGTGGACACGTCGACGGCGTAGCGGTCGCTGCGCGTATACGTCAGCGGGTCGAGGACGCCGCGGACCGTCTCGGTCTCCGTGCCGTCGCCCGTGCTGCGCGCGGCGGCCGCCGACATTCCGGTAACGGCGACGGCGACCGGCTCGGCACCCGTCACCTCGGCCCAGCGCGGCTCGGGGACGGCGGGCGCGCCGGGCATGTCGAGCCCCTCGGCGGAGAGCCTCAGCAGCGCCGCGTCGAGCCCGGCGTCCCCCTGCCAGGCGACCGTGCACGGCACCGGGTCGGTGAGGCGCACGGATCCTCGCCCACCGACAACGGACCTGACCGTGATGTCCGGCCGGGGCCCGCCGTCCGCGAACGTCACGCCATGCCGGGAGGTGAGGACGAGCAGGGGCGCGAGCAACCGTCCGGACGAGAACTCCTTGCGTCCCCGGGCGTCCTCCGGACCCGCGGTGACCGCCACGAGCCCCGGGTGGAGCGGTGCGGTCCCGTCGAGCGCGCGCCCGGTCCGTGGTGCGGTCACCGTCGGCCGGAGACGGTGGCCGAGTCCCCGGTCAGGGTGTCGTGCACATCGAGCTTGAGGCGCAGCCGGTGGGTCGTGCCCTGTGAGACCTTGGCGTCGGCGCCGAGCTTGACCACGCCGAGCCGCACACCGCCCGACGCACCGGCATCTTGGCGCACCTCGACGAGGAACTCCATCTCCACCTCGGCGATATGGAATTGGAGCCGGGCGTCCTTGCCGTACTCCTGCGCTTCGGTCAGCTGCGTGCGCAACTGCTCGATAGCCTCGGTGATCTCACTGCTGTCCGTCGCCATCCCGTGCCCCCGTTGTCGCCGATCACTGCCGCCGCATCCTGCCGTACCGGCCCGTGCGCTCGCCACCTCTTCCCGGTGAAGAGCGCACGCGTCGCCGGGGACCGGGTCTGTACCGTGCCTGACCGGTGCGATATATGAGGCCACCTCATATGTCGCACCGGTCAGGCGAGTCCGGTGGCGTGTCCGAGGGTCTCGATCCTACCGGTGTGGTGCTCCATGACGAGTTGGATACGTCCCGGCCAGACAGCGTCACGCCCCCGCGGCCGGAAGGCGCTGAAGGGCCACCATGGCGGCGTCGTCCCCCAGGGATCCACCGGAGTGCGCCATCAGGTCCCCGCACAGGTACTGGACGAGAGCATCAGGGTCACCGCCAGGCCAGGAGGACATCCGCTCGGCGAGGGGGTAGAACGCACCATCGCTGTCACGCGCCTCGATGATGCCGTCGGTGTACAGCAGGACGATGTCGCCGACCTCGAAGGGGAAGCTCTCCACCGCGAAGTCCGACCGGGCGAACTCGGTGAGCCCCAAGGGGAGGGCGGACTGACTCACCTCAAGCGGTGAGACCCGGCGGTCCCGGAGCAGCAGTGGCGGCGGGTGGCCGCAGTTGACCAGTTGCAGGGCCGACTCGGTATCGGGTACGTCCAGGACCGCTGCAGTGACGAAGGCTTCCCCCTTGTCGATGCGCTGATTCCGGTGGGGGCCCGGATCTGTGAGGTCGGACGACACCGCTCCCTCCAGATAGGCGACCAGGACCGGCAGCTTGGCCTGCCGGTGGGCGGCGGCCCGGAAGGCGCCGAGGACGAGGGCGGCATCCCCGATGGCCTCGAGCCCCTTGCCCCGCACATCTCCGACGATGATCCGTGTGCCATGGGCGGTACGGGCTACGGCGTAGAGGTCGCCGCCGATCTGCGCCTCGGCCTCGGCGGCGAGGTAGGCCGACGCGATACGCAGCGCACCGATCCGCTCCGGGGGCGGCCGCAGCAGTACCTCCTGGGTTGCCTCCGCCACGGATCTGAGCTGTGTCAGCTCCCGCTCGTGTCGCTCACGGCGGTAGGCGAAGAAGGTGACGAACGCTGAGATCAGGATGAGCGCGGTGATCTGGAACGAGTGGTTGAGGTCGGTGAGGCTGGTCCGCATGACGGCGACGATCGTCTGGGCCAGGACTGCCACCACTCCGATGAACGCTGTCATCCGTGGGCTGCCGAACGACGCCGTGATGGCGGGGGCGGCGACCAGGAACGGGCCGAGGTGCACATCGGGCGGGGCGAGGACGTCCACCACCGTGACGACGAGAATGAGCAGGAGCGGCACGGCCACCAGCGCACGGTTCGCCCGCCGCGGCCATCGATGAGCCCCACGGAGACGCCGAAGGTCCATGCCTCTTGCACACACCAAGCGGGAACCGGCACCCCGACGCCATGCGCGCCGCCGCGTCACCGTCCCCGGGTGCGGTGGCGCGCCCCGCCCGTGCCTCCGGCGGATGGCACCCGCCAAAGGCGATGTCACCCATACGGCCCAGCGCCCCCCAGCCTGGCGCGCGGCATTCCCCCATTCAGCCCATGCTGGATCCAGGACGATACCGCCGCGCCGATCCCATGATCACTGGTCTGTCGGGAGGCAGTGTGGTCGTGATAGCTGTGCTCGTGCCGGTCATGCTCCTTCTCACGATGTTCGCGCTGGATGCCTTCGAGGACTTCCTGTTCCCCGCACCACCCGCACCACCGCCGGACCCTCCGGACATCCCTCTGGAGCACGTCGACAGCAACGCCGACAACGGCCAGTAGGGTGCACCGTGCCAGCCACTACCTTGCGGTGCAAGGTAGTGGCTGACTATCTTGCACCGCATGACAATGGGGCTGTCCTCCTCCGGCGAACAGCGGCGAAGCCAGCTCCTGCGTGGGGTGCTGGACCTGTGCCTGTTGTCGCTGATCGCGGAACGGCCCCGGTACGGCTTCGAGTTCACACAGGCTCTCGCCGCCGGCGGGCTGGAGCTCATCAGCGACGGCAGTGTCTATCCGCTGTTGGCCCGGATGGAGCGGGCGGGGCTGATCTCCTCCTACCGCGCCCCGTCCGCCAGCGGTGGCGCTCCGCGCAAGTACTACCGACTGACCGAGGACGGCCGTGCCGAACTCACCCGCGGCCGGGACGAGTGGCACGCCTTCGCCGGGCAAGTGGGCCGGATCCTCGACGACTTCGCATCCACGGGGGATGACACACCATGACCAACGAGCGGATACTCGCCGTCTGCCGCAGCAACTGGGAGTACCGGGGTATCGACGACGCGTCCGTGCGGGAGATGCTCGACGAGCTCTCCGCGCACCTGGAGGACGCCTCGGCGGCCGGACGCACCACACGCGATGTGGTCGGCGACGACGTCAGGACCTTCGCGGCGTCCTGGGCACGGGCCCGGGCGCCCTTTCCCCGCCGGGCACTGCGCATGGTGTCCATGGCCTGTTTCATCGTCGGCTGGCTGGCGCTCTTCGGCTGCCTGCTGCGATGGACCACGGAGCTGGCCGTGGGCGCCGACGATCCGACCTTCTGCGTCGCCCTCATCGTGGTCTCGGTCGCCTGGGAGCTGCGACGCGGCACCCTGAGCCTCGGCCGCAGCCTGGCCACGGGGCTCGCCGCCACCCTCTCCGCCGCCCTGCTCACCGGTTGGCTGGCCACCGGAGGAGCGTTGTTCACCCTCCCCCTCTGGGCGGCCGCCGCCATGCTCCTCCCAGGGGTGCCGTACGCCGTGGCCGATACGCGTGCCAGGAAAGCCACCGCTACGCCGTAGGGCCGTTCGGTTACGGCGGGGGCTGACGTCCGGCACGCGGAAACCACCAGTGCCGACTACGCGGCTCCCGCGTGCCCCGTACCCGCGGCAGGCCGGCCGTCGCCCGTCACGGACCGGCCCCGGGCTCGCCATTCGGGAGCCAGGATCGCCCATACCTGCTTGTCGTAACGCACGCCCTCGTAGGGCCATGCCTCACGTCGCACACCCTCCAGCGTCATCCCGAGCCGTCTGGCCACCGCCGAGCTGCGGTCGTTGTCGGCGCGGCAATGCCACTCGGCGCGGTGCAGCCCCCGGGAAGCGAACGCCCAGTCCAACAACACGCCACACGCTCGTGTGACCAGACCGTGGCCCTCGGCTGACGGCTCCAGCCAGCACCCGATCTCACACGAGCCCGCGGCGGCGTCGAAGTCGGTGAACATCACTCCGCCGACCAGCACCTCACCGCGCCAGATGCCATACAGCCGGGCACCGTCGGCGGCCTGGCGTTCGGCGTACCGCTGGAGCGTGGCCCGCGCCCCCTCCACATCGTCAGTGACGAAACGTGCCCCGACCCATGGACGAATGTGCTCGCGCGACCGTGCCAGGTGGTCGGCGAACTGCTCGGCGTGCCAGACCTCCAGGGCGGCCAGGCGAGCACCGTCACACAGCGGCACCGAGAACATCAGATCCTCCCTCATTCACATAACAAGCGTTACGGCAATGTACCGTGGCAGCATGCCACGCACCAAGGGAGACCACGAGGCCCGTCGACGGGACGTGTCCAAAGCGGTCTGGCAGGTCATGGCCACCCGCGGCTTCACCGGTCTGACCCTGCGCGCCGTCGCCGCCGAACTCGGCGCGACCACCGGCCTGCTCACGCATTACTTCCCCACCAAGCACTCCTTGGTGGAATACGCCCTCGACCTGCTCGAACAGCGCACCATCGCCCGCCCCCGCCGCCACACCGCCACCGGCCTGGACGCCCTCAGGAACGCGCTGCTGGACATCCTGCCGCTGACCCCCGAGGCCACCGACAGCAACCGCATCTGGGTGTCCTCCTGGGACGCGGCGCTCTCCCACCCCGACCTGAGCGCCGCCTACGCCGGCAAGTACGCCCAGAGCCGCGAAAGGCTGACCGAACGGATCGTCGCGGCCCAGGAGCTCGGCGAACTGCGCCCTGGCGACCCCGCGCATATCGCGGCCGGTGTTCAGTCCTTCATTCTCGGCCTGGTGGTCCAGGCCCTTTTCGACCCGGCGGCGTTCCCGCCGGAGCGGCAGGTCGAGCTCCTGGACGACTACCTGGCCACCCTGGCCACCGACGGTGATCCCTCGCAGAGCACTCCGCCCGGGCCGTGACAGCGGCTCTTTTCCGTACGAAGCACATCGCGCGTGGTGATCCGCGCCGTAGGTTGGCCAGGTGACGACCACTGCATCGCAAGAAGCCTTCCTCCAGGCGTTCCACGCCGAGCACCCAGCGGTGACCGCGGAAGCGTTCGGCCAGGGCCGCGCTCCCGACGGCCGGTCCAGCTATGAGCTCCTGTGCGACCGGGTCATCGGAAGCGAGCGCGTACTGGACCTCGGCTGCGGTGACGGCCTACTGCTCGAACTTCTTACCCGAGAGGACGGAAGACAGCTCGCGGGCGTGGACCTGTCCCCGCAGTCTCTGGCATTGGCACGACGTCGACCGGCACTCTCCGGCGCGAGGCTGGAAGAGAGCAGGGCCCAGGCGCTCCCCTTCGCCGACGACAGCTTCGACGCCTGCGTCTCCCATATGGCGCTGATGCTGATGGGTGAGATCGAACGCGTCGCGGCCGAGGTCGCCCGGGTGTTGTCCCCCGGAGGGGTTCTGGCCTGCGTGGTGGGGGGCGGGGCCGCAGGCGGCGAGGCCTACGACCGGTTCCTCGGGCTGCTGAGGGCCACGATCGAGGACGTACCCGCCTCGCAGCGCATACCGGCGCTGGGCGACCGAAGGGCACGCAGTCGCGACGGGCTCGATGCGGTTCTCGGGCCGGCGGGCTTCGGAGCGGTGGACTGGGAGACCGTCCCCATCGATCTGAGTGGACCGGTGGACCAGGTATGGACTGCCGTCTCCGGTCTTTATGATCTCGGCCCACTCGAGGGGGCGACCGTGGAGCGGCTGCGTGAGGCGTTCTACGCCGAGGTGCGCGACATCACGACGGCGGAGGGGCTCGTCCCCTGTGCGTTCAAGATCTACATCGCGACCGCACGGCTGCGTCAGCCTTGCGGTCGGGGCCGTTGAGCACGCGGGGAACACTCGGGTAGACGGACGTGGCGTCGCGCTAGCCGATCGCGAAACGGCGGACCCCGACGCGAGACCGACGCGCCGGGGTTCGCCGTCAGGCTCAGGACATAGGTGACAGTTGGATCTTGGCCTTACGGCCGGAGACCGACTTCACCCAGATCTTGAGGTTGTTGAACATGACGGTGCCACCCGGACTGGTGCTACCGCTCAGGTGGGCTCCGCCCGTGGTGACGGCCGACATCTTCACGGAGCGGGAGCTGATCTGCTTGATCTTCAACTTCCCGAACCCGAACGTGCGGCTGTTGACCTTGATGGTCTTGGGCGCCGACACGGTGGTCCTGCACCGCCCGTCGTAGCAGGGCCCGTGGCCGGCGGCGGACACCGCCGGTGCCATCAGGCCGAGGGCCAATGAGCCCGCCATGGTCAGCGTCACGGCAGTCGTCGCGGCTCGTCGGCGCATGCACACATCCATCAGTCGGACCTCCGGTTTCCAAGGGGTGGATCCCCGCCCGGCATTTCTAACCCGCCACCGCCGGGACCCCTCCCGAGACGACCTCACGCACCGCCGACCGCGGCCACCACTTATCGGTTTGCCGCCGACGACCGCGGTCGGACAGGAAACCCGCTTGCTCAGGGCAACGAGGTCGGGCTCAGAGCCCGGCACGAGGAAGACATCCCGATCCTGCAGACGGAGCTCTACGACGACGTGGACAACTCCGCACGGCCCGAAGGCCGGCCGTGGCGGCCGATCACGCCCGGTTCGAAGGACTCGCCACCAACGTGGTCGCGGTGCTGTGCCACTACGGTTTCGTCGTGCGCTGCCTGCAGCGACTGCAGATCGAGACACTGTCCGACAACGCCGCGATGCTGCGCTCCGCCGAGCGCAACGGCTTCATCCGCGAGGGTGTGCTGCGCTCCTCGGCCTGGGTGATGGGCGAGTTCCTGGACGAGATACTCCTCGGGCTCCTCGTCCAGGACTGGAAACGGGACTCGAGGAGCTAAGCCGCCGCCCGGCGGTCAAGGGCTGAATGCCGGTGGGGCCGGGGCTGTCCCCCACAGCCGACAACCCCGGCATGAGTAAGGCTGGTCGATGCTCACTCCCCCGCGACCTTGAGCACCAGCTTGCCTGTGGTCGTGCCCGACTCGATACGACGGTGGGCCTCGGCGGCCTGCTCCAGCGGCAGGGTTTCGACCTCTACCCGCAGATCCCCCGCCGCCGCGGCCGCCACCGCACGGCGCAGCGCCTGGCGTGTCTCCTTGGGGAAGGCGGCGGAGAAGGCGGCCAGGTTGAAGCCGGACACGGTCTTGTTGGTGAACCACAGTTCATTGGCCGGGATACCGACGTCCTCGGCGCCGGAGGCGTTGCCCATCACCACCAGGCGTCCCATCGGGGCCAGCCGTTCCAGACTGGCGCGGCGGGCCGGGCCGCCGACCACGTCGACCACGACGTCGAACTCACCGGCGTCGGCGATCCGGTCCCGCGTGATCACCTCGTCGTAGCCGAAGCGCTTGGCGGTCTCGACCTTGGCCGCGCTGCCGACGGTGCCCACCACACGGTCCGCGCCCAGCAGACGGGCGGCCTGGCCGAGTTGGCTGCCCACACCGCCGGCCGCCGCATGGATGAGAACACGCTCCCCGGGTTCGACCCGGGCCACCCGGTCGAGTACGAGGAACGCGGTGGTGCTGTTGGACGGCAGTGCCGCGGCGACGTCCATCCCGATGACGAAGGCATCCAGCGGCACGACCAGGTCGGCCGAGGTGACCACGACCTCTGCGTAACCACCGCTGTCGACGATCGAGAGCGCCGCCACCGGCTGCCCGACGGCCACGTCCTCGACGCCTTCCCCGACGGCCCGGATCCGCCCCGCCACCTCGATACCGGGAACGAAGGGAAGCGGTACGTCGACCACGCCACGCCGGTAGAGCACCTCGGCGAAGTTTGCGCCCGCGTACGCCACGTCGATGGCGACCTGGCCCGGACCGGGCTCAGGCACAGGGACGGTGGCGACGCGGAGGACCTCGGCGCCGCCGAACTCGGGGATGGTCACTGCCTTCATCTGCTGGCTGCTGTTGTTCATGCCCCCGATCCTGGGGGCATGGCCGCACAGGGGGCAGTGCCCGCTCATCCTGGGTGTGGCACCACCAGGCTGTGCTGCCGCAGCAGGGACTCCAGCCGCTGCTGGGTGCCGGTGCCGGGACGTGGATTGTGCAGGACGAGGTGGTGCCCGGGGTGCTCGGGCAAGGGCAGCAGTGTGGCGTCGAAGATCATCGTCCCGGCGTCGGGGTGATCGATCGCCTTCACCGCACTGGTGTGCTCGGCCACATCGTGGCGCGCCCACAGCTCGGCGAATTCAGGGCTGACCGCGGCCAGATCGGCGGCGATACGGCCGAACTCCGGATCGTCCGGGTAACGCGCCGCGTCGGCCCGGAAGGCAGCGGTCACATCGGGCGCAGCCTCGGCCCAATGCTGGTTCAATACCCGTTGGCGGGCGTTGGTGAAGAAGGAGACCAGGCAGTTGTGGTCATTCTCGTGGTAGCCGAACACCACACGTGCCGCGTCGTTGACCGCGGTGAAGTTCCAGTGGCGGTCACGGACATAGCCGGGCCGCGGTGCCCACGCTTCCAGCAACCGCCGCACCTCGGGTGAGGGTTCCACGGAGGGCACCGAGGGAGCCGGTGGCGGGTTCAGCCCGGCCAGCCGGTACAGATGGGCACGCTCGGCGGAACCCAACAGCAGCACCCGGGCGATCGCGTCGAGGACCTGCCCAGACACCTTGATATCGCGCCCCTGCTCCAGCCACGTGTACCAGGACACCCCGACGCCGGCCAGCACCGCGACCTCCTCGCGCCGCAGCCCCGGCGTGCGCCGCCGGCCGCTGTCCGGCATCTGAACATCACCCGGCGAGACCCGGGCGCGGCGGCTGCGCAGAAACTCCCGCAACTCGGTGCGGCGGCCGTCGTGGGACAGGGACGAATGAGCACTGGCCATGGGGCCAACCATAAGTGGCCTTTCTCGCATGACCACGAGGAGCGCTGGCAGTCGGGCGGTGTGCCTGCGAATGTCTGTCACCTGCTGCCGCTGCCGTCGAGCAGCGAGGTCAAGTCCGCGAATGCCGTACGGACCGCTCGTGGATTCTCGATCCACGGGAAATGGCCTGCTTGCTCGATCGTGCGGCGCAGCACGTGGGGCTGGTCGAAGGCGGGGTCGTCCTGCCAGAGGCGCTGGTCGACCACGTGGTCCTCGGCGCCGCTGAGGATGAGTGTCGCAAGCCCGCTGTGCGGTCTCCAGCGGGCTTGGTAGGTCTCGTCGAAGTGCGCGTCCGCCCAGGCCACGGCGTCATGGCAGTAAGGGAGGTCTGCCAGCACGGCCCGGCCGGCGGCCAGTCCCTCGGGGGTGAAGTTCCACTCGGCGGCGGCGAGGGTGAGCGCGCCCAGGGTCCGGTCACCCGGATCCTGGCCGTAGGCGTCGGCCGCCTCCGCCAGACCGGGGATGGGATGGACCTCGGCCCATTGGCCGAAAGCCGTGCGCCATCCGGCGTGGGGTGCGCTGCTGACCAGAGCCATACCGGCAAGCCGGTCACCCAGTTCGGGAACGGACAGCATGAACATCCCCCCGGTGGAATGGCCGACCATGACCACCTCGTCCAGTGCGTCTGCCGCTTCGACCAGCACATCGGGCCACCGCTCGTAGGGGCGAGCGGGAACCTGTGGCACACCACGGTTGGAACCGGCTCCCGGAAGGTCCACCAGCCACACCGTGCCCGGGACCCCGGCCGCACGAGCCAGCCCCAGGACGGACTCCGATCCCAGTCCGGGGCCACCCGGGACGAACAGCCAGTTCCACCGTCCCTCGCGCTGCGAAACACACCGCAGCCTGACCCCCGACCTCGTCCATCGAACCGGTTCTTCCAGCCCCACGCCGCCTCGGCCTTCCTCACTCGCCACATCGGACACGCAGCGGCGACACTATGTGCCGGGAGCCGCGGATGCGCGGCAATTGCGTGTGCTCGGCCTCGGCGCCGCCTTGTTCTCGTACAGCACGGCGAACGGACATGTGGCGGCTGGGTCCTGCGCCGGCTGCGCCACTCCGCCCCCGCCCACGACGCCGAGCCCGGCACCTCCACCCCGATGCTGCCGCACGCGCCTGTGCGTGGCCCCGAGGGGAGGTGGCAGCATCGTCGGGCCGCGCATGGGTCAGGCGAGGCCGATCTGCTGGCGGAAGGTCAGGTTGTCCCAGAAGAGGAACTCCTCCTCCATCACCGCGCGCTTGTTCCAGATGCCGACCGTGGCCATGTTGATGGAGAACTTCTTGCCCGTCGGCTGGATGAAGCCGCCTTTGCCGTCCGGCATGGGACGGGTGAAGGTGCCCTGCATGACGCCGGTCACCGAGGTCAGGTTCTCCTTGGCGATGCGGATCGGGTGCTCGGTGATGCGCGTGTCCGGCGCCCAGACGAACTGGCCCTTCATATCAGCGATATGCCGGTCGATGCCGTCCGTGTAGTGGCCGTCGGGCCAGTGGACGCGGATGTTCTGTGCGTGGCTCTCACCGATCCGGTCCCACTGCTGACCGGAGTAGACGGCGAAGTCCAGCTCGTCGAAGACCTCAAGGTGCTTGCGTTCCGTACGAGTGAGGTCCGCCGGCCAGAGCGACTCGGCCTGTGGGGTGGAGGCCGGGTCGCCGAGCAGTTCCCG
This sequence comes from Streptomyces cucumeris, assembly GCF_024295805.1. Taxonomy (GTDB): domain Bacteria; phylum Actinomycetota; class Actinomycetes; order Streptomycetales; family Streptomycetaceae; genus Streptomyces; species Streptomyces cucumeris. Next base: position 25,471 of record NZ_JANCLX010000034.1, read on the forward strand.
GTCACCCGTGGCCGCGGCTGCCAGGTCGGTTCCGCTGGTCACCGCGGTGATGGCGAGAGCGCCCAGGGCGGCGGCACCTGTGCCTCGGAGGACGTTGCGACGGTCGATCATTTCGATTCCCTTGTCTGCGAGATTTCGGCGAGGAGGGGTGAGCCTTAGAAGGCGTAGGGGCCGAAGCGGCCCCAGGCCACAACGGCGGCCAGAAGGATCAGCACCGCATTGACCGGGAGCGCCTTCGCCTCCTTCCGACGCAGGTGCACCGCGGCGGCGCCCAGCATGGTCACCACGAGCCCGAGGGCGGCCCAGGCCGTCAGGGCCGGCGCGATGCCGAGCGCGGGCCGGCAGGACCAGCCCCAGGGCGCCGAGCACCTCGACAGCGCCGATCGCCCTGACCGACCCCAGGGAGAAGTCCTCGGCCCAGGCCATACCGGAGGCGGCCAGCTTCTCGCGCGGCTGGCTGATCTTCATCAGCCCTGCCATCACGAACAGGAGCGCGAGGACGCCAGAAATGATCCACAGGGCGGTGTTCATCAGGGGATTCCTTATCCATTGACTTGAACCTTCAAGCCTGAAGCTAACCCGACGAACTTGAAGCGTCAAGTGAGGTGGATTGATTTGACTTGAAGGATCAAGTTAGGATGAGGTCATGGACACGCATGAGCCCCGCTGGCTGAACGCCGAGGAGAAGCAGACCTGGCTCTCCCTGACCGCCATGGTGATCAACCTGTCGAACGCGCTGGACACCCAGCTGCAGCGCGACGCCGGGATCAGCCACTTCGAGTACCAGGTCCTCGCCACCCTGTCCGAGGCCGCCGAACGCACCATGCGCATGAGCGACCTGGCGATCCTCACCAATGGCTCGCTCTCTCGCCTGTCCCACGTGGTCAAGCGCCTGGAGAAGCAGGGCTGGGTACGCCGCGCCCCCGACCCGGACAACGGCCGCTACACCCTGGCCATCCTCATCGAAGCGGGCTGGGAAAAAGTCGTCGCCACCGCCCCGGGCCATGTCGAGGAGGTCCGTCGCCTCGTCCTCGACCCGCTCACCCAGACCCAGCAGCGCGCCCTGCGCGCCATCGGCCATCGCGTCAATCAGGCTGTCGACCCCACCGACACCCGTCGCCTGGACTGACGCCTCGGCGACGCTGGATCGCCGGACTCCGCCAGTCGTCGTCCGTCCACGCCTCCGCGGGGCACCTTGATGTGCGGCGACCAGCCGCCGACGCTCCTAAGCGTTCGTATCCACCGCGTAGCCGGGCACGGACGGCCACCGGACGGTCAGCACCACGGATTCTTCCTCCGCGAACCACGAGTGATCGACTCCGTGCCCCCACACGACGTAGTCACCCTGCTCTTCCAGAAGAACGTCGCGGCCGGGCAGTTCAACGCGGAAGCGGCCGCTGATGAGTACCAGGAGAGCCGTGCGTTCCTCGCCCCGCACCCACTGCGCCCGCTGGTCGCCACGGGGGTGGACACCCCATTTGATCTCCACCACCTCGCTGTGACGTGGATCGCCGACGTCCTTGAAGTGACCGAGGATCCATCCTCGGTCCAGTGCCGCGTCCTTGCCCGCGTTGCCCACGTACACGCTGTCGTTCACGGTCCGGACGCTAGCAGTTGCCCCGAACGCACCGCGGGGGGGGGGGGGGGGGGGGGGGGGGGGGGGGGGGGGGGGGGGGGCGGGGGGGGGGGGGGGCGCGGGGGGGGGGGGGGGGGCCGGGGGGG
>NZ_JANCLX010000034.1:27202-51791 GCF_024295805.1 Streptomyces cucumeris
CCCGGCCCGTCGGCCCCGCCGCCCCCGCCCCCCCCCCCCCCCCGGGCCGGCCCCCCCCCCCCCCCCCCCCCCCCCCCCGCCGCGGTCGGACAGACGTTTACTCGTGGGAGCTGATCACACCGCCGGAGCTGAGCACGATGTACACGCCGTTGGCGTCGAGGCCGACGTCGTGCTGGTTCGCGTCCAGCGTGGCCATGACCGAGCCGTCATTGCCGAGGATCTGCGCACGGTACCGGGCGTCGCCGGTCTTCGTGACCTTGGCCGTCCAACCGCCCGCCAGCTGGAAGGTACCCGCCCCCTGGTGTTCGCCGCCCATCCAGGAGTGGACCTCGCCGCCGAGGGTGAGCACGACGTACATGCCGTTGGCGTCGAGCCCGGCGTCGTGTCCCTTGGTCTCCAGCGTGGCCACGACCGAACCCTTGCTGACGATCTTGAGCTGGTAGCGCTGCTCGCCGAGCTTGCTGATCTTGGCCGTACTGCCGTCCGCCAAGGTCTGGGTGCGGGCTGAGGACGATGCCTTGCCCGAAGCGCCGGCCTTGGAGTCGGCCTTGGCATCAGAGTCCTGCGCTCCGCCGGAGGTGCCCGCGCTGCCGGGCTCGGAGGCGGCCGTGGTCGTGCGGTCCGCGGACTTCGAGCTGGTGTCGTCGTTGTTGCAGGCGGTCAGAGAAAGGCTGGCGGCGGCGATCAGGGCCGCGGCGGCGACGCGCAGGGTGCGACGACGGGCGGTGCGAACGGTGATGCTGGAGCTCATTTCAGGTCCCCCCGGGACAGTCGGTGTTGCCTCTTCGGTACGTCCACCACTCTGGTCGGGACCACTATCGGGAGGCTGCCGCTCCACTAACCCCCTGAACCGCGAGGCTGCCGCTGCACTAACGTCCGGCTAACACAGCGGTGGCGGGGAACCGTCGCATACGTTGCCTGTCCCCTCCCGTCCGGAAGCCCGACGGAAAGGCGACACCTTTCCGTACCCTGGCGGCATGCGCATGCGCCCCACTCTGAGCTGGGCCCCCACCGAGGATCTGCCGCCGGGCACCACGGACGTGGAGCCGATCGCCGATGCGATGAGCGCTGGCGGTGTGCTGGTGCTCAGCGGTGCGGGCATCTCCACGGAGTCAGGCATCCCTGACTACCGGGGCGAGGGCGGAAGCCTCAGCCGGCACACCCCGATGACCTACCAGGACTTCACCGCCAGCACCCACGCCCGCCGCCGGTACTGGGCGCGCAGCCACCTCGGCTGGCGCACCTTCGGCCGCGCCCGCCCCAATGCCGGACACAGGGCCGTGGCCGCGTTCGGACGGCACGGTCTGCTGTCGGGTGTGATCACCCAAAACGTCGACGGCCTGCACCAGGCCGCCGACAGCGATGGTGTCGTGGAGCTCCACGGAAGCCTGGACCGGGTCGTCTGCCTCTCCTGCGGCGCCTTCAGCCCACGCCATGAACTCGCCCGGCGGCTGGAGGAAGCCAATGCGGGCTTCGAGCCGGTGGCTGCGGGAATCAACCCGGACGGTGACGCCGACCTCACCGATGAGCAGGTCGGGGACTTTCGCGTGATGCCCTGCACGGCCTGCGGCGGCATCCTCAAACCCAATGTGGTGTTCTTCGGCGAAGCCGTACCGCCGCGGCGGGTCGAGCACTGCCGGGAGCTGGTCAGCGAAGCGACCTCGCTGCTGGTGCTGGGGTCATCGCTGACAGTGATGTCCGGACTGCGGTTCGTCCGCCAGGCGGCCCGGGCAGGAAAGCCCGTGCTGATCATCAACCGGGACCCGACCCGGGGCGATCCGCACGCCCTCACCCGGGTCGCGCTCCCCTTGGGAACGGCGCTCACCACCGTGGCCGACCGCCTGGGCCTCCCCGTGGACGGCCGGTAGACGGGCGACGGGCGGGACCTGCAACGCGCCATCACGTCACACACCTGGCGACCACGGGGCAGCGTTGCCCGGGAGGCCGTCAACGACCAGCGAGACGGCTTCCACGGCGCCGTTCGCCTCCAGCACCCTGCCGTCAGCGAACCGCACACGGTAGCGGTCCCCCCGACCGGCATGACTCCGGGCAGATCACGGCAGATGGGCGGCGCGGCCCGGCGGCTGAAGGTCAGCCAACGCATGCTCCGGCCAGGCGACAGAACACGCAGCCGCGGCTCTTCCAAGGCCACCTCGACCAGTATGTGCAGCGCGCTGTCCCCCGTACGCGCGGTGGCCTCGCGTAGCCGGCGCCACCGCACCGACGCGGCCTCCTCCTCACCTGAAAGGCTCGGCTGGGAAACCCCAGCCGAGCGCACGGTGGCATCAGGCGACACACCTGGCAGTGCGGGGCGCCGCACTCGGGTCACAGGTCGGGTTCGCCGCCCTTCACCACCTTGAGCCCCTTGGGCACGGGGGGCAGTAGGCGTTGTTCCTTGGACACGGTGGCGGGGATCCGCCGGGGGTCGGTGTAGGACAGCCGGCCGGCCGCGGTGAAGCGGAGGGCGGGGCCGTTCTTGTTCAGATTCTTGCCGGAAGGAGTCGGCCCGGCCAGGGCGGGGAGGGTGTACGTCTTGGCTTTGCGCAGCGCCTGGGACATGAAGGACGCGGTGAGTTGAGCGACCTGGTCGCGGGCCGCGGCCGGGTCGGCGACCTTGGCTGCCGGACAGTCACCGATGCCGCCGTTCTTCTCCAGCGGGATGAGGTTGGTGTTGAGCATGGCGTGGCCGGCACCGGCCAGTCGCACATCGGCAGCGACGCTCGTACGGCCGGACTTGGCCAGCGCCTTGATCGTGTCGAGGCCCGCGGCCGGGCCGGTGTCCTCGTCGCAGGCGCCACGAATGTTGAGCACGGGCACGGTATGGGGGGCCTTGCTGACTTCTTCGGCGGGCTCGATGGCGACGGTGGCGAACAGACCCGGCCGCTTGCCCCCGATGCTGTTCAGGACATATCCGCCGCCCCGGCTGTGTCCGACCAGACCGACACGGGAGGTGTCGATGCGCCCCTTGGCGCCCTTTATGGCCAGACCGTGGCTGATTCCCTTGTTCAGGTCGGCGAGCAGCTTCAGATGCGTATCGATCAGCTCCGTATAGCCCTTGGCCGGAGAGGGTTCGCCGGTGAACCACGCTTCCGCGCTTCTCACGTCGATCGATGCGGCGACGAAGCCCTTGCGGGTCAATGCCTGCACGATGTACGAGAGACCGGCGTCGTTGCGCAGGTAGTCGGGACCGGGCTTCATCGGGTCGTACTTCTCCCCTGGTTTGCCGCACACCAGGGGCCAGTGGGCGCTGACCGCGTTGCGTGCCACCCGGTCCGTCCTGCCACCGGGCCAGGCACAGGTGGGGTGCGAACCGTGGAGGACCATGACGACCGGGTGAGGGCCCGCCCCCTTGGGCATGCCCAGAACGCCGTGCACCTGGGTGGGGTTGCCCTTGGAGGTGTTCTTGATCATGCCTGGAGACAACTGGTAGGCGGTGGTGGTGGCAGTCGGCGGCACCTTCTTCCCCGCCGTGTCTTCGCTTGCCCACCCGGGCATGCCGACCGCCGTCCATCCCAGCGCGGCGGTAACAGCCATGACTGCGGGGATCCGGGCTCTGCGCATCACTCTGTGCTTGTTCCTTGCCACATGCTCTCCAACGTGAGGGAAGCCTGCGGCAGAGGTGCACTGAAGAAGGTTCTGGAGATCGCCGAGCCAGATTACGGCATGGCACCGCGCGAATCCACACGATGTCGCAGATAACGGATCCGCAAAGAGGCAGGAGATCGTGGGCACTTCGCCGTCCTCTCCACGAGAACCTTTACGAAGCAGGAGGCCAGACGGACAGAGGGATCAGCACTGCGGTTCTGGAGATCGCCGGATGGGACGACGGATCCGCAGAAGGATCGCCCCTCCGCCCCAGCCCGCGGCGGCATCAGCCAACTTCATCCGAGGAAGCCGGGTCAGCGGCCCACCCGCCAGACCCCACCTGATGGCTGTGGCGTTCGTAGCGCGACCCGCCGCTCAAGCGACTCTCCGGATGAGATCAAGTGCGTTTGGTGGCGGCCTCTCTAGGGTCCGAGCGACACAGACGTCACACCCCTGGAGGATTCGTGGCACGTTTCCCTGCTCGCCTGGCCCTGATGGGCTCGGCCGCCGTTCTCGCCGCCGGCGCCCTCATGCCCGCGCAGCTCGCCGGAGCACAACCGTCCACCGCGGCAGCCGCCTACCAGTGGGCCGCCCTGGGCGACTCCTACACCGCCGGGGTCATCCCGGCCGCGGGTGACATCTTCGAGGTGCCCCGCGACGGCTGCGAGCGCACCGACCAGTCCTACCCGCAGGTCATCGACCGCGACCTCGGCTCGTTCTTCGAGCTGACCAACGTGAGCTGCGGCGCTGCCACGATCGAGAACATCACGGACAAGGCTCAGGAGCCGATCGGCCGTCATCTGCCGCCCATCTCCGAGGACCCGGACTACCCGTTCCCCCCGGTGCCTCCCCAGTCCGAAGCGGTGGGTACCGGCACCGACGTGATCACCGTCGGGGCGGGCGGCAACACCCTCGGCTTCGCCGACATCCTCTTCCAGTGCCTGCAACTGGGCTCGGGCAGCGACGGCATGGGCACCCCGTGCCGGGACAACCTGGGCGACAGCATCCCCGGTCGGCTGGACAAGGTGAGCGGCGACTACGACAAGATGCTCTCCACGCTCCACGAGCGCGCCCCGCAGGCGAAGATCCTTGCCGTCGGCTACCCCACGGTCGTCCCCGAGGACACCTCCAAGTGCCGGTACAACGACCTGGAACAGTTCGGTCCCATCACCCAGGGCGACCTGGACTGGCTGCGTCAGGACGTCCTGGAACCCCTGAACAAGGCGATCGAGAAGTCGGCCGGTGCACATGACGAGGCCAGCTTCGTCGACCTCTACGAATCCTCCCGGAACCACAGCGTCTGCGACACCGGCAAGTGGGTGGAAGGCATCTTCACCCACGTCCCTGACCAGACGGCCTTCGTGCACCCCAACGCCCGCGGCCACCGCAACGCCGCCGATCACATCACCTCAGCGATGCTGAACGCCATCGACGTGAGCTGACCGCGTTCGGGCTCCCGGTCCGAATCCGCGATGAACTGCCTCCGGCGCCGTGGCCGGAGGCAGTTCAGCCTTCAGGGCCTACCTCCTGAGTCCGATCAACGCTCACCCGGCAGAGGGAGGGGGATCGTTCGAGCGCTCGACGCCAGGCTGCCGTCACAGGCGTGATTCTCGGCGTATGACCGCTGATGGCCGAATACCGAAACCGCCCCGGCCTACGGGGTGGCCGCGTTGGGTGAGCTGGGCAGCGATGCTCTGGGCGGTGGCCTACGCCACCTTCGGAATGGCCTGCGCACTGAGTCGGACCCCGCTGTTCCGCCTCGGCGACACCCCTGCACCTCCAGCGCTGGGGTGGGCCGTCGTGGCGATGGGGGCACTGGCGGCGACGACCTGCGTGGCCGTGGTGCGCTACGGACCGCGGCCGACGCTGCGGGCGCTGCTCCGGGTACTGTGCGGACTGACCGCCCTTGCCGCCTTCAGCCTGCTCATGGACATCATCACCTTGATGTTCGGCCAGGGAGTGGACAGTTGGGTTTCCGCAACGCATCACGCGCTCGCAGCGGCCGGAACACTCCTGCTCGCGGCCACCGCCCGCGCCGATCGCCCTCCGGCCGTCGCAAGCCTGATCCCGACACCCTCCGCTGCTCCCCGGGCGGTCCTCATCGCCGCATGTGCCGGCACGGTGGCATTTCTCCCCTACGCGGGAATGAAGTTCATCTGGGTTTCCGGCGGGACCTTCGCCGGGGTTTCCGGCGAGGAGATGCGCGCGATCTCCCAACGCAACGGCGCCTCAGGCATCTGGCTCACCCTGGAGTCCTGGGGGCTGGATGCCACCACGCTGCTTGCAGCGCTCGGCACCTTCCTCCTCTGGGGGCTGGTCCGGCCCTGGGGCCAGGTCTTCCCTCGCTGGACGCCCTTCCTGCACGGCCGCCGCGTCCCGCGGTGGCTCCCCCTGACTCCAGCCTTGATCGGTGCCGCCACCCTCGCACCGTACGGGTTGTTCGGTCTCGGCTACGCGGCCCTGGCCTCGGCAAACGCGGTGACGATGCGACGTGGCGACTTCCCCACCCCGGATGACGCGCTCCTGGTCACCTGGATCGGCATGACCGCGTTTGCCGTATTCGGACTCGCACTGACCATCGCCGCCCGCTCGTACTGGCTCCGGACGAGTGCTTGAGACAGTCCATGGACCGGGACGTCAGCGCTGGAGGGCCTCGATGAGCATCGCACCGGCCATGGCCAGGACGATCAGCCAGAACGCGATCCGCGTACGGCCCCGACGGCCCAATTCGGCGGCCACTCCACACAGCACGGCCGTCACCCCGAAGGCTGCGACGAGTGCGCCGGAACCGCCACTGCCGATCACCATGAACGCGCCCGCGACCGACGCCACCACGAGGAGCACACCCACACACACCATGGCATGGCGCGCCGAGCGCGGGGCGTTGCGCGTCCGCTCCTCGCGCAGCATCGCGCGGCGCTCGGCGGGGGTGGAGGTCGCCCAGCGCAGGGCGAAGCTCTGCTTGCGCTCGAGGTCATCATCGTGGGAAGTCGCCATGGGGCCGACAGCATAGACCTCCGTGTGACCACCGCTGCGTGCGGGTGACGGGCCGGACGGCGGCCGGCGCACGGCCGCCTGTCTCCATCGCCCCGTCTCAGCCGTCCTGTGCCGTGCCGCCGAGGATCTGCTCGCGCAGGATGTCGGCGTGACCGCAGTGCTGGGCCAGTTCGCGCAGTGTGTGGAGGTAGACCCAGCGCAGCGGCAGCGGGCCGCGGCGGTTCCCCCGCAGGACGTCGTCCAGCGTCAGTGGTGCCGTGGCCTCGCGGGACGCCTCGCATGCCTGCTGGTGAGCCCGCTGGACGGTGGCGATCGTGTCGTCGTCCTCAAGTTCGAAGGACTCGTCGGGCGAGCCGGGGATGCCGATCTCTGCGCGGGACCGGCAGGTGATCGCCTCGTCGAACCAGACCTTCTCGACGAAGATGGCGTGCTTGACCAGGCCGAGCAGGGTGGTCTTGGACGTCACCAGCGACCGGCGTGCCTGCTCTTCCGTCAGCCCGTTCAGACTGCCGCGCAGCGCGGCTCGGTGTTCATCGAGGAATGCCTCGAACTGGTCGCGGAGCGCCGCGTGGAGGACGTCGGGTTCTGCCGACGGGTGGAAGACCATGGCGCAACAATAGGCCGCCCTGCTACCGCCGTATGATCCCGCCTGAATGGAGATGAGTGGAGCGTCACCACGCCTCATCTGCCGCCCGAGTGCGCGAAGTTCAGGACGGTCACGTCCTCTTCGGACAGGCGCAGTGCGCCGACGGCCACGTTGGCGAGCAGATGGTCCAGGTTGCCCGTCCCCGGGATGCCCAGCACGTGCGGGCCCTGGTGCAGGGTCCACGCCAGCCGTACTTGCGCCGCGCTCACCCCGTGCGCCCGGGCGACGGCGAGCACTTCGGGGCTCTCGGTGCCGCTCGCGCCCGCGTCACGGCCCGCGCCGGCGATCGAGTAGAACGGCACGAACGCGACGCCCTGCTCACCGCAGGCACGTACGAACGCGTCCTGATCGGGACGTACGCCGATGCCGTACGGGTTCTGCACACACACCACGGGGGCGATGGCCTGGGCTTCGGCGAGTTGGTCTGGGGTGACGTTGGAGAGGCCCAGGTGGCGGATGAGCCCGGCGTCACGGAGTCGGGCCAGGGCGTCGAAACGCTCGGCGATCGAGTCGGTTCCCAGGACGCGCAGGTTCACGATGTCGAGGTGGTCGCGACCCAGCTGGCGCAGGTTCTCCTCGACCTGGCCGCGCAGTTGGCCGGGACCGGCGTGGGGCAGCCACTGGCCGGAGGGGTCCCGGCCGGGTCCGACCTTGGTGGTGATCACGAGATCGTCGGGATAGGGGGCCAGGGCACGGTTGATCAGTTCGTTGGCCGAGCGCAGGGAGGAGAAGTAGAACGCGGCGGTGTCGATGTGGTTCACCCCGAGCTCAACCGCTCGGCGCAGCACGCTGATGGCCCGGCCCCGGTCGCCGGGAGCGGCGTCGGGCGCGAACGCCTTCCCGTTCTGGGCCAGGCGCATGGCGCCGAAACCTATCCGGTGTACCGGCAGGTCGCCCAGTGTCCAGGTACCGGAGGCGGCGGCGGTGATGGTCTGAGAGGTCATACCCGGGATGATTTCCCTCAGGTAGGCTGCCAGGCCATTGATTAAGACATAGCTGAATCCTGGGGGTGACCGTGCAGGCGGAGCTGGCCCTTTCGGTGAGTGATCTGGTGCGGATGCGGTTCGCCGTGTCGCCGATGTGGGAGGTCGGGCCCAGTCTCCGGCTGCTGCACTCCGGCTCCGCGCATCCGGTGCACCGGACCTGGGTGGAGCAGGTGCGGCCACGGCTGACGGCCGCCGGGCTCGACTGTGGCTGGCTCGCGGAGCTCGTACCGCCCGCGGGGTACGTTCCGGACTTCCTCAACCCGGCGCCCACCCGGCCCGCCCCCACTCTGTCGGAGGAGCTGGCCGGGATCGTTGCCACGTCCGCCGCCCGGGTACGCCACGACCTCGACCGGCTGGGGCAGGAGCAGGCACGTCTCGGTCCCCGGACGCGGAGTCTGTACGCCGACCCGGCGGCCCGGCTGCCGCGGGTCGCGGAGGAGATCGAGCACTACTGGGAACTGGCGCTGGCGCCCTACTGGGCCCGGATGCAGGCGCTGCTCGAGGCCGACATCTTCCACCGGAGCCGGCAAGTCGCCGAGCATGGCGTCAGCCATCTCTTCAACGCCCTGCACCCGTCGGTGAGCTGGGACGACAATGCGCTGCGGCTGGACCGGAGACAGCGCCCACTGTCCCGCGAGGCGGCGGGCGCGGGGCTGCTGCTGATCCCCTCGGTCTTCACCGGGCCGATCCCGTTCACTCGCGTGGCCCCGCCGGAGCCGCCGCAACTGGCCTATCCGGCGCGCGGCACGGGCACACTGTGGGAAGCGCGACCCGTCACCCGGGCGGACGCCCTGTCCACCGTGCTCGGCCGCTCCCGGACGGTGCTGCTGACGGAACTGGAAACCCCGGCCTCCACCACCGAACTGGCCCAGCGCACCGGGCTCTCGGCCGCCGGGGTGTCCCAGAACCTCACCGCACTGCGCAACGCGGGGCTGGTCAGCGCCCACCGGGCGGGCCGCTCCGTGCTCTACGCCCGCACATCCGTGGCCGACTCCGTTCTCACCGCCATTCCCTGACCGAACACCGCGCCACGCCCCGTGCCCGGCCGTTCAGTGGCGAGACCGGTGCCGGTCGGCGCCCAGGCGGGCGTAGTAGTCGATGAGGTCGGGTGCGTCGACGGCGCCGGGGTTGACCACCTCCGCGGCCGGGGCTCCCTGGAGCAGGCGCTTGACCGGGACCTCGAGCTTCTTGCCGGTGCGGGTGTGCGGGATCCCGGGGACCTGGAGGATCTCATCGGGTACGTGGCGCGGCGAGGCGCCGGTGCGGATGGCCGAACGGATCGTCTCGCGCAGCGCGTCGTCCAGGACGGCGCCGTCGGCGAGGACCACGAACAGGGGCATCCAGTAGCCGCCGTCGGGTTCCTCCGCCCCGATGACGAGGGCTTCGGTGATCTCCGGGAGGCGTTCGACCACATCGTGGATGTCGGCGCTGCCCAGGCGGACGCCGTTGCGGTTGAGGGTGGAGTCGGAGCGTCCGTGCACGATGACCGAACCGTGGGAGGTGAGGGTGATCCAGTCGCCGTGCCGCCAGATCCCGGGGTAGGAGGTGAAGTAGGCCGCGTGGTAGCGGCTGCCGTCGGGGTCGTTCCAGAAGGACACCGGCATGGACGGCATGGGGCGGGTGACCACCAGCTCGCCGACCTGGTCGACGACCGGGCGGCCGTCGGCGTCGTACGCGGCCAGTGCCACGCCGAGGCTCGGGGCGGAGAGCTCACCCGCCCACACCGGCGTCGTGGAGGCGCTGCCCGCGAAGCCCGCCACGACGTCCGTACCACCGCTGCCGGAGGCCACCCTCACATGGCCGCCCACATGGTCGCGGACCCAGGGGTACGCGGAGGCCGGAAGGGCGGAGCCGGTGCAGCCGATGGCCCGGACGGACGACAGGTCGTGGACGGACGGTGTGATGCCGAACTTGGCCATGGCGAGCAGGTATTGGGGGCTGGTGCCGAAGAGGGTGACGCGGTGCCGGGCGGCCAGTTCCCACAGCAGGTCCGGCCTTCCGGGTGGGATGGGACCGCCGTCGTAGGTGCAGGCGGTGGCGCCGGTGAGGAGGGTGGAGACCACCATGTTCCACATCATCCAGTGGGTGGTGGTGTACCAGAGCAGACGGTCGCCCGGGCCGAGGCCGGAGTGCAGTCCCAGGGTCTTGAGGTGTTCGAGCAGGACGCCGCCGTGTCCATGGACGATGCCCTTGGGCAGTCCGGTGGTACCGGAGGAGAAGACGATCCAGAGGGGATGGTCGAACGGCACCGGAACACATCGCAGTGGCTCGGAGCGGCCCGCTGCCTCCGCCCAGTCGACACAATGCCCGGGACGGTCGGTGGGCCAGGGCAGGCCGACACGGTCCACCAGGATCGTGGCCTTGAGCGTGGGCAGGGCGCGGCTCAGGCTGAGGGCCTCCTCACGCCGGTCGTGGGTGGTGCCGTTGAAGAGGTAGCCGTCGGCGGCGATGAGCACGGTGGGTTCGAGCTGGGCGAAGCGGTCGGCGGCGGCCTGGGGCGCGTAGTCCTGGCCGCAGACCGACCAGACCGCGCCGAGACTGGCGGTGGCGAGGAAGGCGACGATGGCGTGCGGGGTGTTGGGCAGGTAGCCGACGACCCGGTCGCCGCGGCCGACGCCGAGTTCGCGCAGTGTCGCGGCTGTCGAGGCGACGTGGGCGCGCAGGCTCTCCCCCGTCACCTCGTAGCTCGCGCCGGTCTCGTCGAGCGCGACGACCGCGGGCGCGTCCGGGTCCAGGTTTCGCAGGGCGTGCTGGGCGTAGTTGAGGGTGGCGCCGGTGAACCAGCGCGCTCCCGGCATCTTCTCCTCGGCGAGTATCCGCTCGTACGGGGTGTCCGCCTCGATGGCGAAGTGGTCCCAGACGGCTCCCCAGAATCCTTCGAGGTCGGTGACGGACCAGTGGTGCAGGGCGGTGTAGTCGGTGGGGTCCAGACCGACACCGCGGGCGAACTCCGCGATGCGGCTGGTCGCCATCTCGTCCGGGTCGGGTGTCCAGAAGGGTTCGGGCGTGAGCATGGCCGTGTACTCCTCGTCGAGGCGGATGAGACGGTGAGGCGAGTGCGGCGGGTCAGGGGACGGACGCGGGGCCGGGGGCCAGCAACGGCGCCCAGACCGCGGTGCCGGTGAAGTCTGCGGCACCCGGCGGGACGGTGTCGAGTACGACCCGGTCGGGGCGCAGGAGTACGGCGTCGGCCCGACCCGCGCGGAGCCATGCGGCGAGGGTGTCATCGACGAGCATGACCCGTGCGCCGAGCGCTTCGGCGACGGCCCGTACGGACGGTGCCGGAGGCCGCGTGCTCAGGAGCGCGAAGCCGTCGCCGAGGACGTCGTCGAGGCGGCCGCGCACGCCACCGGCCGTGATCCAGGGCTGTGGGCAGAGTGTGCCCGCGAGGCCGCGTCCGGGCCGTGTGCGGCGTACCAGGGGGCCGGAGGCCAGGGGTGGGGCGTGGTGGGCGGCGACCTTGGCGGTCAGCCCCGGGACACGGCAGACGGCACCCAGAGCCGTGCGGCGTACGGCGGCGGCCCGGCCCCGGCCGCCCGTCATCGCCCACCCCGTGGCCACCGCGAGCCGGATCATATGCCGTGCATGGGGCGCCCGTTCTTCCTGGTAGGTGTCCAACAGGCTTTCGCCGGCGCCCTGCTGGAGGACGAGCGCGAGTTTCCAGGCCAGGTTATGGGCATCGCGCAGCCCCGCGCACAGGCCCTGTCCGATGAACGGCGGGGTCTGATGAGCGGCGTCGCCGAGCAGGAGGACGCGGCCACGGCGCCACCGGTCGGCGATCCGGGCCCGGAAGGTGTACGACGTCTGCCGGAGCACCTCGACACCCTGGAAGCCGGCCGGCACCTCCACCCACGGCGCCACCAGTTCACGCAGCCGGGCACGGCCGGGCTCCGGCGCGTCCTCGGCCAGCCGGAACTCCCAGCGGTAGCGGTCCGCGCCGATGCGCATGAAGGTGGCGGGCTGCGCCGGGTCGCACACCTGGTCCACACCTTCCCAGGTACGGACGGGGAGTTCGGTGCGTACATCGAGGACCGCCCAGCGTTCCTCGAAGCGCAGGTCCTCCATACCGGCACCGATGGCCTCACGGATGAGGCTGCCCGCGCCGTCGCAGCCGAGGACCGCGTCGGCCCACAGGTGTTCCTCGCCGTCCTCGCTTCCTGTACGGCGGAAGGTCACACGGACCGGTCCCTCCCCCTCCTGGTGGACTCCGGTCACCTCCGTTCCGCTGCGCAGTTCGCACGCGGGGTGTGCGGCCAACGCCTCACGCAGCAGCCGTTCGAGCTCGGGCTGGTCGTACAGGGTGGTCTGCGGGAAGCCGTGGTATCCGTGCGCGTCATCGCGCCGGAACTCGGCCATCACCCGGTGCCGGGCGTCCACGAGCCGCAGGCCGTTGGCGGGGCGGGCGACCGCGGCGAACTCCTCATGGATGCCCACGGCCTGGAGGATCCGGCGGGTTTCGTCGTCCATCGCCACGGCGCGCGGCAGCGGGTACGGATCCGGGTGGCGTTCCAGGACGACGGTGCGGACTCCGCGCCTGGCGAGCAGGAGTGCGGCCGTGACACCCACCGGGCCCGCGCCGACGATCACCACGGGTATGCGGGACACGGTGGTCACCCCGCGTCGCCGACCGCGGTGCGCTGCTCACCGAGGTCGATCTGTCCGTCGGGCGTGGCGATACTGGCCGTGACCACATCGCCCGTCCGAAGATAACGCGGGTTCCTGGCCTGGCTTTTGAAGAACATTCTCCACTTCACGGCGGGCGGCAGCAGCGCCGCGATCTTCTCGGCCGCCTTGGGCGGGGCAGTCAGCGCCGTGCCCCCGGGGGTTCCGGTGAGCAGCAGGTCGCCGGGGTCGAGACGCTGGAAGCGGGAGAGCAGGGTCAGCGCCTGGGCGGGGCGGACGATCATGTCGGTGAATGTGCGGTCCTGGCGCGGCTCACCGTTGACGGACAGCCTCAGCCTGAGGTTCGGCAGGTGGTCGAAGTCCTCCGAGCCGACGAGGGTGAGGTGGGGTCCGGTGGGTGTGAAGGTGGGGTACGACTTGCTCTCGTAGAACTGCCCCTTGGTCAACTGGACATCGCGGGCGCTGACGTCGTTGGTGACGACGAGCCCGGCGACGTACGAGGGCAGGTCCCGTTCGGTGACGGTGGTCCCCACGGGCAGGTGTGCGCCGATGACGAGGCCGAGTTCCACCTCGT
This sequence comes from Streptomyces cucumeris, assembly GCF_024295805.1. GTDB lineage: Bacteria > Actinomycetota > Actinomycetes > Streptomycetales > Streptomycetaceae > Streptomyces > Streptomyces cucumeris. The sequence goes on from NZ_JANCLX010000034.1 coordinate 40,614, forward strand.
AGTCGAGGAACCGGACATGCGGGGGCCGCAGGATGGTGTCGCCGGGACCGCTGACCGAGCCGGACGCCTTGCGGAAGAACGTGGGAGGGACCTTGTCGGTGAAGCCCGAATCTCGCGCATGGCTGCGGTAGTTGACCATCTGGGCGATGACCCGGCAGGGGGTGGTGACCGGGGCCAGCGTCACCAGGTCGGCGACGGGTGTGCCGGGCGCGTCGGAGGCAGCCGCCTCGTCCACGGCGGCCCGGTCGGCGAGCAGTTCGGCGGTGGTGACCGCCTTGGTGTCGATCCGGACGGCATGGCCGGACGGTGTCTCCCCCGGGCCGCTGGGAGCGGGACCGGGTGGCCGTACCGCCCACCAGCCGTCAGCGGTGCGCAGGACGTTGGTGCTCATGAGTTCATCGCCTTCATCAGGCCCACCAGGCGGGCGGGGTCGAGTTCGTTGTCGCCGCGCAGGGCCGTGAGCACCCCGCGGAGCTTGGCCGGAGACGGGCTGGTACCGAGGAAGTCGCGGGTGACCGGCGGTCCCCACTGGGCGAGGCCGCTGCCCGACTGGGCCGCCCAGCCCGGTTCGACATCGCGGGAGAACAGGTCGCCGTCGGCGAAGTGCTCCAGCATCAGACGGTCGGGATCGCGCCAGTAGTCGAAGAGCTGGCTGCCCTGGATATGTCTGCCGATGCCCCAACTGCGCTGGTAGCCGCGCTCGGCCAGATACTCGCCTCCCGCGGCGATCGCGTCGAGGTCGGTGACCTGGTAGGCGGAGTGGACGTAGCCGGTCCCGGGGCCCAGGTGCATGGCCAGGGTGTGGTGGTCGACGGCCACACCACCCTGGTCGCAGCGGATGAACGCCATGGTCGGGCCACGGTCGCGCTGTCCATCCAGGAAGAGGAAATCGCTGACGATCATGCCGAGTGTGTCCAGATACCAGTCCAGGGCCCGGGTGAACGCCCGCGTCTCCAGAACCACATGGCCCAGGCGCTGGATCCGGGACGGTTCACGGGGCGGACGCTGGGTGGCGTTCGTACGCGGATGACGCGTCCCGAAGTTCAGGATGAGCGGCTGCTGTTCGGGGAGGGCGGGAAGCTCCTGGCCGCAGTGCATGACGCGGACGGGGAAGCCAGAGGGGTCGAGGAGGTCGACCACCTCACCCCCGCCGGGCACCCCCGCGTCCCGGAGGGCTCGCACATCACGGCCGGTGACCCGGGCCAGACGCACCAGGTCGGACCGTTCGGCGGCCCGGAACACCGGGCCGATGAACCGGGAGGCGGTGCCCTTGCGGATCACCGTGCAGGGTGTGCCCGCACGGGTGCCACGCAGCCACAGCTCCCGGTCGGTGCGGGCGGCGATCGTGAACCCGAAGTCGCGGGCGAAGACCTCGGCCCGGTCCAGGTCGGGCTTCTCGAACTCCAGCCAGGCCAGGTCAGCCACCTTGATGACGGGGTTGCGGGCCCGGCCGGGGTGTTCGCCGCGAAGGGCGCCCCGCTCGCTGTGCAGTCCGCGGTGCGGATCCTTCCCGGACGGGGCACGGTTCTGGGCGGCGGGCCCATGGGGCAGGTCCCGCCCGCCGTGCCGGGCGTGCTCGCGGTCGTCGTGGATCACGGCCGTACTCCTCACAGGGTGCTAACGGGCGAGCAGATGGTGCAGGGCCGGCTTCAGCGCGGCGTACGGATCGTCCGCGGTGCCGGGTGAACGCCAGGCGACGACTCGGTCGGGCCGTATGAGCACCGCGCCGTCGGCGCCGTGCCCGCGCAGCCGGGTCCATGTCGAACGCGGATCGCGATAGTCACCGTCGAGGTGACCGATGCGCACGGCGTCGAGGGGCACGCCGAGGGCCGCGGCGGCCTGGGCGGCAGCGCCGATCCACGCCTGCCCGTCCTCGCCCGCGACGAGCAGCCACCGGCCGGGCCCGACCAGGTCCATCACCGGCAGCCGGGTCCCGTGCCAGTCCTCCAGCCAGGCGTGCGGGAGGGGGTGGCCGGGGCGTGCGGTGGGATGGTGGATGCGGATGGGATCGGGGTTGTCCGGGGCAGGTGAGCCATCGGGTACGACGGCAGCCGAGTCGTAGATGAAGCCGCACTCGATGTTCTGCTCGTTGAACTCCATCGACTGGCCGGCGATGGCACGTCGTACGGCCCGTGCGAACTCGGCGTCCCGCGGCTCGCCGCTCCACAGCCGGCCCATGTGGGCCCAGCCGGAGCCGGAGCCGCTGATGAGGTTGTTGGTGGCCAGGTGGTTGAGGGCGTTGTCCAGGGCCCGCTGGACGTTCGTCGAGGTGACGGGCCTGCGCTCGGTCTCGTAGGTGTCGAGGAGGGCCTCTCCCGCCTGACCCGTGATGACCGCGGCCAGCTTCCAGGCGAGGTTGTGCGCGTCCTGGACCGCGGAGTTCAGACCCAGTCCGCCGGTCGGGGGGTGGCGGTGGGCGGCGTCGCCGAGGAGGAAGACACGGCCGTCGCGGAACCGTTCGGCGACGATGCCCTCCAGGCTCCAGCGGCTGATGATGTGGATCCGGACCGGGTGGTCGCCGATCCCGAGGGCCGTGCGCATATCGGCGACCACGGACTCGTCGTCCAGGGCGCGTGCGTCATCGGCGCCGTAGTTGAGGTGGAAGACCCACTCCTCCGACTCCGGGCCCCAGCGTTCGGGACCCATCGGCACCAGCGTGCCCATCACTCCGGCCTCCGGCAGCCACAGCCAGCGGATGAGGACATGCGGATCCTTCGCCCACGCCGACAGGTCGGCGGTGATATGCAGGCTCACCATGCGGGCCACGTCGCGCATGCCCTCGGCCCGGATGCCGAGTATCCGTCCCACGGTGCGACCGCCGTCGCAACCGAGCAGGTAGCGGGCGCGCACGCGGTACTCCTGACCGGTGTCCTTGTCGAGGACCGTGGCGCTGACGCCGTCGGCGTCCTGGGTGAACTCCCTGAGCTCGTGGTGGAAGCGGACCCGGTCGGGCCCGGCGAGTTCCTCGGCACGGCGCCGGAGATGGGGTTCGAGCCTGATCTGCGGAAGATTGGTCGGCCGTTGCGGACTGGCCGCGGCCCATTCCGGGGTGGAACCGGCGGCGCCCCAGGACTCGAGCTCGGCGATACGGCGCCCGGCGTCGGGGTGGTCGCCGGCAAAGCCCGCGTACCAGCCGGAGTGCGTCATGTGCCGCGGCGGACAGCCGGACGCGTAGATGGTTTCGTCGAGGCCCAGTTCGCGCAGCGTTTCCATGGTGCGCTGGTTGAGCAGATGGGCCTTGGGCAGGATGGAGGTCCCGGGCGAGGCGCTGACCAGCAGGCTTTCCACGCCGAGCGTGCTGAGCAGCATGGACGCGGTCAGTCCGGCGCCGCCTCCGCCGACGATCAGGACGGGCACATCGACGTCGGTCATGGCTGCTCCTTGGCGAGTCGCGGGAAGAGGACGCGGGCGTCACCGGAGTCGATTCGGTCCTGGTCGGCGGCGGGCAGGGCGTCGTGGTCGTCGAGGAGAGCGGTGAAGTAGCTGACGGCGGGGTCGGGGGCGAAGGGCCAGTCGCTGCCGTAGAGCACATGGCCGGGCCGGGCGAAGGCCAGCAGGCTGGGCAGGGCGGTGGGACTGCTGGTCAGAGCGGTGTCGAAGAAGAACGAGGACAGGTCCGCGAGGAGGTCGGCCCGGTCGCGGCCGGTCTGGCCGGACAGGGCTACGGCGATGCGGTGGGCGGCGTACGGAAGGAAGCCTCCGCCGTGCGCCAGGATGATCCTCAGGTTCGGGTGGCGGCGGGGCACGTCGTGCAGGACGAGGTTCATCGCCGCCCGGGTGGTGTCCAGGAGGAAGTCGGCGGCGTACGGCGGAAGCCCGGGCATGGGCGGCGCGGGCAACTCGGTGGGGTGGACGTGCACCACGGCGGCCCGCTCGTCGAGCAGCGCCATCAGGGGCTCGTACACCGGGTCCCCCAGATAGGTACCGGCGGCGTTGGCCAGCAAGGCCACTCCGTCGGCAGCCAGTTCATCGAGTGCGTACTCCGCTTCGGCCAGGGCTCCGCCCAGGTCGGGCAGCGGCAGGGTGGCGAAGAAGCCGAACCGGTCCGGATGGTCCGCGACGCGGGCCGCGGCGTAGTCGTTGACCTGCCGCGCGACGCTCCGGGCCTCCTTGTCCTCGCCCAGGTGCACACCGGGTGTGGACAGCGAGAGCACCGCCGCCCCGATCCGCTGGGCGTCCATCAGCGCCAGGGACCGTTCCGGACTCCATTCGGGCAGCTCACGGCCACCGGCCTGGTGGATGCCGTGTCCGCGCAGCCACCGCGTGTAGGGCGGGGGCAGGAGGTGGTGATGTACGTCGATACGGCTCATCTGCAGGCTCTCCTTGCTGCGCAGCGAAGGCGCGCCGTCCACGGCGGTGGGCGGGGGCAGGGTGCGACGAGGGGCGGGGACTTACGCGGGCTTCGGGAGAGAAAGGCGAGGTGGACGGGCGCGAGCGCACCGAGCAGGAGCGCTCGCCAATGGTCCCGGCGGACTCGGCCGGCAGCCCGCCCGACCTGCCCTCTCACCCCGGGCCCTTTGAATTTCGATGAAATCATCACTGTTGATGGAGCGCTGTGTCAACAGGCCATCAATGTTGATGTGATCGTCAGATACGCGGTGTGCTCCGGTACCCTGACCTCATGCCTGATGAGCCGCCGACCCGGAGCCGGGGCACACGCTCCGGCAACCGCTTCGATCGCCGCCGGGCGCGTACCCGCGCCGCGCTGATCGGCGCGGCACGCGCCTATCTGGCGGAGGGCACGGCCACCGGGGCGAGCATCCAGGAGATCGCGGATCGCGCGGATGTCGGGTTCGGCTCCTTCTACAACCACTTCGAGAGCAAGAGCGCGCTCTTCGAGGCGGCGGTGATGGACGCGCTGGAGGAGTACGGGCAGCTGATCGACGCCGTCGTCGGTGGCCTCGAGGATCCGGCGGAGATCTTCACGGCCAGCGTGCGGATGACCCTGCGGATGATCGAGACCCATCCGGAGCTGGCGCAGGTCCTACGACGGCGGGGCCTCGAACAGCTCCACGCCGACACCGGCCTGGCTCCCCGGGCCCTGAGGGACATCGAGAAAGGGGTGGCCACAGGACGCTTCTCCGTGGAGGACCCCCGCATCGCACTGTCCGCGGTCGGCGGCTCGCTCCTCGGGCTGCTCCAGCTGGAATCCATCCGGCCCGACATCTCGGGCCCCGATGTCGCCGAGCAACTGTCGGCACTGATCCTGCGCATGCTCGGCCTGCCGCCCGACGAGGCCCGGGAAGTGGCACGACGCCCACTGCCCCTGGAGCCGCGCGACTGAGTCACATCGCCACGACGTGCGTCGCGACGGACATGACACGAGTCATGTCACGTTCTGGGGCAGCCGGCTCGTCCACGAGACGAGCAACAGCTGTCGTTCTCGCACAGATGGAGACTTTCGTGTTCGCCACCTACCTCGTGGTCACCCTCCTCACCGCGGCCGTCAACGGCCTCGCCGCCACCGCCAACTTCATCGGCCACGAGTACCCCAAGAGCCAGGCGGACAAGTTGCGCGTGCCTCGGTCCTGGATGCGCCCGCTGGGCACCCTGCTGGCGGCGGGCGCGCTGGGACTGCTGGCCGGGTTCGCCGTACCGGTGCTGGGCACACTCGCCGCCGCGGGCCTCGTGCTGTACTTCCTGGGTGCCTTGTACGCCCATCTTCGGGTCGGTGACTACCAGTTGGTCCCCTGGGCCGTGTTCTGCTGTCTCCCGGTGGCCGCCCTGGCCGTGAGCCTCGCCCACCACGGCATCTGGTGAGCCGTGGCGTGGCGCTGTCCTGACGCGTCGCTCGGTTGCCACGCCGGGCGGCAACCGACCCGTTGACGCCGGAGCTCAGCTCCACCAGACGTGGAAGTCGGTGGACAGCGACCTCAGCGCACCCAACTCGGCCGCCAGGTCGGGCGCGGACACCTCGATCGGTCGCTCCCCCACCAGCGGCGCGGAGCTGTAGATCTTGCGCAGCGAGAAATCCCAACCGGAACGGTCCCCAGGGGCGTGTCCGGCCACGACCCGCAACCGGTGCGGCTCATACCGGATCATGGCACTCTCCGCCCGCGTGGCGGCGCAGGAGTCGAACGCGGACCACAGCTGCGGATCAGTCATCCGGGCGAGCTGATCAGGGGTGAGGGTCGTCTTGTCGAGCAGTCGGCGGGCCAGGCGCCGGACCGCCGAGACCGGACCCACGTTGTCCCACGAGGTGTGCAGCCGCGCTTCCGCGCAGATGAGGTCGACGAGTGAGGCGGCGGTCCCACGGTCGGCCGACACCGCGGAGTCCTTGAGGGCGAGTCGGCCCAGCAGGACGGCGGGATCGGTATCGAGACGTCCGGCGGCCCGCCCACTGCGTACATAGGAGTCGAGATGGTCGAGATTCAGCAGGCCGGAGCGGTTGGTGAGTGGGGAGGGGGATTGCCCGCCGAGCGCGGCGACGACGGCCTCGGTGCGGATCCCGTACTTCTCCAGCACGGAACGGATCGGATCGGCCCCGAGCAGCCGCAAGCCGATGGCGTGATGGTCGAGGTCGGAGATGCCTTCGAAGGTGTGGCTCAAGGGCAGGTGGCCGATGTCATGCAACAGCGCCGCGACCCGCAGCAGTTCGCCCTCCGGACGGAAGTGCGCGACCAGCGCGAGAACACCGAGGGTGTGCTCCAGCCTGGAGTACGACTGCAAGGTGCTGATCGTCGAGGCTCCCGCGTGCGCGACGAAGTGCAGACGCCGTAGCGGTTCGGTACGCAGCAGGTCGGCTTCCACGGGGGTCAGGCGTACGGATATCCGCCACAGCGGATCGGTGAACACCCCGGACAGACCCACGACGTTGGTCGGAACAGGCCGTGCCGTGTGTTCCCCGGAGCCCTGGAGAGAAGGTGCCTCTGCGCCGCAACGACAAGACGTGCTGCGGATCCTGTACGTGGCAGCGGCAGAGGCACTTCCCCGGTGGCGAACGGTTACGTGCCGGGGTGGTCGGCCACGGTCATGACAGGATCTCGATGTATCCGTCGGTTCCGTGCACACGGATCCGCTGCCCGTCCCGGATCAGCCGGGTGGCCTGCTCCACACCCACGACGGCCGGCAGGCCGTACTCCCGGGCGATCACCGCCCCATGGGTCATCAGGCCACCCACCTCGGTCACCAGCCCCGCGATTCCGACGAACAACGGCGACCAGCTGGGGTCCGTGAAGGTCGTGACCAGGATGTCGCCCGCCTCGAGATCGGCCTCCGCCAGGTCGAGGATGACGCGGGCCCGTCCCTCGACGGTGCCGGTCGAGACCGGTAGGCCGACCAGTGCCCCGGCCGGTACGTCGTCACGCCGGTACGCACCGGTGAGGGCCTCGCCGTCCGAGGTGAGTACCCGGGGCGGTGTGAGCGCGTGGTAGGACCGGAACGCCTCCTTGCGCTGCTGGATGAGCCGGAGGTCCACCTGGTGTGAGCGCACGGCGTCGTGGAACTCCTGGAACGTGAGGTAGAAGACGTCCTCCCGCTCAGCAACCACCTCGGCCCGCACGAGGCGCTCGGCCTCTTCCATCAGGGCCCGCTTGTAGACGAAGTAGCGGCTGACGATGCCGTACTTCGGGTACTCCCGGTACCCGATGAAGGTTCGCACCCGGTCGATCATCCGCTTGGTCTCATCGGCCTTCCGGTCCCCGTCCGGCAGGGCCCGCAAGCGGTGCAGCACCTCCTGTTCCTTCTTCAGTGCCTTCTGCCGCCCTCGTTCGAAGTGCCGCTCGGCGGCGCCCGGCTCGAAGTTCCTGACGTTGTCGAGGATCACGGGCACGAGGGTGGTGGGGCTCTCGCTCCAGCGCTGTCTCGTGATGTCGATCTCGCCGACACAGCGCATGCCGTACCGGACGAGGTAGTCCTCGATGGCATCGCGCGCTTCGGCGCCGCCCGGGAGTTTCGCCAGTTCGTCCAGGAAGCCGTCGTCCTCGACTCCCTGCAGGAAGGCGACCAGCTCCGGATGCGGGCGGATCACGTCCGCGACATCGAGCAGCGCCAGTCCCATCTCCGAGGTGATGTTGTCGGGGGCGGACAGCGTGAGCGTGTCAGCCGCGTTCTTCTCGCCCAGCCACTCCTGCAATGTGTCGTTGAGCCACCACGTGGCCTCCATCCCCGCCATGATCGCCTGCATGCTCAGCGGATCACTGAGGGCGCGTTTGTGCTCCCCGAAGGCCTCCATGAGGAAGTCGAACAGCGCCGGTCCGCTCTTCGTCCGGATCTCGCGCTCCAAGGCGGCGATGGACACCCGGCTGCGCTCGATCAGCTCGGTGACGACGGCCGGGTCGGTCTCGATCGGGGCGGGCGGGCCGCCGGGCGGCGGTCCGCCGGAACTCGCGTCCGGGAGCGACGGGACGAAGCCGTCGCGGTCGAGGACCGTCTCCAGCGCGTCCCTCACCAGCGGATCGCCTCTCCCCATGATGTCCAGGAGGGCGGCGCGGCTCGCGGGCGAGGCCAGACGCCGGGTGACGTCCACGAACAGCCGCCCACCGGCCTCGTGCATCGGCACCATGGCCGTCAGCTGCCACATGGAGAGCCCCAGGGGCTTCATGGGGTCGGTCATCATCTGCTGATGGCCGACGGAGACGTAGAGGTGATTCTCCTGGTCGCCTGCTTCGGGGATGGGGAACAGTGTCGTGATCGGCCGGCTCTGGACGATCTGGAAGCCGTCGTCTGCCAGGCACCATTCGATGTCCTGCGGGCGCCCGAAGTGGGCTTCGATCCGCCGCCCGATCTCTACGAGTTCCACGACCTGCGCATCCGTGAGGGCCGGCTGCTCCTGCCGCTGCGCGTCGATCGCCACTTCCTGCGTACCGCCGGTCGGCAGGGCGTGAATGGCACGCTCCTTGGCGGCGATCGCCTTGGCGACGACTTCACCCTGTCGCACCGTGAAGACATCGGGGTTCACCAGGCCCGAGACCAGGGCCTCGCCGAGACCGAAGCCGGCGTCCACGGTGGCGACCTTCCGGTTGCCCGTCACGGGGTCGGCCGTGAACAGGATGCCGGAGGCATGCGGGAAGACCATCTGCTGCACGACCACGGCCATCTGGACCGTACGGTGGTCGATGCCGTTCCGTCGGCGGTAGGTCACGGCCCGCTCGGTGAACAGCGAGGCCCAGCACCGGCTGATGCGCTGGAGGATCGCCTCCTCCCCCACGACATTCAGGTAGGTGTCCTGCTGGCCGGCGAAGGAGGCCGTCGGCAGATCCTCCGCCGTCGCGCTGGAACGCACGGCGTAGGCGGCCTGCTCGTCGGCCTGGGCGAGCGCGCGGATGATCGCCGCCGCCAGATCACCCGGGATGGTGATCCCTTCGATGGTCCGGCGGATCTGCGCGCTGAGCGTGCGGATCACCTCCCGGTCCTCCGGGTTCACACGCGACAACTGGTCGAGCCGATCGCCGATCGACGGCGCCGCTTCCGCCATGACCCGCCGGAAGGCGTCCGTCGTCACACAGAAGCCGGCCGGCACCCGGATGCCATCGATCCGTGACAGCCCGCCCAGATGCGCGCCCTTGCCACCGACGACCGCGAGCTGCGCCTCGTCAACCTCTTGAAGATCACACACGTACTGCTCGATCATCGCGATACCTCCGAGGCAGTCGTGTTCCCTTGCGCTGCACCGGCCGATCGCATCACCGGCGCCACCGGCTCCGTCGAACCGCTTGTCATGCCCCTTGTCAGGCCCGTCCTCATCGCCGCCATACATCGACAACACACGCCCGTCGTGCCCCCCAATTTCCGCAGGTTGTGGCTTCGGCCGACGATTTTGCGTCACCACCCGGGCCTTGCCGCAAGCCCCCCAGTGCGCTATACATTAAGAGTGGCAAGGAGAGAGCTCTCCTTGCCTTTGCTTTTGCCGAGCGCTGGAGCCGGCAGGCTCCGCTCACGAAGAGACGGCGCGCCTGTTATAGGCAAGGCCCGGACGTGGCACCGAACCGGAATCCCCGCGACCACTCGCGCCCTGCGCCCATTCCCCGCCTGTCAACATTGCCGCGTCACCCCGCCGGGTGAAATCCAGGGACCTATCGATGAACGTCCGGCATGTGACCCTATTCGGCCTCGATACCGGTGATGGCCGCCTCACCCATCGGGGCCGTCCGCTCGGTACGCCCGGCGTCGAGGAGAGCGCTCGAGGCGATCTCCCGCGCGTTTAGTTCGGCCTCGGTGCTGTTGCCCGCCTCGACTTCGAGACGGACGGTGAAGGTCGAGTTCTCGGTGTCGACGGTCAGCACATCCAGCTCGGCCGCCGGCTCGAAATCGGTGCGGCTGGGGTCGGCGGGCCGCAGGCCCTTCATGAGCGTGGCGCGCTCCTGGTCGGTCAGAGGTGTGGTGAACGTGCCGGGGAGGGTGACGACGAAGGTGGTCATACGGCCAACTGTAGTGCGTGGACACCGCCGTCCATCCGCCGTTCCACAGGGCTCACCGTCGGCTCCGCGGCGTGGCCTCGCCGTGGGCCGTGACCACCGCGGTCGGTCGCCCCGGCCTCCTCCATCCCGCCCGTCCCGGCCAGTTCACCAGCAGCCGCGGCGGTCATGTTCCGTGAACTCCCATCAGGCCGAATCAGCGGAACGAGCGGCTACCACAGGAATCGCGTTCGCCGCGTGAATCCACAAAGCCGTCGGCCATCCGCGGGAATCCGTGGCCCGGCCGGGCAGTGGAGCTCCATAGCGCTGGATGGGTGAACGGGACAGAACTCCCGAATCCTCCGCTGACGATCTTCGTTGTGAAGACGTCCCCGAATTCACGGACAAACATACGGAGGTTTCCAGTGAACATCGGCAAGAAGGTCTTCCTCGGTGCCGCGGCCGGCGCTCTGATCATCGGCAGTGCGGCCAGTGCCTCGGCCTACGGCAACAGCGCGCCCACCAGGGCCAGCCACTGTGACACGACCGTGGGCGACGTCGCCACGGTCGGTGGGGTGGCGCCGACCGGCGATGTGAACATCGGTGCCGAATGCGTCAGCACCGGCTCCGCCGATCTGCAGGCCAACCAGTGCGACACCACGACCGGTGTGATCGCCCCGGTCGGGGTGGCGGCTCCGACGGGTGACATCAACATCGGTTCCAAGTGCGCCAACCTCGCCGGTGACGGGCTGCTCCACCACTGACCAGCGCCTTTGAGCGGCGGGGGGGGGGCGGCCCCCGGGCCGGCCGGCGCGGCCGGGGGGGGGGGGTGGGGGCGGGGGGG
>NZ_JANCLX010000034.1:51801-99408 GCF_024295805.1 Streptomyces cucumeris
CCCCCCGCCGGCCCGCCCCCCCCCCCCCGCCCCCGCCGGGCCCGCGGCCCCCCCCCCCCCCCCCCCCCCCCCCCCCCCCCCCCCGCCGTGTTACGTGATCGGCCGAGGGCTATGAGCGCTCGGCGATCTCCCCCACCATCTGGGGGTCGAGACCGGTCAGCTCCGCGATCCGGTGCACCGGCAGGCCAGTGGCCAGCGCCTGGTGAACGAGGCGGTCACGGTCCTCCGCGGTGTGCCGGAAGTCCCTCAGCCGGGTCTCGACCGCCGCGATCGCATCCGTGGCACACGCCTGACGAACGGTCTCGGTCTCCTCAGAGGTGAGCGGCAGCGGAAGGCGCTCCGCCTGTTCGGGGATCGAAGCCTCCGCCTCGGGCGGCAGGATGCGCACGTGGCGCGAGTCCGATGTCGTGTCATGGGCCTGGAGCCAGGCCCGCACCGCGGTTGTGTCCAGGCACTCCAGCCGTCCCACCGCGGCCAGCGGGGCTCCCAGCCGCGGACGAGCATCGGGAATCAGGACGAGATAGGCGTCATCAGCCACGTCGGGTACGTCGCTCTCACATCAGTCACCGGTCAGAACAGGGCGATCCTAGCCGCGCGGAGGGGGTCATCCCTTCAGATACGCCAGTACCGCCAGCACCCGCCGGTTGTCTTCCGGTGACTGATCGATCCGCAGTTTCCCGAACACCGACGCGATGTGTTTGGCCACCGCGCTCTCGCTGATGTGCAGGGTATGGGCGATGGCGGTGTTGGAACGGCCCTCGGCCATCAGCTTGAGGACCTGGTGTTCGCGGGGGGTCAGGGAATCGGTACGGCCCCGCTTCTCGCTGCGCGTGAGCAGCTTGGCGATGACCTGGGGATCCATCACCGTGCCACCCGCGGCGACCGTGCGCAGGGCATCGATGAACTGTGCCGTGTGGGTGACGCGGTCCTTGAGCAGATAGCCCACGGCGCCCTCGCCGGAGGCGAGGAGTTCATGGGCGTAGAGCTGGTCGACGTACTGGGAGAGGATCAGGACGGGGAGTGCGGGGCGGTGACGGCGGGCCTCGAGGGCCGCTTGGAGCCCCTCGTCCGTATGCGTCGGCGGCAGCCGGATATCGATCACGGCGACGTCCAGATCGGTCCGGGCGAGGGCCTTCACCAGCGCGGGGCCGTTGTCGACCGAGGCGATGACCTCGCAGCCGTGTTCCCTCAGGGTGCGCGTCAAGCCGTCGCGGAGGAGGAAGAGGTCTTCGGCGAGGACGACACGCACGGGATCTCCAGGGTCACGATGGTCGGTCCGCCCGGCGGACTGTGCAGGGCGAGTGTGCCGTCGAAAGTATCCAACCGGCCCCGGACACCCTGCAGCCCGGTACCGGCCGACAGGTCCGCACCGCCGTGGCCGTCGTCCGTCACGGTCACCCGCAGCCGCTGCCCGTCATGGGCGAGGACGATGTCGACGCGGGTCGCCGCCGCGTGTTTGGCCGTGTTGGTGAGGAGTTCGGACACCGCGAAATAGGCCGCCGATTCAACGGGGGCGGGCAGCCGCACGGGGGGCAGGTCCACCGTCACGTCCACGTCCAGATGACTGTCCAGGGCCAGTGAACGGACCGCGTCGGCCAGGCCGCGGTCCGCCAGGATCGGGGGATGGATACCGTGGACCAGGTCCCGCAGATCCTGCAACGCGCGCTCGGAGGCGGCGCGGACGTCGAGGAGGAGCGCGCGCGCGGTGCGCGGGTCGGTGTCCAGCAGACCGGTGGCCTCGTCCAGGGTGAGTCCCAGCGCCACCAGACGGGCCTGTGCGCCGTCGTGCAAGTCCCGCTCGATACGGGTGAGTTCGGCCGCGTGGACATCCAGGGCGGTGGATCGTGTGGCGGCCAGCCGGGCCACCCGGCGGGTCAGTTCGGTGCTGCGCGGGGCGGACAGCAGGCGGTGTGTGAGACGGGCGTGCAGCGCCGTCGCGACCGGCGCCAGGCGCAGGCCCGCCACCAGGAGGGCGACTCCGAGGAGCAGGGCGGTGACCATGGTGGCCGACGTCGTGACGGGTACGAAGGCGTACCAGTTGCCGTCGCCCAGCCGACGCCATACGAAGGGCTGGACGAGCGCGCCGAACAGCCCGTACTCGGCCAGCGCGAGCGGAACCGCCGCGAGTACCCCGCCCGTCCACGGCTCCAGCCAGGCCCAGCGCAGATCGTGCCAGAAGCCGTCGTCCGCGAGGATCGCGGCACTGCCGCGCCGGGCCGTGGTGTCCGCGTCGTGCGGGAGGGGGTCGGGAGGGCTGAGCGGGCGGCCGGACCAGCGGGCCGCGCGGTCCCGGTACCGGTCGGATACGCGGCGCAGGAGCCGGGCGGCCGGAGGCAGGGCCCAGAAGCCGACCCCGAGCGGTATGAGCAGCAGCGCCCCGCCGACCAGCATCCCGGCACCGATCACCGCGAGACCGTTCAGCCCGAGCAGTTGACAGCGCCCGAGGGCGACCCACCGCTCGCGTCGGAAACGCACCGCCCGCATGACCCCCGCCCCGCTCACCCCGCCGTCGCCGTGATCGTAACCGGCGCGGTCCGCCGTACGCGCCACACCCACGGCACCGCCGCCACCGCGCACGCCAGGCCGAACAGGACCATCGGTACCGCCTTGCCCTTCTCCTCGTCCATGAAGCAGAGCATCCCCAGGTTGACCAGGGCGTGGAAGGCGCCCGCGCAGAGCAGGCGGACGGGCCCCCGCGCCTGGTCCAGGGCCAGGCCCAGGATGACGGACATCGCGGTCGTGGCCAGCAGGAAACCCGCGGCGTAGGCCGGACTCCCGGCCAGCGCCTGGACGTGCCACAGGCCCCACAGCACCCCGACCGCCGCCGACGCGGTGAACGGGCCGAACCGGGTGCGCAGCAGGGGCTGCAGGAAGCAGCGCCAGCCGATCTCCTCACCGCACGCCCCGACCAGTTGGGCGAGAGCGATGAGGAGGAAGGGGTGGTGGAGGGTGAGCGGGTCGGTGGCATGGGCCGCGCCGCTGAGGACGGCGTACGCGCCGGCCGACAGGAAAATGATCAAGGGGGCGGTGGCGAGCAACGGCAGCCCCGGTGCGGCCACTCCCCCGGCGGATCCGGAAAGCAGGCCACGGGTCCGGGACGGCCACACCAGGGCCGCGACGGCCACGGCCAGTGCCGGACCGAACTGGGTCAGCTGAACGACCTCAGTGGGAATACGGGTGGCCGGCTGCACGGCTGCCAGCACCCCGGCCGCCACGAACGCGACCGTCCCGTAAACCGCTGCCATTGCTATCCATCGCTGTCTCGTCTGCATGCCCTCGACGATGCCGGGCCGCCGGCGAGCGCGGACTGCACCTGGTTGCCCGATCACCCTGTATCCAGCACCACCCCCCCGGCGGCCGAACGCGCCGATCACGGAACGGTTAGGGTGAACGGGGAGACGGACAATTCTGTACTGGCCAGGGAGGGTTGGATGAGGGGCAACCATGTGTCCCCACCGGGAACCCCAGGCGCGGTGGATGACACCGAAACCACACAACAGCGCATAGCGCCCGGGCCGCGGATCGACAGCCGCACCGTGAGAACGGCGCTGCTGTGGCTGATGATGCTGGCCTGCATCGCCTGGGTGGTCGTCGTCGGAGTGAGCTTCCTTCAGCTCGACCACGACCTCGAGCATCCGTCGCCCGAGAACGGCCTCTCCGACTGGCTGTGCTCCGGACAGACCCGCACCTGCCGGCCCTGAAGGCACCCGCGGCTTCGCCCTGGCGGGGATCGGGCCCGTGCCGATGCCCAGAAGGGCCGGCGGCTCAGTAGATGATCGAGACGATCTGGCAGGCGGCTTCGGCCAGTTCGCGGTCTCCGTCGATACGCGCGCGGGCCACAGCGGTGGCGGGCTGGATGCCCCGGGTGCACAGCTGCCAGGCGGTCTCGGTGTCCCAGCGGACCGTGGCGGACAGATGTCCGGCGGCCTGCTCGGCCAGCGACCAGCCGTCCCCTGCGAGTGTCGCGGTCCAGGTACCGCCTGCCGGGCCGTCGACGCCCACCTGGATCCGGGTACCTGCCGGGGCGTGGACCACACGCAGCGTATGGGGCAGCGCCCGCATGAAGGTATCCAGGACGACGGACAGGAACTGCTGATCGGGGTCGGTGTCCTGGCCGACGGCATGGCGGATCTGCTGGCGGTGGGTCCAGTACTCGGTGAAGTCCCGCGCGCTGTCCAGCCACATCGGCGCCGGATCGGCACCGGCCCAGGACACCCCCAGCGACGGGGCGGCGAGGTCGACGGTCTCGTAGAAGCGGACGATCTGCCCGCCGACGAGATCGAGTGTGTCGGTGAGCGCGGGCGGGCTCACTCGGCGGTGGGCGTCGACCCACTCCTGGTTGATGCGGTGGATGAACCGCTCCAGCGTCTCGCCCGGTGCGAAGCCGGGCCCTTCGGTGTGGCCGTCGCGATCGCGGGCGAGGCGCCCGTAGAAGTCGCCCAGGAGGTGGGCGGCGAGGTCGCGGACGCTCCAGCCCGGCACCGCCTCCTCGCGCCACTCGGCGGGCGACAGACCGCGCAGTGTGGCCATCAGCGCGGCCTGCTCAGGAGCGAAGAGGGCACGGGCGTCGATCGGGTCGCCGAGCCAGGCATGGCCCGGCGCATTGCTGAGCTGGGAGTTCATAGCCCAACCCTGCCAACCGGTGTGCCCGGCCGACCACTGGATATCCCAAGGACGCGCGGGCCGCTAGACCGTGCCGGTGAAGTCGGCCATCACCCCACGCCACCGCTCGACGACGGCGGCGTTCGGCAGGGCGTGACCGTAGCCGCCGAGGAAGACGCTCTGGGCTCCGGGGATGGTCTCGGCCAGCGCCCGGCCGTGCTCGACGGGGACGATCGGGTCATCGACCCCGTGGATGACCAGGGTCGGCACATCGAGCGTGCGCAGGCGGGGCGCGAGGTCACCCATGGCGGCCGTGGCGGTGAGGACCGGCCCGCTGGGGTCCGGGCGCATCGGGTCGATCGCGCGGTCGAACTCCCGGGTCAGGGTGCGGCGGCACTCCCCCAGGTCGTATTCGGTGGTTCCGGCCACGAAGGCGTACATCCGGAAGCGGGCTTCGATGAACGCCTCGCGGGTGGTGGGCGGAGTGGCCGTCAGCTCGGCGTTGAGGGCGCCGAGTTGCTCCAGGAACCGCGGGTGCGGTGGCGGGGAGAAGAACAGGGGCCGACCGGTCAGGGCGGAGGGGTTCGCGGCGAGCGCCGAGCTGGTGGAGACCAGGGTCAGCGAGGACACCCGGGGACGGTGGTCCAGGGCCATCAGCTGGGCGACGAGGCCGCCCATGGAGAGACCGACGACATGCGCGGTGTCCACGCCGTAGGCGTCCAGCACCGCGACGGCGTCACGGGCCAGATCATGGCAGTCATAGGGGGCCTTGTCGAGGTCCACCAGGCCGGATTTGCCCGTGTTGCGGTGGTCGTAGCGGATGACGTACCGGCCGTCCGCCGCCAGACCATGGCACAGGCTGTCCGGCCATCCGATGGCCTGGGCGTTCCCTCCGGTGATGAGCAATACGGCGGGGGCGGCGGGGTCGCCGAAGTCCTCGCTCCACAGTTTCAGCTCACCGGCATCGACGATCTTCTCGGACATGTGATCCTCGCGTTCCTCGCATGGGCGGAGTGGTCGGAGACGGACGGCCGAAGCTCTGGCCCCGGTTTCAGCGGTCATGCGTCTCAGCGCTCCGGTGAAGGTCTCCATGGTCGGGGTGGTGCGCGGGGCGACCGATGAGCACTCACTACTCACCTTCCGCCGGGCGGCCCTGACCGGCCCGGCGGTGGCGCTCGATCAGCCGGTGAGGAGGTGGCCGACGGCCGCGATCCCGTCGGCGATGGCACGTTCGCCGACGTCTCCGAAGCCGAGGACGAGTTGCGCGGGTGTGGCCGCGTGCGAGGCACGGCAGGCGCTCATGCCGTAGAGGCCGATGCCGCGTGCGCGGGCGGCGGTGACGACCTGATCCTCTTGGACACCGGCAGGCAGATGGGCGACGGCGTGGAAACCGGCGGCGAGCCCGGTGAGCGGCAGTCCGGGGGCGTGTGCGGCGAGGGCGGCGAGCAGGGTGGTGCGGCGGGCCGCGTAGATGGTGCGCATCCGGCGCAGATGGCGGTCGAAACGCCCGGACTCGATCAGTCTGGCCAGGGCGAGCTGGTCGAGTGTGGAGGTGCCGCGGTCGCTGCGGTGCTTCTGCTCGGTGATCGGTCCGGTGAGTTCGGGCGGGCAGACCATCCAGCCGATGCGGAGGGCGGGGGCGAGCGACTTGCTGACGGTGCCGAGCGATATGACACGGTCCGGCGCCAGGCCCTGGAGCGCGCCGACGGGTTCGCGGTCGTACCGGAACTCGGCGTCGTAGTCGTCCTCGAGGATGATCGCGTCATGGTCCCTGGCCCATGCGAGCAGGGCCAGTCGGCGCTCGGGGGCGAGGACAACACCTGTCGGCCACTGGTGGGCCGGGGTCACCACGACGGCACGGGCGTTCGTGGCGGCCAGCGCCCGGAGGTCGATTCCGTGCTCGTCCACCGGCACGGGAACCGCCCGCAGGCCCGCCGCGGCGGTGGCCGCGCCGACGGTGGCGGGTGAGCCGGGGTCCTCGAAGGCCACGGTGCGCACACCGTGGCCTTCGAGGACCCGTAGCGCCAGGCCGAGGCCCTGGGCGTATCCGTTGCAGACGACGATGTGGTCGGGGTCGGCCGCGGCGGCCCGCACCCGGCGCAGATACCCGGCCAGGACCTCACGCAGCATCGCGCTGCCGCGCGGGTCGCCGTAGTCCAGCTCGGCCGTCGGCATGGCACCTGTCGCCTCGCGGAGGGCCCGGAGCCAGTCCTGGACGGGGAAGGACGCCAAGTCCGGTACGCCCCACCGGAAGTCGGCCACCAGTCGCGGAGCGGCGGCCCGCGGCGGCGCGGCGCTCGGCGGGGCCGCGGCGCCCGCCGCCACCCGGGTCGCGGAGCCCGGTCGGGTGACCAGATAGCCCTCGGCCTGGAGTTGGGCGAAGCACTCCTGCACCAGACCGCGGGACAGGCCGAGCGTCCGGGCGAGTTCGCGGGACGACGGCAGCCGTTCACCGACCCGCAGACGGCCGGAGCGGATGGCGTCACGCAGTCCGTGCTCCAACTGCGCGCGCAGCGGCCGGCCGGACGAACGGTCGACGGTCAGCAGCAGTTCGGGCGGGGAACTGGACCACTCCGGAAGCATGGAACTGGACCTTATCGGCGATCCGGTCGGGCGCTTAGCGTCCTGCCGTGACCGACACACAGCACCCGACTCCCCCGCCGCTCACGCCGCCCCGTCCGCCGTTGCTGACCCGGCCGTTGCTGCTGCGCTTCGTGTCGATCCTGGGCGCCTCGACCAGCTTCCACCTGCTGCTGCCCGTGGTCCCCGGCTATGCCGCGAGCGGCGGCGGAGGCGGCGGGACGGCCGGATCGGCCACCGGCGCTCTGATGCTCACGACCGTGGTGGGTGAGCTCGCCACACCCGCCCTGGTCAACCGCTACGGCTACCGGGCCGTGCTCGCCGTCGGCCTGGGTCTGCTGGGCGCACCGGCGCTGGCCTTCACCGTCTCCCGCGACCTGTGGTGGATCGTCGTGGTCTGCCTGCTGCGCGGTCTCGGTTTCGCGTTCACCGTGGTCGCGGGCGGCGCGCTGACGGCCTCGCTCATCCCGGCCGAACGGCGCGGTGAGGGGCTGGCCCTGGTCGGCATCGTCAGCGGGGTGCCCTCGGTCCTGGCGATGCCACTGGGCGTGTGGCTGGCCGCCCACGCGGGCTACGGGGTGGTCTTCGCCGCCGGGGCCGTGGCCGCGCTCGCCGCGATCCCCACGGTGCCCGGTCTGCCCGACCGGGTTGGTGCCTCGGGACGGCCACTCGGGATGGCCGAGGGGCTTCGGACGGCCGAACTGCTGCGCCCCGCCGTGACGTTCGCGGCCACCGCCCTCGCCGCCGGGATCATCGTCACCTTCCTGCCGCTGGCGGTCCCCGCCTCGGCGGCGGGACTGGTGTCGGTGGCGCTGTTCGTTCAGCCCGCGGCGGCCACGCTGGCCCGCTGGCTCGCGGGGCGGCACGCGGACCGGCACGGCCCCGCCGGCCTGGTCCTGCCCGGTCTTCTGCTGTCGGCCGTCGGCACGCTGCTGATGGCGTCGACCGGCAGCCCGGTGGCCGTGGTGGTGGCGGTCGGCGTGTTCGGAATCGGCTTCGGCATCGCCCAGAACGCCACGCTGAACCTGATGTACGCGCGTGTGCCCGCCACGGGATACGGCACGGTCAGCGCGCTGTGGAACGTCGCCTACGACGCGGGGATGGGCGTCAGCGCCGTCGCGTTCGGCTGGGTCGTGGCGGGTACCGGCTACCCCTGGGCCTTCGTGCTGACCGCGGTGGTGATGCTGGGTGCCCTCGGCCCGGTGCTGGCCGACCGGCGCACCGCTCCCGAGGCACCAGAGCCGCCGCCACGGTGACCGCGACGTCCTTGCGTCTGTCACCCCTCGCGGTTGTCCAGCCGTAGCTCGGCCTCCCGCTCCTGATCGCCGGAGACGGACCCGATGTCCTGGACCGCGAAGGCGGACGCGAGGCCCGCCAGCAGCCGGTCGACGGCCCAGTAGCCGCCCTGGGCGCTGACCGTCACCGGCTCCGTGAGCCGGGGCGGCGCCGCCGGGGCGGGCGCCTCGAAGACATCGACGGTCGCGGCCCAGACGATCGTTCCCGTCCCCGCCGGGTCCCGGGGTTCGTCGTCTCTGGCCCGGTCGGTGTGGAACATGGTGTCGAGCGCGGTGAAGACGGTCTGTGCGTCCCCGGGCGGGCAGCCGCAGACCTCCACCTGGACCCACGTCGCACCCTCACTGGTCGGTGGGGTCTCTTCCGTGTCGTTCACTGTGGCCTTCCTCTGCGCATGGTGCTCGCGGCTCGCGGCCCTCCGGCGTCGGCGTGCCGTACGGCGATGGACACGTACCCGCACCAACGGCCATCGTCACGGGGACCGGAGCGAAGTGGGCACTGAAGGGGCGCCCCGTCAGCCGCACGGCCGAGCGGCCATGCCCCGGAATTCGGAGGCGCCGGACCCGCCCGGGGGCTGACAATGGCGCGCATGGTCGTCTTCCGCTGCCGTCGCTGTCACGGCGATGTCACCGCACCCGTCCAGGAGATACCGCTGCCCGATGCGGACGAGACCCCGGCGCCGTACGAGGTGCCGGAGGGTGAGGAGTGCCCGCCGCGGATGCGGCCGGGGACCTTCGCCTACGATCCGCCGGAGGCAGGCGAGCGAGTGTTCCGGCCACAGGTCACGGGGGCTGCCCTGGGTCTCCGCCGGGCGGGGCTGGAGGGGATCGTGCTGGCCCGGGCCGATGTGCGCGGAACCGAACTCATCTCGCTGCGCGGACGGCTGAACGGCTGCTGCGGTCTGGACGGCTGTGACGGCCCGAACCTCGTCTGCCGTGGCTGCGCCGCCGAAGTGGCCACCGAGCGATCCGACTGCTGGACCCTCCAGGAGGTCGTGCTCGTCCCCGACGCGGTGGAGGCAGTCCTCACCGACTAGGACTTGTCCGGGCGATCACGTGACTGCTGCGTGTCTGCGTCGTTGGTTTGGGCATGGGGCGGGGTGATTTGACGGATGCGGAGTGGGAACGGTTGCGGCCGTTCCTGCCGGTCAGCAACGGGCGATGCGGTCGGTGGCGGGATCACCGGCAGGTGATCGACGGCATCCTTCACCGGGTGCGGACCGGTGTGCAGTGGCGGGATCTGCCTGAGCGGTTCGGCCCGTGGAAGACGGTGTATGAACGTCATCGGCTGTGGTCGGCTGACGGCACCTGGGAACGCCTGCTCCAGCAGGTGCAGGCCGCCGCTGACGCAGCCGGTGAGATCGACTGGGACATCGCGGTGGACTCCACGATCGTGCGTGCGCATCAGCACGCGGCCGGAGCCTACACCGACCCGCCACCGGCCCTGGCGTCAAAGGGGGCCCAAGCAGCAGAACACCAGGCCGAGACGCCGTGGCAGAGTCTGCACGCCCGGCTGGCGGAGGTGGTGCGGGAGGTGAGGGCCTGGGCCGCTCGCGCGGTGGGCTCACCAGCAAGCTCCACCTGAGCGCCGACGGCCGCTGCCGCCCGCTGTCCCTGGTCGTCACCGGCGGACAGCGGGCGGACTGCACCCAGTTCCAGCCGGTGCTGGAGAAGATCCGTGTTCCACGGACCGGACCGGGCAGACCACGCACGAAGCCCGACAGCCTTGCCGCCGACAAGGCTTACAGCAACGGGCCCTGCCGCGACTACCTGCGAAGACGGGGCATTCGGCACACCATCTCGGAGAAGGCCGACAGCCAGGCCGCCCGCCTACGCAAAGGCTCACGCGGCGGACGGCCACCCGGCTTCGACGCGGAGCGATACAAGAAACGCAACACGGTCGAGCGGACGATCAACCGGTTGAAGCAGTCCCGAGCCGTGGCCACTCGCTACGACAAACGCGGCTACGTCTTCCTCGGCACCGCCACCACAGCCGCCCTGGTCATCTGGCTCCGAACTTGATCGCCCGGACAAGTCCTAGCTACGGGCGCATCCTCCACGATGACTTCGAGCGCTCTCAGCGCGGCGGTGATCGCCGGTTCCTGCGGGGTGCCGGGCCGGACGGCGATGTCGACGGTGCGCGTGAGCGTGGCGTCGGTGGTGGGCCGCGCGGTGAGGGTGGGCGGGAGGTGCCTCGTGGCCATCCGGGGAAGCAGGACCGGGTGGCCCCCCTTCGCGGCGAGAGCAATCATGGCGTTGAAGTCGGTGCAGGTGTGCCTGATCTCGGGGGTGAATCCGGCAGACCGGCAGGCCTGGAGGACGGCCGCTCCGCACGCGGTGTGCGCGGGGGCGGCGATCCACGGTGCGTCCGCGAGGTTCCGCAGTTCGACCGGATGGCCCTCGGTGCCTGCCGCCGGGTGCTCACGCGGCAGTACGGCGACCAGCGGGTCGATGGCGAGGATGCGTGTTTCCACGCCGTGCGGAGCCGGGGTGGCGAGGTTGGCGTA
Source organism: Streptomyces cucumeris (assembly GCF_024295805.1). Taxonomy (GTDB): domain Bacteria; phylum Actinomycetota; class Actinomycetes; order Streptomycetales; family Streptomycetaceae; genus Streptomyces; species Streptomyces cucumeris. Next base: position 62,783 of record NZ_JANCLX010000034.1, read on the forward strand.
CCGGTAGACCAGTGCGAGGTCGGCGCGGCGCTGGAGGAGCAGACGCACCGCGTCGATGGGCTCCGCCTCGGTGATGTGCACGCGCAGTCCGGGGTGCGTGTGCTCCAGTGACCGGCTGAGCGGAGCGGCCAGCGGGGCGAGGCCGCTGGGGAAGCATGCGAGGTCGAGCCGCCCGACCGGTTCCGCGGCGCCGTGGTGCAGGCGGCTCTCGGCCCGTTCGAGTGCGGCGAGCACCTGCTCGGTGTCCTCGGTCAGCGCACGGCCCGCGGCGGTGAGGGAGATGGTGCGGCCCGTGCGTTCCAGCAGGTGGGCGCCGGTCTCCTCTTCGAGGAGCCGCAACTGCTGGGAGACGGCGGAGGGGGTGACGCCGTGGAGTTCGGCCACCGCTGTCACCGTGCCGTAGGCGGCCAGGTCGCGCAGCAGAACGAGGCGTCGGATATCGAGCATCAGTTCATCTTAAGTGAAAGGTGTAGGTGTTGTAGCTGGACATGAAGTGGCGTCGGAAGCGACGCTGAGCGGCCTGCCCCCGTCACTCGGCATCAGGAGCTGTTTCCCGTGCGCGCCACCGTCATCCACGGCCCTCATGACATCCGCATCGAGGAGGTCCCGGATCCCCGGATCGAACACCCCACCGATGCGGTGGTGCGTGTGCTGAACGCCTGTATCTGCGGCAGCGATCTCTGGGCCTACCGGGGTGTCGCCCCGCGGGTGGCCGGGCAGCGCATCGGCCATGAGTTCCTCGGCGTCGTCGAGGAGAGCGGCTCGGAGGTCACCGGCTTCACGCCCGGCGACCTGGTGCTCGCGCCCTTCGTCTGGTCCGACGGTGTGTGCGTGCACTGCCGGGCGGGGCTGCAGACCTCCTGTCCGCACGGTGGTTTCTGGGGTGAGGTCGGCTCCGACGGCGGGCAGGGCGAGGCCGTCCGCGTGCCGTACGCCGACGGCACGCTGGTGCGGTTGCCCAAGGACGCGGCCACCGACACCGCACTGCTCCCGGGATTGCTGGCGCTGTCCGACGTGATGAGCACCGGACACCACGCCGCCGTCTCGGCCCGGGTAGGGCCCGGGTCCACCGTCGCCGTGGTGGGCGACGGCGCCGTCGGTCTGTGCGGTGTGCTCGCCGCGCGCCGTCTCGGCGCCGACCGGATCATCGCGCTCGGCCGTCACCCGAGCCGTACCGACATCGCCCTCAAGTTCGGCGCCACGGACGTCGTCGCCGAACGCGGTGAGACGGCGATCGAGGCGGTCCGGGAGCTGACCGGCGGCCTCGGCGCACACGCCGTACTGGAAGCCGTCGGTACCGAAGAGGCGATGCGCACCGCGATCTCCATCGCCCGGGACGGCGGCGCGGTCGGCTATGTCGGCGTCCCCCACAGCGGCAGCGCGGGGGTCGACCTGCGCCAGATGTTCAATCGCAACGTCGCCCTGGCCGGTGGTGTGGCCCCGGCGCGCGCCTACATACCCGAGCTCCTCGCCGACGTACTGGCCGGTGTCATCGACCCGGGGCCGGTGTTCGACCACACCGTCGGCCTGGACGGTGTTCCCGGTGGCTACCGCGCGATGGACGAACGATCGGCGTTGAAGGTCCGCATCACGTTCTGACACCTTCCCAACGACACCGAGGAGAGTTCATGAAGATCGCCATCGCAGGCGGGCACGGGCAGATCGCCCGCCGTCTGGGCCGACTGCTCACCGCCCGGGGAGACCGTGTCATCGGGCTCATCCGCAACCCCGGCCACAGTGAGGACCTGGTGGCCGACGGCGTCCAGCCCGTCGTCTGCGACCTCGAGGCGGCTTCGTGCGACGAGGTGGCGGATGCCCTGTCCGGGTGCGATGCCGTCGTCTTCGCCGCCGGGGCCGGACCGGGCAGCGGCGCGGCCCGCAAGCACACCGTCGACCACCAGGCCGCCGTCCTGCTGACCGAGGCCGCGCTGCGGACGGGGATCCGGCGGTATGTGATGGTGTCCACCCGTGGCGCCGGCAGTCCGCCCCCCGCTCACGCCGACGAGGTCTGGGCCGCCTACGTCCACGCCAAGACCGCGGCCGACGAACACCTCATGGCACAGGATCTGGACTGGACGGTCCTGCGGCCCGCGGCCCTCACCGACGATCCCGGGACCGGTGCGGTGCGCATCACGGCGGAGCGCAGCGTCGGCGAGATCAGCCGCGACGATGTCGCCCGGGTGCTGGTCGCGCTCCTGGACACCCCAGCCACCACCGGGCTCGTCCTGGAAGTGGCCCAGGGCTCTGATCCCGTCACCGGTGCGGTGGCGCGCGCCGCGAACCACCGCACCGGCGCGACCGGACGCGGGTAGCGGCCGGGCCCGGGCCTCGCGGCAGGCTCGGCCGGCGGCCGCGGTCAGGGACGTTGCGCGCTTCCGTCGCGATTGCGCAGCAGTGCCCACCGGTCGTGCTCCAGTGGCGCGATCGGGGGGTGGCGCCGTGCGACGGCTTCGTCGAAGTCGACGCCCAGGCCGGGTGCTTCGACGGGGTACAGCGCGCCCTGTCGTGCGCTGATGGTTCCGGGGAACATCTCCTTGGTGGCGTCGGTGTACTCGGCGGCTTCCTGGATGCCGAAGCTGGGCGCGTTGACATCGAGTGCCACGGTGGCCGCGCGTCCGACCGGGCTGACGTCGCCGGGGCCGTGCGGGGCGAGGCGGATCCCGAACATCTCGCAGACCGCGGCGAGTTTGCGGGCGGGGGTCAGTCCGCCGAGGGTGGGGATCCGGATCCGGGCGTAGTCGATGGAGCGGGAGGTGATCAGCTCCAGGTATTGGGCGGGGTCGCTGAACAGTTCACCCATCGCCAGCGGTACGGTGCCGGCCGCCCGCAGGTGCGGGAAGTGTCCGCTGTCCTCGGGGCTGAGCACGTCTTCCAGGAAGAACAGCCGGGCCGGTTCCACCGCGCTGATGAACTGGCGCGCCTGAGCGGGGGTGAGCCGCTCATGGGCGTCGTGCAGGAGCTCGACGTCGTCGCCGACGCGGTCGCGGACCGCGATGAGCGTCTTGGGGACGATGCGCAGATAGGCCTCACCGTCCCAGGGGACCTGGCGGTTGGCGAGCGCGGCGGCCTGCGCGGCGTCGCCGGGATGGGTGCCGTAGGCGTCGGCGCCGGGCAGGGCGACCTGGACGCGGACGTGTTCGAAACCGCTGTCCCGGGCGGCCCGCACCAGTCCGGCGATCTCGTCGGGGTCGCTTCCGCTGACGTGGGTGTAGGCGGTGGCGGCGTGGCGGGCACGTCCGCCGAGCAGGTCGTACAGCGGCAGTCCGGCCGCCTTGGCCTTGATGTCCCACAGCGCCACGTCGATACCGGCCAGCGCGTTGCCGCCGAGTGAACCCCCGCGCCAGTAGGCGCTGTTGAGCAGCAGCCGGTGGATGTCCTCGATGTCGCGGGGGTCACGGCCGAGGAGCAGCGGACCGAGGTAGTCGTCCACGATGGTGCGGATGGCGCGGGTGCGCTGGGGGTCGCTGGCACATCCCAGCCCGTACAGTCCGGGCTCGTTGGTCTCCACCCGCACGATCAGATACGGGCAGCCCTGCGGCGCGGTGAGGAAGGTGCGGACGGCGGTGACACGCAGCTTGCTCTCGCGTACTTCGTGCCAGGGGGCCGGGGCCAGGATCGGGGAGCCGGTGGGATCGGTCGGCCCGTGGTTCATGGGATCACCTCTGTGGTGGAGCGGGGTCGGGCTGTCGGTCGTGTTCGGCGAGCCAGTCGGCGATGTGCGTGGCTGAGGGGAAGCCTTCGTAGTCGCCCGCGTGGCGCACCACTTGGGCGGCGGCGAAGGCGGCCAATCGCAGACCGGTCCGGACGCCGAGCCCGGTCAGCCGGGAGTGGAGCCATCCGGCGTTGAAGGCGTCTCCGGCTCCGACGGAATCGACCAGGTCGCTGACGTGCCAGGCGGGGACACGCACCTGCTCTCCGTCGCAGAGCGCGGTCACCCCGTCGGCGGAGCGTTTGACGATGACGTGCCGTGGTCCCGAGTCGGCCAGAGCGGACACCGCGCGGTCGAGGTCCTGGTGGCCGGTGATGAGTCGGGCCTCGGCCTCGTTGCACAGGAGGTGGTCGACCGAGGGCAGCAGCCGCCGGTACAGGGCGGCGGCCTGCCGCTCGTTCCACAGCTGCGGGCGGAAGTTGGGGTCGAAGCTCACCGGTACGGCGGCGGCGCCCGCGATGGCCAGGGCGCGTTCGGCCGCGGCGGCGGGACCGGGACCGAGGGCCGGGGTGATGCCGGTGAGGTGCACGAACCGCGCGGAGCTCACGGCGTCCTCGTCGACGTCCTCCGCGGTCAGCGCGGAGGCGGCGGACCCGCGCCGGTAGTACAGCACCCGGGCCTCGGTGGTCGGCCTGTCCTTGAGCATCAGCCCCGTGGGGAGATCCGGTGAGCGCCGGATCCTGTTCGTCGTCAGGCCCTCGGCCTCCAGCACCGCGAGGAGGCGCGAGCCGAGCGGGTCGGTGGAGACGCGGGACGTCCACTGGACGTGGTGGCCCAGGCGCGAGAGTCCGATTGCGGTGTTGAGTTCGGCGCCGCCCACCGAGCACCCCAGGTGGGCGGCGGCGTCGAGCAGGCCCGTGGTCGGCGAGAAGCAGACCATGGCCTCACCGAGTGTGAAGACGTCCATCGCCCGCCAACCGTTCGCCTATATGAATGATGTACACACCTCCGAACATAGAAGTCGGAAGGTCTGTCTGTCAATCAGTACCTCGCGCCCCGGCGGTCCTTGACCGGGGCGCGAAGCGGGAGGGGTCAGCGCGCGCGCAGCCGGTGGGCTATCTGATCCACGTCGCGGGCGGCGCGCAGCAGCGTCTCGCCCAGGTCGGCCATGCGCTCGTCGGAGGCGCGCGTCTTCGGGACCGAGCAGCTCAGCGCGTTGATACCGGCCGCAGGACTTCTCAGCGCCACCGCGACACACCGGATCTCCGGGGCGTTCTCGCCGTCGTCCGTCGCGTAGCCCCGGTCACGGATCCGCGCGAGCTCCTCGTGCAGCAGCCCGGGGTCGGTGATGGTGGCGCGGGTCAGGGAGTTCAGCGGCCAGTCCAGCCGGCGGTCCACCTCGCCGGGGTCGAGCGCGGCCAGCAGCGCCTTGCCCAGGGCGGTGGCATGCGCCGGGAGCCGGCGGCCGACGGCCGAGTACAGCCGCACCGCGTGGATGGACTCACGTTTGGCGAGGTAGACGACGTCGCTCCCGTCGAGGCGGCCCAGGTGCACGGTTTCGCCGGTCTCGGCGGCCAGGCGGTCCAGCACCGGGGCGGAGACCGTGATGATGTCGTCGGTCTCGACGTAGGCAGCGCCGGTCAACAGGGCACGTACGCCGAGGTTGTAATTGATGCCACTGTCGTCGGTCTCCACCCAGCCCCGCGCCTCCATCGTCCGCAGAATCGCGTGCAGGCTGCTCTTGGGGATCGACAGGGTCGCGGACATCTCGGCCAGCGAATACCGCCGCCGGCTGGAGCCGAGCAGCTCCAGCACCTCCAGCGTGCGCAATGCCGACTTCACACCGCTCGGCGCCGCCTCGCGCCCCCCGTTGTTCCGCGCGCGATTGCCCTGCTCGCTCACGTGCCCTCCCGATTACGAGTTGATGACGACCAGTGAATGTGAGTCGCAACGAACCTTGACGCTTCACCGGTCGCCACTTAGGTTCCCATAACAGAACGCCGTTCGCAACCATGAACGCAAGGGGTGGCTCAATGCACCTGTACTACGGCCGTCACGGCCGACGCGCGGCTACCGCCGCGGCCATGGCGGCACTTCTGCTGCCGCTGGCCGCCTGTGGCGGTTCGGGCAAAAGCGCCGGTGACGGCAAATCGATCACGATGTGGACGTTCAAGCAGTCCCATGTCAAACCACTCCAGGACGCGGCGGCGCGATTCAAGGACCAGACCGGGATATCCGTAACAATTCAGGCGGTCACCCCGGACGACGCCTACACCGCCAAGCTGCAGAGCGCCGCCAAGACCAACGGCCTGCCGGATGTGCTCGAGGTGCACACCCAGGGCGAGGACTTCGTGTACGGCGGGGCGGGGCTGCTGACCGACCTGTCGGACAAGGTCGACGCCTCCTGGACCCGCGGGATGGTCCCCAGCGTGCGCAAGGCCGGTGTCGTCACCCCCCGTCTGGAGGCCGCTTCCAAGAAGCCCGGATCGGCCTACCCGGGCGTGAAGGCCGGCGCCCGCTACAGCGTGCCCTTCACCATCGGCACCTTCGGCATCGTCTACGCCAACAAGGCCAAGCTGGCCGAGGCGGGGGTCTCCTCGGTCCCCAAGACCTGGGAGGACCTGGTCGCGGCGGTGAAGGCCACGACCAAGAAGGACAAGCGGAAGGGCGGCATCACCGTCGGCCTGGGCACCGCGTCCACCGGTCTGAACTGGGCGCTGCAGCCGATGGCCTTCGGTGCCCTCGGCAAGGCCGGCTACCAGGGCCTGTTCGGCCGCGACTCCGGTAAGACATGGGCCTCCCCCAACGGCCAGAAGGTCCTGTCGCTCTACGACAAACTGACCCCGTACTGGGCACCGGGAGCCCAGTCGCTCTCGATCGACGCCGCCGACCGGTCCTTCGCCCAGGGCGACGCCGCCTTCGACATCGGCGGCACCTTCACCCTGGCGAGCCTGCGCCAGTTCGGGATGAAGCCCGATGAGGTGGAGGCGTTCCCGATCCCGGCGCCCAAGGGCGGCAAGGCCACGGACCGCAGTCTGGCGGCCTTCTCCCTGACCAGCCTCGCGGTCACCACCCAGTCCAAGAACGAGGCCGCCGACCTCAAGTGGCTGCGCTTCCTGGCAAAGCCCGATGTCGCGGGCACATTCGCCAAGGCCGCCACCGATCTGCCCGCGGTGGACCTGGGCGACAACCCGGTCCGCGTCGTCGGCCCCACACTGGCCTCGCTGACCAAGGTCTTCTCCTCCGGCAGCCAGGTCTACGACCCCAACGACACCAGCTTCATGCCGGCCCAGTACCCGGCCAACTGGGAGAAGGCCGGAGCGGCACTGGTCAACATGTCGCCGCTGAAGCGCTCCTCCCCGCGGGAGACGGGCAAGCAGCTCGACACGCTCATCAAGAACTACTGGGCCGCCGGGAAGTGAGCATGGCGTCCTTGTCGGTTTCGAAAACCCCACCCCCCGCTTCCGCCGCACCGCGGGCGACGCCCGCGGGGTCCACCGGATCCACCAGACGCGGCCCGCGGCGACGGGTCCGGGAGGCGGTCACCGCCTACGCGTTCCTCACCCCCGCAGTGCTGCTGTTCCTCGCACTCGGCCTCTACACCCTCGGCTACGGACTGGCCCTGTCCGGGGCGACCTGGAACGGGTTCTCCCCGGAGTGGACCTGGGTGGGCCTGGACAACTACCTCGATCTGCTCTACCGCAGCCCCGTATACGCGCCGATCGTGCGTTCGGCCGCACTGCACACCCTCGTGGTGATGATCGCCGTACCCCTGCTGACGGTGGCCATCAGCTTCCCGCTGGCGGTCCTGCTGAACAACGCCGCACGGCTGCGCACGATGATGCGCACCGTGTTCTTCCTCCCCTACGTCACCTCCGGGATCGCGGTCTACCTCGCCTGGCAGTACGTCCTGCGGCCCGACGGAGGAGTCAACGCACTCCTGCGCGCCCTGGGGCTCGGCACACTGGCACAGCCACAAGGGTTCCTGGGCAACCCCGCGACGGCGCTGCCCACGGTCATCGTGGTCATGGTGTGGACGGCGGTGCCGGTCGGCATGCTCCTCTACCTCACCGGACTCCAGTCGCTGGACCCGGCGATGCTGGAGGCCGCCTCCCTCGACGGAGCGGGGTGGTGGCGGACCAACATGCACATCGCCTGGCCGCTGCTGCGCCCCATCACCGCCGCCGTGATCCTGCTCAACCTGCGCGAGGCGCTCCAGGGATTCCAGACCTTCCTGGTGATGACCGGCCCTGAGGGGGCTCCCGGCGGCAAGACCAACGTCCTCGGCCTGCAGGCCTACCACCTGGCGTTCCTCGAACAGATGCAGCCGACACTCGGCCTGGCCAGCGCACTGGGCTGGCTGCTGTTCCTGATCGCCATCCTGCTCGCCGCCCTGAACCTGCGGGCCCTGCGGAGCACCACATGACAACACCCACCACCACCATGACGCCGAGCACGGCCGGCGGTGTCCCCGCCCGGGTCCGTCCGGCCCACGGCCGGCCCCGCTCGGGCAAACCGCTCCTCCCCCGCGTCATCGTGTACACGCTGCTGCTCTGCTACGCGGTGGTCAGCCTGTTCCCGTTCGCCTGGATGGTCTCCGGCAGCCTCAAGAGCGACCAGGACATGCGCGACCCGGGTGCCTTCGTACCGCATCACCCGACGCTGGAGATCCTCACCCACACCTGGAGCCAGCTCGACTTCCTCAGCTATTTCCTGAACAGCCTCAAGGTGACCGGCCTGACCGTACTCGGCGTGCTGGTGCTCTACAGCCTGGCCGCCTATGCCTTCGGGGTGCTGCGCTTCCCCGGCCGCACCGTGCTGTACCGCTTCTTCGTCGCGCTGCTGTTCGTGCCCTCGGTGACGGTGCTGCTGCCCATCGTGCTGCTGGAGAACGAGGCCGGTCTGCTCGGCACCCATCTCGGGCTCATCCTGCCGCTGATCAACGGCACCGCGCCGCTGTCGATCCTCCTGCTCACCACCGCGATGGCGGGCGTACCGCGTGAGCTGCGCGAAGCCGCGACGATGGACGGGGCGGGGGAACTGCGCACCTTCCTCCAGGTCTATCTGCCGTCCATCCGCCCGGCCCTGGTCACGGTCGCGATGCTCACCGCGATCCCCACCTGGAACGAATACCTGCTCACCCGGGTGTCGCTGACCGAGCCGACGGCCTTCACCCTGCCGATCGCCCTGCAGAACCTCACGACCAGCGGCGTTCCCCAGTACAACGTACTGATGGCCGGAGCCCTGATCGTGGTCCTTCCCGTCATCATCCTGTTCACCTGCCTCCAGCGCTACTTCGTCAACGGACTGATCGGCGCGGTGAAGGGATGAAGCCCATGCACATCCTGGTCACCGGTGCGAGCGGACACATCGGCCGCCATCTGTGCGCCGCTCTGGCCGCGGCCGGACACACCGTCACCGGCACCGACCGCACACCCGCCCCCGACGGCGCACCCGGCCGCCACCTCGTCGGCGACCTGCGCGACCGCGCGTTCGTCACCGGTCTGATGACCGGTGTGGACGCGGTGGTGCACCTGGCCGCCATCCCCAGCCCGCACGGCTACCCGGACGACGAGATCTTCGCCGCCAACGCGCACACCACCTATCTGGTACTGGACGAGGCGGGACGGGCCGGAATCCACCGCGCGGCCATCGCCTCCAGCCTCAGTGTGCTCGGCCTGGCGTGGGCGGACCGGGACGTACCACCCGCCTACGTGCCCGTGGACGAGGACCATCCGATCCTCGCCGAGGACCCCTACGCCCTGTCCAAGCAGGCGGCGGAGGCGACCGCGGCGATGGCACACCGTCGCTGGGGCATCGATGTGATCGCGCTGCGGCTGCCGTTCGTCGGCACCGGTGAACGGCTCGCGGAGCATGTGCGGCGCACCCGTGACGACCCGGCCTCGACCCGGCGGGAACTGTGGGGCTGGCTGGACACCCGCGACGCGGCGGAGGCGTTCCGGCTGGCGCTGTGCGCACCGCTGCACGGCGCGCACGTCCTGAACGTCACCGCGCCGACCACCATGTCGGACCGGCCCACCGAGGAGTTGCTGGCCCGGCTGCACCCCGGCGTCCGGCGCCGGGCCGCGCTGCCCGGCCATGACAGCGTCTTCGACAACGCACGGTGCCGCGCGCTGCTCGGCTTCACCCCGCGCCACACCGACCCCGAGGGGCACCGATGACATCCGGCGCCACCTCCGAAAGCCGCCACGGATCGGTGCTGGACACCGCCACCACCGAGTTGCGCGACCGCCTGGCGCGGCAGCGGCTGCTGCCGGTGCTGCGCACCGCGACCGCGGCCGAGCTGGCCGACCGGATGGCCCTGTGCCACTCCGCGGGGCTCCGGGTCATCGAGCTGACCACCACCGTTCCCGGCTGGGAGCGGGTCCTGGCCGACGCCCGTGGCGACTCCCTCTACAGCGGCACTCTGCTCGGCGTGGGCACGGTGACGACCGCCGAGGACGCGGCCCGCGCGGTCGCCCTCGGCGCCGACTTCCTCGTCAGCCCCTACGCGACACCCGACGCCCGCGACGCCGCCGGTGATGTGCCCTTCTTGGAGGGAGCGTTCAGCCCGAGCGAGCTCGCCCAGGTGGCGGCCCGTGGCATCGCGAAGCTGTTCCCGGCCGCCAGCGTGGGCCCCGGCCATCTCCGCGCGCTGCTCGACGTACGCCCCGGCGCACCCGTGGTGCCGACCGGCGGCATCACCCCCGACACCGCCGCGTCCTGGCTGCGTGCCGGAGCACTCGCCGTCGGTCTCGGCGGCGCGCTCACCACGCTGGGGCCGGAGGGCATCCGGACCCTCCAGCGTCAGTTGTCCGAGATCGACGCACCCACGACCGGCGTGACCCCGGCATCCGGCGGAGGGCCCTCATGACCCGCCCGGACGGCGGCGCCGTCGAGTCGTGCGAGATCAGCCTGGCGGGGCAGCCGTTCACCGCGACGGTCGACCCGTCCGGCGCCGCCCTGACCACCCTCACCGATCGCGCCACCGGCATCCAACTGCTGCTGCGCACCCCGTGGGCCGATCAGCGCCACGGCGCCATGCGCGCTGCCGACTCCGGTGCCGAATGGCACCGGCGCTATCCCGGTGGCTGGCACACCCTGATCCCCCACGCCGGTGACGCCAGGGTCCTGGACGGAGTCGAGCACCCCTTCCACGGTGAGGCCGCCTGGCGGGCATGGGAGGTGGAAGACACCGGGACCGGCCACTGCACCCTCACGGTCGCCCTGCGCACGGCTCCCCTGGAGGTGCGGCGCGAGTTCGCCGTGGACGACACCGGGCTGCGCATCACCCAGACCGTGCGCAACTTCTCCGCGCGCCCCGCGGCCTTCGCCTGGACCGAACACCCCGCGTTCGGCCCCGAACTGGTCGGCGGACGCTGCCGACTGGAGCTGGACGACGCCACCGGCACCCAGGAGTTCCCTCTCCATCCGCCGCCCGGCGTACCGGACCGGCCCCCGCCGACCCGGCCGCTGACCGTCGTGCACTCCGGTGTGCGGACAGCGCGGCTGTACAACGAGGAGCTGGCGTTCGGGGTGGAACTCGCCTGGGACGCCGAGGTCTTCGACCATGTGTGGATCTGGCAGGAGCGCCGCACCACCCCCGGGTTCCCCTGGTGGGGAACGGTGGACACGGTGGCGATCGAACCCGCCTGCGGTCCTTATGAACACCTTCCCGACCGGCTGGGCGGGCAGGTGGTGGCTCCGGGCGAACGGCGCACCACCACACTGACCCTCCGCCGGATCCCCGGACACCGGCCCTGAGGCCACCCATCCGGCACACCGACCCACCGGTGTGGCCGAGCCCGGCCGTCGGCGGCCACCTCCGCACACAGAGGAGATCGGAGCAGTGACCACACCGCTCACCATTCCACCGGACTTCACCGGCCAGATCGCGGTCATCGGCGGCGGAACGCAGGGCATCGGCCTGGCCACCGCCCTCCGGCTCGCCGCGGGCGGCGCGAAGGTCGCGCTGGCCGGGGTCGGCGCGCAGACCGTCGCCGCGGCCCGCGAGGCCCTCCAGGACCATGACGCCGTCGTCGTCGAGGCCGACCTGGCCACCGCGGACGGCGTCGAGACGCTGGCACACGCGGCGCTGGACACCTACGGCGACGTCCACGTTCTCGTCAACAGCGCGGGCATCCAGCGGTACGGCACGGTCGACACCACCGGCGATGACGCCTATGAGCAGGTGATGGCGGTGAACCTGCGCTCGGCGTTCGCCCTGTCGGGCCGGCTGCTCCCGCGGATGCGCGGCCACGGCGGATCGATCGTGCACGTGGCATCGGTACAGGCGGCACTGCCCGAACGCAACGTGGCCGCCTACGCCGCCAGCAAGGGCGCGCTGGTCTCGCTCACCCGGACGATGGCGCTCGACCACGCCGCGGAGGGCATCCGGGTCAACTGCGTCTGCCCCGGCTCGATCGACACCCCGATGCTCCGGCGGGCCGCCCATGAACTCCAGCCCGAGTACACGGCCGATGACACCATCCGCGGCTTCGGCCGGGCGCATCCACTTGGCCGGGTCGGCCGCGCCGACGAGGTCGCCGAACTCATCGCGTTCCTCGCCAGTGCCCGGGCCGGATTCATCACCGGTGCCGTGCACACCATCGACGGAGGTCTGACGGCGGGCCGCCCCGGCGGCCCCTGACCGGTATCCGCCGGACGCCCCTCCGCCCCACCCACACCCTTTCCCCGTTGCCCGGTTGTCCCCTTCCCCGTCGCACCCTTCTCACCGTCCGGACGGATCAGTATGAAGATCACTGGCCTGTCGGCCACCACCGTCACCCTCGACCTCGAAGCGCCACTGCGCCATTCCAACGGCGCCCACTGGGGCCGCTTCGTCCGCACCCTCGTCGAAGTCCACACCGATGAGGGGATCAGCGGTCTGGGCGAGCTCGGCGGCGGCGGTCAGAGCGCCGAAGCGGCGCTCAAGAGCCTCGAGCCCTACCTCATCGGCCACGACCCCCACCATCTCGAGGCATTGCAGCTGATCGTGGCCAACCCGACGGCCTCGCTGTACAACAACCGCACCCAGTTGCTGGCGGCGCTGGAGTTCGCCTGCCTGGACATCATCGGCAAGGCGGCCAACCTGCCGGTCCACGCGCTCCTGGGCGGCAAACTGCGCGACCGGGTGCCGTTCGCCTCCTATCTGTTCTTCCGCTACCCCAACCCCGACGGCAGCGGCGAGATCCGCACCGCAGAACAGCTCCTGGAACACGCCGCCGACCTGCGCGCCCGGCACGGATTCACCAGCCACAAGCTCAAGGGCGGGGTGTATCCGCCCGAGTACGAACTCGACGTCTTCCGGGAGCTCGCCCACGGCGTCGAAGGGCAGCCGGTCCGCTACGACCCCAACTGTGTCCTCAGCCTCGCCCAGGCACGCCGGTTCGCCGCGGGCATCGCCGACCTCAACAACGACTACCTGGAAGACCCCACCTGGGGCCTGAACGGACTGCGCCAGCTCCGCCGTGACATCGCCATCCCCCTCGCCACCAACACCGTCGTGGTCAACCCGGAGCAACTCGCCTGCAATCTCCGGGACCCGGCCGTGGATGTGATCCTGCTCGACACCACGTTCTGGGGCGGGATCCGGGCCTGTCTGAAGGCCGCGGCCACCTGCGCCACCTTCCAGCAGCCGGTCGGGGTGCACTCCTCGGGAGAGCTCGGTGTCCAGCTCGCGACCATGCTGCACTTCGGCGCCGTACTGCCCAACTTCACCTACTCCGCGGACAGCCACTACCACCACCTGCGCGACGACATCATCGTCGGCGGCAAGTTCCGCTACGTGGACGGCGCCATCACCGTCCCCGACGGCCCCGGCCTCGGCGTCACCCTCGACCGCGACAAGGTCGAGCACTACGCGGCGCGCTACCGCGAACTCGGCGACTACCCGTACGACCGCGACCCCACCCGCCCCGGCTGGTACCCGCACATTCCCAACCACAGCTGGGCAGACCCCGCGCGTACCGCCCGCCCGGCCGACTTCTAACCCGTACCCACACCCATCCGATCCGCTTCCAAGGAGCACCTGATGAGACCGAGTCTGTTGGGGTTGGCCACCACTGTGGTCGCCAGCACCGCCATCACCGCCGCGCTGCTCCCGCTCGCCTCCGCGGCCGAGCCGTCCGCAGCGACGCCCACCCCGAAACCGCGGCTCATCGACACGCGGTTCCCCACCGGCGACCATGTGGTGGCCGACTTCGACGTCGCCGACTACGACGCCGACGCCACCGGCAAGCGTGACTCCACGGCCGCCATCCAGAGCGCTCTCGACGACTGCTACAAGGCGGGCGGCGGCACGGTGTGGCTGCCCGCCGGACGCTACCGGGTCACCGACACCCTGAAGGTGCGTGCCTACTGCACCCTGCGCGGTGACCACCGCGATCCCGAGCAGGGCGAAGGTGACTACGGCACCGTCGTACTCGCCGATCTGGCCTCCGGAGACAGCGGCCCCAGCCTGTTCCGGATCGGCGGCAGCGCCGGTGTCGTCGGCATGACCGTGTTCTACCCGCGGCAGAACGCCGAGAAGCCGGTGCCCTACGGGTACACCTTCGAGATACCCGGCCGGGCCGTCGGCGGCGAGGAGAACTACATGATGAGCACCGTCGAGGACGTGACGATGCTCAACTCCTACCGCGGTATCGGCATCAGCGACACACCCAACGACAAGGGTGTGAAGCCCAAGTACGGCCAAGTCCACGAGACCGCGACCATCCGTGACGTCAAGGGCACCGCCCTGTCCAAGGGCGTTGTCGCCTACAACGGCGCGGACGTGGGCACCTGGGAGAACGTCGACTTCGACCCCAAGTACTGGGCACAGGCCGGATCGGCCTACAACGCGCCCCCCAAGGCCGCGATCGAGAAGTGGACCCGCGCCAACGGAACCGCCTTCACCTTCGGCGACCTGGAATGGGAGCAGTTCTACAAGCTGAAGGCAGCGCACTACAAGACCGGCATTGACATCGTCAAGGGTCAGCGCATCGAGTTCGCCGGTGTGTTCCTCCAGACCACCATCACCGACACCGACACCGCGGTCCGGGTCGGCAGATCCGACGAACGGTGGGGCGCGGGCTTCGCCAACAGCACCCTGAAGGGTTCGCAGTACGCGGTCGACAACAGCGGCGGCGGCTACGTCAAGCTCACCGGCACCACGACCAGCGGAGACGTCAAGGGCGACGTCCCCGTGCTCAAGGAGGAGCCGCCCGTCTACAAGCCCGTCACCGAGCCCAAGGTCAGCCGCGCCAAGCTCTACGACGTGACCGCTGACCCCTACAACGCGCCGCACGGCTTCGGGACCCTGCCCACCGAAGACGCCACACCGGCCGTCCAGAAGGCCCTGGACGACGCCGGGGCGGCAGGCGGCGGCATCGTCTACCTGCCAGCCGGCTGGTACCGGATCAACAGCCACCTGAAGGTGCCGGCCAACGTCGAACTGCGCGGCTCCTCCTCGGTACCCAACCGTGACCAGATCGGCAACAGCCACGGCACCGTGCTGCTCGGCTACGACGGCCGCAACACCTCGACCCCCGATACCGATACTGCTCTGATCACCCTCGCCGGGGACTCCGCCGGCACCCGCGGACTGCGTGTGTTCTACCCCGAGAACAACCCGTTCAAGGACGAGGGCATGGCCCCCTACCCCTACGCCGTCCGCGCCAAGGCCGACCGGAACTACGTCGTCAACATGGGTGCCACCAATCCCTGGAACGGCCTTGACTTCACCGACTCCGACGCCGACAACTTCTTCATCCGCAAGGTGGACGGCGTCTTCCTCAACCACGGCATCAGCGTCGGGGCCAACGAAGGCGGTCGCATCGAAGGCGTCCTGTCCAACGGCAACTCGGCCTTCCGCCTCGACTACGGCATCTCCGGCTGGCTGGGTGAAGACGGTGCCGTCTTCCCCCTGGTCATCGACAAGTACACGCGCAAGCGGGAAACACTGGTCGATGTCAACGGCGCCCAGGACCTCAGCATGCTCAATGTCTTCGGCTACGGCCCGCACGACGGCCTGCGTGTCCGTTCCGGTTCGGCGAGCGCCTTCAACCTGGGCACCGACAACCTCGGAGAAGGCGGTCACACGGTCGAGGCCACCTCAGGCCAGGCCCTCGCCGTGAACACCATGCGCTATGCGGGAGCCACCTCGACCGGGAACGTCAAGCTCCACGGGGTCATGGCGATCAACATGGTCCAGCATGCGATCCAGGTCTCGGCATCGCCCGACTCCGGGGGCACCGCCAAGGTGATCGGCAACCTCACCGAGCCCCACACCTATGAGGAGGGCAGCAAGGTCACCCTCGTCGCCAAGCCCGCCTCCGGCTACCGCTTCACCGGCTGGACCGAGAAGGGCTCCGTCGTCTCCACCGACGCCGAGTACCAGCTCACCGTCGATGCCGCCCACACCCTCACCGCCACCTTCGAGAAGACCGGCTGACGACCGGTCGGCACAACGCCCACCACCCTTGAATGCCCCGGTGCCGACCGACGAAGGTTCCTGCGTTCCTCGGTCGGCACCAGCCATTCCCCGGACACGGAGACCACAATTGCGCGGACAGGCGTTCTGGATAGGCAGCTACACCTCCGCAATGGGCGGTGGCGAAGGCATCTACCGTGTGCGGCGGCGACCGGACGGTTCACTGGAGGGACCCGAGCTCGCGGCCGAGGCGGTCTGCCCCTCCTACCTGGCCGTCGGCCCGGGTGGAAACACCTTGTACGCGGTGCGGGAACAGCAGGCGGGCGGTGTGGCCGCCTACAAGGTGCGGGACGGACGGCTGCACGAGACCGGGCGCCGGGCCGCCGGAGAGCTGCCGTGTCATGTGTCCGTGACGGCGGACGGTGGACATCTGCTCATCGCCGATTACGGGTCCGGCACGGTCAGGGCGACGGGGCTGGACTCCCACGGCCTGTTCACCGGGGAGCCGGACGTCGCGGAGGGACACGGCAGCGGCCCGGACCCGGTACGGCAGGAGGGGCCGCACGCGCACATGGCCGTACAGGCGCCGGACGGAACCGTTCTGACAGCCGACCTCGGAAGCGATCTCATCAGAGCCTTCCGGCTCCAGGACGGACGGCTGCGGCTCATCGGCGAGACGGCCTGTCCCTCCGGATCCGGGCCGCGGCATCTGGCCCTCCACCCGAGCGGGTACGTCTACGTGGTGACCGAACTGGCGGCCACCGTGCTCGTCCTGTCCCCGAGCGGCGGGTACGCCGGTCTGGAGGTGACCGCGGAGTCACCGGCCATGGCCGCGCCGTCCGGTGACGCGGCCCACTGCGCCGCAATCAAGATCAGCGGCGAGTACGTCTACACCTCCACACGCGGTGCCGATGTGGTGACCACGCATCGGGTGCGCGCGGACGGCGCCGCGCTCGAGCCCGTCGCGGACGTCCCCTCCGGTGGAGCGGGACCACGCGATCTGCACGTGGACGGGGCCTGGATGCATATCACCAACGAGCGCAGCGACACGGTCACCACGTTCGCGATCGGGCCCGACGGCATCCCCGTCCCCACCGGAGCGCCGCCCCTGCACGTGCCGTCACCGGTGTGCGTCGTACCCGCCTGACACCGGCCGCCGGGTGTTGCCCATCGCTCATCAGTCGAGGGCGTTGGCGCTCTCGCTCTGCCAGTAGGTGACCTTCGCGCTGCTGTCGATGTACACCGAGCCGCCGGGCAGCGAGACGGACGTGGCGGAGTCCTTGCCCTCGAGGAACACGCTCAGCTCGCTGACCTTCGTACCCTCGCTGCCCGAACCGTCCGCGCTGGAGGTGAGGATGCCCGCGTAGCCCGACTTGCCCGGCGCCAGGGAGACCACGGCCTGCGGCTTGCTCTCCTCGATGACCGGAGTGGCCGCCTGCGCGTCATCGAACCGCAGCGCCGGGAAACCCGGCAGGTCACACGTGACGCCGGAGTTGTTGGTCGCCTTCAGCAGCAGGTGGTTGATCGGCCGGGAGACCTTGGAAACCGTCATCGACACCTTGTCCGGGTCACAGGTACCGCCCTTGCCACCCGTGTCCTGTGCGCCGCCACCGGCGGGCGCGTCCTGCTCATCACCGGTCTGGGTGTCCGAACCCTGAGATGCGGCGGCCGAACTTGTCGCGGAGCCGGAGCGCTTGACCCCCTCCCCGTCGTCGTTGTTGCACGCCGCGAGGGTCAGGGCGGCGGCCATCAGCGTCGCACTGGCGACGGCGGTACGGACGATACGGGCGTTGACGGTGGTGATCGACATCGGTGATTCCCCCTGCGGGTCATGTGGGCGTTCTGCGGTACGCCACAAGACTGTCCGGCCCCACTGGTGAACTGCTGCCGTACCGCTGCCAGACCGCTAACGCCCCGCTAACGCGCCCCGCTGACAGCCTCAGAGCGCTCCCGCGTCGCAAAAGCGGAACAAGGGGCCGACGACACCAGTCGTCGGCCCCCTGCCACCTGTCGGATCAGTACTCGCGGACGTACCAGCCCTTCCGGATCTCACCGTCCGGGGTGGCCTTGAAGTGCTGGCACTTGAAGTCCGGACCGCGGTAGGAGCTCGCCCGGACGGAGTCGCACTTCGCCTTGGTCGCGAAGGGGCCGGCGACGAGCTTGATGAAAGGAGCGGCGTTGGCCGCCGGTGCGGCAGCGAGGGTGGCGGCGACCGCGACCACGGCGGCGCTCAGGAGCTTCTTCACTTGATGGTTCCCCGTTTCACGCGGGATGCGGGTCAGGCATCCCATGATCGAATACAGAAGGTGATGCTACAGAGTGATCACTCGCGCGGGAAGGGATTTCATGGGCGACGGGGCCCCCCCCCCGCCGGGGGGGGGCGGCGGGCCGGGGGTGGGGGGGGGGGCCGGGGAAGCGGGCGGGGGAACCCCCCCCCCCCCCCGCCGGGGGGCCGCCCCCGTCCGTGGTGAGGGTGGCGTGCCGGTGACCGGGCCCTGGCTACCGGCACCGCCGTGTGGTGTTAGTGGCGTCCGCCGTGGTGGTGGCGGCCCCAGGACTGGGCGTCGACGAAGCGGCGGTGGTCGTTGCGGAGGGTGGCGGTGTCGGAACGGTTGTCCCAGACGTAGTCACGCCGGTCCTGGTACACGTCACGGCTCCGGTCGAAGCCGATGCCGGTGTGGACGCGGACGGTGGAGTGGCCGTCCAGACGGTAGTGGCGGAAGGCGAAGGTGTCGCCGTCCCGGTTGGACAGGGTCCAGCCGTCGAGGTTCACCGCGCGACGGCTGTTGTTGGTGATCTCCACCCACTCATCGTTCAGGGAACGGTTGGAGCGATCGTCCCAGCCCGGCGAGTTGTACTGGACACGGGTGATCTGCACATCCGACCGGTGCGGGTGATGCGCGGCCGCTGCTGAAGCCGGCACCGTCAGGGCCGCGGTCAGGGCACCGGCACTCAGGGCGGCGGCGGTCAGACGACGGGCGATGATGGACTTGGACACAGGTCCCCCTGCATGGTGCGGGCACATCCGGACCCGGCAGTTGCCTTGGGCCGGTCGGATCCGGATGTGCGGGTGGTGGCGGCCGGTTGGCCGCGCAGTCACACCTTGCCCACCCTGCACCCGCTTCATGGAGGAAAGGTGAACCCTGTTACGAATCGCCCACATCGTCATGACTGTCGACTGTAATGTCCATTTATGCATCGAATGCATGAGGTTGACGGGTCATCGGGTCGGGAACCGTTGCAGCCACTGCTCCGTGGTCGGGGGGCGCCATGGCGCGCCACCCCGTACGCCGGACCGCCTTCACCCGAAAGTGAGTAACAACTGCGTGCCGAACTGCCTGCTCAGAATGTGAAGTGAGTGTCCTGCATTCGGGTGAGACGCACCGCCAGCACCCACATCGCCGCGGACAACCTGCACACCGGCCGTCCTTGCCGGGCCAGGACGGCCACGTAGCCCACGGCCAACGGTGACGGCGCGGTTTCCGGTTCACCGGCCGGGGCCCCGGCCGCAGCCACATCAGGCCGGTGTCGCCTCGATGACGGCGAATCCACCGGCCGGGGTGATGGCGGTACGGCGCAGACCGGCAGCGGCGAACAGCGCGTCGAACTCAGCGGTCTCGCGTTCCCTGCCACCGGTCATGGCAAGCATGTTCAGGTCCATGAGCGGCGCGATTCCGGGGGTGCCGACCTCGGGGATGAGGTAGTCCACGACCACGATCCTTCCTCCGTCCCGCAGCGCGGTCCGACAGTTCTTCAGGATGCGTACGCAGTCCTCGTCGTCCCAGTCATGGAGGACGTACTTCAGGACGTAGAGGTCAGCCGGAGGGACCTCCTCGAAGAAGTCCCCGCCGATGGCGGTGAACCGTTCCGAGAGGCCATCGGCCTGTGCGGCCGCCGTGGCGTCGGGGACGATGTGCGGCAGGTCGAAGACCCCGCCACGGAGGCCGGGGTTCGCCTTCATCATCGCCCGGACGACCTCACCGTTCGCTCCGCCGAGATCCAGGGCGAGCCCGACCTCCGATGTGTCGACCACCGCCGCGATGTCCTGCGCGGCGGCCCGGGAGAGGTTGCCCATGGACTCGGTGAACAGCGCCGCCTCCTCGGGCTGGCGGGCGAAGTAGTCGAAGATCGTGGTGTCTCCGTGGGCCGCCGTGGCCTGATGGTCCCCGGTGCGTATCGCCTCCGCGAACCGCCCCCAGGGGAGCCAGTGACCCGGAGCCGCCTGAGAGATGGCGAAGCCGCGCAGCGAGTTCGGGTCCTCCTTGCGCAGGGTGCTGAGGAGAGATGTGCCGCTGTAGTGGGCACCGCCGTCCCTGCTGGTCATCAGGCCGAGCGAGGCGCAGGTCCGCATCAGGCGCCGCGCCGCGTCGAGGTCGATACCTTCGGCCTCGGCGATCGCACCGGGGGTGTCGGTGCCCTGCGCGAGATGATCGGCCAGCCTGTACAGGGCCGCGGCACGGACCGTCTGGGTCACCCAGAACCCCGTGACCATGGCCATCATGCGCTCGTAGTCCTGGGGCTGTGCGGGGGTCGGCGGCAATGACACTGTGGGGGCTCCGTTTTCCGTAGGGGGCGCAACGCGGTTCGCGCGGCGGAGAGTTGTCTCCTGTGGGGATGGCGGAAAGTGGATGAAGGTTCCGCGTGGTGGCGGCAGCCTCGCCGCCGGCCTTCCGGGCCCGCCGGGCGCGTGCGCCGGGGGCGGCCGGCGCACGATGATCCGGGCATTGCATGATCATGCAATTCTCTGCATACTATTGCCATGTCCAAGGTCCTCACCTCCCTTCCCGTCGGCGAGCGCGTCGGCATCGCCTTCTCCGGCGGCCTCGACACCTCGGTCGCCGTCGCGTGGATGCGCGACAAGGGCGCCATCCCGTGCACCTACACCGCCGACATCGGCCAGTACGACGAGCCGGACATCGCCTCGGTGCCCGGGCGGGCCAAGACCTACGGGGCCGAGATCGCGCGCCTGGTCGACTGCCGCGCGGCACTGGTGGAGGAGGGCCTGGCCGCTCTCACCTGCGGGGCGTTCCACATCCGCTCGGCAGGGCGCTCCTACTTCAACACCACCCCGCTCGGCCGCGCCGTCACCGGAACGCTCCTGGTCCGGGCCATGCTCGAGGACGACGTACAGATCTGGGGCGACGGCTCGACGTTCAAGGGCAACGACATCGAGCGGTTCTACCGGTACGGCCTGCTCGCCAATCCGCACCTGCGGATCTACAAGCCCTGGCTGGACGCGGACTTCGTCCATGAACTGGGCGGCCGCAAGGAGATGTCGGAGTGGCTCCTCGCCCACGATCTCCCCTACCGCGACAGCGCCGAGAAGGCGTACTCCACCGATGCCAACATCTGGGGTGCCACGCACGAGGCCAAGACGCTGGAACACCTGGACACCGGCGTGGAGACCGTGCAGCCGATCATGGGCGTACGGTTCTGGGACCCCTCGGTCGAGATCGCTCCCGAGGATGTGACGATCGGCTTCGACCAGGGCCGCCCGGTGACGATCAACGGCAAGGAGTTCGCCTCTCCGGTCGCCCTGGTGATGGAGGCGAACGCCATCGGCGGCCGCCACGGCATGGGCATGTCGGACCAGATCGAGAACCGGATCATCGAGGCCAAGAGCCGCGGCATCTACGAGGCACCGGGCATGGCCCTGCTGCACGCGGCCTACGAGCGCCTGGTCAACGCGATCCACAACGAGGACACCCTCGCCCAGTACCACGACGAGGGACGGCGCCTCGGCAGGCTGATGTACGAGGGCCGCTGGCTGGACCCGCAAGCGCTCATGGTGCGCGAGTCGCTCCAGCGCTGGGTGGGCGCGGCCGTCACCGGCGAGGTGACACTGCGGCTGCGGCGCGGTGAGGACTACTCTCTCCTCGACACCACCGGCCCGGCGTTCAGCTACCACCCGGACAAGCTGTCGATGGAGCGCACCCAGGACTCGGCATTCGGCCCCATGGACCGGATCGGCCAGCTCACCATGCGCAACCTCGACATCGCCGACTCGCGCGCCAAGCTGGAGCAGTACGCCGGACTCGGTCTGATCGGCACCGCCGAACCCACCATCGGTGCCGCCCAGGCCGCCGCGACCGGACTCATCGGCACCATGCCCGAAGGCGGCGCCGAAGCCATCGCCTCCCGCGGCGAGGGACCGGGCGAAGACGACGAGGTCCTCGACCGCGCCGCCATGGAGTCCGGCACGGACTGACCCGCCACCTCGAGCGGAACGCACCACCGCAGAGGGGTGGGGGGGGGGGCCGGCCCGCGCGCCCCCCCCCCCCCCCCCCCGGGGGGGGGGGCCCCCCCCGCGGGGGGGGGGCCGGCCGCCCCCGCCCCCCCCCCACCCCTCTCCGCGCTGTGTAGGCGCAGCCGGACCGGCTGCGTCGCCGCAGGTCAGGCCGGTGTTTCCGCTCAGGCGGGCCATCTGCCGGCGCCCGGAGCTCTCGGGACTTTCGTCCCGGTCTTCGGGGCCCGTTCGGCCGCTTCCCCGTTCTCCCGGCGCGCCTAGCGTGGTGGCGTCCGCGATCTCCGCGGGCACCGTTCCACCCCGCGATAGGAGAGAGAGCACCGTGCAGGAGAGCGCGGCGTCCCCGGCCGCAGCGGCGATGGCGCGAGTCTGGCTCCACCGGCTCACACCGCTGTCGCCCTTCGCGCTCATCGCCGTGATCGCCCTCGTGGAGGCGGTCACCCCGGACTGGCTTCGGCTGGGGCCCGTCCTCGCCGCGGCGTCGGTCCTCGCCGCCGCGATCTGCGGTCTCGGTGTCACGGCGGCCGTGGCCGCCACGACGATGGGTGTGAACGCGCTCCTGGACCTGTTCGACGGTCGCTGGGGTTCGTCCGCGTCCCAGATCATCAACATCGCTCTGCTGGCCGTCGGCCTGGCAAGTCTGCTGGCCTGCTCCATCCGGCAGCGCCGGGAGCGGGAGCTGACACAGGTGCGTTCCGTGGCCGAGACGGCCCAGCGCACGCTGATCCGCCCACTGCCCGCCCGCCTGGACTCCGTACTGCTCAAGGGCACCTACATCGCCGCCGAGTCGGAAGCCCGTATCGGCGGCGACTTCTACGAGGTCCTGCACACACCGCACGGGGTCCGCCTCCTCATCGGCGACGTACGCGGCAAGGGACTGCCCGCGGTCGACGCCTCCGCCGCCCTGCTGGGCGCCTTCCGGGAAGCCGCACACCATGAACCGTGTCTGGCGGACGTGGCGCGCTGGCTGGAGGGCAGCGCCCATCGCAACATCCGCCGGCTGTACGGGGAGGAGTTCACCGAGCGGTTCGCCACCGCGCTGCTCGTGGAGATCCCCGAGGGGTCCGTGGCGCGTCTGGTGCACTGCGGGCACCCACACCCACTGGCCATCCGGGACGGCGACGTCCACGGCTGGGAAGCGCCGGAGCCCGGCCCGCCGATCGGGCTCGCGGAACTGGTCGAGGGCGGACCGTCGGTGCAGACCGTCCCCTTCCGCGGCGGTGACCGTCTGCTGCTCTTCACCGACGGGGTCATCGAGGCGCGGGACGGGGCGGGACGGTTCTACCCGTTGCCCGAACGCATGGCGCGGTGGCGCGAGGATCCGCTGGACCGGCTCGTGGACCAGGTGCGAGCCGACCTCCGGCGGCACGCGGGTGGCGACCTCGACGACGATGCCGCCCTGCTGGCCATCGAACGTCTGCCGCTGTAGAGGTTCAGCGTGTGCCGCCCCGAGAGGTTCCGGCGCCGCCCCCTGCCGACTGCACACGCTCGAGTCTGGTCCATCCCGTCCAGCCTCGCTCCTTCAGCAGCTCGATCAACCGAGCGGCCGACGGCAGATTGGCGAACACCCAGGTGTCCATGAGGTCGACGAGCTGTGGTTCGAGGTCGGTGTCGTCGATGTAGTCCTCTCCCCGCTCGTCGGCCAGCCGAATGAAGCACGCGGAGGCCCGGTCGGCCAGCTCAATGAGGCGTGGGTCGTCGTCGGGCCGGTCCAGTGCCTCGCCCAGCGCGAGATAGAAGTCGACGAACGGCGGATGGGCGAGCTGCTCCATCTTGCGTGCCGCCCACTCCGGTACCCGCTCGGGTGAGCGCGCGGCCAGCGGGATCCAGCCATCCCGTTCGGCCTGGACGATCCGCTCATCGACCCCCAGCGCCCGCAGCCGGTCGAGAAGGACGACGACGTCCCGGGGCAACGCCAGATGGTCCCCGGAGGCGAGGCGGGCGATCCGCTCGCGGAGCCGCTGCCGCTCCCGTATCTCCGCCCGCAACCGCCTGTCGATATCCGCGACCGCCGCGACGAACTGCCCTTCCTCGGCGTGCAGCAGCTCCCGCACGCGTGCCAGCGGCACCCCGGCCTCGGCGAGGGTCCGGATCCTGATCAGCTCGACCAGCGCGGCCGCGTCGTATCTCCGATAGCCGGAGTGGTCACGCTCCGGTTCCGGCAGCAGCCCCTTGGCGTGGTAGTGCCTCACCGCGCGCACCGTCACCCCGGCATAGGACGCCAGTTCCCCGATGGTCAGCATGGGAACAGTCTCCTCGGGCCGTTCACGACCTCGCCCCGCCGGCCGGGCGGGGCAGCGTCCGGATGATGTCCGCGATGTCCGGAGCGTGAGTGAAGACCAGCCTGTGGTCGGCGTCGAGCCAAGTGGTGGAAACTTCTGGGAGCTCACGGACGAGCCGCTCGACACCTGCGCGCCAGAGCCGATTGCGCCACGCGGCACGGGCTTCCGCGCCGCCTCCGGCGATCGCGGTCGACATGATCATGTGAATCGGTCGGCGGATCCTTCGGTACCGGTGGAGGATCGCGGACCGCACCACATCGATCTCGATGCCGAGGCCGAAGATGTCCTCGGCGGTGAGGGCCACTTGGTGTGCACCGCCCTCGGCCGCTTCGGACTCCTGCCGGGTCGCCAGACGTTCCGCCATCGCGCGGAACTCCTCCAGGTCGGCCTCGGTGATGAAGGGCTCCGGCAGCGGGTTCGCCCCGTCGATCAGGACGAGCTCCGCCACGGAATCCGGACGCTCGGCCGCATAGTGCACGGCCAGATCCGGCTCATACCCGAAGCCGGGTACCGGCTGCACACCGTCGACATGATCCCCTTCGACCCTGCGCTCGGCGCCCGCCGCTTTCTGCTGCCCGCCGCGTTGATGCGCTGCGGAGCCCAGGTCCGGAACATCATGCGCGAGCAGGGAGCGCACATCGGGGTCGGCATGGGCGGCTATCCCAGCGCCCCCGTCATCGTGGGCGCGCGGCTCGCCGGGCTGCCGAGCCTCATCCACGAGTCCAACGCCGTTCCCGGCAGGGCCAATCGCTTCGCCGCCCGCCTCACCCCGCACATCGCGCTCGCCTTCGACCGCACCCGCGCACATCTGCCCTCCCGGGTGAACGCCGAGACCGTCGGCATGCCGATGGTCGGTCCGGTCGCCGCTCTGGACCGGCATGCCGAACGCGCGGCCGCCCGCCTCGCGTTCGGCATACCCGCCGGGGTGCGGCTGGTGGTGGTCAACGGCGGCAGTCTCGGCGCCGTACGCCTCAACGAAGCGGCCGTGGGCCTCGCCCGGCGGTGGCGGGCCAGGACGGACGTACGGCTGCTGCTGAAGACCGGCCCGGACGCACTCGACGAGGTGCGGTCCCGGCTCGCCTCCGAGGGCGGCGACCGGATCGCACACGCCGTGCCCTACCTCCACCGTATGGACCTCGCCTACGCGGCGGCGGATCTCATCGTGTGCCGTGCCGGCGCGGCGACCGTCGCCGAACTGGCGGCCACCGGTGTCCCCGCCGTCCTCGTGCCCTACCCCCACGCCCCGGGCGATCACCAGACCCACAACGCCCGTGTGCTCGCCGACGCCGGCGCCGCCCTGCTGCTGCCGGACGGCGAGACAACCCCGGAGAACCTGGCGGCGCTGACCGAGCCGCTGCTGAACGACCCCGCGCGGCTGGCCGCCATGGGCGACGCCGCCGATCCCGGCACCCACTCCCGGGCCGCCGACCTCCTGGCCGCCAAGGTGCTGCGGCTCGCCGAAGGGCCCGCACCGACCGAACCCCGTTTCCGTACGAAGGAGCACTACACCTCATGAACGATCCGACCGCATCGTCCTGGTCCGGCCGCACCGTCCTGGTGACCGGGGCCGAGGGCTTCATCGGCAGCACACTCGTCGATCTGCTCGTCGAGCGCGGCGCACGGGTCCGCGCGCTGGTCCACTACAAGCCGTACGGCGAGGCGGGGTACCTCGCCCACCACCTCGGTCCCGGCAGTCCCGTGGAGACGATCGCCGGGGACGTCCGGGACGCGGGCCGCGTGATGGACGCGGTGGCGGGCTGCGACACGGTGTTCCACCTCGCGGCGCTCATCGGGATCCCGTACAGCTACCAGGCGCCCGAGGCGTACGTGCAGACCAACGTCACCGGCACCCAGAACATCGCCGCGGCCTGCCACCGGTACGGCGTGCGCAGACTGCTCCACACCTCCACGAGCGAGGTCTACGGCACCGCGCTCACCGTTCCCATCGCCGAGGACCACCCCCTCCAGCCTCAGTCGCCGTACTCCGCCTCGAAGATCGGCGCGGACATGATGGCCCTGTCGTACGCGCACGCCTTCGAGCTGCCGGTCACGGTGGTGCGGCCGTTCAACACCTACGGCCCGCGCCAGTCCTCACGCGCGGTGATCCCCACGATCCTGGCCCAACTCCACGCCGGTGTACGGGAGATACGGCTCGGGTCGCTCACCCCCACCCGCGACTTCACCTACGTCACGGACACGGCCGCGGGATTCCTCGCACTGGCCGACTGCGATCGCGCGCTCGGCGAGGTGGTCAACCTCGGCACCGGCAGGGAGATCGCCATCGGCGACCTCACGGAGGCGCTGATCGCCGCCACCGGCCGGGACGCGCGCGTCGTGGTCGATCCGGCACGGCTGCGCCCGGCGGGCAGTGAGGTGCAGCGGCTGCTGTCCGACAACTCCCGCGCCCGGGAATGGGCGGGCTGGCGGCCGGAGGTCGGCTTGGCGGAGGGTCTGCGCCGCACCTCCCAGTGGGTCGCGGACCACTTGCACCGGTTCTCCGTCGAGCGCTACGACGTCTAGGAGCGAGGGCGCTACCCCCGCGACCGTTCCTGAGAAGCGGCTCGCCAGGCGGTCGGGCTGGTGCCGAACTCGTCGCGGAACCAGCGCGAGAAGGTGCTGAGCGCGGAGAAGCCCAGCAGTTCGGCGACCTGTGTGAGGGGCCGGGCATGGCTGCCGACGTACTGCTGGGCGAGCTGCGCGCGAATGGAGTTCAGCAACGAGGAGAAGGTCTCACCGGACCGCGCCAGGTGTCGATGGATGGTCTTGCGGTCGACGCCGAGGCTGTGGGCGACCTGCTGGAGTGAGCACCGGCCGGTGGGGAGCAGGGCCTCGATCAGATCGCGGACGCGGTCCACGTCGGCCGCGGGGCGGGGCGCCGCGATCGCCTCGAGGTACTGGCGGGCGTAGGGGCGCAGCAGTGGGTCGGAGAGCTGGTTCGGGGCGTCGAGGTCGCTTGCGTACAGGACGATGCCGTTGATGTTCTGGCCGAACCGGACCGCGGGGCCCAGGACGCGGTGGTGCGTGGTCGCGTCCCTCGGTGCGTCGTGGGCGAACAGCACGGAGACCGGCCGCCAACTGCTGCCGACGAGGTTCCGCACGTAGCGGTGGATGGCGCCGACGAGCAGCTCGGTGGTCTGGCGACGGCGCGGGGTGGGCAGGTCGAGGCCGAGCTGGATCGTGGCCAGGCCGTTCGTCTCGTCGATCCGGCTGTGCAGCGCCTCGTTGTGCAGATGCTGGTACCGCATGATCACTCCGAGCGCGCTGCGGACGTCCGGCTCCTCACGGGCGACGAGGCTGACCGGGCCCAGGACCGAGAGTCTGCGGCTCTCCGCGAGCCGTAGCCCGAAATCGTCGTGGCCGGTCTTGGCGGCCGAGAGCTCCATCAGGTCGGAGGCGGCGGCCACCGGGATCCAGGTGTTGGGGACGGCCAGATCGGAGGCGTCCAGACCCACCGAGGCGAGCAGCGCCGACAGATCGCCGCCCAGCGAGCGCACCAGCTCGACGTAGCCGGTGAGCACAGCGTTGCGGACGAGGAGCTTCATGTCCGGTGTACCTCCCGGTCGGGCGGCCGATGGGCCACGGGCAGTGCCACAAACTGTCAAGCAGTGTGCCACGTGAGGCAAAGCATCGGTGATGTCGCCGACCTACTCTTCCGTCACTCGCAGCGACATGGGGCGTGACCTGGAGGTGGACAGGTGGGCATGAGGAGATGGCCGGGGCACGGTGAACCACCGTTGGTTCTGGACGCGTCGGGCTCGGTCGCACATCTCGTGTCACGGCGCTACGCCTGGGGTGTGGCGCTGATGATCGTCGCACTGGCGGTGACCGACTACATCGACCGGCAGATCGTGGTGTCGACGTTCCCCTACCTGAAGAAGGAATGGGGGCTGTCCGACACCGCCCTGGGCGCCCTGGTCACCACCGTGTCGGTCACGATCGCCCTCTTCGCCCTCCCGGCCGCGCGGCTGGCCGACCGCTGGGGCCGGGTGAGGACGATCGCCGCGATGGGCAGCGCATGGAGCCTGGCCGCGCTGGCGAGCGCGGTGTCCGGGAACTACGCACAGCTCTTCGTCGCCCGCTCGCTGCTGGGCGTGGGCGAGGCGGGCTACGGACCGGCCGGGGCGGCACTGCTCTCCGGCTACTTCCCGCAGCGGCTGCGGGCGACCGTGCTGAGCGTCTTCCAGGCGGCGGGGCCGCTGGGCGCGGTGCTCGGGGTGGTACTCGGCGGTGTGATGGCCGAGCGGTTCGGCTGGCGGGTGACGCTCGGCGCGTTCGGTGTGCCGGGGTTGCTGCTGGCGGTTGTCTTCCTGAAGGTGCGCGACTACCGCGCTCCCGCCGTGTCCGGCGCGGACGGAGCGGAAGCAGCGGCCACGGCCGACTCCGGCGCGGGCGATGCGCTGACGGAGGACCGGGCGCATCCGCCGCGGCAGGACCTGGCGGCCACGGTGCGCGAGCTGTTCCGGTCGCGGACGGCCGTGTGGTGCTACCTCGGCGGTGCCTTCAACCTGGTGGTGCTGTCCACCCTCTACACCTGGCTGCCGAGCTATCTGGGCCGCGCCTACGGTCTGTCCTCCGCGCAGGCGGGGATGAAGGCTGCGCTGTTCATCTTCTCGGGTTTCCTCGGCGCGATCGTCTTCGGCCACGTCGCCGACCGGTGCGCGGTCCGACGCCCGCGGCGCAAGCTGATGGTCCCGGCGGTGCTCGCCGCGGCCGCGTGGGGACTGCTGTTCACCGCCTTCGGCGTGCTCAGCCCGGGCGGTGTGCAGTACGCGCTGATCGTGGTCGCCGGGCTCGCCGTGGCCGCGGCGCTCGGCACCGCCCCGGCCGCCGTGATCGACGTGGTCCACCCGAGCGTGCGGGCCACGGCGGTCGGGATGGCGACGCTGGTGCAGAACCTCTTCGGGCTGGCCATCGGGCCGGTACTCACCGGACTGCTGTCGGACGCCTTCGGCCTGGGGACGGCACTCGCGGTCATGCCCCTGTTCTGCCTCGCCGCGGCCGCCGTGTTCTGGCTCGGATCGCGCAGCTACGAGAAGGACTTCGCCGCCGTGTCCGGCGGCGGCCCGGGGGCGATGCCTCCGGACACCTACGAGATGGAGTTGAGCCGATGACCACGCATGACCCATCCACATCCGCCGCGGCGGCGGGGCGTCCGCCGACGCCCGTCGTGGACCGGATGCGGGCCCAGGGCGCCTGGAATCCGCTCTGGGACGGCCTGTCGGACATGGATCCGGTCTGGACCGAGCAGTTCATGGCGATGGCCATGGAGCCATGGACGAGCGGTGTGCTGGAGCCGAGGTTCATCGAACTGCTCTGCATCGCCGTGGACGCCTCGGCCACGCATATGTACGGGCCCGGTGTACAGCGCCACATCCGTGCCGCACTGGACCTCGGCGCCACCCCCGAGGAGATCCTGACGGTCCTCAAACTGACCACCCTGGTCGGCGTCCACGCCTGCAACGTCGGCGTACCGCTCCTGGTGGAGGAGCTCGCCGCACGCGAGAAGCACACCGACGAACCCAACTGACCCGGCTTCGCCATCCCGTTCACCCTCACACGGAGGCACGACATGCACTTCCTCGACGACTCACTGCTGCCCGAGAACCAGGAGAAGCTGGTCATCCAGGTCGCCCCCTACGGGCCCGAGTGGCTGCCGGGCGACAGCGACGACATCCCGGTGACCATGGACGAGCAGGTCCAGAAGGCGGTGGACTGCTACAACGCCGGTGCGCAACTGCTCCACATCCACGTACGCGAACTGGACGGCCGCGGCTCGAAGCGGCTGTCGATGTTCAACGAGCTGATCGGGCGGCTGCGCGAGGCCGTACCGGAGATGATCCTGCAGGTCGGCGGGTCCATCTCGTTCGCCCCCGAGAAGGAGGGCGACGCGGCGAAGTGGCTGGACTGGGACACCCGCCACATGCTGGCCGAACTCGACCCGAAACCGGACCAGGTCACCATCGCGATCAACACCGTCCAGATGAACGTGGTCGAGCTGCTGACCCAGGACGACATCGCGGGCACGTCCATACAGAACCCGCTGCTCCACAAGGCTTACCGGGACCTGGTGAGCGAAGCGGGCCCCGAGTTCTATCTGGAACACCTCAAGCGGCTGACCGCAGGCGGCATCCAGCCCCACTTCATGCTCGCCAACCTGCCGCAGCTGGAAACCGTCGAGAGGCTGATCCGCGCCGGTGTCTACACCGGGCCGGTCAACCTCAACTACGTGGCCATCGGCGGCGGTGCCTCCGCGACCCACCCGGCCGACCTCGTCGAGTTCGCCCGCCGGACCCCCGACGGCGCCGTGCTCACGATCGAGAGCATCATGCGCTCCACGCTCCCGATGAACGCCATCGCCATCGCGCTGGGCCTGCACGTCCGCGTCGGCATCGAGGACAACCTCTGGTCCCCGCGCAAGGAGCGCTTCACCTCCGTCCAGCAGGTCGAGCAGGTGGTCCGGATCGCCGATGAACTCGGCCGGGACATCGCCACCGCACAGGAGGCCAAGCGCATCTACCGGATCGGCGAGTACTGGACCGGCGCCGACGAGACGCTGGAGTACCTGGGCCTGCCGCCCAACCGCCGCCCCGGCGAGCGCGGTGTCCCACTGCGCCACCCGGCCCCCTCGCCGGCCGACGCGCTCGTCTGACGACCAGGACCGAACCGCACCACACGGCCGGGCCGCTTCCCCGCTCCCCTCGGGACGCGGCCCGGCCGTCTCATCCATGGACAGCACGGAGGCCAGATGCTCAACCTCGCCATCATGCTGGAGCACACCTCCCGGACCACTCCCGACCGCGACGCGGTGGTGTCCGGCGACCGCTCCCTCAGTTACGCCCGGCTCGACGCCGCCGCCAACCAGGTGGCCAACCTGCTGGTCTCCCGTGGAATCCGCCCCGGTGAGAAAGTGGCGCTGTCATGCCCCAACATCGTGGAATTCCCGGTCGTCTACTACGGGATCCTCAAAGCCGGTGCCGTCGTGGTCCCGCTGAACACGTTGCTCAAGAGCCGGGAGATCGCCTACCACCTCCGTGACTCCGACGCCCGCGCCTACTTCTGCTTCGAGGGCACCTCACAGCTCCCCCTGGGCCGCGAAGGCTGGGACGGCTTCTCCCGGGTCGACGAGTGCCGGGAGTTCTTCCTCATCACCACGGAGCCTGAGGAACCGCCTGCGGGCGGCCGGTCATCGGCCCCGAACCCGCCGCGGACGCTCGCGAGCGCGCTCGCCGGACAGAGCACCGAGTTCGCCACCGTCGTCACCAGTCCCGAGGACACCGCCGTCATCCTCTACACCTCCGGCACCACCGGGCAGCCCAAGGGCGCGCAGCTCACCCACGGCAACATGGCGCTCAACGCGCTGACGTGCCACAAGCTCTTCGGCGAGATCGAGCGGGATGTCCATCTGATCACCTTGCCGCTGTTCCATTCCTTCGGCCAGACCGTGCAGATGAACGCCGGCCTGGCCTCCGGTTCCACCCTGGTCCTGATGCCGCGGTTCGACGCCCGCGACGCACTGGCACTGATGCGCCGCGATCAGGTCACCTTCTTCACCGGGGTGCCGACCATGTACGGGGCGCTGCTCGACCACCCCGCCGCCGAGCCCGACATCGCGGCCATCACCGGACGGCTGCGCATCGCCGTCTCCGGTGGCGCGCCACTGCCCGTCGAGATCCACCGCCGGTTCGTGCGCCGCTTCGGCATCACCATCCGGGAGGGCTACGGCCTGTCGGAGACCAGCCCGGTGGCAACCTTCACCCCACCCGGGGCCAAGGCCAGACCGGGTTCGATCGGCACACCTGTATGGGGCGTCCAGGTCGAACTCGTACGCCCCGACTGGACCCCGGTCGGGCCCGGCGAGGTCGGCGAGATCGCGATCCGCGGCCACAACGTCATGAGCGGCTACTTCCGCCGCCCCGAGGCCACCGCCGAGGTGATCCGCGACGGCTGGTTCCGCACCGGCGACCTGGCCGGCCGCGACGAAGACGGCTGGCTCTACATCGTCGACCGGGCCAAGGACATGATCATCCGTGGCGGTTTCAACGTCTACCCGCGCGAGATCGAGGAGGTGCTCCTCTCCCACCCGGCCGTCAGCATGGCCGCCGTCGTCGGCGTCCCCCACCCCACCCACGGCGAGGAGGCGAAAGCGTACGTCGTCCCCGTACCCGGCACCCGGACCACCGCGGACGACCTCGTGGCCTGGTGCCGCGCCACCATGGCCGGCTACAAGTACCCACGCCTGGTCGAGTTCCGGCAGACCCTCCCCATGAACGCCACCGGCAAGATCCTCAAGCGCGAGCTGCGCACGGAATGACCACCGCTCTGAGCTCAGTGGTTCGCCCGTTCCTCACCCTCTGACACCGGTTTCGCCGCGGCCAGTTGATGGGTGATCTCCTCGGCGGTCAGCACGAGTGCGAAGCCCTTGCGCAGGACGGCGAGTTCGGGTTCCTGCCGGGACTCCTCATCGGTGGCGGTGACATCGGATCCGAAGACGACCTGGTAGCCGCGTTCATATGCCTGCCGGGCCGTGGTGCCGCAGCAGTAGTTGGTGAGCGTTCCCGTGACGATGACCGTGTCGCGGTCGAGGTTGCGCAGTATCGTGTCGAGCGGTGTGTCGTAGAACGCTCCGTAGGAGGGCTTGCGGATCACAACCTCGTCCGCGTGGCGGCCCATGGGGGCCCACACCTCGGCGGGGCCCGGCCGGCGCCAGTCGGTATCGGCGTGCGGGAGGAACCGCAGGGCATACGGGCGGTCCAGTCCGAGATGGGTGTCGTCGAAGATGGTCCAGATCACCGGAACGGAGGCGGCCCGGCATGCTTCGGCCAGTCGGCGGAGCCGGGGCGCCATCCGGGTGGCCGCGGGCACCCAGTAGGGACTCCAGCCGGGCCGGACGAATTCGTCCTGCATATCGATGACCAGCAGCGCCGCCCGTTCGGGCCGTACGTCGAACGATGCCCGGCCACGCTCGTAAGCGTCGTGCGCCCGCGCGGTCACCCATTCCTCGGTGTACGTCATCCCCGCCCCCTATATCGATTCGAGGTACCTCGGTTCGATGTGCGAGAGTAGCAGCATGCTCGAACTCGCGATCCTGGGATTCCTGGCCGAGGGGCCACTGCACGGCTATCAACTGCGCCACCGGATAGCCCACTTGTCCGGCCACGCCCGGCCGGTCAGTGACGGCAGCCTCTACCCGGCGATCAACCGGCTGGTCAATGCCGGGCTGCTCGACCGGCAGACCGAACCGGGCGCCTCGGCCGCCCAGCGGCACACCCTGAGCGTGACCGACACCGGCCACCGCGAACTACTGCGCCGACTGCGGGATGCCAACGGTCTGGACATCAGCGACAGCACCCGCTACTTCACGGTCCTGGCCTTCCTCTCCCTGCTGCCCGACACCGCTGATCAGCACGCGGTACTGCGCCGTCGGCTGGAATTCCTGGAGCAGCCCGCGAGCTTCTTCCATGACGGTGACCGGCCACTGAGCGCCGACGACACCGACGATCCCTACCGGCGCGGCATGCTGACCATCGCCCGCGCCACCAGCCGCGCGGAGAAGTCCTGGCTTCGCGAGGTGTTGGCCTGACACCGCGCCGACACCTCGCAGGCAGCCCCCGAGGCACGCCAAAGCGATGCCGGATTCTGCCTACGGCTGTTCCCACTCCCCACACGCGCTAGCGTCGGGTCTCATGATCGTATGGCTCAACGGCACCCACGGCGCGGGCAAGACGACGACCAGTGCGCATGTGCAGCAGCTGATCCCGGATTCGCGGGTGTTCGACGCCGAGAAGGTCGGCGAGACACTCATGGACATCACACCGAGCCTGCCCTGGACGGGAAACTTCCAGCACTGGCCGCCGTGGCGGCCGCTCGTCGTGGAGACTGCCCGCCACGTTCTCGACTACACCGGCGGCACCCTGGTGATGCCGATGACGGTCCTGGTCGAGCAGTACTGGCGGGAGATCAGCACCGGCCTCGCCGAACATGCCATTCCGGTGCGGCACTTCGTTCTGCACGCCGACCAGGACACCCTCCGTGGACGTATCGAGGGGGACACTCTGCTCGGCCCCTCCCCCTTCCGTCTTCAACACCTCGAGCCCTACGCCGAGGCGGCCCGCACATGGCTGCACGCCGAGGCCGAGGTCGTCGACACCACACACCTCACACCGGCCCAGGCCGCCCTGCAGATCGCGAAGGCCGTCACGGGGTGAGCCGCCCGGCGGCCCCGGCGGATGGACGCAGCGCCCTCGCCCGTGCGCCGGGGCATGGCGGAAGTGATGTCAACCCGTCACAGACCGGCGATGTCCCCGGCCCCCCGGGACACGGAGTCGAGCGCGTCCACGACGGCGTTGTGCCGCCTCGCGCGCGCCGCCCGCTCCGCCGGCACCAGCCGCGCGGCGACCTGCACGGCGTAGGCGTCCGGGTCACCGAAGGCAGTCCGCGGGTGCTCTCCCGTCTCCGCGTAGTGCGCCGTGAGCTCCTTGACCGCCTGGAGCACGACGGCCCGGTCCGCACCCGGCTGCATGGCCAGCCGGACCTGGAGACGCGCCATCCACTTCTCGCGGTCCTTCTCCCTCGCCTTTTCCGCCTTCTGGTCCTTCTTCGCCATGTGCTCTCCCGGGTGATCGGCAGCCGTCCGTCACGAAGTGGGACGTCAGAATTCCGCATCGGGTTGCGACAGCGGGTGCCGTCAGGCTCCCCGGCCCGGGGTGATCAGACCTGTCTCGTAGGCGAAGACGACGGCTTGGACGCGGTCGCGCAGGTCCAGCTTCGACAGGATGCGGCCGACGTGGCTCTTGATCGTGGTCGGGCTCAGGAACAGCCGGGAGACGAGTTCGGCGTTGCTGAGGCCCGTCGCGAGCAGGCGGAGCACCTCGAGTTCACGCAGGGTCAGGCCGGACAGATCGCGGTGCGGGGCGATGGTCCGCGGTCCGTCGCGCTTGGATGAATCCTTCGACACCTCGGGCGATGAGCTGGAGATCCACGCCGACATGGCGGACTTCCCATCGGCCGAGCCCAGTACGTTCCTCGTCGAGGTGAAGCGTGGTGTCCCGGCCGAGGAGTACGCCCACAGGCTCGCGGCGGCGGTGCGGCCGCTGGGCGGCGATGCCACGACCGTCCCCCCGGCGGAACAGAAGGGGGTCATCCTCATCATGGACGCGATGGCGGTGCTGCTCACCCTGATGCTGGCCTGCGTGGCCGGCCTCGGCGTACTCAACTCCGTCCTCCTCGGCACCCGAGAACGCGTCCACGCCCTGGGCGTCTGCAAGGGCGATCGGGGCGCGCCGTGGGCACCGGCATGCCGTCACCGGTCTCGATGTGTTCACGCTGGTCCACCTTCTCCTGCTGGGGCTGGGAGGCGTCGTGCTCGCGATGCTGGGCGCGCTGATCCCGGCCGGCTGGACGGCCAGGACCCGTACGGCAACAGCACTGCGCACCGAGTGACCTCGGGCGGCGCGCCACGCCGTCCGGTCGCCGTGGCGCGATTCAGGCGATGAGCAGACGCAGGCCGAGATCTGCCGCGTCGAGGTCGGCGAGGTCGCTGTTGCGCTCGGCCCACCGGCCGGAGGCGAGATCGTCGCCGAGGCTTCGCACCGCCCGCCGTTCGGCGTCCGGACCGACCCTCGTCCACACCGACATCGCACGGCGCACACGGTCCTCCAGATACGCTCCCGGCCGACGCCAGTACGCCTCGAACAGGCCGTCGGCGCAGTCCCAGGGAATGGGCACCGGCTCAGCGCGCGCTCCGATGGCGTCGGCCATCCCGGCGAGCGAGGGAAACCCCGCGAGCACGGCGGTGAACTCGGGCAGGTAGTCGCGGGTGAGCCAGAACCGGTCCTTCCATCCGGGCTCGTCGGTGTCGAAGGTGAGCACCACCACGCGGCGGGCCACGCGCCGCATCTCGCGCAGCCCCGCTAGGCCGTTTCTTACGGATCACCTCGCGGCCCAGATGTGGATGGCCGCGAGGTGGAGTGCGGCCTGGTAGACGGTTGCGGTCTTGTCGTAGCGCGTGGCGAGGCCGCGCCACTGCTTGAGGCGGTT
>NZ_JANCLX010000035.1 GCF_024295805.1 Streptomyces cucumeris
GTGATCACTACTTTAGCGGATTTCCCCCGAGGCTCATAATCGAGCTTCCGAACCGAATTCCGGCATGCCGAAATCCATCCCGATGAGGGGCCGTGCAGTAGTGGTGTGCCGCCGGTGCGGCGTGAGTTGCTGTCCCGTTCCCCTGGGGGCTCCGTGACAACCCGCAGAACATTACACGACGCTCCCGTGGCCACCAAACCGTGGCCGCCGACCCCCCGAGCGCGTACTCTCATGCTCATGACGAAGCATGCGCACACCCAGCAGTGGTGGGCCGCCTGACGGCGGCCGCCCAGCGCATGCACTTCCACGGCCGCCCCTCCGGCGGCCGTTCGCGTATCTCCTTCCCCGCGTACTCCGGCCGCAGGTCCGGCGGCCTTGAGACGGCGGGAGAGAACACCGACATGGCACAGACGAAGACGGCACGTCCGCGGATCTTCAGCGGGGTCAAGCCGACCGGCCATCTGACCCTCGGCAACTACCTGGGGGCCGTGCGCCGGTGGGTCCAGGAGGACCAGCACCGGTCCGACGCGCTGTTCTGCGTCGTCGATCTGCACGCGCTGACCGTGGAGCACGACCCCGCCCGGGTGCGGCGGCTCACCCGGCAGGCGGCCACCCTGCTGCTGGCCTCGGGGCTCGATCCCGAGCGGTGCACCGTGTACGTCCAGAGTCATGTGGACGCGCACACCCGGCTGTCCTATCTGATGGAGTGCACCGCGACCGACGGTGAGATGCGCCGGATGATCCAGTACAAGGAGAAGACGGCGCGGGAACAGGCGCGGGGCGGGAGCGTACGGCTGTCCCTTCTCACCTATCCCGCGCTGATGGCGGCCGACATCCTGGCGTTCGACACGGACGAGGTGCCGGTCGGCGACGACCAGGTACAGCACGTGGAGCTGGCCCGGGATCTGGCACAGCGGTTCAACCAGCGCTACGGCCCGGTCTTCACGGTGCCGCGGGCGACGCGCCCGCAGGTGGCCGCGCGGGTCATGGACCTCCAGGACCCGCGGTCGAAGATGGGGAAGTCGCATGCCGAGACGGCGGGGATCATCTATCTGCTCGATGAGACGGACGTGGTCCGCAAGAAGGTGATGCGCGCGGTGACGGACAGCGGGACGGACGTGGTGTACGACCCGGTGGAGCGTCCGGGGGTGGCCAATCTGCTGGATGTGCTCGCCGCGTGCACCGATGACAAGCCGGAGGTGCTGGCCGGGCAGTTCTCCTCGTACGGGGCGCTGAAGGGCGCGGTGGCCGAGGCAGTGGTGGAGCTGCTGCGGCCGGTCCGCGCCCGGCACGCGGAGCTGTGTGCCGACCCCTCTTATGTGGACGGGGTGCTGCGGGCCGGGGCGGAGCGGGCGCGGGGGCTGGCGCGGCCCCGGGTCGACGCGGCGTACGCGGCGGTGGGGCTGCTGCCGCCCGCGTGAATCAGCCGTTGCCGGAGGCGAGCTCGCGGCTGCGGTCGCGGGCCGCCTCCAGGGCGGCGATGAGGGCGGCGCGCACACCGTGGCTCTCCAGCTCCCGGATGGCGTTGATGGTGGTGCCCGCCGGGGAGGTCACCGCCTCGCGCAGCTTGACCGGGTGCTCCCCGCTGTCGCGGAGCATCACCGCGGCGCCGATGGCGGCCTGGACGATGAGGTCATGGGCCTTGTCGCGGGGCAGGCCCAGCAGGATGCCCGCGTCCGTCATGGCCTCGACGAGGAAGTAGAAGTAGGCGGGGCCGGAGCCGGAGAGCGCGGTGGTGGCGTCCTGCTGGGACTCGGGGACGCGGAGGGTCTTGCCGACGCCGCCGAAGATCGCCTCGGCGTGGGCGAGGTGCTCCTCGGTGGCGTGGCTGCCGGCCGAGATGACCGACATGGCCTCGTCCACCAGGGCGGGGGTGTTGGTCATGACCCGGATGACCGGGGTGCCCGCGGCCAGCCGCTCCTCGAAGAAGGAGGTGGGGATGCCCGCGGCGCCGGAGATGACCAGCCGGTCGGCGGGCACATGCGGCGCGAGTTCGTCGAGGAGCGTCCCCATGTCCTGCGGTTTGACGGTGAGGATGAGGGTGTCGGCGTACTTGGCGGCCTCGGCGTTGGAGACGGCCTCGACGCCGTGGCGCGCCCGCAGCTCCGCCGCGCGCTCCGGACGGCGGGCGGTGACCAGCAGATCGGAGGGCGACCAGCCGCCCCGGATCATTCCGCCGAGAAGGGCTTCGCCGATCTTTCCCGTGCCGAGCACGGCGACCTTCTCCGTCATGGTGCGGCTCTCCTCATGCCTTGCGGTGGGCAGCGGTGTG
Organism: Streptomyces cucumeris; assembly: GCF_024295805.1. GTDB lineage: Bacteria > Actinomycetota > Actinomycetes > Streptomycetales > Streptomycetaceae > Streptomyces > Streptomyces cucumeris. The sequence continues at coordinate 2,273 of NZ_JANCLX010000035.1, forward strand.
GGGCCGAGGGGGCACGGATGGGCGTACCCCGTCCATCAGCCCGTACCCCGCCATCCTCCCATGGGGCGACACGCTGACGGACATCTTATTCATCGTTCGATGAATTAATTTTTGCCTGTACAGCGGGCGCATGGGGGGAAGTGGATCGCGCCAGCGCTCGCCGGGGTGAACGGAGTCTGATCCTCCTGTTCGATAATCCCGCGTTCACAATTCGGTTACATATCGACTTGCAAATGGTCACGCCCTTCAGGAGACAATGGCAGTCGGTGTCGATACGCACATGGAGGGGGGCGATGGTGGGGACGCTCCGGAACACCGCACGCGGACTGCTTGCCGTGGTTTCCGTCTTAGTCGCCCTCTTCATCGCAGTCGACTGCGCGTCAGCGCAGGTCAAACCCTCAGAAGCCGTTCATACGGCAGTGGCCGCCGAAACCCGGCCGGCCCTTGGGGTCATCTCCTCGCACCATGACACCGGGGCAGAGGACTGTCACGGTCTCCGTGGCGGACGAGCCCCGTTCACCGCTCCCACACCGAGCGGCAAATACGGATGTGTGTGCGGATGCGACCACGTGGCCTCTGCGCCCCGCACCGCCGTCACCACACCCGTTCCGGAACGGCAGACCGTTCCTCTCATGAGATCGGGCGAGCTGCCCGTACTTCTCCAGATCTTCCGCTGCTGAGAGCCACACCGTCGTAGCCCGGCGGTGCCGATCCAACGACACACAGCTCTCACGCTTCTCTTCAGCAAGCGATCCAACCGCCAGCGACCGATTCCATCGATCCCACTGACGTGGCGCTATGCCGTGCCCCCGCCTGCCTTGCGCAGGTCGACGGGGCGCCCTGGAGGCAACCTCATGCGAAAGATCCTTGACCGATTCCGTGGTGGCTCAGGCACCACGGAAGGCTCCGGAATCGGCACCGGAACGCTCCGTGCCGACTTCACCGCATCCCTCGTCGTCTTCCTCGTCGCCGTGCCCCTGTGTGTGGGCGTGGCGGTGGCCTCCGGTGTTCCGGCCGAACTCGGCCTGATCACCGGCATCGTCGGAGGGCTGGTCACCGGCTTCCTGCCGGGCAGCAGCCTTCAGGTCAGCGGCCCGGCAGCCGGGCTGACGGTCCTCGTCTACGAGGCCGTCGAGAAGTACGGTCTCGCCGCCCTGGGCGTCCTCGTCCTGGCGGCCGGACTGCTCCAGCTGGCGATGGGCGCGCTGCGCCTGGGCCGCTGGTTCCGCGCGATCTCGGTCGCCGTGGTGCAGGGCATGCTCGCGGGCATCGGCCTGGTGCTGATCGCCTCACAGCTCTACGCGCTCGCCGACGCCAAGGCGCCGAGCAGCGGTCTCGGCAAGATCGGCCACATCCCCGAACTCATCGGCGACGTGGCCGGTTCCGGCACCGCGCTGAAGGCGGTGGCCGTGGGCGTCGCGACGATCGCGGTGCTGGTTCTGTGGCCGCGCTTCCGCAAGGGAGCCGAGCTCCTTCCCGCTCCGCTGGCGGCGGTCGCCCTCGCGACGGGCGCGACGGCGGCGTTCGACCTCCCGATCGCCCGGGTCGAGGTCCAGGGACTGCTGGACGCGATCCAGCCGCCCGGCGGCAGTGAGTTCGCGGCGCTGGCCGAGGTCGGCGTCATCGGCACCATCCTCGCCTTCACCCTGATCGCCTCGGCCGAGAGCCTGTTCAGCGCCGCCGCCGTGGACCGGCTGCACGACGGTCCGCGGACCGACTACGACAAGGAGCTCATGGCGCAGGGCGCGGGCAACGCGCTGTGCGGTGTGCTGGGCGCGCTGCCGATGACCGCGGTGATCGTGCGGAGTTCGGCCAATGTGCGGGCGGGCGCGAAGACGAAGGCCTCCCGGGTGCTGCACGGTGTGTGGCTGCTGGTCTTCGCGGTGCTGTTCCCGTCCGCGCTCGGCGTCATCCCGGTGGCGGCGCTGGCGGGTGTGCTGATCCACGCGGGCTGGAAGCTGATCCCGTCCAAGGACCTGGTCCCGCTGTGGCGGGAGCACCGCGGTGAGGCCGTGGTGCTCATGGTGACTGCGGGGGCGATCGTGGTCACGAACATGTTCGAGGGCGTCATCATCGGCCTGCTGATGGCCGTGGCCAAGACGGCGTGGGAGACCTCGCACGTCCATGTGGAGGTCCGCGGGCTCGACGACGACGATGAGCCGATCCGGGTCCGGGTGCTGGGCAACGCCACGTTCCTGCGGCTGCCCAAGCTGCTCGACGAGCTCGAGGCGCTGCCCCGGGAGCGGGTCGTGGAGCTGGATCTGAGCGGGCTGCGCCATGTGGACCACGCCTGCGGGATGGCGCTGGCCACCTGGACCGAGCGGCACAACGCGGTCGTCAGCCACGAGGCGGGTTCCACCGCCGCACGGGGCTCCAAGACGCCCGGTTCGCCCGATGCTCCGGAGGCTCCCGAGGAGCACAAGGTCCTGGCGTAGCAGCTTCGCACCGGTCCGACGGGCCCCCGGCGCCGCGCGCGCCGGGGGCCCCGGTGCGTCCGGGCCCGGCGATTCCTGTGCGGGTACGGCCCTGCCGCCTCGCCCCAGGGGCCCTTTAGGCTGAGTCCCCGGGGGACGATGGGGCCGATGGGACTCGTGGGACGGAAACGACCCAGACGGCCGCGCGGGGAACGGAGGGGAGGGGTGGCGGTGCCACGGGGCGCGGACGATCCGGAGAAGATCGGCGACTACGCACTGGAGGACCGGCTCGGCTCCGGCGGAATGGGCGTGGTCCACCTGGCGCGTTCGGCTTCGGGCCGCCGGGTCGCGGTCAAGGTCGTGCATGCGCAGTTCGCCGAGGACGACGAGTTCCGCACCCGCTTCCGCCAGGAGGTGGCGGCCGCGCGGCAGGTCAGCGGTGCGTTCACCGCGCCCGTCGTGGACGCCGATCCGGACGCCCGGCGCCCGTGGATGGCCACCCTCTACGTTCCCGGGCCCACCCTCTCCGAGCGGTTGACCGACGGTGGTCCGCTCGACGCCGGGGAGCTGCGGCGGTTGGCGCTGGGGCTGGTGGAGGCGCTGGGCGATATCCACCGGGTGGGGGTGGTGCACCGTGACCTCAAGCCCGCCAACGTGCTGATGGCCGACGACGGCCCGCGCGTCATCGACTTCGGGATATCCCGGGCCGGGGACAGCCAGGCGCTGACGGTGACCGGGCGGGTGATGGGCACCCCGCCGTTCATGTCGCCCGAGCAGCTCAGCCGTCCGCGCGAGGTCACCGCCGCCTCGGACGTCTTCTCGCTGGGCGCGTTGCTGGTCTACGCGGCGACCGGGAGCAGCCCGTTCGACGCCGAGAGCCCGTATATGACGGCCTACCAGGTGGTGCATGAACCGCCCGCGCTGGAGGAGGTGGCGCCGCCGCTGCGGGGCATCGTCGAACGCTGTCTCGCCAAGGATCCGGCCGCCCGTCCGGACCTCTCCGAGCTGGAACGGCTGCTGGCCGGACTGCCGTCGAGCGGTGCGCTCCGGGTGGCGGGCGGTGCCAGGCGCCGGGGGCGGGGCCGCGGCGGTGCGCTGCGCACCTGGTCCACCACGCTCAGCGGGATCCGGCGGCGCCGGCCCGTCCTCGCCGCGGTGACGGCCGCCGCCGCGCTCGCCCTCGGCGCCGGTACGGTCGCGCTGGTGAGCGCCCCCAGTGGCGGGGTGCGCACCGGCGGCACGGCGGAGCCGGAGCCGTCGCGCCAGGAGCGGGTGATCGCGCTGCCGCAGGACTGGCGGCCGTGGCAGCTCTCGCTGATCGAGGCGGCCGGGGGTGATCCGGCCAAGGGCGCGTCGGTCGTGGGCGACGATGTCTCCGGGCACTGCGAGCGCTTCGGCACCGCGCTGTTCTGCGGGGGGTACGGCTTCCCCGCGGTCCGGGTGGACGGGGCCACCGGGCATGTCGTATGGCGCGCCAAGGGCCTGTCGGCGGACCGGGACACCGCGACGCTCGGCAGCCAGCCGGAAGGGGTGCGGGACGGACGCGTGATCGTCCATGACACCCCGAGCGACACCGAGACCCAGGTGGTCGCCCTGGACGCGGAGACGGGCCGGCGGAAGTGGTCGCGTCCTTCGAGCGACACCACCGACACCGCGCTGTTCGGCCACGGAGTGCTGGTGAGCGACCCCGGTGACCATTCACTGACCGCGTGGAAGGTGTCCACCGGGGAGAAGCTGTGGACGCTGCCGGTGCCGCGGGGACGGGTGTGCGCGGCCGTGGCGTACGACGACGCCCCGTACGCGCTGTGCGCGGAGGACTTCGAGGACGGGGGCGAGGACGTCCGGTACACCGTGCTGCGTCTGGACCCGCGGGACGGCAGCTCCGAGGAGCTGGTCCGGCTGAGAGACGTCGAGGATCCGCTGGGGGTGTCCGGACACGAACTGCTGGTGCCGCGCCCGGCCGAGACCTTCGGACAGAAGAAGTACTCCGCCGTGCTCAGGGTCGATCTGCGCACCGGCGCCACCCGGACGATGCCGCTGCCGGAGAACGCGCGGGGCGATGCCACCCTGCTCGACGGCCGGCTCTACTTCGTGCAGGAGAGCGGCCGGGTCACCGCGGTCGACGCGCGGACCGGACGGCAGGTGTGGAGCGAGCCGACGACCGTGGAGCGGCTGGGGCCGCCGTTGCTCACGGAGCGGGAGAACACCGTCTATCTGTCCAGCTCCAGCGGGCGGTTGCTGGCCCTGGACCGGGACAGCGGCACGGAGCGCTGGCAGGGCGCGGCCCGCAGTCCGTCCAGCGGGACCGGTGGCGGGCTGGAGTCGGCGCAGGTGCTGCGGGTGCGGGGGGCGGTGGTGGCGCTGGCCAGCGACGGGACGCTGTTCTCGGTGGACCCGCTGCGGCCGGAGGCGAAACCCGCCGACAGCCCCGCGCCGCCGCGGACTCCGGCCCCGTCCGCGAACGGGGCCCGGAGCACGTCGTGGCCCCGTCACTAGACCCCTGGGGCGGGGTTAACGGTCAGCCGCAGGGCACGGCGACCATGCCGTCGCTGCCGGTCCTCACATATGCGTCGGAGACGTACTGACCGGGCGCGATGCAGTCCCAGAGGTCCGTGGTGCCGTACGGGCCGGAGACCTTCTCGCCGTGCCGCTGACAGCGGATGGGGACCCGGGTGTTGTACGGCAGCACCTTGATGAGTCTGTGGTGGGTGCCGGGTCCGCTGCGGACGTTGACCTGGTGGTTGGGTGCGGTCGGATAGGTCACCGCCCCCGCGGCACTCGCGACGGTGCCCTCGTCCGCGGTGTCTCCCATGACGGCTTCGTTGTCGGCCATCTGGCCCCTCCCCCGTTGAACTGCTTTTCCGAGTTGTGTGGATGTCGTGTGACCTGCCACGACATGCGGAGGCTAGCAAGATTCGCACAGGCCATCGACTAGGCTCGCCGAGTCGCAACTGGGGCCCGAGAACACGGGGGTGGGGCATGCCGCCGGTGCGCAGACCCGGGTCGGACCCGGAAACGGAGCATCCGGAGTTCGCTGGGCAGTACCGGCTCGAAGCACCTCTCGGCTCGGGTGGCATGGGGGTGGTGCACCTGGCGCGCTCGGCGTCGGGGCGACAGCTCGCGGTCAAGGTCGTGCATGCCGAGTACGCGCAGGACCCGGAGTTCCGGGCGCGGTTCCGGCAGGAGGTGGCGGCCGCGCGGCGGGTCAGCGGCGCCTTCACGGCACCGGTGATCGACGCCGACCCGGACGATCCGCGGCCCTGGATGGCCACCCAGTACATCCCCGCCCCCACGCTCGCCGAAGAGGTCAAGCGGAACGGGCCGTTGGGGGCGGCTGAGGTGGTACGGCTGGCCGCGGGGCTGGCGGAGGCGCTGCGGGACATCCACCGGGCGGGCGTGGTGCACCGGGATCTCAAGCCGAGCAATGTGCTGCTCGCGGCGGACGGTCCGAAGGTCATCGACTTCGGTATCTCCCGGCCCGCCGACAGTGAACTGCGCACCGAGACCGGGCAGCTCATCGGGACCCCGCCGTTCATGGCGCCCGAGCAGTTCCAGCGGCCGCGGACGGTGGGTCCGGCCGCGGATGTGTTCGCGCTGGGGTCGGTGCTGGTGCACGCGGCCACCGGACGCGGGCCGTTCGAGTCCGAGAGTCCCTATCTGGTGGCGTACCAGGTGGTGCACGACGAGGCCGATCTCGCCGGGGTGCCGGCTGAGTTGCTGCCGCTGGTCCAGCGCTGTCTGGCCAAGGATCCCCGGGAACGCCCCACTCCGGACGCCCTGATGACGGTGTTGCGCGCGATGGCCGACCCGCTGCCGTCGTCACCGCGCGCCACGGTGCCGCTGGTTCCGGCGCAGCGGGCCCCGGATCCGGTGTCGCTGCCGGGCAGGGGCGCGGCCGCGGTTCCGGTGCCGGCGCCCGGCGAGGGAGCGGTCCCGGCGGCGGACGGCGCGGACGCCAGCAGCAGCGGCGCGGAGGGGATCGACACCCACGTCAAGGAAGCCGCGCCCGGCGCCCGTCCGGTGCGCCGCCGGATGGCGCGCCGCTGGCTGACGGCCGGACTGGTGGCCGCGGTGCTGGCCGCCGCGGGCACGGTCGTGGCGTTGCGCAAGGGCGCCGAACCGCGCCCGGACGCGCGGGCGGCCGCCGCGCAGCGCGAGGCGGGCGATGGCGCGGCCACCGCGGCGTGGCGCCCGTGGCGGGCCACCCTGGGCGGCGGCCGGGCGGCGGGCACCGGCACCGCGCGGCCCGCGTTCTGCTCGTACGGGGGCGGGGCGCTGTACTGCGCCGGGCGGGGCGTCGGCGCCGCGCGGCTGGACCCGTCCGACGGCCGGGTGGTGTGGTCGCGCCCGGCCGCGGCGCGCGGCGCGGCGGACGGGGTGCCCACCGCCCCGGCGCTCTCCGGCGGATTGCTGCGGGTGGTCTCGCCGGACGGGGCCCGGCTGGAGGCGCTGGACCCCAGGACCCACCGGGTGCGCTGGAACCGCGATGTGTCCGGGTACGGCGGCCGGGTCTACCCCGCCGGTGACACGGTGCTGCTGGTCGCCGCGGACGGTACGGTCCGCGCGGTCGACGGCGCCACCAACCGGGAGCGGTGGGGCCACCGGCTGTCCGGCCATGTCCGGCCCAGCTTCTTCGCGTACGGCGACGGCCGCACCGCGTACGCCGTCACCACCTCCCCCGACGGTGGGCGCACCCTGGTCACCGCGGTGGACGCGGTGCGCGGCACGACGCGGTGGCGGCACGCGTTCTCCGGGCAGCTCACCCCGGCCGGGACCGGGCCGCGCGGCGCCCTGCTGCTGACCGAGACCGACCGCCAGACCCGTACCACCGCCGTGGTGCGCTACGAACCGGGACGGTCCGGCGTCCGGCGGGTGGCGCTGACCGCGCCGGTGTCCGCGGCGAGCGCGGTCGTCCGGGGCGGGACGGTGTACCTGCTGTGCGCGGACGGCGGGTTGGTGGCGGCGGCCACCGGACGGGGTGAACGGGGCTGGCGGCTGGAGACCTCGGTGGCCAACGCCTCACCGCTGGTGGCCACGGACGGACGGCTGTACTTCTCGGCGGCGGACGGCCGACTGCTCGCCGTGGACGCCCGGAAGGGCACGCTGATCGGCCAGACCGAACCGCGCGCGGGCCGGGCCGGGCGGAGCTATCTGGAACTGGTGCCCGCACCGGTGGCGGCGGACGGCAAGGTGTTCGCGGCGGCGCCCGACGGCACCGTGTTCGGAGTGGACGAGCGGCACCCGGCACGCTGGTGACCCCCGGGTGCCCCCGCGGGCCGTCCCGTACGCCCGATTAGAGTGACCGCTGCATCGAGGGTCGGCAGGGGGAGGACGGATGGCACTGCGCGCGGGAGATCCGGAATCCATCGGCGGGTACGTCCTGGAGGAGCGGCTCGGCCGGGGCGGTATGGGCACGGTGTATCTGGCGCGTTCGTCCTCGGGCCGCCGGATCGCGCTGAAGGTGGTCCACCAGCAGTTCGCCGACGACGATGAGTTCCGGGTGCGGTTCCGGCAGGAGGTCGCGGCCGCGCGCCGGGTCAGCGGCGCCTTCACCGCGCCCGTCGTGGACGCCGACCCGGACGCCCCGCTCCCCTGGATGGCCACCTCCTACGTGCCCGGCCGCACCCTGGCCGAACGGGTCGCCGCGGACGGCCCGCTGCGCGGCGCCGAGCTGCGGCTGCTGGCGATCGGGCTCGGTGAGGCGCTGCGGGACATCCACCGGGCGGGCGTGGTCCACCGCGATCTGAAACCCGCCAACATCGTGCTGTCGGACGAGGGTCCGCGCGTCATCGACTTCGGTATCGCGCGGGCCGCCGACCACCAGACCCTGACGATGACCGGCCGGGTGATGGGCACCCCGCCGTACATGTCCCCGGAGCAACTGCGCGATCCGCGCGAGGTGGGTCCGGAGTCGGATGTGTTCTCGCTGGCCACGGTGCTGGTGTTCGCCGCCACCGGGCAGAGCCCGTTCGACGCGGACAGCCCGTACATGACGGCGTACCACGTGGTGTACGAACCGCCGGACCTGGACTCGCTGCGGGGGCCGATGCGGGACGCGCTCGCGGACTGCCTGGGCAAGGAGCCCGGCGAACGGCCCGGTCTCGACAGGCTGTTGGCGCGGCTGCGGGCGCTGCCCGCCGATGACAGCTGCGTCAGCACCGCGCCCCGGGACGAGGTGAGCGCCCAGGGCGCCGAGGGCCCGGAGCACGAGGACACCGGGACCGTGCCGGCCGCCGGCCGTCCGCGGCGCCGGGCGGTGCGGGGCGCGGTGGTGGCGGGCGTGGCCGCGGCCGTCACCGGAACGCTCGTCCTGGCCGGTCTCGCGGTGTCGTCCTCGGGCTCGGGGCAGCACCGGGCCGAGCCCAGGCCCTCGTCCACCGCCGCCGGATCGCTGCCGGACGGCTGGCGGCCCTGGCACCGTACGCTCCCCACCGACGAGACCTCGTCCGGCCAGGGCGGGCTGGGCGCCGGCAACGGCTTGTCCGGCAGCCGGTGCGCGCACACCGGGACCGAGCTGTACTGCGGCGGTCCGGGAGCCCTCCTCACCCGGCTGACCGCCACCGGGCACGAGGTGTGGCGCCGCGCGGCCGACGACCGCGCCGACCAGATCGTCGGGCTGGCCGGGAAGCAGGTGATCAGCGTCGTCGACCGCACGGACGGCACCAGCCGGATGGAGGGCCACCGGCGCACCGACGGGAAGCGCGTCTGGCGCACCGACGTGGGCAGGGCCTTCGTGAACTCGGTGTTCACCCGGGGCGGGGGCCATGCCGTGCTCACCCAGAACTGGGACGCCGAGACCTTCCAGGCGGTGGACGCCGTCACCGGGGCCATCCGGTGGTCGCACCGGATCAGCCGTGAGCTGACCTGCAGCGGGGTGGTGATCGCGGAGCGCCCGTACGCCCAGTGCCGTCCGCCGGACGACGACACCGACGAGCACCAGTCGGTGTGGGCCCTCGATCCGCGCACCGGAGCGCCCACCCGGATCGCCGCCCGGATGCCGGGGACGGTCATCGCGGAGCACGAGGGCCGGCTGGTCTTCGTCCAGCAGCGCTCGAAGAAGACCCTCGACTTCACCGATCTGGTGCTCGTCGACCCGGACGGCAAGGACGCCCCGCGCCGGGTGGCGCTGCCGCCGGGGCTCCGCGGGGACCAGGTCACCCCGGAACTGCTGGACGGCATCCTGTACTTCGTCCGGGACAACGGCGAGGTCACCGCCCTCACGCTGGACGGCAGACAGCGGTGGCGCAGCTCGACCCAGGTGGAGTTCCTGGGGCTGCCCGCGCTCTCCGAGCGCCACGACACCCTCTATCTGACGACCGCCGCGGGCCGGGTGGTGGCACTGGACCGGGGCGACGGCCGGGTGCGGTGGCGGGGGAAGCCCCGTACCGACCCGGGCGGGCCCCCGGCGGACACGCTGCTGATGGGCGACGCGCTGTACCTGGTGTACGGATACGAGCGGGTGGAAGTGGCGAGTGTGGACGCCCGCCGCAGGAGCTGAGCCCCCGCGGCGGGGCCGGTGACGGGTTCCGCGCCGTCAGCCCAGGCGGCTGATGTCGCGCACCGCGCCCTTGTCGGCGCTGGTGGCCATCGCCGCGTAGGCGCGCAGTGCGGTGGACACCTTGCGCTCACGGTCCTTCGGGGCGTAGACGCCGCCGAGAGCTTCCCGGCGGGCCGTCAGTTCCTCGTCGCTCACCAGGAGGTCGATGGTGCGGCCCGGGATGTCGATCCGGATCCGGTCACCGTCCTGGACCAGCGCGATGATGCCGCCGGACGCCGCCTCGGGCGAGGCGTGGCCGATGGACAGGCCCGAGGTGCCGCCGGAGAACCGGCCGTCGGTGATCAGCGCGCAGGCCTTGCCCAGTCCCCGGCCCTTGAGGAAGGAGGTCGGGTAGAGCATCTCCTGCATCCCGGGGCCGCCCTTGGGGCCCTCGTAACGGATGACCACCACGTCGCCCTCGGTGACCCGCTTGTTGAGGATCTTGTCGACGGCCTCGTCCTGCGATTCGCAGACCACGGCCGGGCCCTCGAAGGTCCAGATCGACTCATCGACGCCCGCGGTCTTCACCACACAGCCGTCGACGGCCAGATTGCCCTTGAGGACGGCGAGTCCGCCGTCCTGGGAGTAGGCGTGCTCCATGTCGCGGATGCAGCCGCCCGCGGCGTCGGTGTCCAGCGAGTCCCAGCGCTCGGACTGCGAGAAGGCGGTGGCGGAGCGCCGGCAGCCGGGGGCCGCGTGCCACATCTCGACGGCCTCGGCCGACGGTGAACCGCCGCGCACATCCCAGGTCTTGAGCCAGTCGGCGAGCGAGGAGCTGTGCACGGACGTGACGTCCTCGTTCAGCAGCCCGCCGCGGAACAGCTCGCCCAGGATCGCCGGGATGCCGCCCGCGCGGTGCACGTCCTCCATGTAGTACGTGCCGCCGGGGGCGACGTTCGGGGCGACCTTGGCCAGGCAGGGCACCCGCCGGGAGACCTCGTCGATATCGCCCAGGTCGTAGTCGAGACCGGCCTCCTGGGCGGCGGCCAGCAGGTGCAGGATCGTGTTGGTCGAGCCGCCCATGGCGATGTCCAGCGCCATGGCGTTCTCGAACGCGGCGCGGGAGCCGATGGAGCGCGGCAGCACGGTGTGGTCGTCCTGCTCGTAGTGGCGCTTGGTGATCTCCACGACGGTGCGGCCGGCGGTCTCGTACAGCGCCTTGCGGGCGGTGTGGGTGGCCAGCACCGAGCCATTGCCGGGGAGGGCCAGACCCATCGCCTCGGTGAGGCAGTTCATCGAGTTGGCGGTGAACATGCCGGAACAGGAGCCGCAGGTCGGACAGGCGTTCTGCTCGATGCGGAGGATGTCCTCGTCCGAGACGTTCTCATTGACCGCGTCGGAGATCGCGTTGATCAGGTCCAGTTTGCGGACGGTGCCGTCGACCAGCGTCGCCCGGCCCGCCTCCATGGGACCGCCGGAGACGAAGACGGTCGGGATGTTGAGCCGCATGGCGGCCATCAGCATCCCGGGCGTGATCTTGTCGCAGTTGGAGATGCAGATCAGCGCGTCCGCGCAGTGCGCCTCGACCATGTACTCGACGGAGTCGGCGATCAGGTCGCGGGAGGGCAGCGAGTAGAGCATCCCGCCGTGGCCCATGGCGATGCCGTCGTCCACCGCGATCGTGTTGAACTCGCGGGGGATGCCGCCCGCCGCGTGGACCGCCTCGCTGACGATCCGGCCGACCGGCTGGAGGTGGGTGTGGCCGGGCACGAACTCGGTGAAGCTGTTGGCCACGGCCACGATGGGCTTGCCGAAGTCCTCGCGCGCTACGCCGGACGCCTGCATCAGGGCGCGGGCGCCCGCCATGTTGCGGCCGTGGGTGACGGTGCGGGACCTCAGCTCGGGCACGGTACTCGGCTCCCTCGTCATACGGGTGGCGATCGTGGTGCGGATCGCATGGATCGGAGTCTTCTGAGCCTACGCCTCATATCCGCGATCCGGACCGTGTGTCCGGATCGCGGGACGGATGGCTCACTCCTCGGAAGGGTCCGGCCGGTGCCGCGGGGGCGCGCAGGGGGGGCTCACGCCCGGGGCTCACTCCTCGGTGAGATAGCGCTGGAGGGTCGGCCCCACCATGGCGATGATCTCCTCGGGATCGGCGGACGCGACCGGCTCCATCTTGATCACATAGCGCAGCATCGAGATCCCGATCATATGCGAGGCGGCGAGCTGGGCCCTCAGCTCCGGGTTGGGAACGTCCAGGTCACCGGCCATCCGCAGCAGCACCCGGCGCTGGATCAGCTCCCGCAGTACCTCGGCCGCGGACTCGTTGGTCAGCGCGGAGCGCATCACGGCCAGCAGCGGCAGCCGGGCGACCGGGTTCTCCCAGATGCCCATGATGGAGCGGGCCATCCGCTCGCCCGCGCCCTCCCGGCTGCCGCCGCCGTGGACGGCGTCGGGCACGGCCATCGCGGGCGCCAGGATCAGTTCGATGGCGGCGCCGAAGACCTTCTCCTTGGAGCCGAAGTAGTGGTGCACCAGCGCGGGGTCCACCTCGGCCGCCTTGGCGATACCGCGGATCGAGGTCTTGTCGTAGCCGTGCTCGGCGAACTCGTTCCGCGCGGCGGCCAGGATCCGGTCCCGCGCGGCGGGCTCGGCACCGGCGCTGGAACGGGCCGGACGGCCGCGCTTGCGCGGGGTCGCGGGGGTGGTCATGCGCCGGGCACCGCCTTGCCGGAGGGGGACTTCGGGGTGGGCGAGGCCAGATGGAGGCGGGTGAAGGCCAGCGCCTCCGCGAGATCGGCCTCACGCTCGGTGGTGGACATCGCGCGCCGGGTGTTGACCTCCACCACCACATGGCCGTCGAACCCGCGTGCGGCGAGACGTTCCAGCAGCTCGGCGCAGGGCTGCGAACCGCGCCCCGGCACCAGGTGCTCGTCCTTGTTGGAGCCGTGGCCGTCGGCGAGGTGGACATGGCCCAGCCGGTCGCCCATGCGGTCCACCATGCCGAGCGCGTCGGTGCGCGCGGTGGCGGTGTGCGACAGGTCGATCGTGAAGTGCCGGTAGTCGTCCTTGGTGACGTCCCAGTCCGGCGCGTAGGCGAGCATCTCCCGGTCGCGGTAGCGCCACGGGTACATGTTCTCGACAGCGAAGCGCACATCGGTCTCGCCGGCCATCCGCCAGATTCCGCGGACGAACTCCCGGGCGTAGGAGCGCTGCCAGCGGAAGGGCGGGTGGACGACCACGGTGGAGGCGCCCAGCTTCTCCGCCGCCGATCTCGCCCGCTGGAGCTTCACCCAGGGGTCGGTGGACCACACCCGCTGGGTGATCAGCAGACACGGCGCGTGCACGGCGAGGATCGGCACCTGGTGGTAGTCCGAGAGCCGCCGCAGGGCCTCGATGTCCTGGCTGACCGGATCGGTCCACACCATGACCTCGACCCCGTCGTACCCCAGGCGGGCGGCGATCTCGAAGGCCGTCGCCGTCGACTCCGGATAGACCGAGGCTGTGGACAGCGCGACCTTCGCATCCGGGATGCGCACCACTGGCTCTGTCACGAGGGACAGCGTACGGCCGCCCGTCGGGCGGCGAGCGATACGGGTGGGGAGCACGCCGTCATGGCGCGGTCACAAACGGGTCATGGCCGGACCATGGCGACATCGCGGCGGGCCGGAGAGTTCCCCGGGCCCCGCCCCGGCCGCACCGGACCGTGGTGAGCGTCACGCCGGCAGATGGTCCAGACGGCGCAGGATGACGCCCTCGCGCAGCGCCCAGGGGCAGATCTCCAGCTCCTCGACCCCGAAGAGGTCCATGGCGCCCTCCGCGACCAGCGCCCCGGCCAGCAGCTGCCCCGCCCGCGCCTCGGAGACACCCGGCAGCCCGGCGCGGTCCGCCGCGGGCATGGCGGCCAGTTTGGGCACCCACTCCTCCAGCGCCTTGCGGGTCAGCTGGCGCTGGACGTACAGGCCGTCACCGGACCGGGCCGCGCCCGCGATCCTGGCGAGCTGCTTGAAGGTCTTGGAGGTGGCCACCACATGGTCCGGGGCGCCGTGCCGGCTGAAGTCGCCGACGGTCCGGGCGATCTCGGCCCGCACATGGCGCCGCAGCGCCCGTACGTCGGCCGGGTCGGGCGGGTCGCCGGGCAGCCAGGAGGCGGTGAGCCGGCCCGCGCCCAGCGGCAGCGAGACCGCCGCGTCGGGGTCCTCGTCGATTCCGTAGGCGATCTCCAGCGAACCGCCGCCGATGTCCAGGACCAGCAGCTTCCCGGCCGACCAGCCGTACCAGCGGCGGGCGGCCAGGAAGGTGAGCCGGGCCTCGTCGGCACCGCTGAGCACCTGGAGCCGGACCCCGGTCTCCTCGGCGACCCGCGCGAGCACGTCATCGGCGTTGGCGGCCTCGCGGACGGCGGAGGTGGCGAACGGCAGGACGTCCTCCACACCCTTGTCCTCGGCCGCCTGGAGGGCCTCCTGGACCACCGTGACCAGGCGCTCCACCCCCTCGGGGCCGATGGCGCCGTCGCCGTCGAGGAGTTCGGCCAGCCGCAGCTCCGCCTTGTGCGAATGCGCGGGCAGCGGGCACGCGCCGGGGTGGGCGTCCACCACGAGGAGGTGGACGGTATTCGAACCCACATCGAGGACACCGAGTCTCATGGCCAGAACGCTACTGCGCGGTGTGCGTCCGCACGTACGGGTCCCCGCCCTCCGCTTCCGGCCGGGGGGCATACGCTTGCACCGTGGCAAAGACGAAAAAGGCGAAGCAGGACAAAGGCCAGAAGCGTGCCCCGGAGCGGAGGGCCGAGGAATCGACCGCGCCCCCGGCCGGGGACGAGGTCGGCCTCGACTTCGCCCGCGCGTGGGTCGAATTCCCCGACCCGGCCGACGACGAACAGGTCTTCCGGTGCGATCTGACCTGGTTGACCTCCCGCTGGACCTGTGTTTTCGGCCAGGGCTGCCAGGGCATCCAGGCGGGTCGCGCGAGCGACGGCTGCTGCACGCTGGGCGCGCACTTCTCGGACGAGGAGGACGAGGAGCGCGTCGGGCGCCATATGGCGCGGCTCACTCCGGAGATCTGGCAGTTCCACGACGAGGGGCACGCCCGGGGCTGGGTGCAGGAGGACGAGGACGGCGACCGTCAGACCCGTCGCCACCAGGGCTCGTGCATCTTCCAGAACCGCCCCGGATTCACCGGCGGCGCGGGCTGCGCACTGCACATCCTGGCGCTGCGCGAGGGGCGCGAACCGCTGGAGACCAAACCGGACGTGTGCTGGCAGCTGCCGGTCCGCCGGACCTACGACTGGATCGACCGGCCCGACGACACCCGGGTGCTCCAGGTCACCATCGGCGAGTACGACCGGCGCGGCTGGGGCCCCGGCGGCCATGACCTGCACTGGTGGTGCACCTCGGCGACCTCGGCGCACGGCGCCGGGCAACCGGTGTACGTCTCCTACCGGCCGGAGCTCACGGAGCTGATGGGCAAGGAGGGGTACGACCGGCTGGCCGAGCTCTGCGAGGCCCGGCTGGCGTCCACACTGCCGCTGCTGGCTCCGCACCCGGCCGATCCGGCCGAGCGGGCCGCCACCGACTGACCGCCGCCGTCGCCCCGGCCGTGCACCGGCCGGGCCGCGGGTCGGCGCGGCCGCGGGGCGCTCAGTCCTTCGCCGTCGCCGTGCCCGAGGGGGCGGGGGACGGATCGTGCGGGGACGGGCTCGGGGTGCCGGAGGACTGGCTGGGCCCCGGGGTCGGCTCCGGCGGCGCGCCGTTCCCCTCGATCACCACGACCGCGCCCGAGGGCCCAATGGTGACCCGGGCGCTCCAGCGGCCGGACGGCTCGCGCTCGCGGTCCACCCAGACCGTGACCCGGGTGGTCTGGCCGGGGCGGAGCACCCCCGTGGTCTGGTTCATCCGGAGCCAGTCCGCCCCGGTGGAGGCGGTCCAGCGGACCGGGGAACCACCGGAGGCGGTGAGGGTGATCAGCGTGGAGTCGCCCTGCGGCTGGGCCTCGACCGTCAGCCGTCCGGGGCCGGGCGCCGGACGGGCCGGGCCGGAGCCGCCGCCGGGACGGTCACCGCGGTCCGAGGAGGTCGGGATGGACGGCCGTCCGTCGCCGTTCTTCCCGCCGTGCTCGCCGTCGATCCGGCCGTAGCGCCGCACCGTGCCGTCCGGGCCGATCACCGCGACCGAGACCGTCGTGGACGAGGCGCGGTCCTTGGGGCTGTGCCCGGTGCGGGCACGGGCGCCGGAACGGTCCTGCGCGCTGCCGGTGCGCTCGAAGGAGCGTCCGTCCAGTCGCTGGTGGCCGGTCGGGATCTCCTGGGCGCCGTCCACATCGGCGGCGGCGACCGAGTCGCTGTCGTGCTCGTCACCGGCCAGCGGGGCGCTCCGGTAGGCGGCCCACAGCGCGAGCACCGGCGCCGCCACGACCGTGGCGACCACCGTGGTGGTGAGCGCGCGGCTGCGCATCCGGCTGCGCCGCGCCGCCCGGTCCTGGGGGTCCAGGGGGAAGCCGCGGCGGTCGAAGCGGGGTCCCGCGACGGCGCGCGCGGGACGTGCGCTGAGGGCGCACAACAGCGCGGCCTGCACCGCCGCCCTGGGTGCCTCCACCAGCGGCAGGGCGGCGGGCGCCGCGGCCGTCCCCGGCCAGGGGCCGTCCGCCGTGGCGCGCTCGGCCATCCGCCGGCACTCGCGGCAGTCGTCCACGTGCCGCACCAGCTCGCGGCGGAGCGCGGCGGACAGCAGCACCTGGGTGTCGCCCGCGAGCCGGGCGACCACCGGGCAGTGGCCCAGCTCGACGACGGCGAGCGCGGCCCGGGTCCGCTCCACCTCACAGGCGGCGCTGGCGAGCAGGGCGCGGGTCGCGTCCGGCTCCTTGCCGAGGGCCGCGGCCACCTCGGTATGGGTGAGCTGGTGACGCACGGCGAGTTCGAGCGCCTCGCGCTGCTCGGCGGTGGTCCCGGCGGCCTCCGGCCAGGCGAGCGCGGCCAGTTCACGACGGCGCTGGGCGGCGATCGGCTCGGGCAGCTCGGCGTCGACGACGGCGGGGACAATGGTTTCGGCGGAGCCCGGCGAGGTGTCCGGACCCGCGTCGCCGCGGCCGCGGACCGCCCGCCAGTCCCTGATGCCGCGGTATTCGCGCCGCTCCTTGAGCTCGGCCAGTTTGCGCAGACAGGCCCAGCGGGCGACCGCGTAGAGCCAGGGGCGGCACAGATCGCCCTCGGCGGGCGCCCGTCCGCGGCCCCGGCCGCGGCGCCGCTCGGCCACCGCCAGGACGTCACCGAGGGTGGCGGCGGCCGCGTCGTGTTCGCACAGGACCGAGAGGCAGTACGTGAACAGGCCGTCGAGATACGGCTCGTAGCGCGCGGGCGGGCGCTGGGGGCGCGTATTGCCGGAGCGGGGCGCACGCCGATGCGTCCGGTGTCCTCCGGTGGCCTGTGTCGAGTGCTCGGACCTGCTCATCACCCGGTGACGGTAGGCGGATGATGCAGACATACTCGCGTTACTTGCGCGGTTTTAACCCTTACGGGTGACCATCTCCCTCATAAGGGGACAGGTATCCCACTCCGGTTGCCGCAACCTGCTATGTGCCCCGGGCACCCCCGGCCGGGCCCGCGGACCCCCCGCCGGGACCGGAGACCGCCGCTGTCGGCGGGCGGCGCTAGCGTTACGGCATGGCTGCCCGTAGCTCCTCCCGCTCATCCGCCAAGGACCGGCCCTCCTACCGCTGCACCGAATGCGGCTGGACCACCGCCAAGTGGCTCGGCCGCTGCCCGGAGTGCCAGGCGTGGGGCACGGTCGAGGAGTTCGGCGCGCCCGCCGTGCGCACCACCGCGCCCGGCCGGGTCACCTCCGCCGCGCTGCCCATCGGCCAGATCGACGGCCGCCAGGCCACCGCCCGCTCCACCGGGGTGGACGAGCTGGACCGGGTGCTCGGCGGCGGTCTCGTGCCCGGTGCCGTGGTGCTGCTCGCCGGGGAGCCGGGGGTCGGCAAGTCCACGCTGCTGCTGGACGTCTCGGCCAAGGCCGCCGGTGAGGAGCACCGCACGCTGTACATCACCGGGGAGGAGTCGGCGAGCCAGGTGCGGCTGCGCGCGGACCGCATCGGCGCGCTCAGCGAGCATCTGTACCTCGCCGCGGAGACCGATCTCTCCGTCGTCCTCGGCCATCTGGACTCGGTCAAGCCGTCCCTGCTGGTGCTGGACTCGGTGCAGACCGTCGCCTCCCCCGAGATCGACGGCGCGCCCGGCGGGATGGCTCAGGTCCGCGAGGTGGCCGGGGCGCTCATCCGCGCCTCCAAGGAGCGCGGGATGTCCACCCTGCTGGTGGGCCATGTGACCAAGGACGGCGCGATCGCGGGCCCGCGGCTGCTGGAGCATCTGGTCGATGTGGTGCTGCACTTCGAGGGCGACCGGCACGCCCGGCTGCGGCTGGTGCGCGGGGTGAAGAACCGCTACGGGGCCACCGACGAGGTCGGCTGCTTCGAACTGCACGACGAGGGCATCACCGGTCTCGCCGACCCCTCCGGGCTGTTCCTCACCCGCCGCGCGGAGCCGGTGCCGGGCACCTGTCTGACCGTCACCCTGGAGGGCCGCAGGCCGCTGGTGGCCGAGGTCCAGGCGCTCACCGTGGACACTCAGATCCCCTCCCCCCGGCGCACCACCTCGGGCCTGGAGACCTCGCGGGTGTCGATGATGCTCGCGGTGCTGGAGCAGCGCGGCCGGATCAACGCGCTGGGCAAGCGCGACATCTACAGCGCCACGGTGGGCGGGGTGAAGCTGACCGAGCCCGCCGCCGACCTGGCCGTGGCCCTGGCGCTGGCCAGCGCCGCCAGTGACACCCCGCTGCCGAAGAACCTGGTGGCCATCGGCGAGGTGGGGCTCGCGGGCGAGGTCCGCCGGGTCACCGGGGTGCAGCGGCGGCTGGCCGAGGCCGCCCGGCTCGGCTTCACCCACGCCCTCGTCCCGTCCGACCCGGGCCGGATCCCGGACGGGATGCGGGTGCTGGAGGTCGCGGACATCGGGGACGCGCTGCGGGTGCTGCCCCGGCGCCGGGAGCGGGGCGAGCGGGCGGCGGCGACCGCGGACGACCGCGGCTGAGCCAGGTCGGCTACGGTGCCTCGGGGGCGGAGGGCTGAGTGCCGCGCTCCGCTTCCCGCCCACGGGCGTACGCCGGGAGACCCCACGGGGGGCCGGTGACCGCCGGTAGACTTTGCCCTGGTCTCGCCCGTACGTGGCCTCGCACACCGGCGCGGAGGGGCGACCGCGGCACCGAACAGACCTGGCGACGGAGGAGTGCAGTGGCAACAGGCGACCGGGCTCCGGCTCCCGGCAAAGCCGACGGTCTGATGCGCGCCACCCTGAGCGCGGTCGCGCCCGGCACGGCGCTGCGTGACGGCCTGGAGCGGGTGCTCCGCGGCAATACGGGCGGGCTGCTCGTCCTCGGGACGGACCGGATCGTGGAGTCGCTGTGCACCGGCGGCTTCGTCCTGGACGTCGAGTTCACCGCGACCCGGCTGCGCGAGCTGTGCAAACTGGACGGCGCGCTGATCCTCGACAAGGACATCACCAAGATCGTGCGGGCGGGGGTGCAGCTCGTCCCGGACGCGTCGATCCCCACCGAGGAGACCGGCACCCGTCACCGCACCGCGCAGCGCGTCTCGATCCAGACCGGCTTCCCGGTGGTCTCGGTCAGCCAGTCGATGCGGCTGATCGCGCTGTACGTGGCCGGGCAGCGGCGGGTCCTGGAGGACTCCGCGGCGATCCTCTCCCGCGCCAACCAGGCGCTGGCCACCCTGGAGCGCTACAAGCTCCGGCTGGACGAGGTCGCGGGCACCCTCTCCGCCCTGGAGATCGAGGACCTGGTCACCGTCCGGGACGTGAGCGCGGTCGCGCAGCGGCTGGAGATGGTCCGCCGGATCGCCACCGAGATCGCCGAGTATGTGGTCGAGCTGGGCACCGACGGCCGGCTGCTCTCCCTTCAGCTCGACGAGCTGATCGCGGGTGTGGAGCCGGAGCGTGAACTCGTGGTGCGGGACTACGTGCCCGAGCCGACCGCCAAGCGCACCCGCACCGTGGGTGACGCACTCGCCGAGCTGGACCGGCTGACCCATACCGAGCTGCTCGAACTGCCCATCGTGGCGCGGGCGCTGGGCTACAGCGGTTCGCCCGAGACGCTGGACGCGGCGGTCTCGCCGCGCGGCTTCCGGCTGCTGGCGAAGGTGCCGCGGCTGCCGGGCGCCATCATCGAGCGGCTGGTGGAGCACTTCGGCGGACTGCAGAAGCTGCTGGCCGCGAGTGTGGACGATCTGCAGATGGTGGACGGTGTGGGCGAGGCGCGGGCGCGCTCGGTGCGCGAGGGGCTCTCCCGGCTGGCCGAGTCGTCGATCCTGGAGCGCTACGTCTGACGGTGGCGGAGGGGCCCCGAGGGGCCCCGAGGGGCCCCGGCCGGTCAGTGCCTCTTCCGGCTTACGGTCAGTCCTTCTTCAGGAGGAACGACACCTGCGCGGTGCCCAGTCCGTCCAGTTCCGCCTTCACCAGGTAGGTACCGGCCTTGGCCGCCGCCCGCCCGGACGGGGTGGCGCAGTGCTCGGCGGTGCGCTTGCGGTTCCACTCCACGATCCGCTTGGTCTCGCCGGAGCCCGGCACCTCGACCAGGGCGGTGGCGCTGCCCTTGGGGCAGTCGCCGGAGGCCCACACATGCTCGTCGTCGGCGTCGGTGATGGTCAGCGTGGCGGCGTCGCGGCCGAAGTCGACCTTGCAGGAGCTGTTCGAGGTGTTCTGCACAACGATCTCGAACGTGGGCTTCTCACCCGGCCCGTAGGAGTTCCTGACCTTCTCGTCCTTGACGCTGCGCACCGTCAAGTCGATGTCCGCGCGGCGGCAGTCGGGAAGGCTGGACCCGACCGGGAGCGTCCGTCCGTCGCCGGTGCCGATGCCGCCACCGCCGGTGCCGCCCGATCCGGAGCCTCCGGAGCCGGTGCCGGTACCGCCGCTGTCGGTGCCGTCGTCGCCGGTCCCGCCGGTGCCGGGGTCACCGTCGTCGGTGCCTCCCCCGCCGTCCGACTCATCGCGCCCGCCCGGCCGTTCACTGTTGACCGGGGTGGACGAGGTGGGTCCCGGCGTGATGGTGGACGCGGGTCCGCCGCCCGGGCGCTTGCCGTCGTCGTGTCCACCGCCGCCCGAACCGCCCCAGCCGGAGGCCCAGATGACGAGGAGGACGAGCAGCCCGAGAAGGGCCAGCGCAACGGCCCTCCGCCGCCAGTAGATGGAGGAGGGAAGCGGCCCGATCGGATTGCGCAGAGATCCCACGCGGAAACTCTACGAGAGATCGGGAGCGTGGCCCGCCAATAATCACCGCTCGGACCCCTACTTTTCTCATCATCGGACAGGATCCGCCATCCGGGGCCGCACCCCGGGGCGGCAAGCGGCCATCCGTTCCCGCCACGACGTCCGGATTGCACGTTTTTTTACCGACGCCGCGCGGCTCGACCCGAACGCCCGCGCCCTCCGCCTCCGCGGGGGGCCTCGGCATGCCAGGATCGACAGTGATGACTGCCAACCCCGCCCTCCAGGCCGCCGTAAGCCCGACCTCCACCGACGGTGCCACGCTCCACCGGCCCGTCATCGACTGGTTCGACGCACACGCCCGCGATCTGCCCTGGCGCCGCCCGGAGGCGGGGGCCTGGGGTGTGATGGTGAGCGAGTTCATGCTCCAGCAGACCCCGGTGAGCCGGGTGCTGCCGGTGTACGAGCAGTGGCTCGCCCGCTGGCCACGCCCCGCCGATCTGGCCGCCGAACCGCCCGGTGAGGCGGTCCGCGCCTGGGGGCGGCTCGGCTACCCGCGGCGCGCGCTGCGGCTGCACGGCGCGGCGGCGGCGATAAGGGAGCGGCACGGCGGTGACGTCCCCAGCGACCACGCCCAGCTGCTGGCGCTGCCGGGCGTGGGCGAGTACACGGCCGCGGCGGTGGCGTCCTTCGCGTACGGACAGCGCCACGCGGTCCTGGACACCAATGTGCGGCGGGTGTTCGCGCGGGCCGTCGGCGGTACCCAGTACCCGCCGAACGCCACCACCGCCGCCGAGCGCAAGCTGGCCCGCACCCTGCTGCCCGACGACGAGGACACCGCGGCCCGCTGGGCGGCGGCCACGATGGAGCTGGGCGCTCTGGTGTGCACCGCCCGTACACCCGCCTGTGTGCGCTGCCCGATCGTGGCGCACTGCGCCTGGCAGGGGGCCGGGGCACCGGAGCACGACGGACCGCCGCGGCGCGGCCAGACCTACGCCGGGACCGACCGGCAGGTGCGCGGCAAGCTGCTGGCGGTGTTGCGGGAGGCGGTCACGCCGGTTCCGCAGTCGGCGCTGGACCAGGTGTGGGACGAGCCGGTGCAGCGGGCGCGGGCGCTGGACGGTCTGGTGGCCGACGGTCTCGTGGAACCGCTCGCCGGCGGGTACTACCGGCTGCCGCTGACGTGATCGCCGTGACCCGGACCACCCCCAACAGCCCTTCTGTGACAGAGCTGTGACAGACCACGGACCCGGTTCTGACACTCCATCGCGCCGGGTTCCGTTGTTACACAACCTATGGGTAGCTGTGCACTGGCAGAGGTGCTGATGCACATGGCGCCGCAACAGCGCCTCCGTAGCGTCCTTCCCGTGCTGGACGACCGCCAGCAACTCGGATGGGGAACACGCGGGATGGAGGCTGCACATGTCCGGCAGCGGCAAGGTTCTGGATTTTGAAGAGTACGTGCGGAACCGGCAGGACGCCCTGCTGCGCAGCGCCCGCCGGCTGGTCCCCGACCCCGTCGAGGCACAGGACCTGCTGCAGACCGCCCTCGTCCGCACCTACGGACGCTGGGACGGCATAGCGGACAAGTCGCTCGCCGACGCCTACCTCCGCCGGGTCATGATCAACACCCGTACCGAGTGGTGGCGCGCCCGCAAGCTGGACGAGGTGCCCACCGAGCAGCTCCCGGAGGCGAGCGTCGAGGACGGCACCGAGCAGCACGCCGACCGCGCCCTCTTGATCGACATCCTCGGAGTTCTGGCTCCCAAGCAGCGCAGCGTCGTGGTGCTGCGACACTGGGAGCAGATGACGACGGAGGAGACGGCGGAGGCGCTCGGTATGTCGACCGGTACGGTCAAGAGCACGCTGCACCGGGCGCTGGCCCGGCTGCGGCAGGAGCTGGAGAGCCGCGATCTGGACGCCAGTGCGCTCGGTCGCCGCGGTGTGGAGGGCGGGACCGCCGCTCCGGTGCGGAAGCCCACCCGGCTCCGCCGTGGCCGCGACGAGCGGGGGCAGGAACGGTGCGCGGCCTGACCAGGGCCTCTTCCGTCAAGAGTGCGGTGATCACCGGCGGCGCGATCGTAGGACTCGCGTCCGCCGGAGGCTGGATGCTGGCCGGATGCGGCTCCACCAGCCAGGGAGTGCGCAATGAGGGTCCGGCCCGGACCTCATGGGCGTCCAGCGCGGCGGACTCCGGAAAACAGTCGGGCGAGGCCTCCGCGCTGCCCGGCCCCAAGGAACAGAAGGTGGACGCGGTCCGGCTGGTGAAGGAGGACCCCCAGGTCAGCGAGGACCTGAAGGACAACCTCAAGCCCTGCCGGAAGCCCACCAAGAGCAAGAGCAGCGGGCTGATCAACGGCTATCCGGTGGACGTCACCCGGGGCAAACTGACCGGATCCGCTGCCCCCGACCTGGTCATCAACGTCATGGCCTGCACCGACGGCTTCGGTATCGGCTCGTATGTGTACCGCAAGGTCGGAGAGAAGTACCAGAACGTCTTCCAGGACGAGCAGCCTCCCGTCTACGCCGTGATCGTCAAGGACGCGCTCCAGGTCACCCGGCTCTCCTACTCCTCCGGTGACCCCGTCTGCTGTCCTTCGCGCGAGGACCTCATCACCTACCGTTGGTCGGGGCAGCGCCAGGAGTTCGCGGAAGTCAGCCGCAAGCACACCGACTACAGCGCGCCCACGGACGAACCGAACCCGACTCCCGACGGAACGGAAGGCTGATCCCGCGCCGTGGCCGAAACCCATGTGCTCTTCGTCGAGGACGACGATGTCATCCGCGAGGCCACCCAGCTCGCGCTGGAGCGCGACGGTTTCCAGGTGACCGCCGCGCCCGACGGGCTGACCGGGCTGGAGCAGTTCCGCGCCCACCGGCCCGATATCGCGCTGCTGGACGTGATGGTTCCGGGACTGGACGGGGTGAGCCTGTGCCGCCGGATCCGCGATGAGTCCACCGTTCCCGTGATCATGCTGTCGGCCCGCGCCGACGCGATCGACGTGGTGCTCGGCCTGGAGGCCGGTGCCGACGACTACGTCACCAAGCCCTTCGACGGCGCGGTGCTGGTCGCCCGGATCCGGGCGGTGCTGCGCCGTTTCGGCCACGCCAGCGGCCCCGGCGGCCGGAACGGCGAGGACGGCCCGGAGGAGCCGGACTGCGGTGTGCTGCGGTTCGGCGATCTGGAGGTGGACCCCGAGGGCATGGAGGTCCGCAAGGGCGGTGAGCAGGTCGCCCTGACCCCGACCGAGATGCGGCTGCTGCTGGAGTTCTCCTCCGCGCCGGGCACCGTGCTCTCCCGCGACAAGCTGCTGGAGCGGGTCTGGGAGTACGGCTGGGGCGGGGACACCCGGGTGGTGGACGTCCATGTGCAGCGGCTGCGCGGCAAGATAGGCCAGGACCGCATCGAGACGGTCCGTGGCTTCGGCTACAAGCTCAAGGGCTGACCCGTGGTGAAGCTCGCTCTCCGCTCCGGTCTGCGCTGGAAGGTCAGTCTGGCCATCGCCGCCGTCAGCGCGCTCGTCGCCGTGGCGCTGAGCCTGGTGGTGCACAACGCGGCCCGGGTCTCCATGCTCGACAACAGCCGCAATGTGATGGACGAGCGGGTGAAGACCGCCCAGCGCTGGTACGAGCAGTCCCGGGTGCTGGGCTTCGGCGCCAAACTGGACGACCCCGAACTGCCCGAGCTGCTGAAGAAGGAGGCGTGGCGCGGCCAGCGCGCCACCTATCTGGAGGACTCCGGCACCGGCACCCCCGAGGTGTGGGCCTCGGTCCCGCTGCGGAACGGCAAGGTGCTGTCCGTGCACACCAAGTTCAAGGACCGGTTCGCCGTCCTGGACGATCTGGACCGGGTGCTGATCCTGGGCTCGGTCTCGGTGGTGCTGGGCGGGATCGCGCTCGGGGTGCTCATCGGCGACCAGCTCTCCCGGCGGCTGCGCAAGGCCGCCACCGCCGCCCGCAAACTGGCCGAGGGCGACTCCGAGGTGCGCATCCGGGACGCGATCGGCGGCCGGGTGCGCGATGAGACCGACGACCTCGCCCGCGCCGTCGACGGTATGGCCGAGGCGCTGCAGGAGCGGCTGGAAGCGGAGCGGCGGGTCACCGCGGATATCGCCCATGAGCTGCGCACCCCGGTCACCGGACTGCTCACCGCCGCCGAGCTGCTGCCCCCGGGGCGCCCGACCGAGCTGGTCCGGGACCGGGCGCAGGCCATGCGCACCCTGGTCGAGGATGTGCTGGAGGTGGCGCGTCTCGACGGCTTCGCCGAGCGCGCCGAGCTCCAGGAGATCGAACTGGGCGAGTTCATCTCCCGCCGGGTGCGGGTGGTGGCCCCGGACGCGGAGGTCACCGTATTGCGGGACGCCCATGTGTCCACCGATCCGCGCCGTCTGGAGCGGATCCTCGGCAATCTCCTGGCCAACGCGGCCCGGCACGGCAGGGCGCCGTTCGAGGTGACCGTGGAGGGGCGGGTGCTGCGGGTCCGCGACCACGGTCCCGGCTTCCCCGAGTCGCTGCTGAAGGACGGGCCGAGCCGTTTCCGCACCGGCAGCAAGGACCGGGCGGGCAAGGGGCACGGACTGGGGCTGACCATCGCCGCGGGCCAGGCGCGGGTGCTGGGCGCCCGGCTGACCTTCCGGAACGCGGAGCCGACGGCGGAGGGTGCGGACGGCGCGGTGGCGGTGCTGTGGCTGCCGGAGTCCGCGCCCACCAACACCGGCAGCTTCCCGGTCATCGAGGTCCCGGACTGACAGCGGGCTGCCCGGCGCCCTCCCCGTCCCGTGGATACGGGTCCGAGGAGATGGCGCCGGGCAGCCCGGCGGGGGATGCGGATCCGGCTCAGACGCTCTCGGCGACCGGAGCCCGGTCGGCCGGGGCCCCGTCACCGCCGCCCTTGGGCTCCGCGCCGCGCAGCGGCAGCTCCTTGATGAACCAGGAGGCGGCGAAGGCGAGCAGGGCGGCCAGCGAACCCCACAGGAAGACCTGGTGGGTGCCGTCGGAGACGGCGTGGGCGTAGGCGTCCCTGACCGCGGTGGGCAGCTTGTCGAGCTGGGAGGGCTCCAGCTGGGCACCGCCCGAGGTCATCGCCTTCCCCTTGTCCCCGGCCCGCTCGACCATGGTGTCCTGCACCTTGTGGGTGAAGAGCGCCCCGAGGATCGCGACACCGAAGGAGCCGCCGAGGGTGCGGAAGAGCGTGGCCGAGGAGGAGCCCACGCCCATGTCCTTCATCTCCACGCTGTTCTGTGCGATCAGCATGGTGAGCTGCATCAGGAAGCCCATACCGGCGCCGAGCACCGCCATGTAGATCCCGGTGGTCAGCCGGCTGGTGCCGGTGTCCATCGTGCCCAGCAGCACCATTCCGGCGGTGAGCAGCACCCCGCCGACGATCGGGAACATCCGGTACTTGCCGGTCTCGCTGGTGATACGGCCCACCACCAGCGAGATCAGCAGCATGGTCAGCAGCATCGGGAGCAGCAGCAGCCCGGAGTTGGTGGCGGAGGCGCCCTGCACGGTCTGCTGGTACAGCGGCAGGAAGGTGAGCGCGCCGAACATCACGAAGCCGACCAGGAAGCCGACGAAGGTGATCACCGAGAAGTTGCGGCTGCGGAAGATATGCAGCGGAAGCACCGGTTCGGCCGCCCGCCGCTCGACGTAGAGGAAGGCGGTGACGGAGGCGACGGCGACCGCCCCGAGACCGAAGATCTGGACCGAGAGCCAGTCGTACTCGGTGCCGCCCCAGGTGGTGATGAGCACCAGCGCGGTGATCCCGACGGTCAGCAGCCCGGCTCCGAGGTAGTCGATCCGCGCCTCGGTCCGCTTCTTCGGCAGGTGCAGCACGACGGTGACCGCGGCCAGGGCGATCGCGCCGAGCGGCACGTTGATGTAGAAGATCCAGCGCCAGCCGAGGTGGTCGGTCAGGGTGCCGCCGGCCAGCGGGCCGCCGATCATGGCGATGCCCATCACCGCGGCCATCATGCCCTGGTACTTGCCGCGCTCCCGCGGCGGCACCAGATCACCGATGATCGCCATCACGCCGACCACCAGACCACCGGCGCCCAGGCCCTGGAGCGCCCGGAAGCCGATGAGCTGTCCCATGGACTGGGCCAGACCGGAGAGCACCGATCCCACCAGGAAGATCACGATCGAGGTGAGGAAGATGCCCTTGCGGCCGTACATGTCGCCGAGCTTGCCCCAGATGGGGGTCGAGGCGGCGGTCGCGAGCGTATAGGCGGTGACCACCCAGGAGAGGTGGTTGAGCCCTCCGAGGTCTCCCACGATGGTGGGCATCGCGGTACCGACGATCATGTTGTCGAGCATCGCGAGCAACATCGTGATCATCAGGGCCAGCATCACCACACCGGTGCTGCGCGGCTTCCGTTCCGGCTTTCCCTGCGGTGGCACCGCGGTGGGCGGCGCTTCGCCTCCCGGCTGGATCTGGGACATGATCTCCACTCCCCCTGGTGTTGACTGAGGTCGCAACCGGCCACTTACTTGCCGACCGGCTAGTTGCGTACAGTGGAGACGGTAGGACGTCAACTAGCCGGGCGTCAAGTAAGCAAGGCCGCGGCCCGACGGGGGCCCGGACACGGACACAGGAGACGACCATGGGCAGCACAGCGCGCGGAGGCGAGCCGAAGGCGCGCCGGGGAGACACCCGCCAGCGCATCCAGGACGTCGCCCTGGAACTCTTCGCCGAGCGCGGCTACGAGAAGACCTCGCTGCGGGAGATCGCCGAGCACCTCGAGGTCACCAAGGCCGCCCTGTACTACCACTTCAAGACCAAGGAGGACATCCTCCTCAGCCTCTTCCAGGACCTCGGGCGGCCGCTGGACGAGCTGATCGCCTGGGGCGCGGAGCAGCCCCGCACCCTGGAGACCAAGCAGGAGCTGCTGCGCCGCTACAGCGCCGCGCTGACCAACGCCGCCCCGCTGTTCCGCTTCATGCAGGAGAACCAGGCGACGGTGCGCGAGCTGAGCAGCATCGGCCAGCTCTTCAAGGACCGGATGTTCGCGATGTCCGATCTCATCCGGGAGCACGACGCCTCACTGTCGGACCAGGTCCGCTGTGTGACCGCGCTG
Organism: Streptomyces cucumeris; assembly: GCF_024295805.1. Taxonomy (GTDB): domain Bacteria; phylum Actinomycetota; class Actinomycetes; order Streptomycetales; family Streptomycetaceae; genus Streptomyces; species Streptomyces cucumeris. The sequence goes on from NZ_JANCLX010000035.1 coordinate 30,515, forward strand.
TTCAGCATGCACGCGGGGCTGTTCGCCCTGCAGACGATCGAGGGCGACCCCGAGGACAAGCGCAAGGCTGCCCTCGAAGTCGCCCTCGATCTGGTGACGCAGGCCCATCAGGGTCAGTAGCGGATGCCACGGTCCTTCATGTAGCGGCCGGTGTCGTAGGCCGAGCCGTAGTCGGGGGTGCTGCGGCCCTCGAAGTGCAGGTGCGGGCCGGTGGAGTTACCGGTGGAGCCGGAGAGGGCGATCTCCTCGCCGGTCTTCACGGTCTCGCCGATCCAGGCACGGATGTCCGACAGGTGGGCGTACTGGGTGTAGCTGCCGTCGTCGTGCTTGATCACGATGGCGTTGCCGTACGCCGGACCGTCGCCGCCGCCGTTGGGGCCCGCCTTGACGACCACACCGTCGTGGACGGCGCGCACCGAGGTGCCGGTCGGCACGACGAAGTCCTGGCCGCTGTGGTTGTTGGTCCACAGGGCGCCCGCGCGGCCGAAGGTGGCGCCGAGCGTGTACTTGGCGACCGGGGTCACCCACGTGTCCTCGGCGGCCTTGGCCGCGGTGACCTTGGTGGCCGCCGCCTTCTCGGCGGTGACGGCCTTCTCCACGGCGGCGGCCTGAGCCTTCACCGAGGCCCCGAGGGAGGCGGCGGAGCTCACCGTCAGGGTGTCGGTGCTCTTGGCGGCTTCGGCGGCGAGCGCCGCTCCGGCGCCGAGCGCGACCGAGGCGCTCACGCCCGCGGCGACGACGGCGACGCGGGCGCGACGGCCGGAGAGGAGAGAGGAACGGCGGAATATGGCACGCGGCGACATAGAGAAACGACCTCCAGAACGTCAGGGGTACCGGCTGGGGGCCGGAACAGACGCTCCTTGGTATCCCGTCACCGCGATTCCGCCAAGATAAGTCTCTACTAAGGAGACCAGTAGCGGTTTAAGGGTCAAGATTCCTTCCCCGATCACCTTGCAAGCCGGTTAAAGAGGTCGCAAAAACAGGTCTGAGCTGGGGATTCACAGCAAGTTGATCAATGGGTGAAAACTTGACCGCCCGCTATGCGACCTCACCCCTAATTCCCGTAGTAGGCCCGTAGTGGGCTGTGCCGCATATCACCGGGCCATAAGATCGAATTCCCTTCCGGCGGGACTTACGGCCGTCCGTTTCAGGACCAAGGCCCCGCCCGCCGGCGGCCCCCGGAAATCCGTTCGCCACCCCGGTCCGCAGCCGCTACCGTCCGGCCATGACCACCGCCGACAACGCCCCCGACTGGCTGACGCGCAACCGGGAGAACTGGGACGACCGGGTCGCGGTCCACGCCGCCAGCGACTTCTACGATCTGGCCGGGTTCCGCGCGGGAGCCTCCACCCTGCGCCCCTTCGAACCGGCGGAGCTCGGTGAGGTACGGGGCAGACGGCTGGCCCACCTCCAGTGCCATATGGGACAGGACACCCTCTCCTGGGCCCGCCGCGGCGCGGAGGTGACCGGCCTGGACTTCTCCGAGCCCGCCGTGCGCACCGCGCGCGGTCTGGCCGGGGACATCGGCCTCGCCGACCGGGCCCGGTTCGTCGTCTCGGATGTGTACGCGGCCGTCGAGGCCCTCGGCGGGGCGCGGTTCGACATCGTCTACACCGGACGCGGCTCCCTGGTCTGGCTGCCCGACCTGGTCCGCTGGGCGCGGGTGGTGTCCGAGCTGCTGGTGGACGGGGGCGCGCTGTACCTCGTGGAGTTCCACCCGCTGACCGACACCCTCGACGACGACGGCACCCGCGTCGTCGAGGACTACTTCCAGCCCGGGGCCGAGACCTTCGACTCCCCGCACACCTACACCGACGGTCCGCCGCTCACCCGGACCGTCTCCGTGCAGTGGCTGCATCCGCTGGGCGAGGTGGTGACCGCCCTGGCCGGGGCGGGACTGCGGATCGAGTTCCTGCACGAGCACCCGACCACGGCGTTCCAGCGCTATCCGGCGCTGGAGCGCGACGAGACACGCGGGTACGCGTTCCCCGAAGGGCATCCGCGGATTCCGCTGATGTACTCGCTCCGCGCGGTGAAGGGCGGCGGCGGCCGCTGACCGGACCGGCGGCGGCGGCTGCCGTATGACCGGTTCGGCCCACCCGTAATGCCTGGGCTGTTGGGAGTTGAGAACATTATCCCGATTCGCTGCACCCAGAACGAGGAGAGCCGGTCATGTCGAAGCGACTGCATGTGGGCAACCTGAGCTACCAGGTGACGAAGGACGACTTGGCGACCCTGTTCGGGCAGATCGGCGAGGTGCTGGACGCCACCGTCATCACCGACCGGGAGAGCGGCCGCTCCCGCGGGTTCGGCTTCGTGGAAATGGAGGACATGGCGGCCGAGAAGGCTATGTCCCAGCTCGACGGGCAGGAGATGAACGGGCGGACGGTGACGGTGACCGAGGCCCGCGCCGTCTCGCGCGGTGGACGGTGAGCGTGCCGTTCGCCACGTATCACCGCTAGGACTTGCAAGGGGTGCAGTATGCCGTGGTGGGATGGTCCGATGCGATCCCCCACACGCATATCTCCACCCCGTCCCCGGAATTCTCACACCGATGTAACCAGCACGGATTTGAACGACACCGCATACCTCCCCGCGTACGACGACACGTACGACAGCGCCCATGACTTCGCGCGCATCGGCGCGCAGCACCCGGCCCAGGACGCCGCCCCAGCGCCCGACCCGGCCGTCTACAGCAACCCGTATGAGGAACTGGCCGAGTTGGCCGACCCGTACGACCCGGACGACCCGCTCGGTCTCGGGCTGAAGGCCGATGACGAGGACGGCGCCGACGGCGAGGGCACCGCGGACGAGCCGTGGACACCGCCCAACCACCGCCGCCGCTCCCGGCGCGCCCGCAACCGCTTCGCGGCCGTGCCGATCGCGGCGAAGCTGGTGATCGGCGCCCTGGTGGCAACCGCTCTGCTGCTGCTGGCCGACCGCTGCGCCGTGATGTACGCGGAGAAGAAGGCCGAGGAACAGCTCCAGAAGAAGATGGGGCTGGCCACCGCGCCGAACGTGACCATCCACGGCTTCCCGTTCCTCACCCAGGTGTGGGACAAGCATCTGGACCGGGTCGATGTCACGGTGCCCGATGTGGCGGCCGACCGGGTCTCGCTCGCCGAAGTGAGCGCCAGGGCCGAGGACATCACCCTCACCGGCGATCTGCCCAGCTCCATCCACGGCGCCGTGGCGGGCCAGATGAAGGGCGATGTGCTGCTGGCCTTCGAGGACCTCAACCGTGAACTGGGCGCCTCCCAGGTGAAGTTCCGGGCCACCGGCCCCGAGTCGGTGCGCGCCGACGGCAAACTCCCGGTCGCCGGACAGCAGGTGACCATGCACGCCATGGCGAAGATCCGCCGTGACGGGGACCGCGGGATCTCCACGAGCGTCAGCGGAATGCGCCTGGACATGCCCGGGGTCGCCACCTACCGCCCCGGCCGCGACGAGGGACTGCGGCTGCACCGCAAGACCGCGGAGCGGATCAGCCGGGACGCCGAGAAGGCCAAGGCGCTGCTGACGGTGGGATCCGTGGCGCGGCAGCTCGGGGTGGAGCCGGAGTCCGCGGGACGGTCGCTCCCGGAGAACGAGCGGGTGGAGCGGATCACCAATTCGCCGAAGTTCATCCCGGCGCTGATGAAGGTCAACTTCGTCGATCTGGTGGCCGAACACCCGCAGTTGGTCAAGAAGCTGGGGATCAACCCGGCGGTGGCCTCCGCACTGACCAAGCTGAAGGTGCCGGAGCTGTCGGAGAAGCTGTCGCTCTCCTTCCAGATGCCGAAGAAGGCCAAGGGCATCCACATCCAGAACATCCATGTGAAGCCGGAAGGCATCGTGGCCGACCTGGTCGGCACCGAACTGCACCTGGGCAAGACCCGCTGAGAGCCTCAGCCCGACGGCCCCGCCTCCCCGGGCGGGGCCGTCGGCGCTCCCGGGAGCCGGATCCAGGCGACGGTGCCGCCGCCCGCCGCGGGCCGCAGCCCCACCTCGCCGCCGGACCGCTGGACGGCACGGGCCACGATCGACAGCCCCAGACCGGAGCCGGGGAGGCTGCGGGCGGACGGGGAACGCCAGAACCGCTCGAAGACATGCGGCAGTTCATCGTCCGCGACACCCGGCCCCCGGTCCCGTACGGTCAGCTCCCCGCCGCTGAGCGCGACATCGACCGCACCCCCCGCAGGGCTGAACTTCACGGCGTTGTCCAGGAGGTTGACCAACGCCCGCTCCAGGGCCGCCGGTTCCCCGCGGACGTACCAGGGGTCCAGCGCCGCGTCGACGGTCAGCCCCACCCCGCGCAGCCGGGCCCGCTCCACCGCGGCCAGCGCCACCTCGTGCAGCGCGACCACCTGGAGTGGTCCGCTGCCGGGCAGCGCGTCCGGCCGGGCCAGCTCCTGGAGATCGCCGATCAGCGCGGCCAATTCGGTGACCTGCGCCTTCACGCTCGCCATCAGCGCGTCCCGGTCGGCGGGCGGCAGTGCGCGGCCGGTCTGCTCGCTGCGCACCAGCAGCTCCACATTGGTGCGCAGCGAGGTGAGCGGGGTGCGCAGCTCATGTCCGGCGTCCGCGATGAGCTGCTGCTGGCGGTCGCGTGAGGAGGCCAGAGCGGCCGCCATGGCGTTGAAGGACCGGGACAGCCGGGCGATCTCGTCGTCGCCCTCGGCCGGGATGCGCACCGCCAGGTCCTCGGTGCGGGCCACATGCTCGACCGTCTCCGCCAGCCGGTCCACCGGTTTGAGCCCGGTACGGGCGATCCACAGCCCCGCCGCCCCGGCGCCGAGCACACCGACACCCGCGACCACCAGCATCACCAGGGCGAGGGTGCCCAGCGGTTCGGTGACCTCGCTCAGCGGCCGGGAGACGGACACCGTCAACGGCGGGATACCGCCCTGCGATGAGGTGACGAAGGTGTACACCCGCATCCGGGTGCCGTCCGCCGCCCTGCCGTCGTGGGTGACGTCGTTGAGCCGCCCCCGGGCCACCGCGATGTCGTCCCCGGTCACCTTCACGGCGCGGGAGCCACGGGCGACGCACCGGTCCCCGTCGGAGAGCACGAGCTGTACGTCGGACGCGCCGGGCCGGGATCCGGCGCCCGGCTGGGACTGGGGCGAGCAGGTGCTCTGCGCCTCCACCAGATCGCGGACGTAGACGCCGGAGACATCGTGGAGCTTGTCGTCCAGCGCGCCCGTGAGCTGCTCCCGGGTGACGAACCAGCAGGCGAACGCGGACAGCGCCACCGCGACCGCCACCGCGACCGCGGTCAGCAGCGCCAGCCGGGAGCGCAGCGGCAGCCGTGCGCGCAGCGGACCGCCCCCGGTCACGAGGGATCGCCGTCCCCGGGGCGCAGGACGTAGCCGACTCCGCGGACGGTGTGCACCAGCCGCGGTTCACCGCCCGCCTCCGTCTTGCGGCGCAGGTACATCACGTACACATCGAGCGAGTTGGACGAGGGCTCGAAGTCGAAGCCCCACACCGCCTTGAGGATCTGCTCACGGGTGAGCACCTGGCGGGGGTGGGCGAGGAACATCTCCAGCAGGGTGAACTCGGTCCGGGTCAGCTCCACCCGCCGCGCGCCGCGCGTCACCTCGCGGGTGGCCAGGTCCATCCGCAGGTCGCCGAAGGTGAGCGCGTCGTCCTCGGTGACCGCCTCGTGCGCGGCCGCGGCGTAGGAGCTGCGGCGCAGCAGGGCACGGATCCGGGCGAGCAGCTCATCGAGTTCGAAGGGTTTGACGAGGTAGTCGTCGGCGCCCGCGTCCAGCCCGGTGACCCGGTCGCCGACGGTGTCCCGCGCGGTGAGCATCAGCACCGGGACGGTCACCCCGGACGCGCGCAGCCGCCGGGCGGCCGTCAGCCCGTCCATCCGGGGCATCAGCACATCGAGGACGATCAGCTCGGGGGCCCAGCTCGCGGCCTTCTCCAGCGCGTCCAGACCGTCGACGGCGACCTCGGTCGTGTAGCCCTCGAAGACCAGACTGCGGCGCAGGGCTTCGCGGACGGCCGGCTCGTCGTCGACGATCAGGATGCGGGCGGGCTGATCGCCCTGGTCGGCGGGGGTCATGGGCCGGTTTCCTCACAGATGACGGTGGGGCGGTGCGCCCCGCCGGCGGGGCCGCTCCGCCCCGGACGGTGGCGGGCGTCGCTGCCAGCCTCGCACGGCGGGCGCCGCGGCGGCGGTGGTCAGGAGTCGGTGCCGCCGTCGCGCAGGGTGTCGAGATCGGCCTTGAGGGTGTTGACCGGGATGGAGAAGCCGAGGCCTACGCTGCCCGCGGAGCCGCCGGAGGCACGCTCCGAAGCCGATGAGTACATCGCCGAGTTGATGCCGATGACCTGGCCCTTCATATTGATCAGGGCACCGCCGGAGTTGCCGGGGTTGAGCGAGGCATCGGTCTGGATGGCCTTGTAGGAGGTGGTGGAGGAGCCGACGTCGCCGTTGTACTCGCCGCCGCCGAACTCGAAGGGCCACCGGCCGCCGTCCCCTCCCCGGCCCTGGTCCTGGCCCTCCCCCGTGGAGACGGTGACCTTGCGGTCGAGCGCGGAGACGATGCCGCTGGTGACGGTGCCGGTCAGCCCCTCGGGCGAGCCGATGGCCACCACCTGGTCGCCCACCTGGACCTTGCTGGAGTCGCCGAGGGTGGCGGGCTTGAGCCCGTCGGCGTCCTTCACCTTGATCAGCGCGAGGTCCTTGCCGCTGTCGGTGCCGATGACCGACGCGCTCCTGGTGCTGCCGTCCGGTGCGGACACCTTGACCGAGTCCGCGCCGGAGATCACATGGTTGTTGGTGATGATCTCGCCGTCCCGGGTGAGCACCACACCGGAGCCGGTGGACTTGCCGGCCGTCGAGGAGGCGCTGATCTCGACGATGCTCGGGCTCACCGCCGCGGCCACCGCCGAGACCCCGCTGTCGCCGCCGGAGCCGGTGTTGACGACCGGGGTGGAGATCTCGGTGGCGGGCTTGTCCGCGGCCCGGACGACCAGCGCCGACGCCCCGCCGCCGACCAGCGCGGCGGCCACCGCCACCGCCGCGATCAGCGCCAGGGAGCGCGGTGCGCGGCGCCGGGCGCGACGGCCGCCGGACGGCGGACCGTCCGGGAGGGCGGCGGTGGTGCCCCCGCCGCCGTCCGCACCGCCCGCCCCGCCCGGACCCGGCCACACGGTGGCCCCGGAGGGCGTGATGACCGGCTGCGCGGGCGGGTACGCGGGCGGCACCGGGTGGCCCGGCGTCCCGCCGTAGGAGAAGGGCTGGGGCTCGTCGTCGCGGCTGTGGCGCATGCTGTCCGTCATGGTTCGACGGTGTCTCGGCCGGATGAGAACAGCGTGAGGAGCCGCTGAGAAGCCCGGCAGAAACCGGTATGCCCGGGATAAGGAGGCCGGTCCCGGCCGTCACGACCGCCCGGCCGCGGGCCCGTTCCGGCTCGGGGTCAGGCGCAGCCGCAGGAGCGCCGGATCACCAGCGCCGACGGGAACTGCTTGACCCGCTCCCGGCGCGAACCGCCCCGTACGCCGTCGTCCAGCACCAGGTCCACCGCGGCCCGCGCCATCGCCGGGCGGTCGGAACCGACCGTGGTCAGCGGCGGATCGGTGAGCCCGGCCTCCTTCACATCGTCGAAGCCCGCGACCGCCAGCTCGCCGGGGACGTCGATACGCAGTTCGCGCGCCGCCCGCAGCACACCGAACGCCTGGTCGTCGGTGGCGCAGAAGATCGCGGGGGGCCGGTCGGGGCCGGCCAGCAGGTCCAGTGCGACCCGGTAGGCGTCGTAGCGGTTGTACGGAGCGTGGAAGAGCCGTCCCTCGGTGGACCGTCCGGCCTCCTGCATGGCCCGGCGCCAGCCCTCGACGTGGTCGGTCACCGGGTCGCCGACGGTGGGCGTTATCTCGGTGCCGCCCAGACAGGCGACGTACGGGTGGCCGTGCTCCAGCAGATGGCGCACCGCGAGCTGGGCGCCGCCGATGTCGTCCAGCACCACGGCCACGTCGTCGATGGCCTCGGGGCGCTCGTGGAGCAGCACCACCCGGGCGTCCCACGCCTCGATCTCGGCGGCGGCGTTCTCGCTGGGGCCCTGGCTGATCAGGATCAGCCCGGACACCCGCATCCCCAGGAAGGCGCGCAGATAGTGCACTTCGCGGTCGTCGAGGTAGTCCGAGTTGCCGACCAGGACCATCTTTCCGCGCTCGGCCGCCGCCTGCTCGACGGCGTGTGCCATCTCCGCGAAGAACGGCTGCCGGGCGTCCGGGACGATCAGCCCTATGAGGTCGGTACGGCGGCTCGCCATCGCCTGCGCGACGCGGTCCGGCCGGTAGCCGAGCTCCTTGATCGCGGCAAGCACCCGCTCGCGCGTGGCCGGGGCGACCGGCCTTGGTCCGTTATTGATGACGTAGCTGACGACCGCGGTCGAGGTCCCCGCCAGTCTTGCCACATCATCCCGCGTCACCTTGGCCACGCGCGGCAGTCTACGCGGGTCCAGCTAGGTATTGGCCGGTCGTGCCCCGGCCGCTTCGGCCGCGGTCCGCGCACCGCCCCCGGGGGCCTCGCGGGTGGACTTCGGCGCCGACGCCTTGGCCCTGGCCTCCTCGGCGGCACGCTCGACCTTCTCGGGCACGACGAACCGGTAACCGACGTTCCGGACGGTCCCGATGAGGGACTCGTGCTCCGGACCCAGCTTGGCCCGCAGCCGCCGGACGTGGACGTCGACGGTACGGGTGCCGCCGAAGTAGTCGTAGCCCCAGACCTCCTGGAGGAGCTGGGCGCGGGTGAAGACGCGGCCGGGGTGCTGGGCCAGGTACTTCAGCAGCTCGAACTCCTTGAATGTGAGATCGAGCACACGCCCCTTGAGCTTGGCGCTGTAGGTGGCCTCGTCGACCGAGAGATCACCGTTGCGGATCTCCATGGGGCTGTCGTCGGTGGTGATCTGCTGGCGGCCCATGGCCAGCCGCAGCCGGGCCTCCACCTCGGCCGGACCCGCGGTGTCCAGCAGGACGTCGTCGATGCCCCAGTCCGCGGTGACGGCGGCGAGGCCGCCCTCGGTCACCACCAGGACCAGCGGGCAGCCGGGGCCGGTGGACCGCAGGAGCTGGCACAGGCTGCGCACCTGCGGCAGATCGCGGCGGCCGTCGATCAGGATGACGTCGGCGCCCGGGGTGTCCACCAGGGCCGGGCCCTCCGCCGGGGCGACCCGCACGTTGTGCAGCAGCAGGCCGAGGGCGGGGAGCACCTCCGTCGAGGGCTGGAGTGCGTTGGTCAGCAGCAGGAGGGAACTCATCGTCCACCACCCGCCTCGGTCGTGGTCCTGACATTGAGCACGCTTCGCTCGCCCATTACCTCGGTTCCTCCTCGGTCCCTTGCGAGAGGGGGCACCTCCCAGGCAGCGCCTGGGGGAGTCTGCGGCTACTTCTCCGGCTACTTCTTCCGTCTCTGCGGTCCGCGCCCTCGAAGGCTTGTGCCCGCTCATGCGCACACCGTGCCCCTGAAAGCACAAAAGGACCCGGGGGCAACGCTGCCCGGATCCTCTTCACAGCAGAATAACCCACATGACACCCGGAGGAGAGGCTCGATCTGCTCGCCGTTCCGTGCCGTCGGTCACTGCGCGCGACCACAGGGCCACCCTGCTGACGGCCGACGGGGTGCCGATCGAGGCCCGTTACGAGCCGCCCCCGCCGTCCGCCGCGGCGGACGGGGACGGCCTCGCGCTGGTCGTCGCGCATGGGTTCACCGGTGCGCTGGAGCGCCCGGCACTGCGGCGGGTGGCGCGGGCGTTCGCCCAGCACACGGCCGTGATCACGTTCTCCTTCCGGGGGCATGGACGGTCCGGCGGACGGTCCACGGTGGGCGACCGGGAGGTACTGGACCTGGCCGAGGCGGTGCGCTGGGCCCGGCGGCTCGGCCATCGGCGGGTCGCCACGGTCGGTTTCTCGATGGGCGGCTCGGTGGTGCTCCGGCAGGCCGCGCTCCAGGGAGCGGACATCGAAAATCAGCCGTCCGAGGGAACCGTGAGCGAGGAGCACGGGGGGCGCATGGGCGCGCGCGCCGATGCTGTGATCTCCGTGAGCGCCCCCGCCCGCTGGTACTACCGGGGAACCGCTCCGATGCGCCGGGTGCACTGGGCGATCACCCGCCCGGCCGGACGGCTGGTCTCCCGCTACGGGCTGGGCACCCGGATCGACGGCCGTGGCTGGGACCCCGAACCGCTGCCGCCGGTGGCCGCGGTACCGCTGATCGCACCGACCCCGCTGCTGCTGGTGCACGGCGACCGGGACCCGTACTTCCCGCTGGACCATCCACGGATGCTGGCGGGCGCGGCCGATCCGTCGTCCACAGAGCTGTGGATCGAGCCGGGCTTCGGCCACGCCGAGACGGCGGCGCCGGACGCCCTGCTGGAGCGGGTGGCGGACTGGGCGCTGGCCCGCGCCTGACCGGCACCGGCTCCCAGCGGTCCCGGGACCGTCCCTACTCCGCCTCGACCGCCGCCTCCGCGAACTGCGCCGTGTACAGCCGGGCGTACGCACCCTCCGCGGCCAGCAGCGCGTCATGCGTGCCCTGTTCCACGATCCGCCCGTTCTCCATCACCAGGATCACGTCGGCGTCGCGGATGGTGGACAGCCGGTGCGCGATCACAAAGCTGGTCCGGCCGGTCCGCAGTGAGGCCATCGCCCGCTGGATCAGCACCTCGGTGCGGGTGTCCACCGAACTGGTCGCCTCGTCCAGCACCAGGATCGACGGCTCGGAGAGGAACGCGCGGGCGATGGTGATGAGCTGCTTCTCACCGACGCTGACGTTGGAGCCCTCCTCGTCGATCACCGTGTCGTAGCCGTCGGGCAGGGTCCGTACGAAGCGGTCGACGTAGGTGGCCTTCGCGGCCGCCACGATCCGCTCGAAGCTCGCGCCCTCCGCGCCGTACGCGATGTTCTCCGCGATGGTGCCGCCGAACAGCCAGGTGTCCTGGAGCACCATGCCGATGTGGGAGCGCAGATCCTCCCGTGACATCGCGGCGATATCCGCCCCGTCCAGGGTGATCCGTCCACCGCTGACCTCGTAGAACCGCATCAGCAGATTGACCAGGGTGGTCTTCCCGGCGCCGGTCGGCCCGACGATGGCCACGGTCTGGCCGGGCCGCACCGAGAGCGTGAGGCCGTCGATCAGCGGCCTCTCCGGCTGGTAGCGGAAGGAGACCTCCTCGAACTCCACCTGGCCGCGCACGGTCCCCGGCCGCTGCGCGCCCTCGGGGTCCGGGCTCTGCTCCTCGGCGTCCAGCAGCTCGAAGACCCGCTCGGCCGACGCCACCCCGGACTGCACCAGATTGGCCATCGAGGCGACCTGGGTCAGCGGCTGGCTGAACTGCCGGGAGTACTGCACGAACGCCTGCACATCACCGATGGACAGCGCGCCACTGGCCACCCGCAGCCCGCCGACGACCGCGACCAGTACGTAGTTGAGGTTGCCGATGAACATCATCGCGGGCTGGATCAGCCCGGAGATGAACTGGGCCCGGAAGCCCGCCTCGTACAGCTTCTCGTTCTGCTCGCGGAACAGCTCCGCGGACTCCTTCTCCCGCCCGAAGACCTTCACCAGCGAGTGGCCGGTGTACATCTCCTCGATATGGGCGTTGAGCGTGCCCGTGGTCTTCCACTGGCTGACGAACTGCGGCTGCGCCCGCTTGCCGATCTTGGTGGCGACCACCACCGACACCGGGACGGTCACCAGCGCGACCAGTGCCAGCAGCGGCGAGATCCAGAACATCATCGCCAGCACCCCGATGATCGTCAGCAGCGAGGCCATGATCTGGCTCAGGGTCTGCTGGAACGTCTGCTGGATGTTGTCGATGTCGTTGGTGGCGCGGGAGAGCACCTCACCGCGCGGCTGGCGGTCGAAGTACGCCAACGGCAGCCGCGCCAGCTTGTGTTCGACGTCCTCACGCAGCCGGAAGACCACCCGCTGGACCACCACCGTGGCCACCCGCGCCTGGACCAGGCCCAGCAGCGAGGCGAAGACGTAGATCGCCAGCACCCACAGCAGCACATCGCCGACCGCGCCGAAGTCGATGCCCTGGCCGGGGTGGACGTCCATGGAGGCGACCATGTCGGCCAGCGTGTCCTCGCCGTCCCGGTGCAGCCGCTCGACGGCCTGCTCCTTGGTGACGCCGTCCGGCAGCTCACGCCCGATGATCCCCGCGAAGATCAGGTCGGTCGCCCTGCCGAGAATCAGCGGACCCAGCACCGACAGCGCGACGCTGACCGCGCACAGGGCCAGCACGACCAGCACGATGCCGCGCTCGGGGCGCAGTCTGCCCAGCAGCCGGCGGCCGGAGCCGCGGAAGTCCATGGACCGCTCGGTGGGCTGGCCGCCCATGAAGCGGGCGGGCCCGGCGGCGGGAGCCGGGCCCCTGCGGGGCGCCGGGGTACTCATGGGCGGTCCTTCGGGGGCGCGGACGGGAACGACGGGCGGCAGGGGCGGCGGCGCAGGCCGGGCGGCGGGCCGCTCATGCGGCTTCCTGCTCGGTGAGCTGGGAGAGCACGATCTCGCGGTAGGTCTCGTTGTCCGCCATCAGCTCGGTGTGGGTACCGGTGCCCACGACCCGCCCCGCGTCGAGGACGACGATCTGGTCGGCGCCGCGGATGGTGGAGACCCGCTGGGCGACGATGACGACGGTGGCGTCCCGCGTCTGGTCCGTCAGCGCCGCCCGCAGCCGGGCGTCGGTGGCGTAGTCGAGCGCCGAGAAGGAGTCGTCGAAGAGGTAGACCGAGGGTCTGCGGACCAGGGCGCGGGCGATGGCCAGCCGCTGCCGCTGGCCGCCGGAGACATTGGAGCCGCCCTGGGCGATCGGGGCCTCGAGCCCGCCCTCCATGGCTTCCACGAAATCCCGCGCCTGGGCGGTCTCCAGGGCCTGCCACAGCTCCTCGTCGGTGGCGTCCGGTTTGCCGTAGCGCAGGTTGGAGCCGACGGTGCCGGAGAAGAGGTACGGCTTCTGCGGTACGAGCCCGATGGACTGCGACATGATCTCGGTGTCGAGATCGCGGACGTCCACTCCGTCGATATGGACGCTGCCGTCGGTGGCGTCGAACAGCCGGGGCACCAGCCCCAGCAGGGTGGACTTGCCACTGCCGGTCGAGCCGATCACGGCGGTGGTCCGGCCGGGCCGGGCGATCAGCGAGATCTCGCGCAGCACGGGCTCCTCGGCGCCGGGATAGCGGAACTCCACACCACGCAGCTCCAGCAGACCCCGTCCACCGCCGGTGGGCGCGGGCGGGACGGGCACCAGCGGCGGAACCACACTGGTCCGGGTGTCCAGCACCTCCTGGACGCGCTCGGCGCAGACCTCGGCACGCGGCACCATCATGAACATGAAGGTGGCCATCATGACGGCCATCAGGATCTGCATCAGATAGCTGATGAACGCGGTCAGCGCGCCGATCTGCATACCGCCACTGTCGATCCGGTGTCCGCCGAACCAGACCACGGCGACGCTGGAGACATTCACCACCAGCATCACCGCGGGGAACATCAGCGCCATCAGCCGCCCGGCGCGCAGCGAGACGTCCATCAGCTCGCCGTTGGCCCCGGTGAAGCGGTCGCGCTCATGGCCGTCCCGGACGAAGGCGCGGATGACCCGGATCCCGGTGATCTGCTCGCGCAGCACCCGGTTGACGGTGTCGATGCGCTCCTGGACGCCGCGGAACAGCGGGCGCATCCGGCGGACGATCAGGGTGACGATGACACCGAGCACCGGGACGATCAGCAGCAGCAGTCCGGAGAGCGGGACGTCCTGGTTGAGAGCCATGATCACTCCGCCGACGCACATGATCGGCGCCGAGACCATCAGCGTGAAGCCCATCAGGCACAGCATCTGCACCTGCTGGACGTCATTGGTGGTGCGGGTGATCAGTGAGGGCGCCCCGAAATGGCCCATTTCCCGGGAGGAGAAGGACTGCACCCGGTCGAAGACCGCGGCCCGGACGTCCCGGCCGAGCGCCATGGCGGTGCGGGCGCTGAAGTAGACGGCGCCGATGGCGCACACGATCTGCGCCAGCGTGACGGCGATCATGAAACCGCCGATACGCAGGATGTAACCGGTGTCCCCCTCCACCACGCCGCCGTCGATGATGTCGGCGTTGAGCGAGGGCAGATAGAGCGTGGCCAGCGTCTGCACCAGCTGCAACAGCACGATCAGCGCGATCGTTCGGGCGTGGGGCCTGAGATACCCCCGTATGAGTCGGACCAGCACACCGAAACAGTAAGCGAGGACACCGACAGCGGGCCTCTCATTTCCCTCGGACCGCCGGTGGTCCGGACCGCTGCCCGCACCCGTCATCATGGAGGCGGCAGTAGACGGGAAGGGATCGCGATGGCGATGAAGAACGCGCCCGCCGGCACCATCCGGTACTGGGCCGCGGCCCGCGCCGCGGCCGGTACGCAGGAGGAGCCGTACGCGGCGGCGACGCTGGCCGAGGCGCTCGACGCGGCCCGGCGGCGGCACACCGGGCATCCGGAGTTCGCGCGGGTGCTGATGCGCTGTTCGTTCCTGGTCGACGGCACGCCCGTCGGCACCCGCGACCACACGACGATCCAACTGGCCGAGGGCGGCACGGTCGAGGTGCTCCCGCCGTTCGCAGGAGGGTGACCCCGAGGTCATGAGCAACCAGCCGCACGACCCGCAGCATCCGCAGAACCCGTACGAGCCGCATGGTCCGTACGGGTCCCCGGAGACGCCGTACGGGGGACAGCAGCCGCCCGCCGACCCGTACGGGAGCTGGGACCAGGGCGGGTACGACCAGGGCTACGGCCAGGCGGGACAGCAGCCGCAGCAGGGTCAGGAGTACGGCGGCCACGCCCCGCACCCGGGCTACGGCACACCGGACCAGCACCCCCAGCAGGGCCACGGCCAGGCCGCGCACCAGCCGCAGCAGGGTCAGGAGTACGGCGGGCAGCACCCGGGGCACCCCGGCCAGTACACCCAGCCCGCCCCGGGCCGACAGGCCCAGCACGCCCCGCACCCGGGGTACGCCCCGCAGCAGGCGTACGGCCAGCCCGACCCGTACGCGCAGGCGTACCCGGCTCAGAACCCGTACGCCGCCGCGCCGCAGGGCCACCAGCAGCAGGGACACGCGCAGTCGCAGGGCCACGCGCCGCAAGGCCACCAGCAGCCGCAGAGCCCCCCGCAGCAGCAAGGCCACCCGCAGCAGCCGTACTCCCCCGGCTGGGACCAGCAACACCAGCCGCAGCCCGCCGCCGCGTTCGCGGCGCACGGCCCCCAGGGACCCGCGCCCGTCACCGCCGCCCCGACGGCCATGGCGGACCCCGCCGGGCCGGAGCACCCCTCCGCCACGGCGCCCGCCGCGCCCGAGGAGACGTCCCGGCCGCTCACCGCCGCCGAGAAGGCCCGTGCCGAGGGCCGTCCGCAGATCCTCCACCCCGGACTGGTCCCGGCCGCCCTGACCTCCGTCATCGCCGCCGCCCTCGCGGGGGCCGCCCCGCTGGGCCGTCCCGCGGTCGCCGTCGTGGTGGCGCTGCTCCAGGCGGTCACGGCGGCGGGCTGGTTCCGGCTGAACGGGATGTGGCCCGCCCGGCAGGGCATCGCGCTCGCCTTCGCGGGCGGGCTGGCCGCGACCGCCGGGCTGCTCGCCACCGAGCGGACACACGCCCCGACCGTGGTCATCGGCACGCTCGGGGTCTGGCTGCTGCTGGTGCTCGTACTCCAGCTGCGCAGCCACAGTTCACCGGACGAGCGGCTCTACGGGCTGACCGCCACCGTGGCCTCCACCGCCCTCGCCGTGATCGCGGCCGGGTATCTGGCCACGGCCGCCGAATCCACCGACGCCGTGGTGATCGGCGCGGCCGGAGTGGCGGGGGCCGTGCTGGTCCGCGCGGTGCCGCTGCCGATCGCCGCCTCCGTGGTGGTGGCGCTGCTCGCCGCCGCGGGCGCGGGCGCCGGGGCCGGACAGCTCACCGGCACCGGCACCACGGACGCCGCGCTGCTGGGGCTGGCGGCCGGGGCGTGCGCGCTGATCGGCCACCGGGTGGCGAGCTACGACTACCCGTCCCGTTTTGTCCATATGACCGCCGGGGTGGCGCTGCCGCTGGCCGCCGCCGCTCCCGTCGTCTATGTGATCGGCCGCGCACTGATCTGATCCC
The DNA here is from genome assembly GCF_024295805.1 of Streptomyces cucumeris. GTDB lineage: Bacteria > Actinomycetota > Actinomycetes > Streptomycetales > Streptomycetaceae > Streptomyces > Streptomyces cucumeris. Next base: position 46,632 of record NZ_JANCLX010000035.1, read on the forward strand.
CGGCCCCCTGGCTCATCGCTCCGGTTAGGCTCACAACCTCAGGCGAGCGCCTGACCGAGAGCCGGGGGGACCCACCGCACATGCGCGCACTACGCATCACACTGATCGTCGCCGTGATACTCGGCGTTCTCTTCGTCGCCGCGGACCGCATCGCGGTGAGCATCGCCGAGTCCAAGGCCGCGGACAAGATCAAGACCTCGCAGGGGCTGACCGGCACCCCCGATGTCTCGATCAAGGGCTTCCCGTTCCTCACCCAGGTCGCGGGCAAGGAGCTGGACGAGGTCGACATCAGCATGGAGGGGCTGACCACGGACGCGGGCAACGGCCGCAGCGTGCGGGTCTCCGAACTCGACGCCCAGCTCCACACGGTGGGCATCTCGGGCGACTTCTCGTCCGCCACCGCCGACCGCGCCACCGGTACGGCCCACATCAGCTACGCGGACCTCTCGCGCGCGGCGGGTCCGGGAATCACGGTCGCCTACGACCCGTCCGGTACCAACCGGGTCAAGATCACCGGCAGTCTGATGGGCTTCTCCCTCACCGCGCGCTCCACCATCACCGTGGTCGACGGCGACACCATCAAGCTGCACGCCGAGTCCGTCCCCGGAGGCTCCGTCCCGGGCTGGGAGGAGAAGGTCCGGCAGCGCACCGATATGGAGCGCCAGGTGGAAGGGCTGCCGAAGGGGATGCGGCTGGACACGGTGAAGACCGACAAGGACGGCATGGACATCTCGGTCACGGGGCAGAACGTCGAACTGGCGGGCTGAGTCCGGCGGACGAAGCGCCACCGGCCACCCCACGGGCCACCCCGGCACCCCCGGCCGGGGCCGCCCGCGGACCAGGTGGTCCCATGCAGTGAGACGCCTCGTCCGCGGCAGCGGGTGCGCGGGGTCGCCGCGCGGCTCCGCGACCGCCCCCACGAGGCACTCCTCCGCCCCCGTCCCGAATAGTGGACAATCACGTCTCACCATCCGACACGCCGGTGACACGCCCACCGGTCCGTCCCTACGATCGGACGCATGAAGCGACAGGCGGATCTCACGAAGCGGCGGGCAGTCGACCTGTGCCGCGTCGCCGCCATGCTCTGTCACGCCGTCTGAGACGAGGACGCGTGGCCGCCGACGAGATGCCCCCGGCCCGCCCCTCCTCGGCCCGTCAGCCGGATCTTCCCGCACTCCGCTCGTACGCTCGCAACCGAGCCCGCCTCGGGCCGTCCGAGCGTATGACCACCGCCGCAACTGCCCCGGAGGAGAGACACATGAGCCGCAGTGACGTCCTGGTGGACGCCGACTGGGTACAGGCCCGCATCGATGACCCCAAGACGGTCATCGTCGAGGTCGACGAGGACACCTCGGCCTACGACAAGAACCACATCACGAACGCCATCCGGATCGACTGGAAGCAGGACCTCCAGGACCCGGTGCGCCGTGACTTCGTCGACCAGGCCGGTTTCGAGAAGCTGCTGTCGGAGAAGGGCATCGCCAACGACGACACGGTCGTCCTCTACGGCGGCAACAACAACTGGTTCGCGTCCTACGCCTACTGGTACTTCAAGCTCTACGGCCACCAGGACGTGAAGCTGCTCGACGGCGGCCGCAAGAAGTGGGAGCTGGACTCCCGCGACCTGGTCGCCGAGGTCCCGGACCGCCCGGCCACCCAGTACAAGGCCAAGCCGCAGGACGCCTCGATCCGCGCGTTCCGCGATGACGTCGTGGCCGCCATCGGCTCGCTCAACCTGGTGGACGTCCGCTCCCCCGACGAGTTCTCCGGCAAGCTGCTCGCCCCGGCCCACCTCCCGCAGGAGCAGTCGCAGCGTCCGGGCCACGTCCCGAGCGCGCGCAACATCCCGTGGTCGAAGTCGGCCAACGACGACGGCACCTTCAAGTCCGACGCGGAGCTCAAGGAGCTCTACGAGGGCGAGGGCGTGGACCTGTCCAAGGACACCATCGCCTACTGCCGCATCGGCGAGCGCTCCGCCCACACCTGGTTCGTCCTGCACGAGCTGCTCGGCCAGTCCAACGTCAAGAACTACGACGGTTCCTGGACCGAGTACGGCTCCCTCGTCGGCGTGCCGATCGAGCTCGGCGCCAACAGCTGACCCCCTCACCCCCGACGTAAGGACAGACATCCATGTGTGGAGCCCAGGCCGGCGGTCCCGACGCCTCGACGATCAAGCCCGGTGAGACCACGATCCAGGGGTCGGTGACCCGGGACGGCGAGCCGGTGACCGGCTACGTCCGCCTCCTGGACAGCACCGGCGAGTTCACCGCCGAGGTCCCCACCTCCGCGACCGGACAGTTCCGCTTCTACGCCGCCGAGGGCACCTGGACGCTGCGCGCCCTGGTCCCCGGCGCCACCGCGGACCGCACGGTCGTCGCCCAGAAGGGCGGTCTGGCGGAGGTCGCCATCACCGTCTGACGCCACACCGCGCGTCATACGCACGGCGGGAGGGCCGTACCCCGGGGTTGGACGCCTCGGCGGGGTACGGCCCTCCCGTCCGTCGAGCCGGGCCCGCGGGCGCGGTCCAGGAGCTGCCCCCGCCGCACCCCCGGACGTATCCTGGAACCATGTACGCGCGACGCCGCCACGCATATTTCTTCCTGATGGGCGCGTGTCTGACGCTCTTCATCTCGGCGTGGGCCTTCGTGCGCCTGTGGTCGGTTCCGGCGGCCGTCGTGATGTGCATCGTCGCCATGGTGATCCCCCCGTTCGCGGCCATCGTCGCCAACCGCCGGGGACCCGACGACCGCTGGTGGGACGAGTCGGGGGACGAGGAGTCCGACCGGTGGTGGCGGGAGCTGGACGAGCACAACCACCGCCACTGACCGGCTGACCGGCTGACCGGCTCAGTAGACGAGCGCCTGCACTCCGTCGGGCATGATCTCGCTCACGAAGACCTGGGAGCCCGCGATCCGCGCCCCCTCGATCAGGTCCTTCTCCTCGATGTCCCGGCGGGCCGCGCACTGCGTGCACACCGTGAGGGTGCCGCCGCCCGCGAGGACCCCCTCGATCAGCTCCGGCAGCGGCGCCGCGTGCGGCAGCTCGAACTCCGCCGCCCGCCCCGGCAGCGCGAACCACGCGGACTCACCGGTCAGCCACAGCGAGACCTCCACCCCGCTCGCCACGGCCACCGCCGCCACCGTGAACGCCTGGGAGCACCGCTCGGGCGCGTCCGCGCCCGCCGTCACCTTGATCACCAGCTTCTTCGCCATACGGCAAGCCTAGGCTCGGGGCCTCGCGACGCCCGCCGCCGGACCGCCGACTAGACTCGGCACCGGTCCGTCATCCGTTCCGCCGTCCCTCCGCCGCCCGCGGAGCCGGGGGACACACGCCGTTCGAGGAGCGCGCCCGTGCTTGAGGCAGTCTTCACCACGCTGATGATCCTGGTCGCCGTCGCCACCCTTGGCTTCTGCGCACTCACCTGGAAGAAGCTGTTCCAGGGCCAGCGCTGATCCGCGCTCTCCGCACCACCGTCACCGACCGCCCTCGAAAGATCGCCTGAGCCCATGATCGAGATTCCGTCCGACCTCCACCCCGACCTGGTGCCGCTCGTCTTCCTCCTGGGCAACTGGGAAGGCGCCGGTGTCTCGGACTTCCCGGGCGCCGAGAAGTGCAACTTCGGCCAGGAGGCGACCTTCACCCACGACGGGCGCGACTTCATCGAGTACGTCTCGCACACCTGGGTGCTGGACTCCGAGGGCAAGAAGGTCCGTCCGCTGGAGTCCGAGTCCGGCTACTGGCGGATCGACAAGGACCGCAAGGTCGAGGTCGTGATGTGCCGTGACCAGGGCATCGTCGAGGTCTGGTACGGCGAGCTGGCCGACGGCAAGCCGCAGATCGACCTGGCCACCGACGCCGTGGCGCGCACCGCCGCCGCCGGGCCCTACGCGGGCGGCAAGCGGCTCTACGGCTACGTCAACAGCGATCTGATGTGGGTGGGCGAGAAGGCCACCCCCGAGGTCGAGCTGCGGCCGTACATGTCGGCGCACCTGAAGAAGGTCGTCGACCCGCGCGAGTGGGCCAAGGACCTCAAGGACCTGCCCGACGACGGGATCGCCTTCTTCCGCTGAGCCTCCACCGGGCCCCGCCTACACTGGGCTCGTGGCGACCACCGACTGGAAGACCGATCTGCGGGAGCGCGGCTACCGGCTCACCCCGCAGCGTCAGCTCGTGCTGGAAGCAGTCGATCACCTGGAGCACGCCACTCCGGACGACATCCTCACCGAGGTGCGCCGTACCGCGAGCGGCGTCAACATCTCCACGGTCTACCGCACGCTGGAGCTGCTGGAGGAGCTGGGCCTGGTCAGCCATGCCCATCTGGGCCATGGCGCCCCCACGTACCACCTCGCCGACCGGCACCATCACATCCACATGGTCTGCCGGGACTGCACGGAGGTGATCGAGGCCGATGTGTCGGTGGCCGAGGCGTTCACCCGGCGGCTGCGGAGCGATTTCGGTTTCGACACCGATATGAAGCATTTCGCGATCTTCGGCCGGTGCGCCGACTGCACCGCCAAGCAGCGCCCCGGACCGGGCTCCGGGCCGGGCTCCGGGCCGGGCTCCGGTGACTCCGCCAAGGGCCGAGTGGCCAAGTCGTAGGCTGAGCGCATGAAGAGCCCTTTGCTGTCGCTGCCCGGCGCCGTCCCCGGCGAGGGCCCCGACGAAGGCGTCGCCGCCCACTACGGCGACCTGTTCCGCGAGCAGCGCACACTCGCCGACGGATCCGGTTTCGTGGACCTCTCGCACCGCGGGGTGGTCACGGTCACCGGCTCCGACCGGCTGAGCTGGCTGCATCTGCTGCTCACCCAGCACGTCCAGGAACTCCCGGCGGGCCAGGCCACCGAAGCCCTGATCCTCTCCGCGCACGGCCATATCGAGCATGCGCTCTACCTCGTCGACGACGGTGAGACCACCTGGGCCCATGTGGAGCCCGGGAGCCAGGGCGATCTGATCACCTACCTGGAGAGCATGAAGTTCTTCTACCGGGTCGAGATCGCCGACCGCACCGACGCGTACGCGGTGGTCCACCTCCCGGCCGGGAGCATCACCGAGGCCCCCGAGGACACCGTGGTCCGGGAGACCGCCCACGGCCGTGATCTGTTCCTGCCGCGGGAGCGGCTGGAGTCCTTCGCGGCGGCCGCGGGTCCGGCGGCCGGCGCGCTGGCGTACGAGGCGCTGCGCGTGGAGGCGCGGCGGCCGCGGCTGGGGCTGGAGACCGATCACCGAACCATTCCGCACGAGCTGGGCTGGATCGGCACCGCGGTGCACCTGCAGAAGGGCTGCTACCGCGGCCAGGAGACGGTGGCCCGGGTGCACAACCTCGGCAAACCGCCGCGGCGGCTGGTCTTCCTCCACCTCGACGGCAGCGAGGTCAAGCTGCCCGGCCACGGTGCGCCGATACGTCTGGCCGCCGACGGCGAGGAGGGGCGTCAGCTCGGCTTCATCACCACCTCGGCCCGCCACCACGAACTGGGGCCGATTGCGCTGGCGCTGGTGAAGCGGAACGTTCCGGTGGATGCGGAGCTGTTGGCGGATACGACGGCGGCGGCGCAGGAAGTGGTCGTCGAGCCGTAGCGCGTCCGCGGTGGCGCGGTGGGGCGAGCGCGGTGGGGGTCGTCTTCTGGCTGCGGCCGCGTCGTGGTTGCTCGCGCAGTTCCCCGCGCCCCTACAGGGGCGTGTCGTGGCTGAGCGTGTCGGTCCTCGCGCGGATGCGGTCCTCGCGCCGTCGCGTCCGCAGGTGCGGCGGGGCCGGCGTCTGTCAGAGGACGTCGCTTGCGGTGTCCGCCAGTCGGCTGCGGGCGGCGCGGGCCGCGGGCAGGGCCGCCGCGGCCACCGCTCCGGCCACCGCCCCGGCACCGATCAGCAGCAGCACCCCCAGCGGCGGCGCCTCCGCGATTCCCGCGCCCATCCCGCTGCTGCGGCCCTGGAGGTCGATCATCCAGCCGGAGGCGAATGTCCCGATCACCGTCCCGGCCACCGCCGCGGCCAGTGCGGTGAAGCCGGTCCCGGCCACGATCACCGCCGCGATCTGGCGCGGGGTCAGCCCGATCGCCCGCAGCGCGAGCAGATCGCGGCGGCGGTCGCGCACCGCGGCGCCGATCGTCGTCGACAGCTCGGCCAGACCGATGAGGCCGAGCACCGCGATCAGGCCGAGGCTCACCCCGCGCACGGCGGAGAGCCGGTCGGCCGGGTTGGGGATCTCCCGCACCTCCAGACGGCCGTGCGAGGTGTCCGCCAGCGAGGCGCTGACCGCCTCGGGGCTGGCCCCGGGGCGCAGCGCCAGATGGTAGAAGTCCGGCTCCAGCTTCGGATCGCGTTCGCGGAGGGTGTCGACCGAGGTGGAGATCACCCGGCCGCCCTGTTCGGGCTCTATGCTCCGCCCGACGATATGGAGCACCTGGGGGCTTCCGCCGACCGTCATCCGGACCCAGTCGCCGACCTCGACGTCGAGCAGGTCCAGCAGTCCCTGTCCGGCCACCGCCTCGTCCTCGCCGTGGGCGGGACGGCCCTCGGCGACGGAGAACGGGTAGGGGTGGCGGTCGGTGCCCAGCCCCTGGAGGGTGATCATGCCGGTCTGGCCGGGGACGAGCGCCTCGGTCTCGGTACCCGGGTAGACGGCGGTGACCTCGGGGTCCTTGCTGAGGAGGGCGCGGATCCGGGCGTCGGAGAGCCCCTCGCCGCGGGCGGCGAGCGGCGCGGCCAGACCGATCTTCTCGGGGTGGCTCTCGAACCGGTCCAGGGTGGTCCAGGTGCCCACCGCGACCGTGATCAGCAGCAGCGGCAGCGCCAGCCGTCCGACGGACGCGAGCGCGCGCACCGGACGCTGGAAGGCGCCGCGCCAGCCGAGCACCAGCGCGGGCGGCAGCCGCATGCCCAGGGCCCGCCGGGTGGTGCCGGACATCCGGCGTCCGGGGTCGATGGCGGCGCGGGCAACCGGCACCGGCGGAACCCGGCCCGCGCGCCAGGCGGCCAGGCAGGTGGCCGCGGCGATGAAGACGAGGGCGCCGCCCATGACGGCGAACGGGGCCCAGCGGTGCTCCGGGAGCGCCTGCCACAGCGCCACCGCCTCGCCGATACGGCCGGGCAGATGCGGTCCCAGCACCTCGGCGAGGACCGCGCCGCAGACCACGCCGAGCAGCGCCAGGCCCAGGTGCTGGACCAGGAACATCCGGACCACCTGGCCGGGGGCGAAGCCGATCGCCTTGAGCACCGAGATGTCCCGCAGATGACCGCGGACCCGGGTGGTGATCGCACCGCCCACCGCCAGCGCGGCGGCCAGCAGCGCGCCCAGTCCGAAGAGGCCGAGCAACTGGCCCACCAGCCGGTCGTCGCCCACCGCCTCGGCGCGGGCCCGCTGCCACAGCGAGACCCCGGTGACCTCCTCGGCGCCGAGTTCGGTGACCACCCGCTGCACCGCGAAGTCGGTGTCCGTCGGATCCTGCAACCGCAGTCCGATGGCCTGGCCGAGGTGGTCCGGGCGGGTCTCGACGGAGCTGAGGGCGCCGGGCAGCACCCAGCCCACGCCGGGGGTCTCACCGGGGTCGTAGCGCGGTTCCGCGGACTCGGCGACCCCCGCGACCCGCAGCGTACGGGCCTTGCCGCCGGGGGCGCGGACGGTGAGCGCGTCACCGGGCTCGGCCCACAGGGCGTGGGCGACCGAGCTCTCCAGCACGATGCCGTCCCGCGCGTCCGAGGAGAGCCAGCGGCCACCGGTGATCAGCGGCCGGGCGGTGTCCGGCTCCTCGGGTCCGGCGGCGCGCAGCTCCAGCGAGGCGCGGGCACCGCCGTGTTCGAGGGTGGCGCGAGCGGTGCGGAAGGGCCCGGACGCGGCCTCGACCCCGTCGAGACCGGCCAGTGAACCGGCGTCGGCGGTGGCCCGGGTGTGGATCCACACATGGGCGCCGGAGGACTGGGTGAACACCCGCTGCCAGGGGTTGGCGGCATAGGCGAAGAAGGCGCTGGCGAGCAGCAGCGAGACGATGATCCCGGCGGTGGCGAGCACGGTGAACAGGGCCGCGCCGCGGTGTGCCCGCAGATCGGCGTGTGCCCAGCGCAGGGTGGCCCGCACCCCGGTCAGCCTTTCAGCTCGAGGACGTCGGCCACCCCGCCGCCACGGCGTCCGCCGCCGCCCTGGAGCGCCACGTCGTCGACGACCTGGCCGTCGAAGAAGCTGATCACGCGGTCCGCGGCACTGGCCATCCGGGCGTCATGGGTGACCAGCACGATCGTCTGGCCACGCTGGTGGAAGCGGGACAGCAGCCGCAGCACCTCGCGGGTGCCCTTGCTGTCGAGGCTGCCCGCGGGCTCGTCGGCGAGCAGCACGCTCGGGGTGTTGACCAGGGCCCGGGCCAGGGCGACCCGCTGCTGCTCACCGCCGGACAGCTCGGCGGGCATGCTCTGCTCCTTGCCCGCCAGGCCCAGCTCGGCGAGCAGCTCCTCCCGGCCCGCCCTGGCCTGCCGCGGGGTGGACCCGGCCAGCAGCGCGGGCAGCTCCACGTTGTCGGCGACGGTGAGGTTGGAGACCAGGTTGAAGAACTGGAAGACGATGCCGATCTTCTTACGGCGCAGCACCGCCCAGCGGGCCTCGCTGTAGGAGTCGACCTGCTTCCCGTCCAGCCAGAGCGAGCCGCCGTCGGGGCGGTCGAGGCCGCCGAGCAGATGGAGCAGGGTGGACTTGCCCGCTCCGGAGGGGCCGGTGACCGCGACGAACTCACCGCGCTCGACATGGAGGTCGACCCCGCGGACCGCTTCGACGGGTGCGGCGCCCTCGGTGCGGTAGGTCTTGACCAGGCCCTCGGCCCGCACGATCGAGTCCGCGGACGGCCCGGCCGCGCGCGGGGACTCCTCGCGGCTCGACTGCTCGCGGCTCATCTCTGCTCCTCCTCCAGGTCCTCCTGGCAGCGCTCCAGCCAGTCGAGGTCGGCCTGGAGGTGCAGCATGGCTCCCTCTATGAGGAGCTGGGGGATCCTGTTGTCCCGTTCCTCGGCCGCGGCCAGTTTGGACAGGTCGCGCATGGCATTCAGATAGTGCCGGCGCTGCTTGTTGATCAGGCCGATCTGGTCGACGTCCCCGGTCTGGGGGGCGAGGGCGAGCTTCATGAAGAACTCGTCCCGTACCCGCGGCTCATCCGTCGGCTCCTCGAACCATAGGGCCAACGCTTCGCGTCCGGCGTCGGTGAGCCGGTAGATGCGCTTGTTGGGCCGGGTCGACTGGGCAACATCCTCGCCCTCGATCAGACCGGACTTCTGGAGCCGGTTGAGAGTGACGTAGATTTGTCCGATGTTGGGCTGAGGGTACGCCGAGCCCAGGAGCTTCTCAAGGGCCTGCTTGAGCTCGTAGCCGTGGGCCGGTCCGCGCGAGAGTAGCGCCAGCAGAGGGAGCCGCACCCCTGCCCTCCTCAGCCGTGCCGTACATGTCCGTTAGGGACCATTTCCGACTGTGTGCCGGATCGCCCTTGTATCTTCCTGCAACGTCTAGTATCCCGCATGCCTAACAGGTATACAGGTGGCCGGATGCCGGTCTCCGGATCCGACCGGTTACGCGCGCGCAAGGAGGGACCGATGCGGTGGACACACGCCGCCGGCAGAACCCTCCTCGTCACCGCCCTGCTGGTGGCCGGACAGGCGGGCGCGCGGGGTCCCGGCGGAGCGCCGACGGCCGCCGACGGGGGCGGCCGCGGACCGATCACCCTGGTCACCGGCGGTGATCTCACCAGCTATCTGCGCGGTGTGCTGGACGGCTGGAACCGCAAGCACCCGGCGGAGAAGGTCACGCTGATCGAGCTGCCGGACGCCGCCGACGAGGTGCGCGCGCAGATGGTCAGCGGGCTGCGCTCCGGGAGCGACCGCTTCGATGTGCTCAACATCGACGTGGCGTGGACCTCGGAGTTCGCCGCGGCGGGCTGGATCTCCCCGCTGAACGCCGACCGCTTCCCGCTGGACCGCTTCCTGCCCCCGGTGGTGGACACCGCCACCTTCGGCGGGCGGCTGCGCGCGGTGCCGTATGTGACCAACGCGGCGCTGCTCTACTACCGCAAGGACGTGCTCGCCCAGGAGCATGAGAAACCGCCCCGGACCTGGGCCGAGCTCAGACGCCTGGCCAAGACCGCCGCCCCGGCCCACGGGCTGGACGGCTACGCGGGCCAGTTCCTGCCGTACGAGGGGCTGACCACCAATGTCACCGAGGCGGTGCAGTCGGCGGGCGGCACGATCCTCGGCGACGAGGGCGCCAAGGTCACCGTGGACTCCGCGGCCACCCGCCGGGCGCTGGACTTCCTGACCGGCGGGGTGCGGGACGGCTGGATACCCAAGGAGGCCCTCCGCTACAAGGAGGAGGAGTCGCGGCGGGCGTTCCAGAACGGCCGGCTGCTGTTCCTGCGCAACTGGCCCTATGTGTACTCACTGGCCAACGCCCCGTCCTCGCCCGTCGCCGGGAAGGTCGGCGCGGTCCCGCTGCCGGGCCCGGACGGCCCCGGCTCCGGCGTCCTGGGCGGCTCCAACCTCGCCGTCAACGCGCAATCCCGGCACCAGAAGTCGGCCACCGATCTGATCGCCTATCTGACCAGCGAGGCGGTCCAGCGCCGGGTCCTCACCGAGGGGGCACTGCCGCCGGTGTGGGCCGATCTGTACACCGATCCCGCGCTGGTGCGGAAGTACCCGTATCTGCCGACGCTCCGCAAGGGTGTGCTCGCGGCCAAACCGCGCCCCAAGAGCCCCCGCTACGACCAGGTGAGCCTGACCGTGCAGGCCGTGGTGCACGACGCGCTGGCGCAGCGGCAGTCCACCGAGCAGACGGTCACCCGGCTGCGGCGCGAGCTCGGCGACGTCGTCCGCACGGACTGACCCTCCGGACCGTCCCGCCCGTCAGCGAGACCCTTTCCTACTTACCCGTTAAGTAGCTCAGTCGCGCTCCGGCGATGGATAAAACAACGCAAAACCGGACAGTGCTTCGCTACTTCTGTGATTTTCGTTGACACCCGTTCGCAACGCTTACTTAACATGCATGCATAACAGCCGACGATGGCGTGCGGCGCACGCCCGCTGAGAACGGGTAAACGGCACGATGCTCACAGCCACGGCCGCGAACGGCCCCTCACCGTCCCCTGCGGACCTCGCGCAGCGGCACTGGTGGCGCGACGCGGTGATCTACCAGGTCTACATCCGCAGCTTTCTGGACAGCACCGGTGACGGCATAGGCGATCTGGCGGGGGTCCGCGCCGGACTTCCCTACCTCAAGAAGCTGGGCGTGGACGGGATCTGGCTGAGCCCGTTCTACCCCTCGCCCCAGCACGACCACGGCTATGACGTCGCCGACTACCGCGAGGTGGACCCGGTCTACGGCGACCTCGCCGAGTTCGACAGCGTGGTGGCCGACGCCCACCGGCTGGGCATGAAGATCCTGGTCGACATCGTCCCCAACCACTGCTCCAGCGAGCACCCCTGGTTCCGGGCCGCGCTGGCGGGCGCCCCCGGCGGCCCGGAGCGGGAGTACTTCCACTTCGCCGACGGCCGCGGGGAGAACGGCGAACTGCCGCCCAACAACTGGCGCGCGATGTTCGGCGGCCCCGCCTGGTCCCGGATCCGGGAGGCCGATGGCAGCGAGGGCCAGTGGTACCTCCACCTGTTCACCCCCGAGCAGCCCGACCTCAACTGGCGCAACCCGGCGGTCGGCGAGTACTTCCTCGACGTCCTGCGGTTCTGGCTGGACCGCGGTGTCGACGGCTTCCGCATCGATGTGGCCGCGGGCCTCTTCCGCCACCCCGAGCTCCCCGACTCCCCCGACCCGGAGGCCGATGAGCGCACCCGCGACTCGGTCAACCCGCTGGCCTGGAACCAGCCCGAGGTGCACCAGGTGTGGCGGGACTGGCGCGCGCTGTGCGACGAGTACGCGGAAGCCGACGGCCACGACCGGCTGCTGGTCGGCGAGGTGTCGGTGCCCACCGCCCGGGAGCACGCCGCCTACGTCCGCCCCGACGAGCTGCACCAGGCGTTCTTCTTCCACCTGCTCAGCGCCCGCTGGGACGTGGACGCCTTCAAGAACACCATCACCGAGGCGCTGCGCGACATCGCTGGCACCGGCTCCACCGTCACCTGGGTGCTCAACAACCACGACCAGGTCAGGACCGTGACCCGGTACGCCTCCGGCCCGGCCGGCGAGGGCGACACCACCACCGACCACGGCCCCGCGCGGGCCCGCGCCGCCGCCCTGCTGATGCTGGCGCTGCCCGGCGCCGCCTACGTCTACCAGGGCGAGGAACTGGGCCTGCCCGAGGTGCTGGACCTGCCCGACGAGGTGCTCACCGACCCGATCTTCCGCCGCACCGGCAGCCGTCGGCACGTCCGGGACGGCTGCCGGGTGCCGCTGCCCTGGTCCGGGCTGGCCTCCCCGTTCGGCTTCACCCCCGCCGAGGGCGGCGCCCGGCCGTGGCTGCCGCAGCCCGAGTGGTTCGCCGAGCACGCCACCGACCGGGCGCTGGCCGACACCCGCTCCTTCTGGCACCTCTACCGCGACGGCCTGCATCTGCGCCGCAGCCTCCCCCAGCTCGGCGAGGGCGGACTGCGCTGGCTGGAGACCCCGCCCGAGGTGCTCGCCTTCGTCCGGGGCGACGGTCTGGTGTGCGCCGTGAACTTCGGCACCGAACCGGCCCCCGCCCCGGTCTCCGGACCTCCCCTGCTGGCCAGCGGCGACTGCCCGGCCGGCATCCTCCCCGGCTCCACCGCCGCCTGGTGGATCAGCGACATCGACCCCCGATGACCTCCCGCGAAAGGACTTCCACGATGAGACGAATAATCACCGCGACCGCCACCGTCCTCGGCCTGGCGCTGACCGCGACCGCCTGTGGCGGCGGCGACGACGACTCCGCCAAGGGCGAGCAGAAGCTCAAGGGCCAGACCGTGAACGTGGCGGGGGTCTGGACCGGTGTGGAGATGAAGAACTTCAAGAAGGTGCTGGACGCCTTCTCGGAGAAGACCGGCGCCAAGACCAACTTCGTGCCCACCGGTGACAACGTCTCCACCGTCATCGGCAGCAAGATCGAGGGCGGCAAGGCCCCCGACGTGGTGATGGTGCCGCAGGTCGGCGTGCTCAAGCAGTTCGCCAAGAAGGGCTGGCTCACCCCGCTGTCGAAGAAGGTCGGCGAGAAGGCCGGGGCCACCTTCGCCACCGTGTGGAAGAAGTACGGCACCGTCGACAACACGTACTACGGCCTGTACTTCAAGGCGACCCACAAGTCCACGGTCTGGTACACCCCGCAGTCGTTCGAGCAGGCCGGGGTGCAGCCGCCGAAGAGCTACGACGAGATGCTCAAGACGGCCAAGACCGTCTCCGACTCCGGGACGCCCGCCTTCTCCGTCGGCGGCGAGGACGGCTGGACCCTCACCGACTGGTTCGAGAACATCTACCTCTCGCAGGCCGGTCCGGAGATGTACGACAAGCTGGCCTCCCACAGCATCCCGTGGACCGACCCCAGCGTGGTCAAGGCGCTGACCACCCTGGGCAAGCTGTTCGGCGACAAGAACCTGGTCTCCGGGGGCAGCGCGGAGGCGCTGCGCACCGACTTCCCCGAGTCGGTGGAGAACGTCTTCGGCAGCGAGCCCAAGGCGGGCATGGTCTACGAGGGCGACTTCGTGGGCGGTCTGATCTCCGGCCAGTTCCACAAGAAGCTCGGCGAGGAAGCCCGGTTCTTCCCCTTCCCCGCGGTGGACGGCAAGAAGGCCCCGGTGGTCAGCGGCGGTGACGCGGCCGTGGTGCTCAAGGCGGGCAAGAACCAGAAGGCCGCCATGGCGTTCCTGGAGTACCTGGCGAGCCCCGAGGCCGCCGCGGTGTGGGCCGAGGCGGGCGGTTTCGTCTCCCCCAACACCAACCTCAAGCCCACCGCGTACAAGGACGAGACCACCCGCGCGATCGCCGAATCGCTGGTCGACGCCGGGGACAGTGTCCGGTTCGACATGTCGGACCAGGCCCCGGCCGCCTTCGGCGGGACCGTGGGCACCGGTGAGTGGAAGATCCTCCAGGACTTCCTGAAGAGCCCGTCGGACGCGAAGGGCACCGCGCGCAAGCTCGAGGCCGCCGCGGCCAAGGCGTACAAGGACTGAGTGCCCGTCATGTCTGCCACTGTCCGCAAGGTGCTGCCCGCGAACGCGGGCAGCACCCCGTCCGGGCCCACGCCCCGGAGCCGCGCGGCCCGCCGCAGGAAGCTGGTCTCGCTGGGCTTCCTGCTGCCCGCGCTGCTCCTGCTGGGCTCCCTGGTCGCCTATCCCATCCTGTTCTCGGTCGGGCGCAGCTTCTTCGACGCCTCGGGCGACACCTTCGTCGGTGCCGACAACTACACCGAGATGTTCCAGGACCCGGCGACGACGAAGGCGATCCGCAACAGCGCGATCTGGGTCATCGTGGCCCCGGTCCTGCTCACCGGGCTCGGTCTGATCCTCGCGGTGCTCTCCGAGAAGATCCGCTGGGCGACCGCCTTCAAGCTGCTGATGTTCATGCCGATGGCGATCTCCTTCCTCGCCGCGGGCATCATCTTCCGCGTCGCCTACGAGGCGGACCCCGAGCGGGGTGTGCTGAACGCGATGACCGTCGGCGTCCACGACGCCTTCTCCGGGGACACCAAGGGCTATCCGACGGCCCACCCCCAGAACCCGCGGACCATCCCGGCGCAGAAGGACGGTTCGTACCGCACGGCGAAGTCCGTCTCCCCCGGGGACACGGCCGACCTCGGTCTCGTCGGCGTACCGCCCAAGGACATTCCCAAGGCGGCCAAGCCCGCCGCCGCGGCGTCCTCGGCCCCCGCGGCCAAGGGCGAGCTGCGCGGTGTGGTCTTCATCGACTTCACCCTCGGCGGCGGTGGCAAGCCGGGCCGCGTCGACCCCACCGAACGCGGACTGCCGGGGCTCGCCGTGGAGGCGGTGAAGGGCGGCGAGGTCGTCGCCACCGCCACCACCGGGAACGACGGTACGTACCGCTTCGAGGACCTGCCGTCCGGCGACTACCACCTGCAACTGCCCCAGAAGGACTTCGCCGAGGCGTACCAGGGGATCTCCTGGCTGGGCCCCTCACTGATCACCCCCGCGATCATTGGCGCCTATCTGTGGATCTGGACCGGCTTCTCGATGGTGCTCATCGGCGCGGGGCTGGCCTCGCTGCCGCGTGACGCCCTGGAGGCGGCCCGGATGGACGGTGCCAATGAGTGGCAGATCTTCCGGAAGATCACCGTCCCGCTCCTCAGCCCGGTACTGGGCGTGGTCTTCGTGACCACGGTGATCAATGTGATGAAGGTCTTCGACCTCGTCTACATCATCGCGCCGGGGCCGGTGCAGCAGGACGCGAGCGTACTGGCCACCCGGATGTGGCTGGTCTCCTTCGGCGGCGGCAACAACCAGGGTCTCGGCAGCGCGCTCGGCGTTCTGCTGCTGCTGCTGGTGGTCCCCGCCATGGCCCTCAACATCCGTCGCTTCCGCAGGAGCCAGTCATGACCCTCTCCGACACCGCCGGGCGGGAACCCGGCGCGTCCGCGGCCGCCCCGGCCACGGCGACGCCCGCGAAGACATCCCCCGCTCCCCGCCGGGCCGGGCGGGGGCCGGCCGCCTGGCTGGCCAAGAAGCTCAGCAACGGGCTCATCCAGGCGTTCCTGCTGCTGATCGGGCTGATCTGGCTCACCCCGGCGGCCGGGCTCTTCATGTCCTCGCTGCGTTCGGAGGAGGACAACTCCACCTCCGGCTGGTGGAAGGCGTTCACCAGCCCCAGTTCGCTCTCCTTCGACAACTACCAGGAACTGCTGAAGCAGTCCGACATGGTCCAGGCGTTCTGGAACACGGTGGCGATCTCCGTCCCCGCCACCGTGCTGGTCGTGGTGATCGCCGCGCTGGCCGGATACGCCTTCGCCTGGCTGGACTTCCCCGGCCGGGACTGGGTCTTCCTGGTGGTCGTGGCGATGCTGGTGGTGCCGGTGCAGATCGGACTGCTGCCGGTGTCCAAGCTGTTCGGCTCGCTCGGGCTGTTCGGCTCGATCCCCGGTGTGGTGCTCTTCCACGTCGCCTACGGACTGCCGTTCGCCATCTTCCTGCTCCGCAACTACTTCGCGGAGATTCCCCGGGAGATGCTGGAGGCGGCCCGGATGGACGGCGGCACCGAGTGGCGGATCTTCACCCGGCTGGTGCTGCCGCTGGGCCGCCCGGCCATCGCCAGTCTGACCATCTTCCAGTTCCTGTGGGTCTGGAACGACATGCTGGTCGCGCTGATCTTCGCCGACAACGAGTCGCAGCCGCTGACCGTGGCGCTGCAGACCCAGACCCGGCAGTTCGGCAGCAACATCGGGGTGCTGGCGCCGGGCGCCTTCCTCTCCCTGATCGTGCCGCTGGTGGTGTTCTTCGCCTTCCAGAAGCACTTCGTCCAGGGCGTCATGGCGGGGTCGGTGAAGTAACCCGGATCTCCGAGACCTCTCAGACCTCGACGATCACCGTGAACGGGCCGTCGTTCGTGAGCGTGACCTTCATGTCCGCTCCGAACCGGCCCGTTTCCACTGTTGCGCCCAGCTCCCGCAGCCGCGCCACGACCTCGTCCACCAGCGGTTCGGCCACCTCGCCCGGCGCCGCCGCGTTCCAGGTGGGGCGGCGGCCCTTGCGGGCGTCGCCGTAGAGCGTGAACTGGCTGATCACCAGCAGCGGGGCGGCCAGGTCCGAGCAGGACTTCTCGTCCTCCAGGATCCGCACCGACCACAGTTTGCGGGCGAGCTGGGCCGCCTTCTCGGGGGTGTCGTCATGGGTCACCCCCACCAGGACGCACAGCCCCGGGCCGACGACCTCCCCGACCGTCTCGCCGTCCACGACGACGCTCGCCCCGTTCACTCTCTGTACCACAGCACGCATACGGACCATCATGCCGTGCGTCCATCCGGGGCCGAACGGGTGGAGAGCCGCTGCACAGGGTGCACCCACGGTGGCACGATGCGTGCAGGCGGTGCAGGTGGGCAGGAACTGCGGGAACGACGCACCGCTGGAGGGGACGGACAAAAATGATCACACCGGGCACCGAGCAGCACACGGCCACCGAGGGCCTGCTGCCGCCACGGCCGCCGAGCCAGCGCGGCGGCCGCCTGGCCGACTCCGTGGCGCTGACCACGAACGCCGCCGCCAACGCCGCCGACACCGGGGCCGCGGGACAGAGCCTGTCCGGGCTGCGGCTGCCCGAGCTGCGGGCACTGCGCCGCACCGCGCAGCTCGAGGAGGCGGATCTCAGCTATGTGCGCAGGCTGTTGCAGGGACGGATCGACATCCTCCGCGCCGAACTGGAGCGCCGCAGCGATCCGGCGCCCCCGGTGGTGCCGGACGCCCCGCCCGCGGCCCTGGTGGAGCTGCTGCCGAAGATCCTCGCGGACGTCCCGTCCCGGCAGCGCTCCTCCGCCCGCCATGTGACGCTCGGAACCCCGCGGAGCGCGGAGTACGAGCGGCTGGCGGAGGAGATGCTCGCCGAGGTGGGCCTGTCCGACCCGGGGGCCCGCACCGATGAGGAACTGCACGGCGCGATGGGCCGCCTGGTCGGGTACGAGCAGCAGGTCTCCCGGCGTCGGCAGGAGCTCCAGCGCACCGCCGACGGCTGCAGTGCGGAGATCGCCCGCCGGTACCGCGAGGGAGAAGCGCAGGTGGACGATCTGCTCGGCTAGGGCGTGTCCGCAAAGTCCCGCCGGGCCCGCGACGCCTGGCACGCACGCTCGCTGCGTTGTCGGGATCATCCGAGTAGGCCCACTACGAGGACGACCCTCCGCCTTGCGATCGCACGCTCCCCCGGCTACCGCCGGGAGGTGCCCCCTGACGCCGCGGGCTGATCCGACGCGACTTTGCGGACACGCCCTGGCCCTGTCCTGGGCACGGGGTCCCGGGCGGCGACGGGGCGGGAAAATCCGCGTGCGCCCGGGAAAGGCGTACGCCTAGCGTGCCCCCATGGCCATCGAGATCCGCACCCCGCTCGCCGACACCGATCTGACCTCCTGGAGCCGCGGGCTCAACACCGGCTTCCTCCGGCCGCCGGAGGTGTCCGAGGAGGAGGTGGCACTGCGCCGGTCACAGGTGGATCCGGACCGGGTGCAGGGGGTGTACGACGGGGGCCGCTGTGTCGCCACCTTCCGCAGCTTCGCGCAGCGGCTGACGGCGGTCGGCGGCGCCGGGGTACCGGCCGGCGCGATCAGCAATGTGACCGTCTCCCCCACCCATCGCCGCCGCGGGCTGCTCAGCCGGATGATGGACCGCGACCTGCGGGCGGCCAAGGAGCGGGGCGAGGTGGTGGCCAGTCTGATCGCCGCCGAGTACCCGATCTACGGACGGTACGGCTTCGGCCCGGCCACCTGGGTCACCGAATGGCGGGTGGATGTGGCGCGGGCCGGTCTGGACCCGCGGTACTCCGGACCCGCGGACGGCGGCCGGGTCGACTTCGCCGACGGTGACGAGGTGCGGAAGCTCGGCCCCGCGCTGCACGAGCGGCTGCGCGCCGGGACGCACGGTGTGATCGACCGGTCCGAGCTCTGGTGGCGGGTCAACACCGGCCTCCATCCCTCCCCGGGCCACCCCTGGAAGGAACCGTTCTACGCGGTGTACCGGTCCGCCGAGGGCACCGTGGAGGGGTTGCTCGTCTACTCCGCCGATGACCGCTGGGAGGGCAAGCGGCCGCGGAACACCGCGACCGTCCGCGATCTGATCGCGGTCACCCCGGCCGCCGAACGCGCCCTGTGGCACTTCCTGTTGTCCATCGACTGGGTCACCTGCGTCGACACCGGGCTGCGCGCCCCGGACGACCTTCTGCCGCTGCTGCTCGGCGATCCACGCGCCGCGCGGGTCACCACCCACGCCGACTTCCTGTGGCTGCGCCCGCTGGACGTACCCCGGCTGCTGACCTCCCGCGGCTACCCGGCCGACGGCTCCCTCGTCCTCGATGTGCACGACCGGGCCGGGCTCGCGGGCGGACGCTTCGCCCTGGAGGCGGGCCCGGACGGCGCCACCTGTGTGCCGACCACCCGCTCCGCCGATCTGACCTTGGACATCGCCGAGTTGGGCACCCTGTGGCTGGGTGATGAGTCGACGGTACGGCTGGCGGCGCTGGGCCGGGTGGCCGAGGAGCGCGCGGGCGCGGTGGCACTGGCGGACCGGCTGCTGCAGGCGGGCCGCCGCCCCTGGTGCCCCGACGTCTTCTGAGGGCGCCTCCGGGAGCAGGGTCAACCCCTGTGGGATCAGCCGGACTTGAGGAACCGGTGCGGACCCGAGCCCTGCTCGGCCATCTGGTCGTAGGGGTTGGCCAGTGCGCACTTGTCGATCGACAGACAGCCGCAGCCGATGCAGTCGGTGAGGTGGTCGCGCAGGTTCTCCAACTGCTCGATGCGCTCGGAGAGGTCCGCGCGCCAGCACTCCGAGATCCGGGCCCAGTCCTCCTTGCTGAGCACATGGTCCTCGGGGAAGAGCGCGAGCACCTCCCGGATCCGGGCCAGCGGGATGCCGACCCGCTGCGAGGAGCGGACGAAGGCGACGCGGCGCAGTGTGTCACGGGTGTAGCGACGCTGGTTGCCGCTGGTACGGCGACTGTGGATCAGCCCCTCGCGCTCGTAGAAGCGCAGCGCCGAGGCCGGGACCCCGCTGCGCCGGGAGAGATCGCCGACCGTGAGCTCATGGGTCTTCCAGGTCAGTTGCGTCATACTGCCGAGAGTAGCTTGACTTCAACTTAAGTTTAAGTCCGAGGCTCTTCCCATGACCTCACAGACCGCGGTCTCCACCGCTTCCAGCAGCACCACCGGCACCGCTCCGCTCCGCCTCGCCGTCGTCGTGGGCAGCACCCGCGAGGGACGCTTCGGGCCGAAGGTCGCGCGGTGGTTCACCGAGCGCGCCGCGCTCCGGGACGACATGGACGTCGAGGTGATCGACCTGGCCGACACCCCGCTGCCCTTCGACCTCACCCATACCCCCGGCCCCGAGGAGAGCCGGGCCCTTCAGGCGGTGAGCCCACGGCTGGACGCGGCCGACGCGTACGCCGTGATCACCCCCGAGTACAACCACAGCTACCCGGCCGCCCTGAAGAACGCGATCGACTGGCACTACAGCCAGTGGCGGGCCAAGCCCGTCGGTTTCGTCTCCTACGGCGGGATCTCCGGCGGACTGCGCGCGGTCGAACATCTGCGGCCGGTCTTCGCCGAGGTCCACGCGGTCACCGTGCGCGACTCGGTCAGCTTCCACAACGCCTGGGACCTGTTCGGCCCGGAGGGGCGGCTGACGGACTCCGCCGCCGCGGACAAGGCGGCCACCACCATGCTCGACCAGCTCCACTGGTGGGGCCGTGCCCTGCGCACCGCCCGCGAGACCAGCCCCTACGGCGGCTGATCCCGCGCGTCGGCCCGGCCGGTGGGACGCCCCGCGCGCCCCACCGGCCACGCCCTCATGCCGTACGGCGCCGGAAGAGCACCCCGGACAGGGCGACCGCCACCGCCAGGATGGCGCCGCACCAGACCAGGGCCTGCCAGGCGCTGTCTCCGGCCGGCCGGTCCAGCAGCAGCGCCCGGAGGGTCTCGATCACCGGGGTGACGGGCTGGTGCTGCGCGAAGCCGTGCAGCCAGCCGGGCATGGTGTCGATGGGGACGAACGCGCTGCTGGGATAGGGCAGGAACATCATCAGGAAGGTGAATCCACCCGCCGCCTCCGGCGATCTGGCGATCAGCCCGAAACAGGCCGACAGCCAGGAGATGGTGAGGATGAACAGCAGCAGGATCCCCGCCACCGCCAGCCACGCCGGCGGACCCGCGGCCGGCCGGAAGCCGATCAGGAAGGCGACCCCGAAGACGATGGCGGTCGCGACGGCGTTGCGCAGCACGCTCGCGGCCACATGGCCCGCCACGATCGCGGTGCCGCCGACGTCCAGCGAGCGGAAGCGGTCGATGATGCCGCCCGTCATGTCGTGGGTGACGGTGACCGCGGTGTTGGCCGAGCCGAAGCCCGCGCACAGCAGCATCACCCCGGGGACCACATAGGTGACGTACTCCGTACCGGTGTCGATGGCCCCGCCGAAGAAGTAGACGAAGACCAGCATCAGCATCACGGGCAGCAGCATCGCGGTGAGCACCGCGTCGAGATTGCGCCTGCTCAGCCGGATGGCCCGGCCGGTGAGGACGATCGCGTCAGACACGGGTGGACTCCTTGTCTCCGGCGGTGCCGGGGGTGGTGTCATGGGCGGCGCCGTGCCCGGTCAGGGCCAGGAAGACGTCGTCGAGGGTGGCGCCGCGCACGGTGAAGCGGTCCACCGCGCGGCGTCCGGGGTCGATCTCGTCGAGCAGTCCGCGGATATGGGCGGCGCTGCCGTCGGTGGCGACGCCGAGGGTGAGCCGGTCGGCGTCGCTCCACACCAGCCGGGCGCCCAGGAGGCGCGCAGTCTCGGCGAACGCGTCGGCACCGTCGAGCACCAGGTCCAGCCGCTGTCCGGCGACCCGCTCCTTGAGCTGGGCGGAGGTCCCCTCGGCCACCACCCGGCCGCCGTCCACCACGGCGATCCGGTCGGCGAGTTGATCGGCCTCCTCCAGGTACTGGGTGGTGAGGAAGACCGTCACCCCGTCCCCCACCAGCCCTTTGACCACCTCCCACATGGCCTGGCGGCTGCGCGGGTCCAGCCCGGTCGTGGGCTCGTCCAGGAAGATGACCTCGGGGCGGCCGACCAGACCGGCCGCGAGATCGAGACGGCGGCGCATCCCACCGGAGTAGGTGCCGACGGCACGGCGTCCGGCGTCGGCGAGGTCGAACCGCTCCAGCAGCTCCTGGGCGCGGCGGCGGGCGTCGGCCCGGCCGAGCCGGGTCAACCGCCCCATCATCCACAGGTTCTCCGCACCGGTCTGGGTCTCGTCGACCGCCGCGTACTGGCCGGTGAGGCTGATGGCGCGGCGCACCCGGCGGCGTTCGGCGACCACGTCGAAGCCCGCGACCCGGGCGCGCCCGGCGTCGGGGGTGGTGAGGGTGGCCAGGATGCGCACCGTCGTGGTCTTGCCCGCCCCGTTCGGGCCGAGCAGGGCGAAGACGCTGCCGCGCGCGACGCTCAGATCGACGCCCTCCAGGACGCGCACCGCCCCATAGGACTTCTCCAGGCCCCGCGCCTCGATGGCCGGTTCATCGGTCATGACTCCCCCGCTCCTTCTTCTGCGTATGCCATACACACTACTGCGTAGGGTATACACAGTTCTTAGGATGGCAGTCAACCGGGAGGAAGACCGGCGGACGAGACGGACGGAGGTCCTCAAGGCCATGGCCACGGAGGCGAACGGCGGCACCGGCCTGCCGACCAGCATCGAGGCCGCCTGGGGGCTGAGGGAGCGCCCCGCCAAGGGGCCCCGCCCCGGGCTGACCCTGCCCCGGATCGTCGACGCCGCCGTGAAACTGGCCGCGGCGGACGGCCTCGGCGCGGTCTCCATGAGCCGGGTCGCGGCGGAGCTCGGCGTCTCCACCATGTCGCTGTACCGCTATGTCTCGGCCAAGGACGAACTGCTGCTGCTGATGGAGGATGCGGCCTACGGCCCCCCGCCGTCCGGCCCCGGCGCCGACGAGCACTGGCGGACCGGGATGAGCGGCTGGGCCTGGGCGCTGCGCGGGGCACTGATCCGCAACCCGTGGGCGGTACGGATCCCGATCAGCACACCGCCCTGCACCCCCAACTCGGTGGCCTGGATGGAGCACGGGCTCGCCTGTCTGCGCGACACCGGACTCGGCGAGGGCGCGAAGATCTCGATCCTCATGCTGGTCAGCGGGTTCGTCCGCAATGAGGTACGGCTCGCAGCCGATCTCCAGGACGCCGCCCGGCGCTCCGGCAACAGCCCCGAGCAGTCGATGTCGGCATGGGCCCGGCTGCTGGAGAAGCTGACCGACGCCGAGCGCTACCCCGCGGTGACCGCGGCGCTGCGGGCCGGGGAGCTGTACACCCCGGGCGGTCCGGACGATGAGTTCATCTTCGGCCTGGACCGGATCCTCGACGGGGTGGAAGCCCTGGTCACCCCGCGCGGCTGAGCCGGCCCATGGCCAGATATTTGCACTTGCTGTCCATCTGGCCACTCGTTGCCGCCGGGCCGGTTTCCCACCATGGACGGCATGAACGTGCTGTGGATATTCGCCCATCCCGAACCGCGCTCACTCAGCGGCGCCCTGCGTGACGAGGGACTGCGCACCCTGCGGGAACTCGGCCATGACACCCGGCAGTCCGACCTCTACGCGATGCACTGGAACCCCGTCGTCGACGGCGGCGACTTCCGCCATGACGGCGAGCGGCGGCTCATCGTCGGAGCCACCTCCCGGCGCGCCTACGCCGAGGGCACGCTGAGCGACGACATCCGCGCCGAGCAGGAGAAGCTGGCCTGGGCCGACGCGCTGGTGATCCAGTTTCCGCTGTGGTGGTACGGCATGCCCGCGATCCTCAAAGGCTGGTTCGACCGCGTCTTCGTCAAGGGGTTCGCCTACGGGGGTGACCGGGCCCGACGGCCGCACCCTGCGCTACGGCGACGGCGCGCTGTCCGGGAAGCGGGCCATGGTGGTGCTGACCGCCGGGGCACCCGAGGAGTCCATGGGCCCGCGCGGTATCAACGGCGATGTCGACCAACTGCTCTTCCCGCTCCAGCACGGCACCCTCTGGTACAGCGGGATGTCCGTTCTGCCGCCCCATGTCGTCTACGGCGCTGACCGGTTGGCCCCGGAGGCGTACCGGGAGAACGCACGAGACCTGCGGGAGCGGCTGCGCACGCTGCCCACCGCCGAACCGCTGCCGTTCCGCCGCCAGAACGGCGGGGACTACGACGAGCGGCTGGTGCTGCGGCCGGATCTGCTGCCGGGCCGCTCCGGACTCGCCGTGCACTACGCACGGAGTTGAGCATCAATCCGATCGCTCCTGACTTCTTCCATAGGCTAATGTCCCGACATCGATCGGAAATGATCAGATGGTCATGACAAGGGGTGGGGTAGTTGGGCACCGTCGTACACACCGGAACCGCCAGACGCACCAAGGCGGCGGGGGCGCTGCTCACCGCCGCGCTGCTGTGCGCGGGCGCGGTGGGCTGCGGCAGCGAGAAGGCCGGTGACAAGTCGGCGGACACACCGGCGATGTCACCGGTGGCGGCCGTGAAGGCGGCGGCCAAGAACACCGAGAAGCTGACCTCGCTCAGCTACCGGATGTCCGGCCGCACCCCGGAGGAAGGCCGGTTCTCGGGCGAGGGCGCCATCTCGTTCAAGCCCAAGGCGATGCGGATGACGATGCGTACCCTGGACCAGGGAGACGACGTCTCGCTGGAGATGCGGTTCATCGGCAAGACGATGTACATGGGCTCGGACGAGTTCGCGCCCGAGATGGAGGGCAAGCGCTGGATCAAGCTCGACGTCTCCACCCTGGGCAAGGGCGGCTCCGGTGACCGGTCCGCCTCCTCGCTCTCCGGCCAGGCGGACAAGAACCCGGCCGACGAGTCCACCTTCCTCTCCAGCTCCGACAACGTGAAGCGCGTCGGCAAGGAGACCATCGACGGCGTCAGCACCACCCACTACCGGGGCACGGTCACCGTCGACCAGATGCGCGCGAGCCTGAAGGGCGAGGACGCCGAAACCCGCGAGCGCCGGGAGAAGAACTTCGAGCAGCTCGACGAGATGGGCATCGAACGGGTCTCCATGGACATGTGGATCGACGGGGAGCACCACACCAAGCGGTTCCGGATGCGTGGCAAGGGCGACAAGGGTCCGCTGGACAACACGGTCACCTTCCTGAGCATCAACAAGCCGGTCACGGTGAAGGCGCCGCCCGCGAGCGAGACCCGCGACCTGGCCGATCTCTCCGAGGGAGCCCAGGGCTGACGAGGTGGCCCCGGCCCGGCCGGGGCCTCCCGCCCCTCACATCCGGTCGAGGAGCTCCAGCCGCCAGTCGTTGCACTGGATCGGATTGCCCGCCGGATACTCGAAGTCACAGACTCCGAGCAGGGTGAACCCCGCCTTGCGGCATACCGCGTTGGACGCCGGATGCCCCAGTGAGGGAAAGGCGTGCAGCCAGCGGTGGGTCTTCTCCGCCGCGGCGGCCGCGGCCACCAGCCGGGCCGCCGCGGCCGCGACGCCCCGGCCCTGGCACTCGGGGAGTACGGACCAGCCGGTCTCGTACACCGTGTCGTCCCGCCACTCCTTCTCCCAGAAGCCGATGGCCCCGGCCGCCGCCCCGTCCGGCAGCACCACCCGGTACATCCGCCCCCGGCTTCCGTCACGCATCCCCGCGTAGCGGCGGTGCCGGTCGAGCACCTTCTCCTCGCTCTCCGGCCCGCCCAGGTGACGCGTCATCTCCGGGGTGTTGGCGCGGCGCAGCAGCTCCAGGAAGGACGGATCGTCCTCCCACGGCTCGAGCCGCACCACCGGCCGGTCCCCGTCCGTCGTATCCGCCATCCGTCCGCCTCCCGCACACTTCGTCCGGCCGCCGTCCCCCGGCTCACATTCGACCACGGGGGTACGACAACGCCCCCTCACACGGTGAGGAGCGCCATGTCCTCCTCGTCGAGGACCAGCCGCGCCGCCGCCACGTTCTGCTCCAGATGGGCCGGCGAGGCGGTACCGGGGATCTGCACCACCGAGGGCGACCGGGCCAGCCCCCACGCCAGCGCGATCTGGTGCTCGGTGGCGCCGTACCGCTCCGCGACCGTCCGCAGCCCCGCCCCCTCCAGCGCGGAGTGTCCCCCGCCGAGCGCGAAGAACGGCATATAGGCGATCCCGTCGGCCGCGCACCGGTCGACCAGCGCGGCGTCCTCCTGGCCGAGCACCCCGAACCGGTTCTGCACCGCCGCGACCGGCGCGATGGCACGTGCCTCGGCCAGCTGCTCCGCACTCACATTGCTCAGTCCGAGGTGCCGGACCAGACCCTCCTCCCACAGCGCGGCCAGCGCCTCGAACCGCTCACCGATGGACACCCCGCCCACCGCGCCGAGCCTGCCCACCCGCAGGGACACCAGGTCCAGGCGGTCCACTCCGAGTTGGGCGAGGTTCTCCTCCACCAGCTCCCGGATCTGCCCGGCGGTCGCCTCCGCGTACATCTCCCCGTCGGCGTCCCGCAACGGGCCGATCTTGGTGGCGATGGTGAGGTCCGCCGGATAGGGGTGCAGCGCCTCGCGCAGGATGTCGTTGGCCCGTGCGCGGGGCGAGAAGTAGAACGCCGCGGTGTCGATGAAACGCACGCCCAGGTCCACGGCCCCCCGCGCCACCGCGACCGCCGTGTCCCGCTCGACCACGCGCGTCCACCGGCCGGGCAGCTGCATCGCCCCGAAGCCCAGCCGGGGCACGGCGATCTCCCCGCCCAGCGCGAAGGTGCCCGATGCCGATGCCGAAGTCGATGTAAGAGCAGAAGAAGGTGAGGTCATGGGGCAGCATGCGCAGGTTTCCGGGCACATCACAAGATCAGGTCTACGGTCCGGCCCGTCACCCGGTCGCCGCGTGGCACACACCACTATTGCAAGCACTTGCTTGCAATAGTTAGCACTCATGGGGCAGCATCGAGGCATGGCATCACTGAACGTCGGCAATCTCGGCGAGTTCCTGCGGGAGCAGCGCCGCACTGCGCAGCTCTCACTGCGGCAGCTCGCCGACGCCGCCGGGGTGTCCAATCCGTACCTGAGCCAGATCGAGCGCGGGCTGCGCAAGCCGAGCGCCGAGATCCTCCAGCAGCTGGCGAAGGCGCTGCGGATATCCGCCGAGACCCTGTACGTACAGGCGGGGATCCTCGACGAGCGCGATCGGGAGGAGGCGGAGGTGCGCAGCGTGATACTCGCCGACCCCTCGATCAACGAGCGGCAGAAGGCGGTGCTGCTCCAGATCTACGAGTCCTTCCGCAAGGAGAACGGACACCCGACCGCCTCGGCCGGCACCCCCGCCGCGGACGCCGACGTCACCCCACCCTCGACCTGATCCGGGAGGACCAGCAGATGGCCATCACCGACGACGTACGCAAGACCCTCACCGACCCGACCCCGCTGTACTTCGTGGCGGGCACGGCGGACCTCGCAGCGCAGAAGCTCAAGGAGGTGCCGTCGCTGGTCGAGAAGATCGTCGCCGAGGCCCCCGAGCGTTTCAACGCGGTGCGCAACACCGACCCGAAGTCCGTCCAGGACCGGGTCAGCCAGCAGGCGAAAGAGGCGCAGGACAAGCTGACCGAGATGCTCGGTTCGCTGGACACCGACCTCAAGCGGCTGCGGGACACCGCCCAGGACCTCGCCCTCCAGGGCGTCGGCCGGGCCGCCGAGTTCGCCGTCAAGGCGCGGGAGCGCTACGACGAGGTGGCCGAGCACGGCCAGGAGGTCGTGAAGACCTGGCGCGGTGAGGCGGCCGACGAGGTCGTGGACATCGCCAGCGCGATCGAGCCCAAGGACGGCAGGCCCACCACGGCCGCGGCCCAGTCCACGACCCCGTCGCGGTCGGTCACGGTGGACTCCTCCAAGGAGGCCCCGAAGCCCGCGGCCAAGCCCGCCGGGCAGAGCGCCCCGGCCAAGAAGGCCCCGGCGCGCAAGCCCGCCACCGGCAAGAAGACCGACCCGAAGTCGGCCGGCTGACCCACGGGCGTCCGTGAGAGGGCCGGGCTCGCCCTGCGTGCCCGGCCCTCTCACCGGGTACGGTGGCCCGAGAACGCTCCCCATTTCATGACTTCTAGGCGGTGGACAGCGTGCTGGTGCAAGGTTTCGGCGAGGTGCTGGACTGGGTCTCCCTGGGCCTGCTCGTCTTCAGCCTGTTCGCCTTCGTCGACTCCGCGTTCCGCCGGGAGGACGCCTACCGAGCCGCGGACAAGCAGACCAAGCCCTTCTGGCTGATCATCCTCGGCCTCGCGGCCGCGGTGAACTTCTTCATGGGCATCCTGAGCTTCCTGCCGATCATCGGGCTGATCGCGACGATCGTGTACATCGTGGACGTCCGGCCCGCGCTGCGTCAGGTCTCCGGGGGCGGCGGCCGCTGGAACCGGGGCCGCGGCTCCAGCTCCGACGGCCCGTACGGCCCGTTCAACGGGCACTAGGAACGACCGGGGCGGCGGCCGTCAGCCGCGGTCGAGCAGCAGCACCGCGAGGTCGTCGGTCAGCTCCCCGCCGTTGAGCGTCCGCACCTCGGTGACGGTCGCGTCGAGCAGCTCCTCACCGCGCCGCCCCTCCCCGAGCTGGCGGGCGACGATCTCGACCATCCCCTCCTGCCCGAGCCGCTGCACGCCCGGCCCGACCCGGCCCTCGATCAGCCCGTCGGTGTACATCATCAGGCTCCAGGAGCCGCCGAGCTGAATCTCCCGGCGCGGCCAGCGGGCGTTCGGCAGCAGCCCCAGCGCCGGGCCGTTCTCATCGGTCGGCAGCAGCCGGGGCGCCATTCCGGGCCGGATCACCAGCGGTGAGGGGTGCCCGGCCAGACAGACCCCGGCCCGCCGCCCGTCCGGGGCGATGTCCACGGTGCACAGGGTCGCGAAGATCTCGTCGTCCGGCCGCTCGTTCTCCAGGACCTGCTGGAGGGTGCCCAGCAACTGGTCACCGCAGAGTCCGGCGAAGGTCAGCGCGCGCCAGGCGATCCGCAGCTCCACCCCGAGGGCGGCCTCGTCCGGGCCGTGGCCGCAGACGTCGCCGATCATCGCGTGGACCGTGCCGTCCGGGGTGCGCACGGTGTCGTAGAAGTCGCCGCCGAGCAGGGCACGGCTGCGGCCGGGCCGGTAGCGGGCGGCGAACCGCAGCCCCGAGTCCTGCAGCAGCGGGGTGGGGAGCAGTCCACGCTCCAGCCGGGCGTTCTCCTGGGCGCGCAGCCGGGACTCGGTGAGCTGGCGCTGGGCGAGGTCGGAGCGTTTTCGCTCCACGGCGTAGCGGATGGCGCGGCTGAGGACACGGCCGTCCAGCTCATCGCGGAAGAGGAAGTCCTGGGCGCCCACCCGCACCGCCTCGGCGGCGCGTTCGGCGTCGTCCTCGGCGGTCAGTACGAGGACCGCGTGCGAGGGCGCCAGCTTGAGCACCGCGCGCAGGGTGTCCAGCGCGTCCGCCGCCTCGCGCTCCGGACCGGGCAGGGCCAGGTCGAGGAGGATGCACTGCACACCGTCGGTCAGCAGCCGGGTGGCCTCGGTGAGGTTGCGGGCCGTGCGGATACGGACCCGATTGCCCTCGGTGTCCAGCATCTCGGGGACGGTGAAGGCACCGGACGGATCGTCCTCGATCACCAGCAGGGTGAGCCCGCTGTCGGGCAGCGGGGCAGGGCGGGCCTCAGTGGCCAGCGCCTCCCGTTGCCTCGGCACGGGTACGGACATCGCTCGATTCCTTCCCTCCCCCCGAGGGCGCGGCACCCGCCACCGACCGGCGGTCCGCACATTCCCCGGCACGCACACCGACTAGTCGGTTTCAGAGGTTTCACAGGCGTGGGTGCCGGATACTGCCAGGCGACCTTAGCGCTAGGGCGCGGCTCTACGGAATGACCTTCAGGCATCGACTTTTGTCATATGCCCCACGTGCTGCGGCACTTGGCAGACAACGGGAGAATCGCGGAATGACGAACATCACGCTGGTTCTGGGTGATATCACTCAACAGGACACCGATGCCGTGGTGAACGCGGCCAATTCATCCCTGTTGGGCGGGGGCGGGGTGGACGGCGCCATCCACCGCCGGGGCGGATCAGACATCTTGGATGAATGCCGCAAACTACGCGCCTCCCACTACGGCAAGGGGCTCCCGGCGGGCCAGGCGGTCGCCACCACGGCCGGACGGCTGCCCGCCCGCTGGGTGATCCACACCGTCGGCCCGGTGCACTCCGCGAGCGAGGACCGCTCCGGGATCCTCGCCTCCTGCTTCCGGGAGTCGCTGCGCGTCGCGGACGAGCTCGGCGCCGGAACGGTCGCCTTCCCGGCCGTCTCCACCGGCGTCTACCGCTGGCCGCTGGACGACGCGGCGCGGATCGCGGTGGAGACGGTCCGCGCGGCGGACACCTCGGTCAGCGAGGTCCGTTTCGTCCTGTTCGACCAGCCCGCCTACGACGCCTTCCAGGCGGCCCTGCGGCAGCACGACTGAGCACCGGCTACGCCCCCGGACGGACGACGCCCAGGATCGGCATGGAACCCGCCCCCGCCACGGTCACCTGGCGGCCGGGGCGCGGGGCGTGCACCATCGCGCCGTTCCCCACGTACATCCCGACGTGACTGGCGTCCGGGTAGTAGATGATCAGGTCACCCGGGCGCATGTTCCCGATGCCCACCTTCGGCAGCAGCCGCCACTGCTCCTGTGAGGTCCGCGGGATCGACCGCCCGGCCACCGCCCAGGCCCGCTGCGTCAGCCCCGAGCAGTCGTAGGCGTCGGGACCCACCGCGCCCCAGACGTAGTTCTTGCCGATCTGGGCCGAGGCGAAGGACACCGCACGCTTGCCCGTCGCGGTCGCGCCCGCACCGAGCTCCCGCAGTATCCCGGTGTCCAGCCACTTCGCCTGGGAGGCGCGGGCCTTGTCCTCCTCCAGCCGCCGCAGCCGCTCCCGCTCCTTCTTCTCCAGCCGGGACTCCAGCCGCTGCGCCTTCGCCAGCTTCGCCGTGATCTGCCGCTTCGCCGCCGCCTTCTTCTTCCGGCTCCCGTCCAGCCGCTCCCACTCCCGGGAGGCGGACGCGGCGTAGCGGTCGAGCGCGGCCTGGGTGCGCTCCAGCCTGCTCATCAGCCCGTGGGTGGCCTGCTGGCCCTTGCGGGCGAGGGTGACCCCGTTGAGGAAGTCGCTGGGGTCGTCGTTGAGGAGCAGCCGCGCCTCGGCGGGCATCCCGCCGCCGCGGTACTGGGCGCGGGCCATCGCCCCGGCCCGTTTGCGCAGCCCGGACATCTCCTTCTGCGCCTTCACCACGGCCCGCGCGATCTTCACGATCGCCTTCTCCTGGCGGGTCTGGCGCTCCCGCGCGAGGTTGTAGGCGTCGGTGGCCTTCTCGGCCTTGCGGTACAGGGCGTCGATCTCCGAGCGGACGCCCTCCAGGCTCGTGGTGCCGGAACCCTCCGAACCGCCTGAGCCGCCCGAGCCACCCGCGTCCGGCCGTGGCGCCGGATCGTCCGGTACCGCGTACGCCGCTTCGGGGACCGCCGTCACCCCCAGCGCGCATACGAGCGCGGTGGCCGCGGCAGCGCTCGCACCCCGCCCTCTCCCGTCCCGCCTCACGCGCCGTCTCCTCTCATCCGCTGTCGCCCGCCGAGGCCGTACGCGCAGCCGTGGGTATCGCGTACCGGACCTGACGTACCGGCACGTAGGGACGGATAGTGGCATGCCGTACCGCAATCCGACAGAGACACGCGGGAGTTGTCCTCGCCATCCCCGGATCCGGGACACCGCGGGCGTTCATTCGGGAAGTCATACGGCTGTCACCCGGACGCCGCACGGGCGCCGGGCGGTGGCAGGGCGGGTGCGCCAGGATGCCGCGGCGGCCCCGGCTCCCCCGTCCGGCGACCGTGCGGAAGCGATGTGCCCAGGCCCGGGGCGGTGCGCACGGTCCGCGGGTGGGGGACGGAGCACCAGGGAGGGCGGCGGTCCGGCCCGCGATCGCGCCGTGACCTGGCCGTGACCTGGCCACCACCCTGACGGCCGAGGTTCACCATGCGTTAACTCACCCCCTGAGGTCGCTTCACCTGTTCTGCCTAATTTCGGCCCTACTGGGAGAGAGCCGGGGCTGAAATCCGGCTCGACCCCGACAAGCGCCGCTCAACAGTGCGCCTCATCCGTCTCGCGCGCCGTCCCCACCGGCGGCAACTGGAAGGAACTCCCGAAAGTGAAGCAGCTTCAGCGCAAGAACCGGCTTCGCGCCGTCGCCGCCGGTGCCCTCGCCGTCTCCAGCGCCCTCGTCCTCACCGCCTGCGGTTCGGACGACAACAACGGCGGTGGCAGCGACACCAAGGCCAGCAACATCAAGTGCGATGGCAAGGGCCAGCTCCTGGCCTCCGGCTCCTCGGCGCAGAAGAACGCCATGGACCTGTGGATCAAGAACTACGGTGCCGCCTGCGAGGACACCAAGATCAACTACAAGGCCACCGGCTCCGGTGCGGGCATCCAGGAGTTCCTCCAGGGCAAGACCGCGTTCGCCGGTTCCGACTCGGCCCTGAAGCCCGATGAGATCGCAAACTCCAAGAAGGTCTGCGACGGCGGCCAGGGCATCGACCTGCCGATGGTCGGCGGCCCGATCGCGGTCGGCTTCAACGTCCCGGGCGTGGACAAGCTGGTCCTGGACGCCAAGACCCTCGCCGAGATCTTCGACTCGAAGATCACCAAGTGGGACGACCCGGCGATCAAGGCGCTCAACAAGGACGCCAAGCTGCCGAGCCTGAAGATCCAGGCGTTCCACCGCTCCGACGAGTCGGGCACCACCGACAACTTCACCAAGTACCTCAAGGCCGCCGCCCCCAAGGCGTGGCCGCACGAGCCGGGCAAGGCGTGGGAGGGCAAGGGCGGCCAGTCGGCCGACGGCTCCTCCGGTGTCTCCTCCCAGGTGAAGCAGGTCTCCGGCGCGATCAGCTACTTCGAGCTGTCCTACGCGACCGCCAACAGCATCAAGACCGTCGACCTGGACACCGGCGCCTCCGCCCCGGTCCAGGCCACCGTCGACAACGCCTCCAAGGCCATCTCCGAGGCCAAGGTCAAGGGCACCGGCAAGGACCTGGCCCTGGACCTGGCGTACGACACCAAGGCCGACGGCGCCTACCCGATCACCCTGGTCACCTACGAGATCGCCTGCGACAAGGGCAACAAGCCCGGCACCCTCGCCGCGACCAAGTCCTTCCTGAACTACGTCGCCAGCGAGGACGGCCAGACCTCCCTCAAGGAGCTCGGCTACGCCCCGCTCCCGACCGAGATCGCCACGAAGGTCCGCGAGACCGTCAAGAGCCTCTCCTGACCCGAAAGCGGCCGGCTCCACCGCGTGAACGCGCGGCGGGGCCGGCCGCATCGTCCGGTGCACCGCCGCACGCAGGAGCCGGTCCCGATCGGCTCCGCAGACCGGAGAACCCATGAAAACGGACATAGAACCCACACACACGCCCGCCGGGTCACCACCCCGGCTCCGGACCCGCTCCACGGGCCGCGCCGGTGACAAGATCTTCCTCGGCCTCTCCCGGGGCTCCGGAATCATCCTGCTGGTGATCATGGCCGCCATCGCGGCCTTCCTCACCTACCGCGCCGTCATCGCGATCTCCAAGGACGAGGCCAACTTCCTCACCGCCTTCGAGTGGAACACCGGCACCGAGCCGATGCGGTTCGGTATCGCCGTCCTCGCCTACGGCACGGTCATCAGCTCGGTCATCGCGATGGTCATCGCGGTCCCGGTCGCGGTCGGCATCGCGCTGTTCATCTCGCACTACGCCCCGCGCCGGCTGGCCACCCCGGTGGCGTACGTCATCGACCTGCTCGCCGCCGTCCCCAGCATCGTCTACGGCCTGTGGGGCGCGCTCTTCCTGGTCCCGCATCTGACCGGGCTGTACACCTGGCTCGACGAGTACCTGGGCTGGACCGGGATCTTCAGCTACCAGGGCGGCGCCGCGCGCTCCCTGTTCACCGTCGGCATCCTGCTGGCGATCATGATCCTGCCGATCGTCACCAGCGTGAGCCGCGAGGTGTTCCGGCAGGTTCCGAAGATGCACGAGGAAGCGGCGCTGGCGCTCGGCGCCACCCGCTGGGAAGTCATCCGGATGTCGGTCCTCCCCTTCGGCCGCTCCGGCATCATCAGCGCCTCCATGCTGGGCCTGGGCCGTGCGCTGGGCGAGACCATGGCGGTCGCCACCGTGCTGTCCCCCAGCTATCTGATCGACGCCAGCCTGCTGGACCCGGGCGGCGGCACCTTCGCCCAGAACATCGCCAGCCACTTCAAGGAGGCGAACGACAACGGCCGTGACGCGCTGATCGCCTCCGGTCTGGTGCTGTTCGTCATCACCCTGCTGGTGAACGGTGCCGCGCGGATGATCATCGCCCGGCGCAAGGAGTACTCGGGGGCCGCGGCATGAGCAACGCGACGATCACCAAGAACGAGACGGGCGGCGCCCCCGCGGGCACCTCGTCCCTCCGTCAGGCCCGGCTGCCCCGCTGGGTGCCGCCGGTCCTGGTCGTGGTCTCGGCCGCGGCGGGCGCGGGCATCGGCACCGCCGCCGGTCTCGGCAACACCCTCCAGTGGGGCCTGATCGCGGCCGCGCTGTTCATCCTGGGCACCTACGGCCTCGCCGCCGCCGTCGAAGGCGGCCGCCAGGCCAAGGACCGGCTGGCCACCAGTCTGGTGTGGGTCTGCTTCGTGCTCGCCGTCGTCCCGCTGGTCTCCCTGATCTGGGAGACCGTGGACCGCGGCCGCACCGTGCTCGACGGCTACTTCCTGGGCCACTCCATGGAGGGCGTGCAGACGATCCTGCCCGGCGGTGGCGCGTACCACGCGATCATCGGCACCCTGGAGCAGGTCGGCATCGCCACCCTCATCGCCGCCCCGATCGGTCTGCTGACCGCCATCTACCTGGTGGAGTACGGCCGCGGGCGGCTGGCCAAGGCCGTGACGTTCTTCGTCGATGTCATGACCGGCATCCCCTCGATCGTCGCCGGTCTGTTCATCCTCAGCTTCTGGATCATCATCCTGGGCTTCAGCTACTCCGGGTTCGCCGGTGCGATGGCGCTGGCCATCCTGATGATGCCGGTGGTCGTGCGCTCGACCGAGGAGATGCTCAAGCTGGTCCCGAACGAGCTGCGTGAGGCTTCGCTCGCGCTCGGCGTGCCCAAGTGGCGCACCATCCTCAAGGTGGTGCTGCCCACCGCCGTCGGCGGGATCACCACGGGTGTGATGCTCGCCGTCGCCCGTGTCGCGGGAGAGTCCGCGCCCATCGTGCTGCTGGTCTTCGGCGCCGCCGGGATCAACAACAACCCGTTCGACGGTGCCCAGTCCTCGCTGCCCTACTACATCTACGAACAGTGGCAGCTGGGCAACGAGGCCTCCTTCGACCGGGCCTGGGCCGCGGCGCTCGTCCTCATCGCCTTCGTCATGATCCTGAACCTGGTCGCCCGCGGCATCGCCCGCTGGAAGGCCCCGAAGACCGGCCGCTGAGGCCAAGAAGAGAAGTGATTCACATGGCCAAGCGCATCGACGTCAGCGGCCTGACCGCCTACTACGGAAACCACAAGGCCATCGAGGACATCTCGATGACCGTCGAGCCCCGCTCGGTGACCGCCTTCATCGGTCCCTCCGGCTGCGGCAAGTCCACCTTCCTGCGCACCCTGAACCGGATGCACGAGGTGACCCCCGGCGGCCGGGTCGAGGGCAAGGTGATGCTCGACGACGAGAACCTCTACGGCTCCGGTGTCGACCCGGTCTCCGTGCGGCGCACCGTCGGCATGGTCTTCCAGCGCCCCAACCCGTTCCCGACGATGTCCATCTTCGAGAACGTCGCGGCCGGGCTGAAGCTCAACGGCTCGTACAAGAAGAGCGAGCTGGAGAGTGTCGTCGAGCGGTCCCTGAAGGGCGCCAACCTCTGGAACGAGGTCAAGGACCGGCTGAACAAGCCGGGCGCCGGACTCTCCGGCGGTCAGCAGCAGCGGCTGTGCATCGCGCGCGCCATCGCGGTCGAGCCCGATGTGCTGCTGATGGACGAGCCCTGCTCGGCGCTGGACCCGATCTCCACCCTCGCCATCGAGGACCTGATCGGTGAGCTCAAGGAGCGCTTCACGATCGTCATCGTGACGCACAACATGCAGCAGGCGGCGCGTGTCTCGGACCGCACGGCCTTCTTCAACCTGGCGGGCGTCGGCCAGCCCGGCAAGCTGATCGAGATCGACGAGACCGAGCGGATCTTCTCCAACCCGTCGGTACAGGCGACCGAGGACTACATCTCGGGCCGCTTCGGCTGACCCACGGCCCCTCGCGATCCGGCGAGGAGGAGGCGTCCTGCGGTGCTGCATGGCGGTGCCACCGCACGACGAAAGGCCCGCCCCTGGCTCCCGGGGGCGGGCCTCCTGTCTACGGGCCTGCTGCGTACGGGCCTGTACATGGCGCGGGCCTGTACATGGCGAAGCCCGCGGGGCGTGGAGACGCCGCCGCGGGCCGCGAAGGGGGTGGCCGTCAGACCATCAGCCGAAGGCCAGGTTCACGATCCAGTAGCTGCCCGCCGCCACACCGGCGGCCGCGGGCATGGTGATGAACCAACCCATGATGATGTTCTTCGCGACGCCCCAGCGCACCGCGCTGACCCGCTTGGTGGCGCCCACACCCATGATCGCCGAGGTGATCACATGGGTGGTGGAGATCGGCGCGTGGAACATGAACGACGCGGAGTACATGACGGAGGCGGCCGTGGTCTCGGCCGCGAACCCCTGCGGCGGGTCCAGCTCGATGATCCGGCGGCCCAGGGTGCGCATGATGCGCCAGCCGCCCGCGTAGGTGCCCAGCGAGAGCATCGCGGCACAGGCGATCTTCACCCACACCGGAATCGGGTCACCCTGGTCCTCGACACCGGCGATGACCAGGGCCATCACCACCACACCCATGGTCTTCTGGGCGTCCTGGAGACCGTGACCCAGCGCCATACCCGCCGCCGAGACGGTCTGCGCTATCCGGAAGCCGCGCTTGGCCTTGTGCGGGTTGGAGTTGCGGAACATCCAGAGGATGATCACCATCACGAAGTAGCCCAGCACCAGGCCGACGATCGGCGAGATCACCATCGGGATGACGATCTTCTCGAGCACACCGTCCCAGTGGACCGTGCTGGCACCGGCGAGCGCCGCGCCCACCAGACCGCCGAACAGGGCGTGCGAGGACGATGACGGCAGTCCGAAGTACCAGGTCACCATGTTCCAGGTGATCGCACCCACCAGACCGGCGAACAAGATCATCATGCCCTGTTTGCCCGTCGGGGTGGCGATCAGCCCCTCACTGACGGTCTTGGCGACCCCGCTGCCCAGGAAGGCACCGGCGAGGTTCATCACCGCGGCCATCGCCAGCGCCGCCCGCGGGGTCAGCGCCCGCGTGGAGACCGAGGTCGCGATGGCGTTCGCGGAGTCGTGGAAGCCGTTGGTATAGGTGAAGAAGAGCGCGACCGCGATGGTCACGACAAGCGCGAAGGTGTCCATGCCGGGGCTCAGGACTCCTTGACGGCGATGGTCTCGACCGTATTGGCCACGTGCTCGAAGGCGTCCGCCGCCTCTTCCAGCACATCCACGATCTGCTTGAGCTTGAGCACCTCCATGGCGTCGTACTTGCCGTTGAAGAGGTGGGCCAGCAGCTTGCGGTGGATCTGGTCCGCCTGGTTCTCCAGCCGGTTGACCTCGATCCAGTACTCGGTCAGGTTCGTCATGGTGCGCAGGTTCGGCATCGCCTCGGCGGTCAGCTCGGCCGCGCGCGCCAGCACCTCGATCTGCTGCTCGACACCCTTGGGCAGCTCATCGACCTGGTAGAGGACGACCAGGTCGACGGCCTCCTCCATGAAGTCCATGATGTCGTCGAGGGACGACGCGAGGGCGTAGATGTCCTCGCGGTCGAACGGCGTGATGAAGGAGGAGTTCAGCTGGTGGAAGATCGCGTGGGTGGCGTCGTCTCCCGCGTGCTCCGCGGCCCTCATCCGCTCGGCGATCTCGGCACGAGCGGAGGAGTCCGCCCCGAGCAGTTCCATCAGGAGCTTGGAGCCGGTGACGATGTTGTCCGCGGAAGCGGCGAACATGTCGTAGAAGCTCGTCTCCCTGGGGGTCAGACGAAAGCGCACTGGGGATCCTCGGGATGCGGCGGATGGGGACTCGACGATGCTAGGCGCATCTTCCGGCCACGGTAACCGGCGCTCCCAGTGTCGCCCATCAGGGAGAGTGCTCTTCACAGGGGCCTGGTTCGGCCGAAAAACCCGGTACCATATACCCAGTGGGGGTATATGGGGACAAAGAGTGATCAACGGGAGGACGCCATGACGACCACGGCAGCCGACACCGGCGCACCCCTTGAGGGCGGCACCGGGGGCGAGGCGTCCGGCCAGGCGTCGGGACCGGCCCCCGAGGGCCAAGGCGGCCATGGGTACGCCAAACAGAAGGACCAGCACCTCAAGCGGCTCCGCCGGATCGAGGGCCAGGTCAGGGGGTTGCAGCGGATGGTCGAGGAAGACGTCTACTGCATCGACATACTCACCCAGGTCTCGGCCGGCACCAAGGCGCTCCAGTCCTTCGCCCTCCAGCTGCTGGAGGAGCATCTGCGCCACTGTGTCGCCAGCGCGGCCGTGGAGAGCGCGGCCCAGGGCGAGCCCGAGGGCGGCAGCGAGGTGGACGCCAAGGTGGCGGAGGCCACAGCGGCCATCGCCCGGCTGCTGCGGACCTGACCGCGCCCTTTCCGGTCCGGCGCGGGCCGCGCCGGACCCCACCGGGCGGAGCGCTCCGCGCCCGCCGGCGAGGCGGTGACATCCCTCACCCGGCGTCTTTCACCTGGTGTCCAGGTCACTCCACCTGATGTCCGGGGTGTCTCACCCGGCGTCCGGATCGTCGGCGTCCGGATCCCGGTTCGCGGCCGGAGCCGGATCCCGGTCGGCCGTGGGACGGCCGGCGGCGGGACGGTCGGCCACGGGGCGGTCGGTCCTACGGCGGTCGGCCGAATGTGATCGGTCGGCCTTCGCGCGGTCGGCCGAATGTGATCGGTCGGCCTCCACCCGGAGAACCTCGTCGATGCGGTCCGTACTGAGCCTGTCCTCGTCCGCGCTCGACGCAGCGATCATCAAATCACCGTAGAGATCGATCTCGACGAGGGCCACGGGGTCCGGGCCTGGCGAGCCGCGACGCGCAACCACGTGTTTCACCTCCTCCTGCGAGCACCTGCGAGCACTTTCGAGCAGCGGCTTCCCAGCGTAGGGATCGGTACACACTCCGCGCATGGCACGGATGGGCCATTTCGAAGGGCAGAGCGGGCCCCTCCGACTACTTCTGAGGTGATCCGACCTTCCCTGTGTAGATATCCGCGGGCTTGGGCAGCTCGACCCGGGCCGGGACCCCGAAGTCGTACAGCTCGGTGGTGGACGACACTCCCACCGCATGGCCGGCGGTGCCCCGCGCCCGGGTTGCTTCCCGCCCGCTGGCCTGGGTACCCACGGTGAAGCGGTGACGCACCTCACGCAGCCGCCCGAGGCCGTCGAGATACGCGTCGAAGGGGACCGTGCCGTCGTCGAAGCCGTCGGCCGCGGCGGTCAGCGCCCCGCGCGCCGCCGGGGATGCCGCCCGCGCGGCGCGGCCGATGTCGGTGGTGCCGCGGTAGTGGCGCACCAGGGAACCGTCGATCCCCTCCTCCCCCACCAGGCTCGCCTCCCGGACCCCGCGCAGCAGTTCGGCGGCGGCCAGCGGGTCCGTCGCGCCTCCGGTGACCAGATTGCCGTCCGGAATGTCGGTGGTGTCCACCCGGACCCATTTGTCGGGCGGGATCCCCGCACCGCGATTGCGCATGAAGAGCGCCCCGGAGGCGAGGAGTTCGGTGATCGGCTCATGCTCGGCGGCCCCCATCGCATCCCGCGGCAGCAACAGCCGCAGCCGCCCCAGCCGCTTCTCGAAGTCGTACGCCCCGGTGCCGCGGATGGCCACGCGGGTGCCGCCGGTGGCCGTCTCCATCGTCGTACGCACCCGTGAACTGCCCTCGCGGACCAGGACATCCGCCGCCCGGTGCAGCACCGCGACCGCGGTCTCGTCCGGGGCGACCCCGCCGGGCCGCTCATCGGCCACCGTCTCGGAGGAACAGCCGCTGATCGTCGCCAGGAGCGCAGCCAGCAGACCGCCCGCCATGACCCCGGCGACCGCTCTCACCCGTCTCCGTACGCCGAGTCCGCGCCGCTGGAACTCCATCGACCGTCGACCCCCTGGCCACGCTCGTCTTGGTACTTGTTCGTTTAACGATCCGGTCGGGCAGCCCGTCACGGCCCGGTAGCGTGGTCATGTGCTCGACTCAGGTGACACGGGCCCCGGCGCGGACGACGGCGGCCTGCGCGACACGGCCGCCGACCGCCCCCTCACGTCCACCGTGGAGCGGGGTTCCTTCTGTCTGGCCCGCTGTAGCTGCGGCTGGTCCGGACCGGCGCGGCGCGCCCGCGGGCTGGCCCGCGAGGACGCGACGGCGCATGCGACGGCCCGTCACGCCGTGCCCGGCTCACCCTGACGGCGGAGCTCCCCGGCGCGCGCCGATGCCGGCGGCGCCGCCCTCCCCTCTTTCCGCCCTCCCCCGCTTCGGGGCACCCCTGGCCGCCCTCTCCCGCGGCCGTCCTCACCGACCGCCCCCTGGTGGCCGGTTGATGGCCGCTTGATGGCCGAAACGCCGAACTCCTCCCCGAACAAGCGGAACCACCGCGCCCGGCCAACCCTCTGACCAAGAGACCGGGCCCGCCGAGCGGCGGCCCGGTCGACCGTTGGAACACAGGTCGACAGGGAGGGGACACCGCCATGAACCGGCGGACACTGCTGGCAGCGGGTACCGGGCTGACGGCCACGGCCGGCTTGGCCACCGCGTGCAGCGACGATGCGGGCCGGGCCGCGCCCTCCCGCTCC
Source organism: Streptomyces cucumeris (assembly GCF_024295805.1). GTDB lineage: Bacteria > Actinomycetota > Actinomycetes > Streptomycetales > Streptomycetaceae > Streptomyces > Streptomyces cucumeris. The sequence goes on from NZ_JANCLX010000035.1 coordinate 87,108, forward strand.
GCCCTCGGGTCGGACGCCCGCTCGGCCGCCGCCTCCGGCCGCCCCGGTGCACTGGCCGGATCGGCACGGGCCGCGGACTGGACCGCGCTGAGCCGTGATCTCCAGGGCGATCTGCTGCGGCCCGGCGACTCGGACTTCACCTCGGCACGGCGCCTCTACAACACCCGCTTCGACCATCTGCGCCCGGCCGGTGTCGCCTATATAGAGAACACCGCGGACATCGCCGCCTGTCTGGCCTTCGCCCGGCGGCACGACACCCCGGTGGCCATCCGCAACGGCGGCCACAGCTACGCCGGGTGGTCCAGCGGCAACGGCCGCCTCATCATCGACGTCTCCGCGCTGCGCTCGATCCGCAGCACCACCGGCGAGGCCCGGATCGGCGGCGGGGCCAAGCTCATCGACGTCTACACCACGCTCGGCGCGCGCGGGGCCACCGTCCCCGGCGGCTCCTGCCCCACGGTCGGCATCTCCGGTCTGACGCTGGGCGGCGGCCACGGCGTGGTCTCCCGGGCGTACGGACTGACCTCGGACAGCCTCATCGGCGCGAAGATCGTCACCGCGGACGGCAAGACGCTGGACGTGTCCAAGGACCGCGAGGCCGATCTGTTCTGGGCCCTGCGCGGCGCGGGGAACGGCAACTTCGGCGTGGTCACCGAACTCCGCTTCCGCACCCACAAGACCCCTGACGGTGTCACCGCCTATATGTCATGGCCCTGGTCCAAGGCGGCGAAGGTGCTGAGCGCCTGGCAGAAGTGGGGTCCGGACCAGCCGGACGAGATCTGGTCCTCGCTGCACCTGTCGGCCGTCCCCGGCCGCACCCCCACCGTCTCCGTGAGCTGCTTCTCGCTGGGCAGCTACGGCGACCTCCAGAACGCCGTGGACCGGCTGGCCGACGGTCCGGGCGGCCCCGGCCCGGCCACCCGGGTGACCCTGCGCCGCCGCGGCTACGTCGACGCGATGCGGATGTACGCGGGCTGCGGCGACACCTCGACCACCAAATGCCACCTGCCCGGCCGGCAGCCCGGCCAGAGCAGTTCCGGAGTGCTCCAGCGCGAGACCTACGCGGCGCGCTCGGACTTCTACGACCGCTCGCTGAGCGCGGCGGGCGTCCGCGCAATGCTCGACCAGGTCGAACGGTTCGGACGGCGCACCAGCGGCGGCGGCGCGGTCAGCATCGCGCTCACCGCGCTGGGCGGCGCGGTGAACCGGGTGCCGGCCGGGAGCAGCGCGTTCGTCCACCGCCGCTCACGGTTCCTCGCGCAGTACACCGGCTCCTGGGGGGCGGGCGGCTCGGGCGACGCGCAGAACTCCTGGCTGGCCGGTGCCCATACGGCCATGCGCCGGTACGCCTCGGGCGCGGCGTACCAGAACTACACCGACGCGACCCTGCGCGACTGGCGCAAGGCGTACTACGGATCCGCCGCGGACCGGCTGACCAAGGTGAAGAAGCGTTACGACCCGGACCGGCTCTTCGACTTCCCGCAGGCCCTGTAGCGCCCGCGCACCCGCGTACACACGAAGGCCCGGCGGTTCTCCGCCGGGCCTTCGTCCGTGTACCGGTGCCGCGTTAGGCGGCGAGGTCCTTGCTGCCGCGCTGACCGCCCGGCGCCCGGCGCTCGGGCATCTCTTCCGGGCGCCCCTCCCCGCCCGCGGCCCCGACGGCGCGGGCGGCGCGGCCGTCCCGTACCAGCCAGCCCGCGCGGGAGCCCGCGATGGCGGTCGTCAGCGGGGTGAGCAGCATCATCGCCAGCGGCGCCAGCAGCAGGGTGACCGCCGTGCCCAGCGCGAACCCGCCGATCACGTCCGTGGGGTAGTGCACACCCATGTAGACCCGGCAGAAGCCCTCGAACAGCGCCAGCGCTATGGCGCCGACCCCGAAGGCGCGGTGGGCCATGAAGACGCCGACCGCGATGGCCATGGTCAGCGTCGCGTGATCGCTGACGAAGGAGTAGTCGGTCTTGCCCGCGACCAGGACGTCGAGCCCCTGGTGGTCCTTGAAGGGGCGTGGCCGTTGCACGATGCCGCGGATGGGGATGTTGGCCATCAGCGCGAGCCCGGCCGCCAGCGGCGCCCATATCAGCCCCGCGACGGCGGACGGCGCCTCCTGCGGCCGCTTGCGCACGCTCCACCAGGCGCCGAACGCCACCAGGACGAGCCCGATGACGATCCCGAACTCGCCGACGAACTCCATGACGCGGTCGAACCAGTGGGGGGCGTCCTTGGCGAGTCCGTTGATGTCGTAGAGCAGGCTGACATCGGGGTTCGACCCGTCCAGTGCGAGTCCAGCCATGTGCCGTGGCCCCTTATCTCTTGCCTGTCGCTACATGCCGCTGACGGCCCCCGTGGTGGTGACGACCGGTGGCCGCCGCGACCGGTGCCGGAGAAACCGCCAGCCGTCCGCGCCGGACCACGCTGATCCCGTCGATGGAATCGATCCACTCTCAAGGGAACGCCCTCTTTCGGCCTGGCGTTCCGTTCTCAACCCAACGATCACCGGGACGTTATCGAAGGGTGACCCATCGTCGCAGCTCAGGGGGAATCTTTACGCGGAGTTCGCCCGTGGCAATGCTTTTGCGCCATCTTGCGTCACCCGCGTCGCACCGATGTAGTCGGGGGTGTCGATCTTGTCGAACCTGATCACCGCTCCGGTGTAGGGAGCGTTGATCATGTACCCGCCGCCCACATACATCCCCACGTGGTGGATCGACCTCGGATCGTCGAGATCGTAGGCGAAGAAGACGAGGTCCCCGGGGATCAGCTCGTTCCGCTTCGGGTGGGGCCCGGCGTTCCACTGGTCGTTGGCCACGCGCGGGAGCTCGATCCCGACCGACTTGTACGCCGCCTTGGTGAGCCCCGAGCAGTCGAACCTGCCGTCCTGCTCGGGCGTACCGTTACCGCCCCACAGATACGGCTTGCCGAGCTGCTTCTGCGCGAAGTAGATCGCCCCGGCCGACTGCTGCGAGGGACGCACCCGCTGGACGGGCGCCTCGAAGCTCTTGGCGAGGGTGGTGATCGTCTTCACGTAGTTCTGCGTCTCGCGGTACGGCGGCACTCCACCGTGCTTGATCACGGCATAGGCGCCCGCGTTGTACGAGGCCAGCATGTTGTGCGTGGCGTTGCCCGGCACGTCCTTCACGTACTTGGCGAGCGAGCAGTCATAGGCGGCCGCCGACGCGATGGCATCCTTCGGATCCCAGATGTCCCGGTCGCCGTCCTTGTCGCCGTCCACGCCGTGCGCGGCCCAGGTGGAGGGGATGAACTGCGCTATCCCCCTGGCGTCGGCCGGGCTCTGCGCCTTCGCGTTCCAGCCGCTTTCCTGGTAGAGCTGTGCGGCCAGCAGCGCGGGGTTGATGGCGGGGCAGGAATTGCCCCACTTCTGCACGAGCGACTCATACGCGGCCGGGACGGCACCTCTGGCCAGCCCGACGGTCCTGCCGCCACCGCCGCCGGTCAGATCAGCGGCGACCATATAGGTACCGACGACCAGCAGACTGACGAACGAGGCCGAGACCCCGAGACCGACACTGACGCCCAGCCAGACCTTCCGCACCCGGCCATCCTCCCCCATCCGCCCGCGGCACGAACGCGTTTGCGTACCCACGGCGAAATCCAGCCGCTTCCCAGCCGAAACCATACGGTGGGGGCCGCGCCACGCGCCCCCCGTGCCTCGCCGCTCCGCCCGGGCCGCCTCCCGGCGGGCCGCACACCGCGTAGAGTCCGGCGCAGCCGAGCGCCCGGCCCACGTCCGGGGGAGGCGGGGAGGCGGAGATGACGGAGCTCGACTGGCAGCGCGGCCCGGCCGGTGACGGAGGGTCGGACGCCGCCCGCCTGGAGGTGGCCGTGGCCCCGGACGGACGGATCCACCTGCGGGAGAGCGACGCCCCGCGGACGGTCGTGATCACCACCCCGGCCAAATGGGAGGCGTTCGTCAGGGGGGTCAAGGCGGGCGAGTTCGACGACTTCACCGAGGGGTGAGGGAGGTGACGGGCCGTCGGACCGACTCCGGACGGGTGGACCCGGCGCGCCGAACGGCGTGCCCGGTCGGCGTGTCGGGTGACATGGCACTGGGCCTGATGGCGGTCACTGATCGTTGCCCGACCCCAGGGTGCGTGATACACAGAGTAACCAAAGGGCCCGGTTGCGGCGGGTTCCGCCCACCGGCCGGGCCGCCGCCGTCCACAACTTGTGCGAGATCCGCCAAGAAATGCCGCCAAGTCGACATGCGGAAGCGGAATCGTCAGCGAAGATAGAGACCGGCCCACGCCGTGACGGCGAGCCAGATACAACTACCCATAAGGGGCGGTGAGTTCAAAATGTTCCTAGCGGCCGAAAAGGGCGACATCAACACCATCATCGGCGGAATCGCCCCAGACTGGGGTCCCTTCGGGAGCCTGGGCAGCGAGGCCCGCGTGATGATCGAGGTCGTGATGGCCGTCGCGCTGCTGCTCTGCTTCGGCATCGCCATCTGGGGCGCGGCCAAGCAGCGGATCGGCGCCACGGCACTGCGCGACACCTTCAGCGCGGAACAGGGCAAGGGGCTGATCGTCGCCGGTCTGACCGGCGTGTTCATCATCGGCTCACTGGGCACCCTCTTCACGATCGTGTACGGCATGGCCATCTAGCCCCGCCCGGAGCGGCGGACGGGCCGGGAGGGGAGCGTGGAACCCGTGGCACGGCGGACGCGCCGGAGCACGGAGTGCGCTCCGCGCTTCGAGCCCCGGAGCCGCCCCCAGCCCCCGGCGTACGCCCCCACCTCCGAGCCTCCGCCCCCGATCCCCTCTACCGGCCCCACTCCCGCTACCCGAGGCTGCTCCCTGATGCCCGCCCTTCCCGCTGAGGTCGTGTCAGCTTGATGTCCACTCACACCACCGCGCCCGAGCGTCAGTCCGCACCGTTACCGTCGTATACGGGTGGCGGAAGAGCGACCATGGTCGACGTGGCCGGTACGGGCGGCAGACGCGATCCGGTCGGCGGCAGGCTTGGCACGGTTGAAGGGGCGTACGCACGATGAGTCTCGGCGGCGACGACGGATACGGCGGCGACTACGACGGCCATGACACGGGCCGCCCCCGCGGCGCGGCCTCCGGCGACCACCTCACGCGCACCCGCCTGCCCGAGGGCGACGGCGACCCCTACGGCCCGCCCCGCCGCGGCGCCGGCCGCACGGCCAAGCCCAGCCGCAACCTGATCACCGTGGTCGGCGTCGTCGTCCTGCTCCTGGCAGCCATCGCCTTCGTCAACCGCGGCGGCGGCAAGGACGACGACTCCGACGGCGGCGGCTCCAACGGCACCAGCTCCGAGAGCCGGCCCACCGCACCGTCCGGCGAGCGCCCGGTCGAAGGCAAGAACAGCGTGACGGGCATCGCCTCCGGCTTCCCCAAGACGGAACAGGGGGCGCAGAGTGCGGCGGCGAACTACGCGGTGGCGCTGACATCGGCGGACATGCTGAAGCGGGACGCGCGGCATGAGCTGGTGCCGGAGATCTTCACCAGCGGGCGGGCCTCCGAGCTCCAGAGGAAGCTGGACAAGGCGTACTCGATCGCATCGTTGGAGAAGATCGGCCTGAACGCGGATGGCGAGGCGCCCGAGGGGATGACGTATGTCTCGCGCAGCGCCCCCATCGGCACCAAGGTCAGCAAGTTCGCGACCACCGCCGCGACGGTCGAGGTCTGGTGCACCGGAGTGTTCGGTACGGCCGGTGAGGGTTCGAAGACCCCGGTCACCAACGACTGGTTCACCATGACGCTGAAGCTGCGGTGGGTGGGCGGCGACTGGAGAGCGGAGAGTTTCTCCCAGAAGGACGGACCTGCCCCGATCAACAGTGACCGCGCCGCATCCAGCGCCGACGAGATCGCCAAGGCAGTCGAGCAGTACGGAGGGTTCACCTATGCCCGCTAGTTCGCGCCGCCGCACTCTGACGCTCACGGGCATTCTGGCGGCTCTTCAGACAACCGCCGTTCTGCTGGCCACCCGTGCCGCGGCCGCTCCTTCCCCCACCCCGAGTCCCACCAAGGAGGACTGCAGCTTCCTCCACGGGACGATGAAGGAGAACTGCGAGAAGAAGAACGCCGGTGGCGGAGGCGGCTCCGGCGGCCCCCCCGACCCCTCCAACCCCCTGGACCCCGCCGCCTCCCTCGCGCGCGGCTGCGCCGACGCCGCCGCCTGGCTCGTCGGCAAGCTCTCCAAACTGGTCAACGCGACGGCCAACGTCGACTTCACCAACGAGGCCTTCCTCCGCCAGTACGCCGTCGTCTTCGCCGCCTCGACCGTCCTCACCCTCATCCTCTGGCTGCTCGCCGTCGCCAAGCGCGCCATCCGCGGCGCCCCGCTCGGCGAGGCGCTCTCCGAGGCCATAGGTTTCCTCTGGCTGACGGTCCTGGCCTCCGCCTTCACCCCGCTCATCCTCTATACCGTCGTCACCGCCACCGACGCCGTCACCGAGGCCATCGCCTCCGGCACCGGTGCGGACAACGACGCCTTCTTCGGGTCGTTCGCCGAAGCCCTCAAGAAGGACGAGGACATCGGCGGCGGCCCCATCATGCTCATCGTCGTGTCCCTGGTGACGATCCTCGCCGCCGGCGTCCTCTGCCTCGAGCTGGTCATCCGCGCCGCCCTGCTCTACGTCGGCGCGCTGCTCGGCACCGCCGTCTACTCCGGCCTGGTCGACAAGAACATGTGGGGCCACGTCCGCCGCTGGGCCGGGATCATGATCGCCGTGATCCTGGTCAAGCCGGTCGTCGTCACGGTCCTCGCCCTCGCCGGGGCGCTCTCCACCTCCGGTGATGAACCCGACGCCTTCTCGGCCGTCGTCTCCGGACTCTCCATCATCATCCTCGCCATCTTCGCCAGCGCGATGATCTACCGCTTCGTGCCCGGCTTCGGCGACGAGATCGTCAAGGCCCGCAGCGCCAGCGCCGACCCGGCCTCGCGCCAGGCCGCCGCCATCATCAGTTCCCCCGCCGCCCTGGTGAAGCAGGGCATCAACACCCACAGCGCCCGCGGCGGGGGCGACGGCGGAGGCGGCGGCTCCGCGCCGAGCAAGCCCGCCAACCCCGTCTCCGGCGGTGTGGCCGCCCACAGCACCCGCTCCAGCGGAGGCGGCGGGGGAGGCGGCACTCCCGGCGGCAGCGGTGGCGGCGGAGGCTCCGCCGCCAGCCGCACCGGCCACCCCGGCGGCAGCCGCGGCAGCGCCCCCCGCACCCCGAACCGCAGCTCCGGCAACACCCCGGGAGGTGACCGGCGGTGACGCTCGACGCCCAGGCCCATCCCGTCCACGCGACCCGACGCACCTATCTGATCGGCCGCGCCCGCCCCAACGCGATCGTCGGCAAGAACCGCGAGACCGGCGAGATCGCGCTGATCATCGGGGGCGCGTTCATCGGCATGATGTGCGGGCTGCTGGTGCCGGTGCTCAGCCTGCGCATCGTCGCCCTGGTCGGCTTCCCCACCCTCGCCCTCGCCGCCGTGTACGTGCCGTACAACGGCCGTACCTTCTACCGGTGGTTCGAGATCAACCGCTCCTTCAAGCGTGCCGTCCGCAAGGGCGCCACCGGCTACCGCTCCTCCGCCGCCGAGGCGGGCACCCGGTTCGACGGCCGTGAGATCGAGGTCGGCCCGCCCCCCGGCATCGGCCGGATCAGCTGGCTCGCCGCCCCCTTCGGCCCCGACGAGATCGCCGTGCTGCTGCACGCCGACCGCCGCACCGTCACCGCCGCCATCGAGATCGAGGGCCCCGGCGTCGGTCTGCGCGACAGCGAGGACCAGGAGGCCCTCGTCGACCGGTTCGGCACCCTGCTCAAGCACGTGGCCAACGGCGACGGCTTCGTGACGCGCCTGCAGATGCTGGCCCGCACCCTCCCCGCCGACCCCGACGCCCACGCCAAGGACGTCGAGCGGCGCGGCGACCGCGCCGCGCCCCACTGGCTCAAGGACTCCTACGACCAGCTCCAGTCCATGGTCTCGACCTCCTCCGAGCAGCACCGGGCCTATCTGGTCGCCTGTATGCACTACACCCGCGACCTGGCCGCCGAGGCCCAGGCCATCGCCCGCGCCACCCGCCACAGCTCCGGCGGCCGCCGCCTGGACAAGGACGCGGGCCTGGCCGTCGTCATGGCCCGCGAGCTGACCGACATCTGCGCCCGGCTCGCCGAGGCCGACATCCGCGTCCGCCAGCCCCTCGGACAGGGCCGCCTGGCCTCGCTGGTCCACTCGATGTACGACCCGGACCACCCCATCGACCACATCCAGGCCATGACCAAGCGGAACGCCTGGCCCGCCGAGCTGGACGCGATGGAGCCCACCTACCTCCAGGCCAAGACCCGCGAGTCCAGCACCCGCGAGCCCTGGTGCCACGCCACGGCGTGGGTCAAGGAGTGGCCCATGACGCCCGTCGGGGTCAACTTCCTCGCCCCGCTCCTCGTCCACACCCCCGACGTCATCCGTACGGTCGCGGTCTGTATGGACCTGGAGCCCACCGAGATCGCCATCGAGCGGATGCTCACCGAGAAGACCAACGACGAGGCCGAGGCCAGCCGCGCCGCCAAGATGAACCGCACCGTCGACCCCCGTGACATCGCTGCGCACGGCCGGCTGGACCAGCGCGGCGAAGACCTCGCCAGCGGCGCCGCGGGCGTCAACCTCGTCGGTTACATCACCGTCTCCTCCCGCTCACCGGAGGCACTCGCGCGTGACAAGCGGACCATCCGGGCCTCGGCGGGGAAGAGCTATCTCAAGCTGGAGTGGTGCGACCGTGAGCACCACCGGGCCTTTGTGAACACGCTGCCGTTCGCGACCGGCATCCGCCGCTAGCGCCGGCCGAGCCGGTAGAGCAGACAGAGACGACTGGGACGACAAGGAGATAGGGGCTCCGCCGTGGCCGATCCGATGAGCGCTCTCACCGAAGCGTTCACCAGCTTCCTGTTCGGAAAGGTGGAGACGACACGGCTGCCCGTCCGCACCTCCACCGGACAGGCACAGGCCGTCTACCTCCCCACCGCGGCACCCGGCCTCGGTGACTCCGGCGTCATCATCGGGCGTGAGGTGTACTCCGGGAAGGGCTATATCTACGACCCCTTCCAGCTCTACGGACAGCAGCTGCCCGCCCCGCACTGGCTGGTGCTCGGCGAATCCGGAAACGGCAAGTCGGCCCTGGAGAAGACCTACGTCCTGCGCCAGCTGCGCTTCCGCGACCGCCAGGTCGTGGTGCTGGACGCCCAGGGCGAGGACGGCGTGGGCGAGTGGAACCTCATCGCCCAGGAGCTCGGTATAACGCCCATCCGGCTCGACCCGATGGCGGCCCTCGACGGCGGTATCCGGCTCAACCCGCTGGACCCGTCCATCACCACCACCGGTCAGCTCGCCCTGCTCCGCACCATCATCGAGGTCGCGATGGGCCACGGGCTCGACGAGCGCTCCGGGTTCGCCCTCAAGGTCGCGCACGCCTACGTCAACGAGACCATCGTCGACCGTCAGCCGGTGCTCACCGACATCGTCGAGCAGCTCCGGCACCCCGAGGCCGAGTCCGCCGAGGCGATGAACGTCGACATAGACGATGTACGGGCCTGGGGCCTGGACGTCGCCCTCGTACTGGACCGGCTGGTCGACGGTGACCTCCGCGGCATGTTCGACGGACCGACCACGGCCGGGATCGACCTCGACGCGCCCCTCATCGTCTTCGACCTGTCCCATATCGACCGCAACTCGATCGCGATGCCGATCCTCATGGCCATCGTGGGCGTGTGGCTGGAGCACACCTGGATCCGGCCGGACCGCAAGAAGCGCATCTTCCTGGTCGAAGAGGCGTGGCACATCATCAACTCGCCCTTCGTCGCCCAGCTCTTCCAGCGGCTGCTGAAGTTCGGCCGCCGGCTCGGTCTGTCCTTCGTCGCCGTGGTCCACCACCTCTCCGACGTGGTCGACGGAGCGGCCGCGCGGGAAGCCGCGGCGATCCTCAAGATGGCGTCCACCCGGACCATCTACGCCCAGAAGGCCGACGAGGCACGAGCCACCGGCCGGGTGCTCGGTCTGCCGCGCTGGGCGGTGGAAATCATTCCGACGCTCTCCCCCGGTATCGCGGTCTGGGACGTCAACGGCAACGTACAGGTCGTCAAACACCTGATCACCGAGGCCGAACGCCCCCTCGTCTACACCGACCGGGCGATGACGGAGGACGGGCTGGCCGTCCAGATGGCGGCCGAGGCGGAAGCCGAGGAACGGGCCGCCGCGGCGGTCGAGGCAGCGGAGGCGGAGGCATACGGCGGACCGTCGTACGGATCCACGGTGGCATGAGATGACAGCGGGGCTGAACCGCGGCGGACCCGCGGAACACGGGAGACCTCCCGGCCCGGAGCGCGGTATTCCGGACGGGCTGCTGATCGGCATCATGGCTTTCCTGCTGGGCCTGACCTGTCTGGTGTGGTCCGCGACCGGCCTGGCCGGGCTCTTCGCGCACGGCGCCTGGCCGGACGGCCTGGCCTTCATGCGCACACCGCTGGCTCTGCGCCATCTGGTCGAGGAGCCGCACAACCTCGCGGCGGCCTGGCCCGACACCCCCAAGGCCCAACTGTCCGGCTACGGACTCTTCTGGGGTCTCTTCATCAGCGAGCTGATGGTGCTGATCGTGCTGACGGTCTTCACGGTCGGCACGCTGACCCGCTACCGCGCGGTCCGCGCCAGACGCCGTGCCGAGGCGATCCAGGCGGCGGCCGAGGCACAGGCGGACACCGACGCGAAGCGGCGGGGAACGGTCAACGGCGCCGCCGGGCCGGCCCCGTCCGCTCAGGCCCCCGGTGGAACGTACCCGGCGAACGCGTCCGGCATCGAAACGGCGGGCTACGGCACCCCCCGTGCGGAGGCGACGCCCCCGCCGGTGGCCACCGCGAGCGCCCCGACGGTTCCGGGCCCCGGCGGCCCCCCGCCCTCCGACGTGGCCCCCACGGTCGCCGCCGCCGACACCGCGCCCGGATCCGCGACGTCCGCCCCGGCCACCGCTGCCGCACCGCATGCGCCCGCCGACCCGGTGAGCGCCACGCTCTCCGGTGGCGAACTGACCCGGTCCCGTGTCCTCTACGGCGCCCAGCGCGGTACATCGGCCGCCGAAGCCGTCCTGGAGGCGGCCGGCCCGGTCCTGGTGGTCACCAGCGACGCCGCGCTCTGGTCCGCGACAAAGGACGCCCGGAGCAGGTTCGGCCCCACCCATGTCTTCGATCCGTCCCATCTCCTCGACACCCCCGCCCGGCTGCGCTGGAACCCGGCGTCGGACTGCGGGTCCCGTGACATCGCGGCCGCACGCGCCGCAGCGCTCCTCGCGCCCGTACGCCCCGCGCACGCCATGGACAAGCCCATGGCGGAGGCCGCGGAGACACTGCTGCGCTGCTGGCTGCACGCCGCAGCGGTGGACGGCCGTCCCTTCCGCCAGGTGCACCGCTGGGCCCAGGGCAACTCCGCACACGAGCCCGTACGGATCCTGCGGACGAACCCCAAGGCGGCGGGCGGTACCGCGGGCGAGCTGGAGGCGACGCTCACCGCTCATCCCGAACGGCGGGACCTGGCCCAGGAACTGACGGCCCGGGCGCTCGGCGCACTGTCCTCGATCCATATCCGGGACGCGTGCAATCCGGGCCGTGCCGATTCCCTCGCGCTGGAGTCATTCGTGGGCGAAGGGGGAACGCTCTATGTGATGGGCGAATCCATTGAGGATCCGCGGACCCATCCGGGTGCGATGCCCCTGCTGACCGCACTCGCCTCGCACGTGGTCGAGCACGGCCGGCGCATGGCCGAACGGTCATCCTCCGGTCGGCTCGACCCACCACTCACCCTCGTCCTGGACGATGTGGCTGCTGTGGCCCCTCTCCCGGCCCTGCCCGATCTGCTGGCCCAGGGAGCGGCCCAGGGGATGCCCACCCTGGCGCTGATGCGCTCGCAGGAACAGGCACGGGCTCGCTGGCCGCACCGCACCCTGGCGGCTCAGGACCAGGACTGACGGCCCGCCAGCCGCACGAGCACCTGCCATGGGTGGTGTACCGCCCGCGCGGTGCGCATGCGCCCGTGGCCAGGGAAGGAGAATGTCCCTGAACGCAAAAATGCCTCGGTCCCGGACATTGAATGTCCGGGACCGAGGCTAAAAATTGTTCGGCGGCGTCCTACTCTCCCACAGGGTCCCCCCTGCAGTACCATCGGCGCTGAAAGGCTTAGCT
>NZ_JANCLX010000036.1:0-43392 GCF_024295805.1 Streptomyces cucumeris
CAACGACGAACGCAGCGCAGCCCTGGCCGACTTCCTCCACACCTACAACTACCATCGCTGCCACACCGCACTCGGAGGTCAGCCACCGATCAACCGTGTGAACAACCCTGCGGGCCAATACACCTAGGACATCGCGGGCGGCGCCGTCCTGAGATGGTCGGCGCCCGAACGCACCGCCCAGAAGAACACGGCGCCCGCGAGGGCGGCCACCGCCAGGGAGTCGTACGGCGCGGGGAGCCGTCCGGAGCCGCCGAACGTCCCGAGCCACGACAGCAGCGTCAGTACGGCCAGATGCAGCACCAGCCAGGCGCCGTGGCGCAGTTCCTCCCGGACCGGCACCCCGTCCGCGCCACGGCGCTGCAGCAGGAACAGCGGAACTCCGGCCAGCACCAGGGGCAGTGCGAGCCGCAGGTCGTGCCAGCCCGACCAGTAGACGAACTCGGTGGCCACCACGAAGCCGACGGGGGCGATCCAGCGCACACCGGGCACCTGCCCCTCGGCCCGCGGTACGCCCCGCTCGCGGTCGTGCGCCCGGAACGCGGCCACGGCCACCGCCGAGGCGGCGTAGATGAGCAGATACATGTCCCCCATCACGCTCACGATGTCCTGCCAGCCACCGAACGGCAGCATGAAGACCACGATGACCACGAGGTTGAGCACCAGGGCCCGGTGAGCCATCCCGGACCGCGGGTCGATCCGCATGAAGAAGCGCGGCAGCAGCCCGTTCTTGGCCAGGGCGTAGGTGTGCCGGGCGTCGATGGCCACTCCCACATAGGCCGAACCGCCGGGTGAGACCACCGCGTCCGCGTAGAGCAGGGTGGCCAGCCAGTGCAGGTTGAGCACCAGCGCGAGCTGTCCGAAGGGCGACTCGAAGTTGACCCCCTGCCAACCGTGGGCCAGCAGCGACTCCGGCACCGCGTAGAGGAAGGCCAGCTGGAGCCCGAGGTAGACCAGGACGGCGAGGCCGATCCCGGTGAGCACCGCGGCCGGTACGGTGCGCCGCGGGTTGCGGGCCTCGCCGGAGAAGTCCAGCGGGGCCTGGAAGCCGTTGACGGAGTACACGATGCCGCCACCGGCGAGCGCGGTCAGACACGCCGCATAGCCGTAGGGCGCGAAGCCGCCGTGGTCGGTGAGACGTCCGCCGTGGGTGCCGGAGAGGAACAGCGCGACGATGGTGACGACGGGCACGACCACCTTGAACACCGACACCAGGTTGTTCATCCGGGCGAATATCCGCACCGCGAACCAGTTGAGCGCCGTCAGCAGCACGCTCAGCGCGACGGCCACGCCGAGGCCCGAGGCGGTGAGCCTGCCGTGGTCGTACAGACCCGGTACGTAATGGGCGGCGTACTGCATGATGGCGCTGATCTCGGCCGCCGTGCCGCCCACCGACAGCACCACGGACCAGCCGATCATCGTGCCGACCAGCCGTCCGCTCGCGTACAGCGGCCAGCGCACGGTGCCGCCGCCCTCCGGGCGGGTGGCTCCCAGCTCCACCATGACCAGGGCGATCAGTGCGCACAGCACACCCGCCGCCACCCAGGACAGCAGGGCGGCGGGCCCGGCCTCCTGGGCCGCGTACATGGCCGCGAACAGCCAGCCGGAGCCGAGGATGTTGGAGAAGCCGATCGCGGTCAGTCCCCAGAATCCGAGGTCCTTCTGGAGTCTGCGCTCCTCGGCGAGGACCGCCGGGGCGGCGAGGGACTCCTCCGCCGGATGGTGCTGCGGCACGTGGTACATCTCCTCGGGTGGTGCGGAACTTGCGCGTGCCCAGCGTGCCACGCCACCGCCCGGGGCCGGGCCGCACGGGCCCGGTCCCCGGTGTCGCACCGCCGTCGGCCGACCCGGTCAGTCATGCACCTGTCATGCGTAGGTGTAGAACCGGGTGTGGTCCAGCATGTCGGCCGGGGTGACGTCGTTCCACGGCTTCATGGTGTCGTTCAGGGCGACGACGTTCGTGGTGCCGGTGGTCGGCAGATATCCCGACCGGGGGTGCAGCCGCTGCCAGTCGGCCCACAGCTTGTCGATGAAACAGTGGTGCAGCCAGAACACCGGATCGTTGGGGGACGCCCCGGTGGTCATCTGACCGCCGACCCAGACGTGCACCCGGTTGTGCAGATTGGGGCCGCGCCAGCCCTCCACGTTGTTGCGGAAACTGTCGGAGGAGCTGTTCCAGGGAGCGGCGTCGTAGGTGGTCATGGCGAGCACCCGGTCCACCTCGGCGCGGGTGGGCAGATCGCGGACCCCGGCGCCGAGCGCACGGCGCAGGAAGGTCCGGCCGTCCACGCGTATGTTCATCGGCCACTTGCCGCTGCCGAAGGCGAACTGCCCGCTGGTCACCCGGCCGTCACCGCTGCGTCCGTCGCCGCCGAGGAAGTCCTCGGCCCACAGCGAGCTGCGGGGCGAACGGTCCACGGTCCAGTCCCAGTAGGGCAGGGTGACCGACGGGGTGACGCTCTGCAGTGCCTCCTCGAACTGCAGCAGGAACTTGCGGTGCCAGGGCAGGAAGGACGGCGAACGGTGGCCGGTCCGCTCCCCGTTGTCGGTGTCGGACATGATGAAGGCGTTGTGGGTGCTGATGAACTCGTCGTAGCGGCCGGTGCGCTTGAGCTCCAGGATGGCGTCGACGAAGTCGCGCTTCTCGGTGGCGGTGAGGTTCGCCTGGTTCTTCCGGACTGCCATGGGTCGGGGACTCCTCGGGAGGTGGGGGGATACCGGGCTGGTGGATCTCAGCCGGTCACCACGGGGACCAGGTCGGCGCCGTTGAGTTCGCGTACGGCCGCGCGGGCCACGCCCCGCGGCGAGGTGAACGTCTCGTAGTGGTTCACCACACTCACCCAGCTGCCGTTCGCGTTCTCCATGACGTGCAGGTCGTCGTTGTCGATCCGGACGACGAACCCCATGCCCTCGTGCGGACCGTCATGGCCGCCGTGACCGCCGTGACCGCCCTCCTCCGGCCAGCCCTCGATATGGCGGCCCTCATAGATCTCGTCGAAGGGCTCGGGCATCTCGTGGCCCGCGGGTCCATGTGCCCTCGGGTGGTCCTTGTCGGCGGCGGGACGGGCGTGGGCGGCCGGGGCGGCGGCCACGGCGGCCGGTCCGGCGAGCACCGCTCCGGCCAGGCCCGCCGCACCGCGGTGCAGCACCAGGCGCCGGGAGGGACGCGACATGGGTCGACTCCTGTCTTTCGGCTTCGTTGGGGGTCGGGCCGTGATCAGGCCCGCGCCGCCACATGCTGGCAGGGTCGAACGGATCATCAAGTCGAGGTGGTTTTCGGAGCAACGAACGAGACAACCGCCCTCGGAAGGTGCAGTGTTCAACGGCGGATGATCACAGCGGCACTCGTCACCCGCCGTTACGGAACAGGATATTCCGCGTTCTGGGATCGTTCCCGACCGCTGATCCTTTTGCTGTGCCGTGGTAACCGTGAATCAGCCCACGGTCATAACTCGGCGCAATCACAGGGGCTTTCGGACACCGGCGGGTTTGCCCCCGCACACCCCGGCAAGGGTTCCTCACGAGGGACGACACCCGCATCCGGCCGTGCCACGGCGGTGCCGCGCGTCCTCAAACACAACGCTAGGGATTTCCATCGAGACTCCTGCGGCGGCCCCCTGACCAGGTTGGCCGAATCTCATGGACCCCCTGTCCGACGGGCCACCGTCACTGGCCGGAAGCCCGGTCACCCAGGTGCTGACCGGTCGACAGCAGGGCTTCGCCGAAGCACAGCGACAGCTGATTGCGCGAAGTGATACCCAGTTTCGGGAACACCTTGTAGAGGTGGTAGCCGACGGTCCGCGGGCTGAGGAAGAGCCGGGCCGCGATCTCCCCGTTGGTCATCCCCTGGGCGGCCAGCCGCGCGACCTGGAGCTCGCGCGCGGTGAGCAGTGTGTCCGGTGCGGGCGCCCCGGACGGTGTGGAGGATCCGGACGGTGTGGACGGCGCCGGCCGCGCGGACGGCGATACCACCTCCCCGGACACCACCGAGGCGGGCCGGGCGGCCCGGATCCCCGTCCCCCGAACCCCCGCCGCCCGGAGCTCGGCGTGGGCCAGTTCGGCCCACGGCACGGCTCCGGCGGTGCGCAGCCGTTCCTCGGCCCGGCGCAGCTGTTCCCGGGCGTCTTTGACGCGGTGGCGCCTGCGCAGCCATTCCCCGTGCAGCAGTTGGGTCCTGCCAAGTTCGAACACCGACAGCCCGGCGGCCCGTTGGGCCCGGTGGAACAGGGCATCGGCTTCGGCGTCGGGGGCCAGCAGGGCGCGGCAGCGCTGGAGCGCCGCGTGCAGTTGGGTGGCCTCGTCGGGCACACCCTGGCGTTCGAAGCGGTGCAGCGCCTCGCGCGCCCGGTCCGGTTCACCGGAGCGCACCAGGGCTTCGATCAGATCGGGGTAGGCCAACCAGCTGATCATGAAGTGGAAACGCGGGCTGTCGGCCGCCGTGACCTCGGCCAGGATGTGTGCCGCGCGGTCGGGCCGCCCGTCGGACAGCGCCTGGAGCCCCAGCGCCCAGTACGCGAACGCCGCCGCCGAGGGGATGCGGTGGGGTTCGGCGATGTCGAGCGCCTCCCGTACCAGCCGGTCGCAGCCGTGGCCGTCACCGGTGACGGCGGCGAGCCAGGCCAGCAGGGCGCGCAGATGGCTCGCCGGGCCGAGCTGCCGGGTCTCGTCGGCCAGGGAGACGCCTTCGGTGCCCAGGGCGATGGCATCCGTCCAGCGGCCGGTGACCAGGTGCAGCGTGGCCATCGGCGCGAGCAGCATCGGCAGCGCCCCGGCCGAACCGTCCCGGTGCAGGGTGTCGAGGGTCCGCTGGTAGGCGTCCAGGACGGTGTCCGTGACCCCCACCAGATAGGGCAGGAAGGTGGGCGGGCCGGCCCAGGGCATCACGCTGGTGCGCGGCAGACAGCTCAGCGGGGCGGCCTGGTGGAGGTCGCTGTAGGAGGTGCGGTAGGGCGTCGGCCCGTCGGTGGCCGCCGCGTTCGCCAGCCCGCTGAGATAGCGGCAGCGCTCGGCCATCCGCCGGGACACCGTGGCCTCGGGGTCGGGACAGTCCCGCGCGAGACGTTCCAGCAGCTCGGCGACGTCGTCGAGCCGGACCGGGTCACCGGCGATCCACGCCGAGCGCGCCGCCATCGTCAGGGTCTCGCGGGCCAGTTCGGGGTCGGAGTCGAGTACCAGCCGGGCGCCGTCCAGCAGCGTGGCGCAGGCCACGGCGGGGTCGCTGGAGGCATGGGTGATGGCGCCGCGCAACTGGGCGAGCCGGGCGCGCAGCCCGGGGGTGTCCGCCAGGGGTTCGGCCTGGCGCAGCAGCAGCTCCGCCTGGTGGTGTTCGGCGGCGGTCCAGGCGCATTCGGCGGCGTCGATCAGCCAGCGGGACCGGTGACGCGGTTCCGGGGTGAGCGCGGCGGCGCGGCGCAGGGCGCGGGCGGCGGTGGCCGCGTCACCGGTGTGCCGCACCCGCCGGGCCAGGGTGACCAGAGAGCGGGCGAGTTCCTCGTCCGGTCCGGTGACGGCGGCCGCCCGGTGCCAGATCCGCTGGTCCTCGTCCTGGACGGCGCGGGCCAGGGCGAGATGGGCGGCGCGGCGGCGGTCGGGGGCGGCGCCCTGGTAGATCACCGAGCGGTAGAGCGGGTGCCGGTAGCGGACGGACTGCTGGTTCATGGTGAGCAGCCGGGCGGAGGCGGCCTGGTGCAGGACGTTCAGGGCCCGGTCGGCGTGGTCGGCGGCGGCCAGGATGGTGGTGAGGGACCCCGTGGGTTCGGCCGCGGCCAGCAACAGGACCCCGGACTCCTCGGCGAGCAGGGGTTCGGCGCTGTGCGGGAGGACGCGGTGCAGCCGTTTGGTGAGCGGAAGGCCGTCGGTCAGCGGGGCGGCGCCGCGCAGCTGGTCCCGGCTCAGGGCGGAGCACAGTTCGGTCAGCGCCAGCGGATTGCCTTCGGCCTCCCGCAGGAGTAACTCCCGTACGGCCGGGGTCGTTTCAGGGGCCAGATCGGTGAGCAGGCGCTCCGCGGCCGGGGTGTCCAGGGGCCGCAGCGTGAGGTCGGGTACGCCGGGCGCCTGGAAGGACGAGCCGTCGCGGACGGCGAGGACCATCGCCACGCCTTCGGGTCCGAGTCTGCGGGCCACGAATCCGAGGGTGTCCGCGGACGCGGCGTCAATCCACTGGGCATCGTCCACCAGGAGCAGCAGCGGTGTCTCCTGGGCCGCCTCCGACAGCAGGGTGAGCGCGGCGAGCGCGGTGAGGAAGGTGTCGGGTGGTGTGGTGTCCATCCCGAACGCCGAGCGCAGCGCGGCGCGTTGGGGCGGCGGCAGCCGCCCCTCGAACCGCATGAGCGGCCGCAGCACCTGGTGCAGTCCGGCGAACGGCAGCGCCGCCTCACTGCGCGCCCCCATCGCCCAGAGCACCCGCAGACCGTCGGCGGATCCCTCGGCCAGATCGCTCAGCAGGGCGCTCTTGCCGGTGCCCGCCGCGCCGCGCAGGAGGAGGGCCGTGCTGTGGCCGTCACGCGCGGCGGCCGCCATCGCGGCCAGGGTGCGCTGTTCATCCGCCCGTCCGACGACCGGCATACGAGGTCCTCCCTGTGTCGAGACCCCCGTCGGCTCACGGATCACCTTCACCGAACGCCCGGTGTGGATCCAGCGCATGGGGGCCGGTTTCGGACGGCCCCGCGGAGCACCCCCAGTCGGACGACGGATGCGACGGGGGTGGCCGTCCGGCCGGACGACTGATAGGGGCGCCGGTCCGGCGCAGTCGAACGACAGATGCCCGCGGCGGCGGCCGCGTCGCAGTCTTGCCGGGAGGGTCCCGCGCTGACGTGCCACCGAGTGCGAACGACGTGTGCCGACGCAGGAACCGCCTCTCCGTTGTTCGCCGGACGTGGACGGGAGTTATGTCACTATCCGAAGTCGCACCGAGTCATCCGCTGGAGACCCCCGGTGCTCCCCCTCCCCCCGCCGTGGGTCCCTACGAGGTGCTGGACGGCCCGTTGGACGGCGCCGAACTGCTCGACGCGATACGTACGGTCCTCGGCCGGCAGGAGGCGTCCGGGGACGCGCCGGTGCTCGTCTCCCGGGGCCCGGACGACCATGTGGTGAGCGTGGCCGGGGCCCGGTTGGAGATCCGCAGCCGGCCGCTGCCGGACGGTCCGCCCGGCACGCTCGACCCGGTCCTGCCCGCCCCGCCCCGGCGACGGGTGCTGGTGAGCGCCACATCCACCGCCGGACCACTGCCGGAGCGGGCCGGGGAGCTGTACGCCGCGCTGGTCGCGGAGATCGGGCTGCGGGCGCGCTGCTACACCGCCGCCGAGATCCGGTCCATCCGGAACGGGCTGCCGCTGGTCGAACGCTACGCCACCCCCGAACCCGCGCTCACCGGCTGGGCGCTGGTCTTCCGGGACCACTACGTGGAGAACAGCGTCGGCTTCCTGCTCGCCATGGAGCGCGCGGGACTGCCACGGGAGTGGATCTACGCGCTCTCCAAGGGCGACCGCACCCAGCACCGGGACCGGGTGCACGCCTGGTTCGTCCGCCACGGCTACCGCAGTGACACCCTCGACAACTCGGTGATCAACGGCACCGCCGACGGCACCGCCCTGGCCCACGCCCGGAGGGTCAACGAGCGGGTGAGCGCCTTCGTGGGCCGGGCGCACGCCGAGGGCCGCCGGGTGCTGGTCATCGACGACGGAGGGCTGCTCGCGCAGGGCTACGGCTCCGACGACCCGTTCCTGGAACACGTCGACGCGGCCGTCGAACTCACCGTCAGCGGGCTGAAGCGCATCGCCGGGGCGCCCGGCAAGCTGACCATCCCGGTGTTCAACATGGCCCGCTCGCAGGTGAAGACGGAGCTGGGCTACAACGAGATCGCCGATTCGTGCGTGCGCAGACTGCGCGCCATCATCCCGGGCGAGAAGTTCATCGGCCGCCATGTGCTGCTGCTGGGCTACGGCACCCTGGGCTCCCGTACGGCGCACGCGCTGCGCGCCCTGGGCTGCCGGGTGGGCGTGGTGGACACCGACGTCCTCACTCTCATCACCGCCGCCGAGGACGGCTTCGAGACCTACCGCTCCACGGCCGAGGCCCTGACCCACCGCCGTCCGTTCCTCATCATGGGCGGCACCGGTGAACTCGCGGTCACCCCGGCTGATCTGCCGCTGCTGCCGGACGGGGTGTTCCTCGCGGGCTTCGCCACCAAGGACTTCAGCCTCCTGGCCGACGGCCACGCCGACGCCCGGGAGACCGTGATCCCCCATGTGGGACTGCACTACGCGCTGCCGTCGGGGAAGTCGGTGACCGTCCTGGGCGACGGACGTTCGCTGAACCTCTTCGAGTACGAGGGGATCGCCAACCGCGGCTACGACGCCTACCGCGCCGGCACGCTGCTCGCGGCGAAGCGGCTCTGCCGCGACCTGGACGCGTTCCCGCCGGGTGTGCACCTGGATCCGGTGAACCGGGCGATCGACGAGGCGGGGCTGTTCACGGCCTACTACGACCGGTACCTCTGCGGGACCGCGCAGCCGCCGAGCGAGGTGGCCGGCCATGCCCGGTAGGACACATGTGTGCGTCGTCGGCTACGGCGTGGCGGGGCGGCTGCACCACCGGCTGCTGGAGTCGCTCGGGGTGACCGTGAGCGTGGTCGACGCGGCCGCCCGGTCGCTGCGGCGGCCCGGAATGCGGATCGCGGAGTCGGTGGCGGAGCTGCCCGCCGAACCCGCGGTGGACCTGTGGTCGGTGTGCACCCCGACCGCCGATCACCTGCCCACCGTGGCGGCCGTACTGGCCCGGGACCCGGCGGCCCGGCTGCTGGTGGAGAAACCGGTGTGCGGCTCCTGGGAGGTGCCCGCGTTCGGCGCGCTGCTCCGGGAGTACCCACGGGCCCGGATGGTGGTGATGAACCAGTACCAGCACGCCCAGGCGCCCGCGCTGCTGAAGACGGTCAAACAGGACGTCGCCCGCCACGACCCGGTGAGCGCGGTGCGCATCGCGTTCGTGAAGGACCGCCGCGCCGATATCGCGGCCGGGCGGTTCGTGGACCGCGACTACGGGGTGTTCGGCTACGAGTGGCTCCATATGCTCGCCCTGCTCGGCACCGTACTGCCCCGCGCATCGTTCCGGAGCTATCTGTGTACCGCGCCCGGCCCGGACACCGTGCGCGTGGCGCCCGATCCCGAACTCATCAGCACCGCCGCCCATGACACGGTGGCGCTCGACGGGTTCGGCGCCGTCGAGCTGTACTCCAGCATCGTCGGACCGGACTCCGAGCCCTGGGTTCCGGTGCCCGGCTGGGCCGCACGGCCCGGCCCGGCAGCCGACGACCGGCTGCGGCTGGTCCAACTCGACGCGGGCCCGGCGCGGTTCACCCTGGAGCTGGACCCGGTGAGCCTGCCGCGCGGCACCGCGCTGCCGCGCAACACCCACCGGCTGACGGTGGATCTGCGCGGCCGCCGCCAGGAGTGGCTGGTGTACGACTCCCCGCTGGAGAACGCGCTGCGCCGGGCCATGACCGCACTGCTGGCCGACACCTCGCCGCCGGAGTACGACTTCGCGCCGGTGCGCCGTATCGGCCAGCTCGCGGAGCTGGCCCGCTCCGCCGAGCCCGTGCACTCCGTGCCCGCCGACCTCCCCTCCCCCCTGTGAGAGTGACGCGCCCATGACCCGCATCTGCTTCGTCATCCCCAGCAACCCGTTCGACCAGTACTTCGTGCAACTGCCCCTGGACGCGGTCACCGCCGCCGGGCAACTGCGCGCCGACGGCCACGCGGTGGCCATCTGGGACCAGCGCCTCCAGGACCAGCCCGACACCGCCGAGGACGACTTCGACCTGCTGATCGCCATCACCGCGATCGCCGACCGGGCCCAGTGCTACCCGCTGGAGCTGGGCCCGGTGGCGGCCGCCGTGGAACGCGCGACGGCGCGCTTCCCCCGGGCCCGCACCCTCGCGGTCGGCGCCCACCCCACCCATCTCCCCGAGGCCACCCGGGCCGAACTCGGTGTCGACCACGTCGCCCTCGGCGAGGTGGACTCGGCGGCGGTCAGCGCGGTGCGCTCCCTCACCGCGGGCGCCACCGACCCGGTGCTGACCCCCGACTCCGGCAACCTGCTGGCGTCCACCGGAGCGCGGCCCTACCCCCCGGTTCCGCTGGAGGAGTTCGCGTTCCCCGCCTTCGACCTGGTTCCGGTGGCGCGGTACACCGCCGAGGTGATCACCGGGGGACTGCCGATGCCCGGTCCGTGCGGCATGGTGCTGGCCGCCCGTGGCTGCACCTACGGCTGTACCTTCTGCCACCTGCCGTTCGGCACCCGGATGCGCACCCAGCCGCATGACCGGGTGCTGGCCGAGATCGAGGCCCAGCAGGCGGCGGGGCTGGAGTTCGTGTTCTTCCTGGACTACGTCTTCGGCATCAACAAGGGCTTCTACCGCGAGCTGTGCGGGCGGCTGAAGGGCCGGGGGCTGGGCTGGGTGGGCCAGACCCGCGCCGAGATCGTGCTGAAGAACGATGTCTCCGAATGGGCCGAGGCCGGCTGCCAGGGCATGTGGCTGGGCGCCGAGTCACCCGCCATCGCCGACACCGGGGTGCACAAGCGGGTCACCGAACAGCAGGTCCACGACGCGGTGATGAAACTCCGCGACGCAGGCATCACCCCCTTCGCGTTCGTCCTCCTCGGGCTGCCCGGGGACGAGGCGTGCGTCTCCGGACGGCTGGTGGACTGGGCGGCCGGGATGCCCGCGTGGTTCGGCATCAACCAGCTCTATCTGCGGCCCGGGACCAGCCTCTACGACGAGCTGGCCCCCGCTCTCAACGGCGGTGTGCGACCGGCCACCTGGCAGGAGGTGCAGGAAGTGACCCGGCGCTACCGCGAGGAGTACCCGGTGGACCTCGACGCCCAGCAGCGGCGCCTCACCGAACTGCCGAACTTCCTCGGCAACGCCATCGTGCCGGTCGGCTGAAGGAGGCGGGGCCATGCTCCGGTTCGGAATCATCGGCCGCGGATCCATCGGCGGTTTCCTGGGGCGTCTGCTCACCCGCCGGGGACAGCCGCTGCACGGAAGGGCCCGGCTGGCGGGCGTGGCCTGCCGCGACCCGGGGCGGGCGGCGGCGTGGGCGGCCGAACTCGGCTGCCCCGCCGGGCGGGTGGCCGATCTGCTGGCCCGCCCCGACGTGGACGCCGTCGTCGTGTGCACCCCCAGCGGCACCCATGGCGAGCTGGCCGCCGCGGCCCTGGAAGCGGGCAAGCATGTCCTGGTGGAGAAGCCGCTGGAGGTCACCGCCGACGCGGCGGAACGGCTGCTGACGGTGGCCGCGCGGTATCCGGACCGGACGCTGGGAGTGGTCTCCCAGCGCCGGTTTGACCCCGCCGCACGGCTGGTGAAGGCCGCCGTGGACGGCGGTGAACTGGGCCGGATCACCTCCGTACTGGTGGAGTTGCCATGGTGGCGTGGACAGCGGTACTACAGCTCGGGTTCCTGGCGCGGCACCCGTGGCCTGGACGGTGGCGGGGCCCTGATGAACCAGGCCGTGCACACCCTGGACCTGGTCCAGTGGCTGGCCGGGCCGGTGGCGGAGGTGGCGGCACACACCGCCCTGCTCGCACACCGTGACATCGAGGTCGAGGATGTGGCCACCGCCAGTCTGCGGTTCACCGGTGGCGCCCTCGGCACCGTCCTGGCCACCACGGCCGCCTATCCCGGGCGCACCGCCCGGATCGCGGTGCACGGCGACCGCGGCTCGGCCGTCATCGACAACGACGAGCTGGTCTGGTTCCACGCCGCCGCGGCGGGCGAGGAGGCCGCCGACTTCGGCGCCTACGGCGAGGGCGACCAGGCCGCCGAACGGCTCGCGCGCCACCCCGGAGCGGACCGGGACCCGGAACGGGACCCCATCGGACTGCTCTACCAGCCGCACCACGACCAGGTGATGGACTTCGTCGACGCGGTGGCGGACGGGCGCCCGCCGCTGGTGGACGCGGTGGCCGGATGGCGGGCGGTGTCCGCGGTGACCGCGGTGTACGAGTCCAGCCGCACCGGAGCGCCCGTCCGCCTCCCGCCCCGTCCGCCGTCCGCCGGAGCCGCCGGACGCCCCGCCGCGGTGAACACCGCGGCACCCGCCGAAAGGACCAGCAGCGCCATGAGCGAAACCCTGCCCCCCACCGCGGCCTCCGCCGAGCGGAAGGCGGCCCTCGCGAGCCTCTTCGACCGCAGCGCGCCGACCTACGAACGTGTGGGGGTCACCCACTTCGACGACCTGGGCCGGCGGCTGGTGGAGCACGCCGGGATCCGGGCGGGCGAACGCGTCCTCGACGTGGGCTGTGGCACCGGTGCGGTGCTGCTGCCCGCCGCGCGGGCGGCCGCCGGACCGGGAGGTGAGGCCGTCGGTGTCGATCTCTCCCCGGGAATGGTGGCGCGGGCCCGGGAGCGTGTCGCCGAGGCCGGTCTGGACAACGCGCGGGCCCACACCGGGGACGCGGAGACCGTGGAACCCGGCGCCTCGGAACCGTCCGTGACCGGTGGCTTCGACGCGGTGCTCGCCGGGATCTCGATGTTCTTCTTCGTCGACCCGGTGGCGGCCATGGTGCGCTACCGGGAGCTGCTGAACGACGGCGGACGGCTCGCCCTGTCGTGGTGGGGCAGGCCCGATCCGCGCTGGGACGCGGTGTTCCGCGCCAGTGCCCCGTACGGCGGACTCTCCGCCCACCGGCTGCCCGAGGACAGCCCGTTCCTGTCGGAGGACGCCCTGCACACCGCGCTCGAGAAGGCCGGATACCGCTCGGTCCGGACGCTGGAGGAGAGCTGTGTGACCCGCTTCGTGGGCCGGGGTCAGTGGTGGCGGTGGGTGTGGTCGACCGCCGGACGGCAGTTCTGGGAGAGCGTCCCCGAGGACGCGATGGAGAAAGCCACCGCCGCCGTCGACGCCGAGCTCACGAAGCTCATGGCGCCGGACGGAAGTCTCACCAGTTCGTCCGTGGTGCGGTTCACCGTCGCGAGGACGGACTGATGAGCAAGGCCGGGGCCGCCGCCCGCCACACCCACGGCGCGGCGGCGGCCCGGCACCCCCTGTTCTCCCCGGCCTGGCTGGAGCTCGCCGCCGCCCATCCCGCGGCGCGGGCCCTCGACCCGGCGGAGGCCATCCGGGTCGAACTGCGTCTCACCGACGCGCCACCGGGCACCCGGGACACCGTCACCGTCCTGGCCGACCTGGCCACCGGGGCGCTGCGGTTCCTGGGCGGGACGGTGTCCGAACGCCCCACGGTGTCCTGCTCCCTGGACCACGCCGACGCCGCCACCTTTCTCTTCGGCGACGCGGAGCGGCGGGTGCGGCTCTTCGAACACGGTGGTCTGGGGCTCGAGGGCGTCTTCCTGTTCGTCTTCTTCCTCGACCGGCTGCTGCAGCAGGACACCGCCGGGTGTCTGGCCGCGCTGCGCGGCCGTACCGAGGGGCCGGTGTCCGCCGCGGCACCCGCGCCCATCCCCCCGGCGCCACCCGCCGGTGGCGACGAGGCGGACGCGGTACGCGCCGCCGCCGATGCCCTCCCGGAGACGATGGCCCGGCTGCGGGCCGAGCTCGGCCGTACGACACCGGGCGCCCAGCTCTATGTCTCGCACGCCGCGTCGGGCACCCGGGTGTCGGCGGGGCTGGGCGCATGCCGCCCCGGTGTCCCGTTCACCCGCGCCTCCCTGCCCATCTGGTACTGCTGCTCCAAAACGCTCGGTGCGGTGGCCCTGGGCCAGCTCTGGGAGCGGGAGCTGGTGGATCCGGAGCGGCCGGTGGCCGACTACCTCCCCTGGTTCTCCGGCGACGGCCGCGAGCACATCACGCTGTACCAGCTCCTCACCCACACCAGTGCGGTGCCGATGGCGCTGGACCCGCTGCACGGGATCGTGGCCACACCCAAGAATCTGCGGCGGGGCCGGCTCAAGGCCCTGACACCGCCGCCGGGCGCCGTCCCCGGGGCGAGGATCAACTACGCGCCCTGGTGGGCCTGGTTCCTGCTCTCGGACGTGGTCGAGGCGGTCGACGGACGGAGCTATGAGCGCTACCTCACCGAGGAGGTCCTCGCGCCCTGCGGGATGGCGGACACCCGGATCATCCTCACCCCGGAGGAGTACCGGCGCTCGGCCGCCCGACTGCCCCTGATCTACATCACCGGGGGCGGTCAGCCGGCCCAGCCGACCCACTGGTTCGCCACCGAGGCGTCCTGCACCCGGCCGATCCCGGGGCTGAACATCCGTGGTCCGATGTCCGACCTCGGACTGTTCTTCGAAGCCCTGCTCGCCCGCGGCCAGGGCCGTGCGGGGCGGATCCTGCGCCCGCAGACGGTCGCGGCGCTGACCGCCCACCACCGGGTCGGGCTGGTCGACCCGTTCGGCAACGCCGACTGGGGACTGGGCTTCCGTATGGAATCACACCATCTCGGTGACCGGTGCACGGCGTACAGCAGACACGCCTCACTGCGCACCTTCGGGCACTACGGGTTGTGGACGTCCCTGGTCTTCGCCGACCCGGACGCCGGTCTGGTGACCGCCCTGCACCTCAACGGAAAGACGTGGCAGGAGGAGCACCAGGAACGCACGGTCGCCCTCTGCGACGCCGTGTACCGCGATCTCGGCCTGGTCTGACTCCCCCTGGCCCCCGTTCACCGCTTCACCTCCGGCAGTTCCGCTGCCGCATCCGCTACCGACGACGGAGAACACCATGGCTGACCACGACATGACCGAGCACGAGCCGAAGCCCGATTCACCCCATGCCCTCATCGACATCGCGGTGGCCTTCTGGAAGTCGAAGGTGCTGCTGAGCGCGGTGGAACTGGGCGTGTTCGCGGCCCTGGCCGAGGAGCCGGGGACCCTGGACGACCTGCGCAAGCGGCTGGGTGTCGAGGGCCGCGGCGCCGCCGACTTCTTCGACGCCCTGGTGTCGATGGGCGTGCTGGAGCGCGAGGACGGGGTGTACCGGAACTCCGTGCTGGCCGCACGTCATCTGGACCCCCGTCGTCCGGCCACCGACATCTCCGGCTATCTGGAGTTCCTGAACGCGGGATTCGGCTGGTGGGCGCGGATGGCCGACGGGTTGCGGGAGGGCGGCAGGCTCGACTTCTCCACGGCGCTGGCGGCGGCGGGCGGTGAGGAGGACACCCGGCGCGGACGTGGCGCGCGGCTGGTGGAGGGGGACTCCGGCAGTGACACCTTCGGGGAGGCCTTCGCGACCCCCGAGCAGGTCAGGGGCTTTCTGCGGGCCATGACCGGATACAGCATGGGCGCCAACCAGGCGCTCGCCGAAGCCCATGACTGGGGGCCGGTGGGCACGGTGGCCGACATCGGCTGTGCGGAGGGTTCGCTCCTGGTGCAGCTCCTGGACCGCCATCCGCAGCTGCGGGGCATCGGTTTCGATCTGCCCTCCGTGGGCCCCGGTTTCACCGATCACACCCGCGCCGCGGGCGTCGGCGACCGGGCTGAATTCGCCGGTGGCGACTTCTTCACGGAACCCATGCCCACCGCCGACGTCCTCGTCATGGGCCATGTACTGCACGACTGGGACCTCGAGACCAAGAAGACGCTCATCCGCAAGGCCCATGAGGCACTGCCCGCCGGTGGCTCGCTGATCCTCTATGAATCGCTCATCGACGACGACCGGCGACAGCGCACCACCGGGCTGCTGATCAGCCTCAATGTGTCGCTGGTCTCCGCCGGTGGGCTGGGCTACACCGGGGCCGAGGCGCGTGCGTGGCTGACCGAGGCGGGATTCCGGGACATCGCCGTGACCCATCTCGACGGACCCGAGTACATGGTCGTCGGCGTCAAGTAGCGGACGGACCCGGATGAGCGCCTCACGCATCCCCGGGACCACCGGGGCCGGTGCTCCGGCCACCGCGGCGCAGCGGGGTCCGCTGCCGCCGTACCTGCCGCGGTGGCCGGTGCCCGGCCTGGTGCGGATCCTCGCCCCCACGGGTGACCGGCTGTGGCTGGTCACCCGGTTCGCCCTCGGCCGCCGGGTGCTGACGGACCCGGGCTTCAGCCGCGCCGCGGCGGTCGCGCCGCCGGCTCCCGCGGTCCATCCCCTGCGCCCCGATCCGGCCAGTCTGACCAGCCTCGACCCTCCCGCCCACAGCCGTTTGCGGGCCCTGGTCAACCGTGCGTTCGTCCCGCAGGCCATCGCCGCGCTGGAGGACGGCATCCGCGCGGAGGCCCGGGGACTGCTGCGGCGCGGCGGTCCGCGCGACCTCGTCCGCGACTACACCATGCCGCTGGCGGCGGCCACCATCTGCCGGATCCTCGGCGTCCCGGAAGCGGAACGGGACCGCTTCGCCGCTCTGGCCGACCTCGGCCATGCCCTGGTGCCGTGCACACCCCAGGAGTCCGCCGCCGCCCGTGCCGAACTGCACGAGCAGTTCGGCAGGTTGATCCGGCTGGCCCGCCGGGAGCCCGGCGGACATCTGCTCGGCGCCCTGGTGCGGGCCCATGACGAGGACCGTGCGCTGAGCGAAGCGGAACTGACCGCCCTGGTCGAACTCCTCCTCAACGCCGGGTACGAGACCACGATCGGGCAGACCGGTCTGGCGGTGCTGGCGCTGCTGGAGAGCCCCGGCGAGTGGCGCCGGCTGGTGGCGGACCCCGGTCTGATCCCCGGCGCGGTCGAGGAGCTGCTGCGCTTCGCCCCGGTGGTCCCCATCAGCTTCACCCGGCTGGCGCGTCAGGACACCGAGCTCGCCGGACAGCCGCTCCGGGCGGGGGAGGCGGTCCTGGTCTCCCTCCTGCACGCCAACTTCGACCTTCCCGACGACGGGTGCCCCGGAGTGCTGGACGTGCGGCGGCGTACCGCCCGCCACCTCAGCTTCGGGCACGGTCCGCATATCTGCCTCGGTGCCCGACTCGCCCGGCTCCAGCTACGGACGGCCCTGGAGGAGCTGGTGGCGGTGTGCCCCGGGCTGTCCCTGGACGCGGACCCGGCCGCCCTGCGCTGGCGGCCCCCGGAAGCCATCGTCCGGGGTCCGACGGCCCTCCCGGTGTCCTGGTAGCCGCCGGGGAGCGACCGGCGGGCGCCGGCCGGACGCGGCGTCCTCACACCCCGGGCGCGGGGCGTACGGCGATGCCATTGCGCTCCAGGAGCGCCGCGGTGACCCCGTCGCCCGGTGTCAGCTCCCCGGAGAACGAGCCGTCGTGGACCGCGCCCCGGCCGCACGACGGGCTGCGCGGCATCAGCAGGGCCTCGGTACAGCCGCTCCGCCGGGCGGTCTCGAGGGCGCGGTGCGCGCCGTCCACGAACGCGGCGGTGACATCGCGGCCGGTGTCCTCGACGACCCGTGCCGTACCGTCCAGGACGGCGTGGCCGTCGCCGCCCACCAGCTCGGCGGGGCGCCGCGGGGTGGTGAGCCCGCCCGCCACCTCCGGGCAGAAGGACACCACCTCGTGGCCGGCCACCGCCTCGTCCAGGGCGGACACCGCCTTGTGGCCCCCGTCATACCGGCAGGGCACTCCGCGCAGACACGCACTGACCAGGATTGCCGTCATTCCGCCAAGGCTAGCCGGGACCGGCCGGACCTGGGCAGTATGGCCCCGGAAAACGCGGCCACCGGCGCGGTCGTCCGCGCGTGGAGCGGCCGCGCCGCACCGTGGAAGGAATCGACGAGATCATGTGTTTCACCCCGTCCTGCGCACGGACCGCTCCGGCCGGGGCGACCCGATGACGGCGGCCGATGACGCGCAGGTGCTCCTGCGCACCGAAGGACACGCGGCCCGTCTGATCCTCAACCGCCCGAGCGCCCTCAACGCCCTGACCCACTCCATGGTCACCCGGATCGACGGGGCGCTGACCGCCTGGGAACGGGATCCGGCCGTGGAGACGGTGGTCATCACCGGTGCGGGCGAGCGCGGACTGTGCGCGGGCGGGGACGTGGTGGCCGTCCACGCGGATGCCCGTGCCGGGGGCACGGCGTCGGCGGATTTCTGGGCCGACGAGTACCGGCTCAACGCCCGGATCGCCCGGTTCCCCAAGCCGTATGTGGCGGTCATGGACGGCATCGTGATGGGCGGCGGGGTCGGGATCTCGGCGCACGGAAGCGTACGGATCGTCACCGAACGCTCCCGGGTCGCCATGCCCGAGACCGGTATCGGCTTCGTCCCCGATGTCGGCGGCACCCATCTGCTCGGCCGCGCCCCCGGTGAGCTCGGTACGCATCTGGCGCTGACGGGCCGGGCGGTGGGCGCGGGCGACGCGCTGCTGTGCGGGCTCGCCGACCACTTCGTACCGTCGGAGCGGGTGCCCGCGCTGCTGGCGGACCTCGCCCGGTCCTCGGTGGCCGAGGTGCTGCCGCGTTATGCGCGGCAGGCGCCGCCCGGTGAACTGGCCGCCCAGCGCGGGTGGATCGACGACGCGTACGCGCGCGGCACGGTGGAGGAGATCGTGGACCGGCTGCACGCCCTGCCCGGGGCCGCGGCGAAGGAGGCCGCCGAGACCCTGCTGTCCCGGTCCCCCACCGCGCTGAAGGTGACGTTGGTGGCGCTCCGCCGGGCCCGGTCCCTGGATTCGCTGGAGCGGGTGCTGGAGCAGGAGTACCGCGTCTCGTGTGCCGCGCTGTCCAGCCCGGACCTGGTGGAGGGGATCCGCGCCCAGCTGGTCGACAAGGACCGCGAGCCCCGGTGGTCCCCCGCCACTCTCGCCGAGGTGACGGACGAGGACGTGGCCGCGTTCTTCGCACCGCTGGGCGACCGCGAGCTGGGGTTCACGGCCACCGGCTCGCGGTAGCGGGCCCGCCGAGGTCACCCACGGCCGGCCGTCACCGCGGTGGGCGGATGTCCCGGCGGCGGACGGCGTCTCCGCCTCCCAGTTCGTCCAGTACCTCGGCCAGCAGTGCCCGGTGCTCGGCGAGCCGCCGGTCGCCGAAGCGGGCGGCCAGCCGTTCGTCGAGTGCCGCCCGCGCCGCGCGGGCGGCGTTCACCGCGGCGTGGCCGCGGTCGGTCAGCCGGACCCGGCGGACCCGGGCGTCCCGGTCGTCGGGGACCCGCTCCGCGTAGCCGAGGCGCTCGAGCTCGGCGACGGCCTTCGAGGCCCCCTGCTGGGTCATGTCCAGCGCGGTGGCGAGTTCACCGACGGTCGGCCGGTCGTCGATGAGGTGCTGGAAGACATAGCCGTGGGAGAACCGCGCGTCACCGAAGCCCTCGGCGGCCATCCGCTCCTGGATCAGATCGGAGGCGGCGAGGCCCACGAAGAGGGCGAGGGAGGCGGTGTCGAGCTGCTGGGGTTCCACGGGCTGCGGCATACCGCCATTCTCTATTTGACAACCTCGGTTGTGCAACTATGGTTGTCAATATGACCGGAATACCGCAACACCCCAATGTCGACATCGCCCTGCGCTACCACGAGGCGGTGTCCCGCTTCGCCGGCGGCGAGGAGCTCGCCGCCTTCCTCCACCCGGACATGGTTCACCACGAACTGCCGAACGCCCTGTTCCCCGAGGGTGCGGTACGCGATGTGGCAGGCATGGACGCGGCGGCCGAGGCAGGCCGCCGTGTGCTCCGCGAGCAGAGCTTCGAGGTGATCGGCGCGGTCGCCTCGGACGATCAGGTGGCCCTGGAGGTCCGCTGGACCGGAACGCTCGCGGTGTCCCGCGGTGACCTTCCGGCGGGCCATGTCCTGCGGGCCCACATCGCCACCTTCATCGACTTCCGCGACGGAAAGATCACCGGCCAGCGCAACTACGACTGCTACGAGCCGCTGGCTCCCGCGCCGGCCGCCTGACCCCGGCCCGCCCCGCCCCGGCCCTCAGACGGTTTCGTCGAGGTCCTGGGCGTAGTGGGCGATGGCCCGCCGGTAGCGCCGCACCGACGGGTCGTCGCTGGTCTCGGCGAGCAGGGTGAGCAGCAGCCGCATGGCGTCGTGGTGGTCGCCGGTGTTGTACAGGGCCATCGCCAGGAAGGTCCGGAACGCCCCGTCGTCCGGGTACTCCTCCGCGCCCCGGCGCAGGGTGTCCACCGCCTCGGCGTACCGGCCGAGCACCCGGAAGGTGCTGCCGAGCCCGAGGAGCGCGCCACGGCGGTCCTCGTCCGACAGACCCGGCCCGGCGAGGCCGCGCTCGTAGAAGGGGACGGCCTCGGCCTCCAGACCGAGCAGATCGTGGACCCAGGCCGTCTGGTACGCGATCTCGACGTCATCGGGGTACGCGGCGGCCAGCGCCACCAGCTCCCGCCGCGCCCGTTCATGTTCGCCCCGCGTACGCAACCCGACGGCCTCGGCCAGCAGTTCGTCGCGGTTCCCCGTCTCATCGCTCATGGCGGACATCCTCGCAGCCGCCGCCGGCCCGGCGCTCAGCCGGGGGCGGCGGCGGTGAAGCGGCGCACATAGCGTCGCTGCCACGGTGTCTCGACGGCGTGCCGGTCGTAGTGCCGCCGTACGAAGGCCACCGCCTCGGCGGGCGGAACCCCGTCGAGCACGGCGACGCAGGCCAGGGCGGTGCCCGTACGGCCCCGGCCGCCCCCGCAGGCGACCTCGACCCGTTCGTGCTCCGCACGCCGCCACACCTGCCTGAACAGGGTCTCGGCCCGGCCCCGGTCGCTGGGGAGCCGGAAGTCCGGCCAGCGGAGCCAGTCGGACTCCCAGGCCGTTTCCGGGGGTTGGGCGCCCAGCAGATACACCGCGTAGGCAGGCCGCGGCCCGTCGGGCAGGGGGTGGCGCAGACCCCGCCCGCGCACCAGACGGCCGGAGGGCAGCCGGAGGATCCCGGGGGCTCCGGGGTCCCACGGCGCGTCCGTCTTCTCATGCCCGTGGCCCGGGCGTCCGTGGTCGGACCCGCTCGACGGCATCATGTCCCCCTGACGCGCTCATGTGCTCTTCGATGGACTGTGTGCTGTGGGTGCAACCTATCCGACAACACGCCGCATCATCCCTGGTTTCGGCCCGTCCGGCCGCGCAGCGCGGCGCCGAGTGCCGCGATGCCCTCCACGATGTCGCCGGGCGGGGACGCCGCGTAGCCGAGGACGATCCCGGGTCGCCCGGGCCGCTGGCCGTACCAGGACAGCGGATGCGCCTTGACCCCCCGCGCGAACGCCGCGGCGGCGAGGGCGACATCGTCCACCCCGGGCGCGAGGGTGAGGGTGAGGTGCAGGCCGGCCGCCGCCCCGTGGACCACCGTGCCGGGCAGCTGATCGGCGATGGCCTTGATCATCACGTCCCGGCGCTGTACGTGGCGGCGGCGCAGCAGGCGCAACTGGCGCTCCAGCTCCCCGGAGTCCAGCAGTTCGGCCAGGACGAGCTGGGGCAGTACCGCGTTGCCGAGGTCGCTGTTGCGTTTGGCCAGGGCGAGGTCGCCGCGGTAGCGGGTGGGGGCGAGCAGCCAGCCCAGCCGCAGGGCGGGGGCGAGGAGCTTGGAGATGGATCCGGTGTAGAAGACGTGTTCCGGGAGGGCCGCGCGCAGCGCCGAGACGGGCGGGCGGTCGTACCGGTGCTCGGCGTCGTAGTCGTCCTCGATGATGAGGCCGCCGTCCTCGGCCCACCGTGAGAGCTGCCGGCGCCGCTCGCCGTGGAGCACCACTCCGGTGGGGAACTGGTGCGCGGGGGTGAGCACGACCGCCTTCGCCCCGGTGGCGCGCAGCTCCTCGACACAGACGCCGTCGCCGTCCACTCGGACCGGGGGTGTGTCCATGCCCCAGTAGTCCAGGTGCTGGCGGATGCCGAGCGAGCAGGGGTCCTCGACGGCGATACCGGTGATGCCGTCCTGGCGCAGCACATGGGCGATCAGGGACAGCGCCTGGGAGACACCGGCCACGATCATCACCTCGTCCGCGTCGACGCGGATCCCGCGGTTGAGCGCCAGCCACCGGGCGATGGACCGGCGGACGGCCGGAGCGCCGCTCGGATCGCTGTAGCCGAACGCGGACGGCTCCAGGGTGTTCAGCACGGTGCGTTCGGCGCGGAGCCAGGCCGCGCGCGGAAAGGCGGCCAAGTCCGGCAGACCGGGTGAGAGGTCGATGCGCGCGGGTGTGGTGCGCAGGCGGTCGAAGATGTCCGCGCCGGGCGGGGCGGGGCCGAACAGCGCCGACGAGGACGGTGGACCGGCCGGCGGCGGTTCGGGGCGGGGCAGCGCCGGGGCGGAGACCACGGTGGTGCCGCCGCGGCCGTTGCCGGTGACATGGCCCGCTTCGGCCAGCCGCTGATAGGCGTCGGTGACGACCCCGCGGGAGACACCGAGGTCGGCGGCCAGCCGCCGGCTCGCGGGCAGGGTGCTGCCCACCGGGAGGCGGCCGTCCGCGATGGCCAGGCGCAGCCGTTCGGCCAGCCACTGGGTCCGGCCCCGGACGGGGGCATCGCCGATGTCGAGTTGCAGGAAGTCGGCACCCGGCTCTTTGGACCTGTTGTCCGGGCCTTCTTTGGCTCTCCTCACCGGACCATTGTCTCAGGCAGGGTGGCCGTATGAGCATCGCCTTCCTCCTCACCACCCTGATCGTGGTGGCCACTCCGGGCACGGGGGTCGTCTACACCCTGTCGGCCGGGCTCTCGCAGGGCCGGCGGGCCAGTGTCGCGGCCGCGTTCGGCTGCACGCTCGGCACCGTTCCGCACGCGGCGGCCACCCTGCTGGGCCTGGCGGCCACACTGCACACCAACGCGGTGGCGTTCCAGGTGCTGAAGTACCTCGGGGTGGCCTATCTGCTGTACATGGCGTGGGCCACGCTGAGGGACCGTCAGTCGGTCGCCGTACCGGCCGGGTCCGGGCCGCGGTCCAGTGGCCGGGTGATCTCCTCCGCCGTTCTGATCAACCTGCTCAACCCCAAGCTGACCATGTTCTTCGTCGCCTTCCTCCCCCAGTTCGTGGCCGCCGACGACCCCCGGGCGCTGCCCCGTATGGCGCTGCTCAGTGGTGTTTTCATGCTGGCCACGTTCATGGTCTTCGCCGGGTACGGCGCCTTCGCCGCGGCGGTCCGCGATCAGGTGATCGCCCGCCCGAAGGTGCTGGCCTGGATCCGGCGGCTGTTCGCCGGGTCGTTCGTCGGTCTGAGTCTCAAGCTGGCCCTGGTCAACCCCTAAGGACATCCATGCGTTTCCTGTACTCCCCCGCGCTGTGGACCGGGCATCCGGAGCTGGTCTCCGGGGCCGTCCATGTCACCGGGATCACGGCCGACGCCGACCCCGGCGCGCTCGCCACGGCGGTCGCACGGCACACCGCCGTCGCGCGGACGCGGCTCCGGGACGGAACGGAGGGTGAGTTCCCCGAGATCCAGGCGTGGCGGCGGGCGTTCACCCGGATGGGGGTGAAACCCACGCAGTACCGGAACGCGGCGGAGGCGCTGCTGCGGCGCTACCGCAAGGAGGGGTCGCTGCCGTCGGTCCATCCGCTGGTGGATCTGTGCAACGCCGTCTCGGTCGCGTACGCCATCCCGGTCGGGGTCTTCGATCTGGGGTGTGTCACCGGCCCGTTGGAGGTCCGGCACGCCGTGGGCGATGAGGTGTTCCTGTCGTTCTCCGGCCGTACGGAACATCCGGACCCCGGGGAGGTGATCTTCGCCGATGGCTCGGGCCGTGCCCATGCGCGTCGCTGGACCCACCGGCAGAGCGGTCACTCCGTCGTCCGCGACACCACGGCTTCGGCCCTGATCGTCGCCGAGGCGCTGCACGACAGCGCCCCCGCGGATGTCGGCAAGCTCATCGCCACGGTGACCGCCGAACTGGCCGGCCTCTGGCCGGTGACACCCACGGCGGTGATCCTCACCCCGTCCGGCGGCCCGGCCGATCTGCCGGACTGAGCCGCGCGCCCCGTTCCTCGGACCGCCAGGGGAACGGGGTGAGATCCGGTTCGACCCAGCCGGTGCGGGCGCTCGGGGCCGCGAGCGTGGCGGACCGGTAGAACCGGGTGAGCAGGCGTTTGTCGAGCAGCGCCGGATTGCGCTCGGCGAAGGTGTCGAAGTCCTCGACCGGGGTGGTGGCCGTATGGTGGCCCACCAGCTCGACCCACGCCCGGCTGACGGTGACGTGGTACTTCTGCGGCGCACCGGCGTAACGGGCGGTGCGCCGGATGCCGTCGCTGACCAGGTCCACCGCGGCCACCACCCCGTGGCGCCGGACGGCGAGCCAGGTGAGGTGGATGTGCTGGCGATGGCCGAAGTGCTCGGCACCTGCCATCACCTCGCCCATCAACGCGTCGAACGCGGAGTCGGAGGCGGATCGGTCGGTGGTCATGACGACTCCTCGGTGAGGGCCCGCAGGACGGTGTGGAAGCCGGTGACCGCCTCGGGCGGCAACGCCCCGAGCGCGCGCTCCTCCAGCTCGGCGAGGGTCCGCCGGATGGTGGCGGCCGCCAGGCGGCCGGAGTCGGTGAGCTCGACGACCACGGCCCGGCGGTCCCCGGCACGCGGGCCCCGGGTGATGTGCCCACGGCGTTCGAGCCGGTCCAGCACGCTGGTCAGCGTGGTGGGACGGCTGCCCACGGCGGCACCCAGCTGCGACACCGTGCGCCCCCGCCCGTCGGCGAGGTTGGCCAGCGCGTTGATCTCCGAAGCGGTCAGCTCGAGGTCGGCCAGCTCCGCGGCGAGCACCTGGAGCGTGGCATGAGTGGCGCGCTGCAGGGCGAGCAGCACCGAGGGTTCCATGGGTACGGACTCTGACTTCACGATTTCGGATATTACGATTTCGTAGTACTGCGCACAAGTCCTTTCCGGATCCGCGGTGAGCGACACGCAACGGTGTCAGGGACAGGGGTGTGCGGCCGCCTCTTCGGGGGTGGTGGCCGCGCCCCGCGTGGCGAGGAAGTGCTGGGCGTCGCCCGTCAGATGGTCCTCCACCTCGGGCAGACCGGACACGATCGCCACCAGTTCCCCGACGAGGTCGGGGAGCACGGCCCAGACGCCGGGGTCGCAGCGCAGCACGACGGAGAGCAGGTCGCCCTCGTAGTAGCGGGCCTCGGCCAGCGGCTCGTCCCGCAGCACCTCGAGCGCCAGGGGCAGCAGGAAGGGCAGACCGACGTTCTGGGCGATCAGGGTGCGCAGGTCCTCGACGGTGAGCGCGCCCAGCTTGCGCCGACGCAGCGCGTGCACGGTCCGCACCAGTCCGGTGGCATTGTCCGGGGCGTCCGGCCAGCGGACGCCGTCCAGCTCTTCCAGGGTGCGGTCGCGGTGGAGGAGTCGGCTCATCGCGGCAGGGTACCGCCCGGTGTCAGTTGAAGATGACGGTGCGGTTGCCGTGCAGCAGCACCCGCCCCTGGCAGTGCCAGTTGACGGCGCGGGCCAGGGCCAGCCGTTCGGCGTCGCGGCCCACCGTGACCAGGTCGTCCGGGGTGGCACGGTGGTCCACCCGGATCACCTCCTGCTCGATGATCGGCCCTTCGTCGAGGTCGGCCGTGACGTAGTGGGCGGTGGCGCCCACGAACTTCACCCCGCGCCGGTACGCCTGGTGATAGGGCTTGGCACCCGCGAAGCTCGGCAGGAAGGAGTGGTGGATGTTGATCGCGCGGCCCTCCAGCCGCTTGCACAGATCGTCCGAGAGCACCTGCATATAGCGGGCCAGGACCACCAGGTCGGCCCGGTGTTCCTCGATCAGCTCCAGCAGTCGGGCCTCGGCCCGCGGCTTGGTGTCGGCGGTGACCGGCACATGTGCGTAGGGCACACCGGCGGCCTCCGCGGTCCCCGCGAGGTCCGGGTGGTTGGACACCACCAGCACCAGTTCCGCGTCCAGGGCACCACTGCGCCAGCGGTAGAGCAGATCCGCCAGACAGTGGTCGAAGCGGGACACCATCACCAGCACCCGGGGCCTGGTCCCGGCGTCCCAGAGCTGCCACTCCATGCCGAAGGACGCCGCCACCGGGGCGAAGGCGGTGTGCAGCCGGTCCAGGGTGAGGCCGGCGTCCTGCGCGGTGAACGCGGTGCGCAGGAAGACGGTTCCGTGCTCGGTGTCGTCGTACTGCTGGTGTTCGGTGATGTCACAGCCGTGCCGCACCAGGAACGAGGTCACGGCGTGGACGACGCCGGGGCGTTCGGAGCAGGTGAGGGTGAGCAGATAGCGGCCGCTCATACATCCCCCCGGTATTCCGTGCAGGCGTCGACCAGCCAGCTCGCCAGGTAACCGGCGAAGGACGAACGGACCAGCAGCCAGGCGCTGGACGCCGCCACTCCCCTGACCACGAGTGTCACCCCGGCCTGGGCGAGCAGAGTGGTGAGACAGGAGCCGACCGGGGTCACCCGCGGGTCCAGGTCGATGGCGCAGCCGCGGGCCAGCACCTCACGGGTGAGATGGCCGGAGAGGGCGAGGGTGGTGCGCTGGGCGGAGACATCGGTGACGGTGGCGAACGCGTCACCGATCGCCGCGCGCAGCCGCGTGACCAGGTCGTGGCCCTGGTCGGGCGGTGCCACCAGCAGCCATTCGTCGGGGCCCAGCCACAGGGCCTTCACCTCCCCGGACATATCCGCGCGCGAGGGACCGGGCAGGGCGATCCCCAGGGCGTCCTCGACGGCGCGGGCCGCCGGGCTGCCGGGTTCCACCCGCAGCGAGAGCTGGGTCAGGAAGGGGATCTCCCTGATGGCCAGGGACTCGGGCAGCCGGTCGAAGGTGTTCTGCCACCCGTCCAGCGGGCTGGAGCGTACGGGCGTCTCAACCGTCACGGCGAGCTCCCTCCTTGTCGAAGAGCACGGGCTCGGACACGGTCACCGGTACGGTCTCGCCGTCCAGCGGGACGTAGAGGGTCTCGCCGATCCGCCGGGTGCCCGAGCGCACCAGCGCCAGGGCGAAGGTCCGGCCCAGGGCGTCGCTGCGGTAGCTGGAGGTGATGTGTCCGAGCATCGGCACCGGTGGTGCGGGGACGGTGCTGGTGGCGATGATCTGGGCGCCCTCCGGCAGCAGCCTCCGCTCATCGGCGGGCAGCAGTGCCACCAGCTCCTTGCGGTCGGTGCGCTGGTTCTCCGGCCGGGCGAAGGAGCGCTTGCCCATGAAGTCGGCCTTCTTCCTGGACACCACCCAGGACATGCCGAGATCCTGCGGGGTGACGGTGCCGTCGGTGTCCTGGCCGATGATGGGGTACGCCTTCTCGGCGCGCAGCACGTGCATGGTCTCGGTGCCGTAGGTGGTCAGACCGAACGGGGCGCCGGCCGTGTACAGCGCCCGCCAGACCGCGAGGCCGTCCCACGCGGGCACGTTGATCTCGTAGGCGAGTTCACCGGAGAAGCTGATCCGGCAGACGCGGGCCGCGGCACCGGCCACGGTGGTGTCGCGCCAGGACATGAACGGGAAGGCGTCGTTGCCGACGTCGAGTCCAGGGGCGACCGAGGCCAGCACCTCCCGGGAGCGCGGCCCGACCAGGGGGATGGTCACCCAGTGTTCGGTGACGGAGGTGAGGTGCACCCGCAGCTCCGGCCACTCGGTCTGCAGCCACTCCTCCATCCACTCCAGCACCCTGGCGGCGTTCCCGGTGGTGGTGGTCAGGAGGAACTCCTCCTCCGCCAGCCGGATCACGGTGCCGTCGTCCATGGCCATACCGTCGACCCCGCACATCACGCCGTAGCGGATCCGGCCGGGCTTCAGGGTGCTCATCAGGTTGGTGTAGAGCCGGTCCAGCAGCACCCCGGCGTCCGGACCCTGGACATCGATCTTCCCCAGGGTCGAACCGTCCATCATGGCCACGCCCTCGCGCGCCGCACGGCATTCCCGCTGCACGGCATCGTCCATGGACTCCCCCTCACGGGGGTAGTACCAGGGGCGCTTCCACTGGCCGACGTCCTCGAACAGCGCGCCGTGCTCGACGTGCCAGGGGTGCAGCGCGGTGACGCGGACGGGGTCGAACAGCTCACCCCGGTTGCGCCCGGCGAACGCGGCGAAGGCCACCGGCACGGCGGGCGGCCGGAATCGGGTGGTGCCCAGGTCGGCGATGTCCACACCCAGGGCCTCGGCGACGATGCCGGAGGTCATCACACCCGAGGTACGGCCCTGGTCATGGGCGGTGCCGATGGTGGTGTAGCGCTTGACGTGCTCGACCGACCGCAGCCCGGCGCCGGTGGCCCGCAGCACATCCGTCACCAGGGCATCGCGCTGGAGGTCGACGAACTGGTGGGAGCCGTCGGGCGTGTCCTGCGGACTGGGCACCCGCCACAGCACCCGGCCGGGCGCGGCGGGCGCGGTGGCGGCCACCGCCGGGAGCGGGGCCGGGGACACGGAGCGCTCCAGCGCCGCCAGCGCGTCCGCGACGGCGTCCACCCCGTCGGCCAGACATCCGGCGAGGGTGGTGGTGCCACGGGCCGCACCGGCGGTCCGCACGGTCGGCAGCGCGCCCGCGGGGACGAACGCGCCCGGCTCCGGGTCGTACACCAACGGACCACCGGCCTGGCTGAACAGGGCGACGGCCGGGTTCCAGCCGCCGCAGACCAGCAGCAGATCGCAGTCGACGCCCTGGCGTTCGCCCAGTGCGCCGTCGGCGAAGGGGGCGACATGGGCGCGGGAGATCCGGTCGATCCCGCTGGTGCCCGTCACCACATGGCCGGGGCGCACCTCGATACCGCGCTCGGCGCAGGCGGCCAGCAGATGCGCGGCCACGCTCTCGCGCGCGTCGATGACCGCGGCGATGCGCATCCCGGCGTCCGCCAGGTCCAGGGCGGCGCGGTAGGCGGAGTCGTCGGTGGTGAACACCACGGCCCGCCGCCCGGCCAGCACACCGAAGCGGCCCAGGTAGGTGCGGGCGGAACCGGCGAGCATGATGCCGGGGCGGTCGTTGTCGTCGAAGGCCACGGGCCGCTCGTAGGCCCCGGTGGCGTAGACGACCTGACGGGCCCGGATCCGCCAGATCCGCTGCCGGGAGACATGGGCGGGCGCGGCGGCGCCGAGGTGGTCGGTGCGCTTCTCCAGGGCGAGCACCAGACCGTCGTCGTAGTGGCCGAACGCGGTGGTGCGGCTGAGCACCGTGACGTCGGGGCAGGCGGCCAGCTCGTCGATGACGGCCGTGGCCCAGGCGGTCGCCGGGGCGCCGTCCAGGGTCTCCGCCCCGCCGAGCAGCGAACCGCCGGGGAGGGGCAGTTCGTCCGCCAGGACCACCCGGGCGCCGGAGCGGGCGGCGGTGAGCGCCGCGGTGAGTCCGGCCGGTCCGGCACCGACGACCAGGACGTCGCAGTGGGCGTGCAGGGTGTCGTAGCGGGCCGGGTCCGGCTGGTCGCTCAGTCTGCCCTGACCGCCCAGGCCCCGCGCCACCAGCCCGTCGTAGAGCTCCACGGTGGTAGCGGTGAGCATCGGTTCGGGGAACGGCGCCTCGATCTGGACCAGCGCGTTGGGCTCCTCCACCCCGGCGGCCATGATGCCTCGCGGCCTGCCGTACTTGATGCCGGTGGCCACCCGGTGCACCCCGCTCGCCAGCAGCGCGGAGGCGAGGGTGTCCCCCGGGTGTCCGGTGTACCTCACACCGTCGAAGACGAAGGACAGGGTGGTGCCGCGGTCGAGGTGGCCGTGGTCCGCGGTGCGGTAGGTGTCGCTCATGAGGTGGCCTCCTGGCCCTGCCGCGGCTGTGCGCCGGGGGCGGTGCGGTGGGTGGCGGGGGCGGTGCCGGGGACCGGCGGGGGCGGGTCACCCACGCGGTAGACCGCGAGGAACTCATGGGTGACCGTGTCGCGCAGGGCGTTGAACCAGCGGCGGCATCCGGCGGCGTGTGCCCAGCGCTCGGCGAACGGGCCCTTGGGGTTGTCGCGGAAGAACACGTACCGGGCCCACTGCTCGTCGTCCAGGGCGTGGGGGTCCTCGGGGTGGGCGACGTGTGCCTGTCCGCCGTAGTGGAACTCGGCCTCCTCGCGCGCGCCGCACCAGGGGCACTCGATGAGCTGCATGGAATCTCCTCGATCCGGCGGTCGTCAGTGGGCGACGGCGGCGGCGCCGTGTTCGTCGATCAGGGCGCCGGTGGTGAACCGGGACAGCGTGAAGGGCGCGTTGTAGGGGTGGGGTTCACCGGTGGCGACGGTGTGCGCGAAACACCAGCCGACCCCCGGGGTGGCCTTGAAACCGCCGGTGCCCCAGCCGCAGTTGAGGTAGAGGTCGCGGACCGGGGTCAGTCCGACGATGGGCGAGGCGTCCGGGGTGACGTCCACGATCCCGGCCCAGGTGCGCAGCATGTGGGCGCGGGCGAACACGGGGAAGAGTTCGAGCGCGGCGGCCATCTGGCGTTCGATGATGTGGAAGGCACCACGCTGGCCGTAGCCGTTGTAGGAGTCGATGCCCGCGCCCATGACGAGTTCGCCCTTGTGCGCCTGGGAGACGTAGACATGCACCGCGTTGGACATCACGACCGTGGGGTGCACCGGCTCAAGCAGTTCGGAGACCAGCGCCTGCAGCGGATGGCTCTGCAACGGCAGGCGCAGCCCGGCCATGGCTCCCAGCACGGAGGAGTGTCCGGCGGCGGCGAGCGCCACCTTCCCGGCGGCGATCCGGCCGCGGGTGGTGCGCACGCCCGTCACCCGGCCGTCGCTGATGTCGATGCCGGTGACCTCGCAGTCCTGGATGAGGTCGATGCCCAGGTCATTGGCGCGGCGGGCGAACCCCCAGGCCACGTAGTCGTGTTTGGCGATACCCGCGCGGGGCTGGTACGTGGCACCGTGCACCGGGTAGCGGACGTCGGAGGAGACATTGACGATCGGGCAGACCTTGGCCACCTCGTCGGGCTCCAGCCATTCGGCGTCGATACCGTTGAGCTGGTTGGCGTGGACCCGGCGCCTGCTGTCCCGTACGTCCTGGAGGCTGTGCGCGAGGTTGAGCACTCCGCGCTGGCTGAAGAGGATGGGGTAGTCGAGCTCCTCCTCCAGGGTCTCCCACAGCTTCAGGGAGTGCTCGTAGATGCCGGAGCTCTCGTCCCAG
This sequence comes from Streptomyces cucumeris, assembly GCF_024295805.1. Classification (GTDB taxonomy): domain Bacteria; phylum Actinomycetota; class Actinomycetes; order Streptomycetales; family Streptomycetaceae; genus Streptomyces; species Streptomyces cucumeris. The sequence continues at coordinate 30,777 of NZ_JANCLX010000036.1, forward strand.
AGGTAGTTGGAACGGATGATGGTGGTGTTGCGGGCCATGTTGCCACCGGCCAGCCAGCCCTTCTCCAGTACGGCGATATTGGTGATGCCGTGGTTCTTCGCCAGGTAGTAGGCGGTGGCCAGACCGTGTCCGCCGCCCCCGACGACCACCACGTCGTAGGAGGGTTTGGGGTCGGGGTTGCGCCACAGGAAGTCCGGGTGGTCGGGCAGCACGTCCCCGGGGGTGTGCGGGGTGTTCGCGTAGGTCGTCACGCGTCGGCCTCCTGGGCGGGGTAGAGCGGGAAGCGGTCGGCGAGGACCTGGACCCGCTTGCGCAGCGCGGCGGAGATCTGCGCGTCGAAACCGGGCAGGAACGCGGTGGCGATGATGTCGGCCACCTCGTGGAACTCCGCCGCGCCGAAGCCGCGGGCGGCGAGCGCCGGAGTGCCGATCCGTACTCCGGAGCTGATCATCGGCGGACGGGGGTCGAAGGGCACGGCGTTGCGGTTGACGGTGATGCCCACCTGGTGCAGCCGGTCCTCGGCCTGCTGTCCGTCCAGTGCGGAGTGGCGCAGGTCCACCAGGACCAGGTGTACGTCCGTGCCACCGGTCAGCACGCTCACCCCGGCGGCCCTGGTGTCCTCGGCCAGCAGCCGCGCGGCGAGGATCGAGGCGCCTTCCAGGGTGCGCCGCTGGCGTTCGGCGAACTCGGGCCGGGCCGCCATCCCGAACGCGACCGCCTTGGCCGCGATGACATGCTCCAGCGGACCGCCCTGCTGACCGGGGAAGACCGCCGAGTTGATCTTCTTGGCCAGCTCCCGGGTGGAGAGGATCACTCCGCCGCGCGGACCGCCGAGTGTCTTGTGGGTCGTGGTGGTCACCACATGGGCGTGCGGCACGGGCGAGGGGTGCAGTCCCGCCGCCACCAGACCCGCGAAATGGGCCATGTCCACCATCAGATGGGCGCCGACCTCGTCCGCGATGGCGCGGAAGGCGGCGAAGTCCAGATGGCGCGGATACGCGGACCACCCGGCCACGATCAGTTTCGGCCGGTGTTCCCGGGCCAGCTCGCGGACCCGCTCCATGTCGACGCGGTGGTCGTCCTCATCCACCTGGTAGGCGGCCACCCGGTACAGCCGCCCGGAGAAGTTGATCCGCATCCCGTGGGTGAGATGGCCGCCGTGCGCCAGATCGAGTCCCAGGATGGTGTCACCGGGCTCCAGCAGTGCCGCCATGACAGCCGCGTTGGCCTGTGCGCCCGAATGCGGCTGGACATTGGCCGCCTCGGCGCCGAACAGCTCCTTCACCCGCTCGATCGCGAGCCGTTCGATGACGTCCACGTGCTCGCAGCCGCCGTAGTAGCGGCGGCCGGGGTAGCCCTCGGCGTATTTGTTGGTGAGCACCGAGCCCTGCGCCTGCATCACGGCGAGCGGGGCGAAGTTCTCGCTGGCGATCATCTCCAGCGTCCCGCGCTGGCGGGCCAGCTCCGCCCCGATCGCGGCGTGGACCTCGGGGTCGGCGTCATGGAGCGGTTCGGAGAGCGCCGCGGAGCGAGCCACTCGCCGGTCGGGGATGGCGGCAGTCATGAGAACTCCCTCGGGGACCGAAGAGAAGTGCGACTGATATATCAGTTGGCTGTTGAGGTACCGTAGGAGTGCGCTTCCGGGTACGTCAAGGGAGGGATCCGGGTGACTTCACCATCCGTCGCGGGCCAGACCGGCCAGAGCCTGGCCGACCGCGCCTACCAGGCGATTTCCGAGCGTCTCGTCACCCTGGGCATCCGGCCCGGCGAGCCCGTCAACGACGAGCGGATCGCCGCCGAGCTCGGCTTCGGCCGCACCCCGGTGCGCGAGGCGCTCAAGCGTCTGGAGACCGAGCGGCTGATCGTCGCCTACCCCCGCCGCGGCACCTTCGCCACCGAGGTCCAGATCGCCGACCTCGGCCATATCTCCGAGGTCCGCCAGCAGCTCGAACCGCTCGCCGCCGCCCTCGCGGCCGAGCGCGCCACCGAGCGCGACCGCGCCGGACTCGGTGAGCTGCTGACCCGGCTGGAGAACGAGAGCCACGCCACCGCGGACGGCGGCGCGGATCTGATCCGGCTGGACATGGCCGTCCACCGGGCGCTCTACGCCACCACCTACAACCCGTACCTCCAGGACACCCTGATCCGCTACGACAACCTGGCCACCCGTATCTGGTGCCTGTTCATCGACCGGCTGCCGGGGCTGGCCGGGCATGTACGCGAGCACGGCCCGCTGCTGCGCGCCGTCATCGACGGCGATCCGCAGAAGGCCGCCGCCCTCGCCTCCGGCCATGTGGAAGGGTTCGAAACGGCCATCCGCGGAATCATCTGACCCCGCGCCATACCGGACGCGCTGTCCGGACAACCACCGGCGTCGAGGCCGCTACCAGTAGTGCCGACGGCCGCCCACGGCGTGGCCCATGGCGCCGAGCACCCACAGGATCGCGCCGATGACCAGCAGGATGATCCCGATGGTCCACAGGATGGAAACGCCGGTCAGCGCGCCGATGATGAGAAGAATGAGCCCGAGGACAATCATGTGCGTCCTCCGATCTTCGGGGAATCCCTCCTCACCTCCACTATCGTCCCGGTCGGCACCCCCCGCCAGCGGGCTCCCGCCCGCCACCCGGCCGTCGCCGCCCGTCAGACCAGTGCCTCGTGGGCGAAGCACCACCGCCACTCCTCCCCCGGCTCCAGGGGTTCGACGATGGGGTGCTGCTCGGCGTAGGCGTGCGCGCGGGCGTGCTTCAGCGGCGAGGAGTCGCAGCAGCCGACGTGTCCGCAGGTGAGGCAGAGCCGCAGATGGACCCAGGGGGAGCCCATCCGCAGGCATTCCTCACATCCCTCGGGGGTGCGCGGGGTGACCTCGCGCACCATGCTCAGATGCGGATCGGATTCGCTGGTCATGACGCGTTCACCTCTTCTCCTGCGGCCGGGGGCGGCACGGTCCTCATGCGGCCTTCCCCAGCCATTCGGTCTCGGGCTGTTCATAGGTGACCACCAGTTCACCGTGTTGGGCGTCGACCCGTACGACGGCACCGTCCTGCACATCACCGCGCAACAGGGCGCGTCCGATGAGGGTTTCCACCTCATGGGAGATGAAGCGGCGCAACGGACGGGCGCCGTACACCGGGTCATAGCCCTCGTGGGCGATGACCTCGCGGCCGGCCGGGGTGAGCTCCACGGTGATCCGGCGCTCGGCCAGCCGCTCGCGCAACTCGTCGAACTGGAGCTCCACGATGCGCTCGATCTGCGGTTCGCCGAGCGGTTTGAAGAGCACGATGTCATCGACCCGGTTGAGGAACTCGGGGCGGAAGTGGGCGCGCAGCTCCGCCATGACCAGGCTGCGGGCGTCCGGTTTCAGCTCGCCCTGGGAGGTGACACCGTCCAGGAGGTGGTCGGAGCCGATGTTGGACGTCATGATGATGACGGTGTTGCGGAAGTCGACCAGCCGTCCCTGGGAGTCGGTGATCCGCCCGTCGTCGAGCACCTGCAACAGCGTGTTGAACACATCGGTTTGCGCCTTCTCGATCTCGTCGAAGAGCACCACGGAGTACGGTTTGCGGCGCACCGCCTCGGTGAGCTGACCGCCCTCCTCGAAGCCGACGTATCCGGGCGGCGCCCCGAGCATCCGGCTGACGGTGTGCCGCTCCTGGTACTCGCTCATATCCAGCCGGATCATGTTGTCCTCGGAGTCGAACAGCGCCGCGGCCAGGGTCTTGGCCAGCTCGGTCTTGCCGACCCCGGTGGGGCCGAGGAAGATGAACGAGCCGATCGGGCGGCGGGGGTCGCGGATACCGGACCGGGCCCGGATGATGGCGTCGGAGACCAGTCCGACCGCCTCGTCCTGGCCGACGACCCGCTCACCGAGGATCTCGTCCAGCCGCAGCAGCTTCTCCCGTTCGCCCTCCTGGAGGCGGAAGACGGGGATACCGGTCCACGCGGCGACGATCTCGGCGATCTCGTCCTCGGTGACGACCTCGCGCAGCAGCCGGTGTTCGCCCTGTTTGGCGGCGAGCTGCTCCTCCTCGGCACCGAGTCTGCGCTCCAGCTCCTGGAGCCGTCCGTAGCGCAGCTCGGCGGCCCGGTTGAGGTCGTAGACGCGTTCGGCCTCCTCCGCCTCCAGCCGGACCTGTTCCAGTTCCTGACGGAGTTCCTGCACCCGGCGGATGGACTGCCGTTCGGCTTCCCACTGGGCGTGCCCGGCATCCGCCTCGGCCCGCAGATCGGCCAGTTCCCGGCGGAGTTCCGCCAGCCGGGCCCGACTGGCGGGGTCGGTCTCCTTGGAGAGCGCGGCCTCCTCGATCTCCAGCCGGGTGACCCGGCGGGTGATCTCGTCGAGTTCGGCGGGCATGGAGTCGATCTCGGTGCGCAGCCGGGCGCACGCCTCGTCCACCAGGTCGATGGCCTTGTCCGGCAGGAACCGGTCGCTGATGTAGCGGTGGCTGAGGGTGGCGGCGGTGACCAGGGCGGTGTCCTGGATCTTCACACCGTGGAACACCTCGAGGCGTTCGCGCAGTCCGCGCAGGATCGAGATGGTGTCCTCCACGCTGGGCTCCTCCACCAGGACCTGCTGGAAGCGGCGCTCCAGCGCGGCGTCCTTCTCGATGTGCTTGCGGTACTCGTCGAGGGTGGTGGCGCCGATCATGTGGAGTTCGCCGCGGGCCAGCATGGGTTTGAGCATGTTCCCGGCGTCCATGGCGCCCTCGGCGGCTCCGGCGCCGACCACGGTGTGCAGTTCGTCGACGAAGAGCAGGATCCGCCCGGCGGCTGCCTTGACCTCGCCGAGCACGGCCTTGAGCCGTTCCTCGAACTCGCCCCGGTACTTGGCCCCGGCCACCAGGGAGCCCATGTCGAGGGCGAACACGGTCTTCTCGCGCAGCCCTTCGGGGACGTCGCCGCGGACGATGCGCTGGGCCAGCCCCTCGACGATGGCGGTCTTGCCGACACCGGGGTCACCGATGAGCACGGGGTTGTTCTTGGACTTCCGGCTGAGGATCTGGGTCACCCGGCGGATCTCGGCGTCCCGTCCGATGACCGGGTCGAGTCTGCCGGTGCGGGCCTCGAGCACCAGATCGCGCCCGTACTTCTCCAGCGCCTCGTAGGCCACTTCGGGGTTGGCCGAGGTGACGCGCTGGCTGCCGCGCACATGGGTGAGGGCGGAGAGGAACGCCTCCTTGGTGATGCCGTGGTCCTTGAGCACCCGCCCGGCGGGGGTGCCCGGACCCTCGTCGGCGAGCGCGAGGACGAGGTGTTCCACCGACACGTACTCGTCCTTGAGCCGCTTGGCCTCCTTCTCGGCAGTGTCCAGCAGCTGGGCCAGCCGCTGGGTGACGAAGACCTGCCCGGGGGTGGCGCCGGGTCCGGTGACCTTCGGTCTGCGGGCCACCTCGGCCTCCAGCATGGTGCGCAGCGCGGTGGGATCGGCGCCCGCCTGGTCCACCAGCCGGGGTACCAGGCCCTCGGGCTGGTCGAGCAGGGCGAGGAGCAGATGTTCGCCGTCCACCTCGGTCTGGCCGAGCCGTCCGGCCGTCGACTGGGCTTCCTGGAGGGCTTGCTGCGACTTCTGGGTGAGGCGGTTCATGTCCATGGTGGTTGATCACTCCTCGTGCCGCCACGGCGCAGCGCCGTTTCGAGCCGGTCGATGCGGTCGAGCAGATCGAGCACCAGACCGATGGATGCGTAGTTCAGGCACAGCCCGGCACGCAGCCGCTGGATACGGGCGAGCGTGGCCGGAGCGGTGGGGTCGAACACCAGCCGCCCCGCGGCGTCGCGTTCGGCTCCGATGAGGCCGAGAGCGACGAAGCGCCGCACCAGCTCGGGGTGGAGTCCGGAGCGGCGGGCCACGGTCTCCAGTGACAGTCTGCGGACCGGCACCAGGGCGAAGCGGGTGGCGGCGACGGGCGCGGTGGCCCGCGCGGTCGTCCCCGGTCCGGTGGCACGGGTGCTCATGACGCCCTCCTGGGGTCGAACGAGGAGGCGGCGGCCAGCTTCCCGAACAGCTCCCGCTCCCGGTCGTCGGGGTGGGGCGGCACCTTGACGCTGATCTCGGCGTAGAGGTCGCCGGCGGTGCCACGGGGGTTGGGCATGCCCTCGCCGCGCAGCCGCAGCCGCCTTCCGCTGGAGGAACCGGCCGGAACGGTGACCTTGGCGGTGCCGCCGGGAACGGGCACCGGGACGCTGGCGCCGAGTGCGGCCTCCCACGGGGTGACCGGGAGCTGGACGTGGATGTTCCGGCCGTCCAGCCGGAACCGCGGATGCGGCTCGATCCGCACCCGCAGGAACAGATCGCCCGCGGGACCGTCACCACTGCCCCGGCCGCCCTGTCCAGCGAGCCGGATGCGCTGCCCGTCGGTGACACCGGGGGGCACGTCCACCTCGTAGGAGCGCTGTCCCTCCGCTCCGCCGAGGGTGAGCCCGCGCCGTCCGCCGCGGTACGCCTCCTCGACGGTGAGCGGCAGTTCGGCCTCCTGGTCGGCCCCGGGGACATCCATGCGGACACCACCGGCACCGCCGCCCCCGGCGCCGAAGAACGAACCGAAGAGGTCCTCGAAGTCCACGCCCGTTCCGCCTGTTTCACCGTCGAAACCGCGGACCACCCGGACCCGGCGGCCGCCGCCACCTCCGGCACCGGCGCCCACCCGTTCCTCCCAGTCCTGGGGAACCTTGCGGAAGTCCTCGCCGAACCGGTCGTAGCGGGCGCGGCTGCCGGGGTCGGAGAGCACGCTGTACGCCTCGCCCAGCTCCTTGAAGCGCTCCTCGGCCCGCGGGTCCTTGTTGACGTCCGGATGGTGTCTGCGGGCCAGGTTGCGGTACGCCTGCTGGATCTCCTCGGCGCTCGCGCCCCGCGAGACGCCGAGGACGTCGTAGAAGTCCCGTGCCACGGCCGGTCACTCCCGTCGTGCGACGACCACGGCGACCGGCCGGAGCTGGTGGTCCGCGTCGCCGTAGCCGGGGCGGAGCACCTCGACGACCGTGCCCGGCTCGGCCTCGGGGTCCTCCACCACGCCGACCACCTCGTGCCGGGCCGGGTCGAACGGCACCCCGGTCTCGGAGTGGCGTGCGTAGCCGAGGCGTGCGAAGGCGTCCACGGCCTGGTCGCGCACGGCCTCGACGCCGTCCACGATCGATCCGGGGTCGGCCCCGGCGTGGGTCAGGGCGAGGTCGAGGTTGTCGATGACGGGCAGCAGGACCGCGGCGGTACGGGCGCGTTCGGCGGTCCGCTCCCGCTCCAGTTCCCGGGCGTGTCGTTTGCGGAGGTTGTCCAGGTCGGCCAGGGCGCGCCGCCAGCGGTCCTCCAGCTCGGCCAGGGCCCGCCCGGTGTCGTCCGCTCCGGCGCCGTCCGGGCCGGTGGCGGCGTCGGGTCCGGGCTCCGGTGCGAGCCGCTCCCGCTCGTCCGCGGGCGCGGGCAGGTCCTGCGCGGGGTCCGTGACGGCGCCCTCGGGCACCGGGTCGGGCGGCTGGGGGCGGGTGGCCACGGGGCGCCGCCTCAGCCCTTGTCGAAGTCGGCGTCGATGACGTCGTCGTCGCCGCCACCGGACGCGCCCGGTCCGGTGTCCGGCCCTCCGCCGCCCCGCGCTCCGGCAGGAGGTACGCCACCTCCGGGGCCACCTCCCGCGGCCGCCGCGCCATGGGCGGCGAGTGCGGCGTGGACCTGCTGGAGTTCGGAGATCAGCGGCCGGGTCCGGTCGGTCCCCGCCTCGTCCTTGACGGACTGCCGTGCGTCGGCGACCAGCATCTCGGCGCGGGCCTTCTCATGGGCGGGTGCCGCGGCGCCCAGTTCGGCCAGGCGCTTCTCCACCTGGTAGGCGGCGGCGTCCAGTTCGTTGCGCGCGTCCACCGCCTCGCGCAGCGCGTGGTCCTCACCCCGGTTGCGTTCGGCCTCGGAGACCATCCGCTCCACCTCGGTGCGGTCCAGGTTGGAGCTCTCGGTGATCTGGATGGACTGTTCCTTGCCGGTGTCCCGGTCCCGCGCGGTGACGTTGAGGATGCCGTTGGCGTCGATGTCGAAGGTCACCTCGATCTGTGGTTCACCGCGCGAGGCCGGGCGGATGTCGCTCAGCCGGAAGCGGCCGATGACGCGGTCGTCGGCGGCGCGCTCGCGCTCGCCCTGGAGGACCACGACATCGACGGCGGGCTGGTTGTCCTCGGCGGTGGAGAAGGTTTCCGTACGGCGCACCGGGATGGTGGTGTTCCGCTCGATGATCTTCGTCATCACACCGCCGCGTGTCTCCACCCCCAGCGACAGCGGGGTGACGTCCAGCAGCAGGACGTCCTTGACCTCCCCCTTGAGCACCCCGGCCTGGATCGCTGCGCCCAGCGCCACCACCTCGTCGGGGTTGACGCTCATATTGGGTTCCTTGCCCCCGGTCAGCCGGCGGACCAGGGCCTGTACGGCGGGGATCCGGGTGGAACCGCCGACCAGGATCACCTCGTCGATGTCGTGCTCGCCCACCTTGGCGTCGGCCATGGCCCGCTCGACCGGGCCGAGGCAGCGTTCCACCAGATCGGCGGTGAGCTGGTCGAAGGTGGACCGCATCACCGACTGGGTCAGGTGTTTCGGGCCGGAGGCGTCCGCGGTGATGAACGGCAGGCTCACCTGGGTCCGGGTCACCGTGCTCAGCTCGGTCTTGGCCTTCTCGGCGGCCTCGAAGAGGCGCTGGAGCGCCTGCGGATCCTGCCGCAGGTCGATGCCGTTGTCCTGCTGGAAGGAGTCGGCGAGGTGGTCCACCAGACGGCGGTCGAAGTCATCGCCGCCCAGATGGCTGTCGCCCGCGGTGGAGCGCACCTCCACCACTCCGTCCCCGACGTCGAGGACGGACACATCGAAGGTGCCGCCACCGAGGTCGAAGACGAGCACCGTCTCGTGTTCCTTCTTGTCCATGCCGTAGGCGAGGGCGGCGGCGGTCGGCTCATTGATGATCCGCAGCACCTCGAGACCGGCGATCCGTCCCGCGTCCTTGGTGGCGGTGCGCTGGGCGTCGTTGAAGTACGCGGGGACGGTGATGACCGCCTCGGTCACCCGCTCGCCCAGTTGCTTCCCGGCGTCGTCGGCCAGTTTGCGCAGCACCAGGGCGCTGATCTCCTCGGGCGCGTAGAGCTTGTCGCCCACCTTGAAGCGCGCGACACCGCCCTCGCCCTCGACGACGTCGTAGGCGACCGCCCTGGCCTCGTCGGGGATCTCGTCGTACATCCGGCCGATGAACCGCTTGGCCGAGTAGATGGTGCCCTTGGGGTTGAGGATCGCCTGGCGCCGGGCGAGCTGGCCCACCAGGCGCTCGCCACCGTCGGTGAACGCCACGACGGAGGGGGTGGTGCGGCTGCCCTCGGAGTTGGGAACGACCGCGGCCTCACCGCCCTCCCACACGGCGATCACCGAGTTGGTGGTGCCCAGGTCGATTCCGACTGCCTTGGCCATGGCCACTCCTTCCGAGGCACCGGTGGACACCCGCCCCGGTGCAGGTGAGGAAATCCGGGCGGGGCTCGGTGAAAGACCTACGCGTTCACCGTCGCAAGGCCCGGGGGCGGCGCGCCTGCGCCTGTGGGGTCGAATCTCGGCACCCCGGTGCTCCTCCCAGGACATACGGCCGGGCGCGGGGCGGGTACGGCGCCACACCCCGGACACTGGCCACGGAGTGTGTGCGACGCGACACATTGAGTGCTTGCGGCGTGATCGTCAGCCGCCGGGCGGATGCCATTCGACCATCAGGATCGTGGCATCGTCGGTGAGTTCGTCGTGCTGGTGCTCCAGGACGGCGTGGATGAGCAGCCGCAGCACCTCGGTGGCGTTCTGCCCGGCGGCGGTGGAGCGGATGATGTAGTCGGCGAAGCGCTCCAGGCCGAACGGCTCCCCCGTCTCGTCGCGCGATTCCACCACCCCGTCGGTGTAGAGCAGGAAGCGGTCACCGGGTTCCAGGCTCGTCTCGTACACGTGCCGGGTCTCCGCCGCGAGCCCGACGGGCAGGCCGAGCGGCGGTTCGGCGGTGCGCTCCAGGGCATGGTCCAGCAGCCGGTGGCGGCGGATGAGCAGTGGTGGCGGATGACCGCAGTTGGCCCAGCGGAGCACTCCGGTGCGCATATGGAGCCGGGTGAAGATGCCCGTGCAGAACTGGTCCGGGAGCCATTGCGCGAGCGCCTTGTCCACGGTGGCGACGAGTTCGGCCAGGTCGGCGCCGGTGCGCCGGGCGTTGCGGCAGCCCGCCATGGCCACCGAGGTGGTGAGCCCGGAGGCCAGGTCATGGCCCATGGCGTCGAGGATGGTGGCGTGCAGCACGTCTTCGGTGAAGGAGTGGTCGTAGGCGTCACCGCCCAGCTCGTACGCGGGCTCCAGGGCCGCGGTGGACACCACCCGACCGGTGCCGATCGACCGCGGCGGGAGGAACGCCCGCAGCATCTCGGTGTGCAGTTGCATCGGGCGGGTCCGGGTGCGCCGGGCGAAGGTGTCGATGCAGGCGCGCTTGGAGGTGACGATGGGGGCCAGCAGCGAGGCCAGTGCCCGGCAGCGCCACAGCCGCAGCCCGTCCAGGGTGTCCGTCCGCAGACACAGCACGCCCAGCCGCTCCGCGCCGTCCACCAGCGGCAGCCACACCAGCAGTCCGCCGGTGTCGGCGGCCTCGACCCGCAGTGCGTCGGTGCGGTACGCCCAGCCCGCGAGCGAGGCGTCGACGTCGAGGCCCGGTTCGTCCTCGGCCAGCGGCAGCAGCCGCCGCTGCTGGAGATCGGTGAGGTAGACGACCGCACGGCCCATGCCCATGGCCCCGGCATAGCGGTCCAGGACCTCCGGCAGCTCCGCGGAGGACGCCTCCTGGGTGGTTCTGACCAGCTCTTCCAGCAGCCGTTCCGCCGCCCCGGCCGACGGCGGCGGGTCGGTGTCCTGAGGTGGCGGGTCCGCGTCCACCATGGCATCCACCCTACGGCGGCGGGCTGCCCGCCGCGCTCCGCCGGCCCCGCGGTATTTCCCTTCCGGAATTGACGGAGGGTCACCGGAATGCCGTGCCGTGCGGTACGGTGGGTTTGATCGTCGCAGATTGGGGAGACTTGATGTACTCATCTGGCCGCGATTCCGACCAGGGCACGTTATCCGCATGCACCGTCCAGGTGTATTCCGATCCCATGGAAATTCCCCGCGACTGGTGGGAGAGTCTGTCCCATCCTTCGCCCTATCTCGGTTTCGACTGGTTACGGGCCAGAAGCGCGACCCTTCACGGAAAGCCGCGGTTCGTCGGGGTGGCGGGCCCGGACGGCGAAGCGGTGCTGGGGGTCCCCGCCTTTCTCACCGACAGCTCCTCCCATCCGGGATATGACCCGGCGCGTTTCCTGGCCATGGACGACGTCCCGGAGGAGGACGTCGCCGCCGAGCCGGGGGGCGCGGCGGCGCTGGCGCGGCTGCGCGGACGGCTCGGGGCCCTGGCGCCCCGCCCCTCGGTGGTGAGCGGTTCACCGGGGCGGATGGGGGGTGTCAGCTATGCCGGTCCGCTGTCCGCGCGGGACCGCCGGGCCGCGCTCGGGCTCGCCGCGGACGCATTGGAGCGGCAGGCCGAGGCCGCCTCGGCGGCACTGGTGGCCTGGGTCTACTTCATCGAGGACGCCGATGGGACCGCCGATACCGTGCTGCGGGAGCGGGGGTACACCCGGGTGTCGGTGGGGGCGGACTGCCACCTTCCGGTCACCTGGGACAGCTTTGACGGGTATCTGCGGGGCTTCAGCGCCAAGCGCCGCTGGTCGGTCCAGCGGGAGGTGCGGGCGTTCACCGAGGCGGGGGTGACCGTCGAGCGGCACGGCGCCGAGGCGCTGGACCGTGAATTGGCCGGTCTGGAACTCCAATGGCGCCAGAAATACGGAAGAAAGGCCGATCTGGAGGCCACCGTCGCCGATTACCGGGAACTGCGCGAACACATCGGGGACGCGATGACGGTCTTTGTCGCACGGCGGCAGGGACAAGCCCTGGGATTTGTCACATTCCTCCAGGACGGGCCGGTGTGGTGGGCCCGGTTCCCCGGATTCGACTATTCCGCGGGACCGGACATCTATCTCTATTTCAACCTCCTCTTCTACCATCCGATCCAGGTGGCGATCCGTGAGGGGATTTCCTCGATCTCGTACTCGATGGGCTCCTACGAGACGAAATGCAGCCGGGGGTGCTCACCGCGCCATCTGGTGGCCTATGTACGGACCGCCGACGACCCGGGACTGGCCGCCGATCTGGAGGTGGCCGACCGCGTCCAGCACCGGCGGTTCGACCGGATCGCACGCGCCCACACCCATCGCGGCCGGGGGTGACCGGTGGAGACACGCCAGGAGGACGGGCTGACCATACGGTGGCTGACGCTCGACGAGGCGCTGGACGGCACGGCCGCCCCGGATCGCGGCGGGGACGCCGATGTGCTGCGGGTGGCGGAGCCACCGCGCGGCGCCTGGCCCGCGCTGCGCGCCCGGGGTTTCGTCCCCAAGCCCCAGAAGATCAGCTGGATCACCGAAACCACGGGCAGCGACGAGGAGTTCCTCGCCCGGCTCCCCAAGGGCGAGCGGTGGAGCGTCCGCCGGGCCCGGCGGACCGCGGCCGAGGACGGGGTGCGCCTGGTGGTCCAGGAGCCCGTCGAGGCCCCCGCGCTGGATG
>NZ_JANCLX010000036.1:43402-96458 GCF_024295805.1 Streptomyces cucumeris
TCGGCTCGATGCGCCATGGTGTTCCGTACGCCAGTGGTCAGCGCGAGGCGATCCTGACCGGGCCGTTCTTCGCGGTCTGGGCCTACGCGGAGGAGGAACTGCTCGGCGGCTGCCTGGTGGTGGCCGCTCCCGCCGCGCCGTACACCAAGATCCGGTATGCCACGGTGGCCGGACGGCCCCGGGACACCGGGCTGACCCGGGCGGTGTATCTGCGGGCGGTGTGCGCCAGCCGGGAGCGAGGGTTCACCGCCACCAGTCTCGGCACCGAGCCAAACGTCTACGGCCATATCGCCAAGGCCGGGCTGTTCAGCTTCAAACGGCGGATGGGCTTCGCCCCGATGCCCTCCCAGGACCTGGGCAACGCGGGCGGGGTGGAGGCGGACCGGGTGGTCCGCCTCGGCGCTCTGGACGACCCCGGGATGATCCTGGGCTATCCGGACTCCCCCGGCTGGCGGGGCGGTTGGGGCCACTTCTACACCTCCGCGTCCGACCTGGACCTGGGGCCGTACCGCACCGGTCTGATGGCCCGGGTCACCGTCATCCGGCTGTCCGCTGGACGGCCAGTGTCCGGTCGGCGTGGATGACGCGGAACCGGTCGTCCCGGCCCAGCCACTCGTGCACCGCCCGGCGGCAGCCGTCGTAGACCACGTAGTCGTCGAAGAGCACGATGCCGCCGGGGCTCATCCGGTCCGCGATCCGCTCGGTGCACAGCCGCACCGAGTCGTACCAGTCGCAGTCGACATGGGCGAAGGCCACCGGCTCGTCGATCCTCAGGGTGTCCTCGTAGAGGCCCTTGATGAACTCGATGGCCTCCCGGTCGGGGTCGATGCCCACCCGGCGCATGTTCTCCCGGGTGAAGGCCAGCAGATCGCCGCTGTGCTCCAGGTAGATCCGGTCCGCCTCCCGGCCCACCACACCTTCCAGCAGCGCCGTGTGGTCCGCGTGTGAGGCGGCGTCGTCCCGGTCCCCGGGCGGGGGCATCATGGCGAACACGTCGTACAGCCGCAGCGGCCGGTCCGGTGCCTTGGTCCGGGCGATCACGATCGCCGATCCACCCATCGCCACCCCGGCCTCCAGGAAGACACCCGGCACTCCGGCGGCCTCCACCCGGTCGGCCATGGTGTGCACCACCTCCAGCTTGCCGGGGCGGGCGGAGAAGGTGAGCGAGTTGCTGCGCAGGAACGCGATGGTCTCCGTGACGTTCACCGGACCTCCGGGGTGAGGGGTGGTTCAGCAGGGGGTGTCGGTCGGGCGCGGGGAGTACTCGACGGGTGCCGTCAGCACGGTGTCCAGGTTCGCCATCACCTTGTCGACGGCACGGATGTAGTCGTCCATCAGCGCGGGGTCCTGGACGTAGAGGGGGTGGCGCACCGTGCCCAGGTTGAGGGTGATGTCGCACAGTTCGGACGCGACGGGGAACGCGGAGCGGTCCCAGCGGCGCAGCGGGACCGCGTCGGTGCGGGGGTGCCACACCTGGGTGGCACGGCGGAACACCGGCTGCGCGGGCACCGGCTGCGGCTGCCAGATGCCCGTCTCGACGCCTTCGCCGCGCAGCGCGTACAGCACCCGGTCCCGCAGATCGCGCGGATCGCCCTCGAAGCCGAGCTCCTCCGGGCACACCCGCAGCGCGTACTTCCAGTACGAGCAGCCGCCGTTGGGGCTGGGCAGGGGTGGCTGGATGCCCTTGTGCCCGGTGAGCCCGGCGGTGAGCCGTTCGGCATTGGCCTGGGCGCGGGTGTTGTACTCCTCCAGCCGGCGCAACTGGCTGCGGGCCAGGGCGCAGACCATCTCCTGGCCGCGGTAGTTCCACCCCACGCCGTGCGACCAGTACGGGCGGACCACCTCGGGCAGGACGTCCTCGCCGTAGAGGACCATGCGGCGGGCGGTGCGGGCGTGGTCCTCGTCATCGGTGGTGAACAGCCCGCCCTCGCCGCCGGAGAGGTTCTTGGACTGGTTGATACTGGCCCCGGACGCCTGGCCGAAGGAGCCGGTGACCCGGCCCTTGTAACGGATGCCATGCGCCTGGGAGTTGTCCTCCACCACCGGGACGCCGTGCCGCCGGGCGATGGCGAGGATGGGGTCGAGATCGGCCGGTTCACCGTGGATGTGCACGGCCATGATGGCCTGGGTGCGGTCCGTGATCAGCGCTTCGAGCAGGGTGGGGTCGAGGTTGAACGAGCGGCGGTCGACATCGCAGAAGACCACGTCGGCCCCCTGGTGGACGGCGGCCAGCGCGGAGGCCACGAAGGTGTAGGCGGGCACGATGACCTGGCCGCCGGGCCGGACACCGACCGCGGCCAGGGCGGCGTGCAGCGAAGCGGTGCCCGCGTTGGTGGCCACGCAGTGGCGGACGCCCACGTAGGCGGCGTACTCCTCCTCCAGCGCCCGCAGCTCCGGCGCGTTCGGCCCGGCGGTGATACCGCGCCGCAGCGCCCGGTCCACCGCGCGGCGGTCGTCCTCGGTGATGTCGGGCCAGGACCGGTGCCGGTACGGGGCGATGAGCGGGGTCCCGCCCGCGATGGCGAGGGTGGCCATGGCGTCAGTACCAATCGGCTCGGCGGTGGACGTCGAACGGCTCGTACCCGGGCCGCTCCGGGTGCGGTACGGGGAGCCGGGGCACACCGGAGGTCCGGGAGGGCAGGAACACGGTGGCGTAGCCGAGGCAGTGCACCTCACCGCGCTGGTTGGTGCCCGTGATCTCGATGGCCACCGCCGGATAGGTGGCGGTGCGGCCGGTGTCGTCGGACCGTTCGGCCCGGTAGGCGCGCAGCACCCTGCCGGTGAAGAACACGGTGTCCCCGTAGAAGACGGGTTTGCGCATCGAGGTGTACATCCGGTGCACGAACCCCGTGTCGCCCGCCCAGTCGGTGAGCAGCCGGAGCGGGATCTGGGCGCGCTGGATGCCGAAGTCGAACGGCAGCGGCTCACAGCGGTAGGCCGCGAGGTGGCGGTCCTCGTGTTCGTCGTAGGCGGTGTAGGGCCAGCCGGTGAGCGGATGCGTCCTGGCGAAGTCCGGGTTGAGGCGGCAGCGCCGGAAGGCGGGGCGGAAGGCGCGCACCAGCCGGGTGCGGTCGAAGGCGGCGTTGAGCCCGTGGTGGAGCGACTGGTAGGTGAGTTCGTCGCGGACGGTGTACGGGGGCTGGACGATCCGGGGCAGGTGTTCGCCCTCGGTGACCTCCTCCCACCACCGGGGTTCCGCACCGCGCCGGGTCCGCCGCCGCAGCGCGGTGAGGATCTCCTCGGTCTCCTCCGGGCTGTAGCGGTGAGGTCGGTGGTCGTAGAACATCCGCTTGCCCAGGCGTTCGACGGGCATCACCCGGGTGCCGCCCATCTCCTCCACCGGCAGGTGGATCAGGCGTCCGTAGGCCTTGGCCACCAGCTCCCGGCTGTTGTCCCAGTAGAAGGTCTCCGAGTGGTGCGAGATCACCCGGGCCTGGCGCGCCCGGCCGATGGTCATCTCCCGGGGGACCTTCGAGGAGGTGAAGCGCATCCCGGGGCGCAGGACGTCGTAGAACTCCCAGGCGACCCCGGAGAGGAAGTTGGCCACCGGATAGCCCTCGGCGCGCTGTGCGCCGTGGTCACCGGGGTAGCGGACATGGACCAGTACGGTGCCGGGGGCGATCTGGCTGCCGAGCCATGACGCCTCCCCGTAGCCGGGGTCGGTGTACAGCGGGTTGTCGTCGCCGATGGTGGCGGCGTAGCGGCGGATCAGACCGGGGTCGAGGATCAGGGCGCTGGGCACCGGGACGGCGTCGCGGTCCAGGGGTGCCGGATGCGGTGGCGGACGGTCCTCGGGGCTCTCCCGGCCGAGCAGTTCGCGGCTGCGGTCGATGAACTCGGTGAGCGCCTCGTCGAAGCTCTGCATCACACGCCCCCGGGGTGGTCGGATGAAGGTCCGCCGACGGGCGTCAGCCCGCCGGCCACGGGCAGCGTCACCATCCTGCCCCGCTCGGGGAGGAACACGGTGGCCGCGCAGTCCAGCACGGTCTCGTGCCGCTGGTTGACCCCGGCGATCCGCAGGGTCACCGCGTGGTGGCGCACGCCGGCCTCGTCGGTGGCGGTGTAGCGGTCGGTGACGGTGCCGGTGAGCCGCAGGGCGTCGCCGTACACCAGTGGCCGTGTGATCCGGGCCTCCAGCCGCCGCAGGAACGCGTCGTCGCCCATCCAGTGGGTCGCGTACTGCCCGGCGAGGGAGAACAGCAGTCCGCCGCGGGCGGCGGGCGCGGGCAGTCCCGCGGTGTGCGCGGTCGCGGAGTCCAGCCAGGCGTCGGCGCGGTCCCAGGCGGGCCAGTCGGTGACCGGGTTGGTGATCTGCCGTCCGGGGAGGTCCGCGAGATGGTCGTGGTGGAGGTTGCCCGCACGCACCGGACGGCCCTCGGCGAACACCCACACCATCAGCTCGGCGAGGGACAGCGGCCCCTTGAGGAGGGTGGGACCCGTCTCGCCCACGGCGGTGTCGCTCCAGAACCGGGGGCGTCCGCCGCGCGGTGGCTCCTCGGTCTCCAGCTCATGCACCATCCGCTCGACCTCGGTGTCGTCATAGCGGTGGACGGACCGGGCGGGGGCTTGCGGATCGCGCGGAGTGAGGTCCACCTCGCAACTGCCGCGTGCGAGGGGAACACCGTGGCGCAGGTAGTCCACGGCCGAAGTGACCCGGGCGAACGGGCGGCCGGCCCCGTCGTGGTGGCCCGCCAGTCCGGTGATCTCGACACGGCCGGTCAGCGGGTCACCGAGCCGGATGGTGTCGTTCCAGGTCAGCCGGAGGGTGCTGAGGGTATCCAGCAGCCCGTGGCGGTCCAGGTCCAGTCCGCCGGAGGAGTCGGGCATCCGTACCGCGAGGACGAACGCGGGTGGTGCGAGCATGGTGTGGTGCACCGAGCCCGCGCCGTACTGCACATCGGTGTAGAGGGGGTTCTCGTCGCCAGTGGCCTCCACGAACCGGCTGACGTTGATCCAGCTCGCCACGCCGACGCCGGGCTCGACATCCGGTGCCAGATGGCCGGCGATCCGTCCGCCCGCGCGGACCAGTTCCGCGATGGCCGCGTCCGCCGCCGGGGCGGTGGACCGGGTCTGGGTGTCATACGTCATCGGCGCTCAGCTCATCCTCCAAGTGGGCGTAGTCCGTCTTGCCGGACGTGGTCCTCGGGATGCTCCCGACGTCCCGGACCCGGATGTACCGGGTGGGGATGCGGATCCGCTCACGGACGATCCGGGCCAGGTCCCCGGCGGTGGCCGCGCCGGCGCCCGGGGCACGGGCGATGACGAGCTTCTCGTCCAGCTCCAGGGTGGCCACCGTGGCGTGCGCGGCGAGCAGTGACTCCAGCTCGTCGAGGTTGATGCGCTGTCCGCACAGCTTGGCCACCCGGCGTTTGCGTCCGACGACGGTGAACAGCCCCTCGTCGTCCACCCGGGCGAGGTCCCCGGTGGCCAGCCGGCCACGCAGTTCGTCTCCGCGGGCCAGATCGGCGCGGCCACGGGCGTAGCCGAGCATCACATTGGGGCCGGTGTAGATCAGCTCACCGTCGTCGGCGAGGGTCAGCGCGCCGCCGGGCACCGGGACACCGATGCGGTCGGGCTTGTCCAGCACACGGTCCGGTGGCAGATAGGCGATCCGGGCGGTGGCCTCGGTCTGGCCGTACATCACCACGAGCCGGCCGCCCCGGTCGCACATGACGCGGGCGAAGCGCAGCACGGTCTCCGGTGGCATCCGGCCGCCCGCCTGGGTGAGGGTGGTCAGCGCGGGCAACGCGAGCCGCTCGAACCCGGTGCGCCCGAGGATGGTGTACGCGGACGGCACCCCGGCGAAGGAGGTGCATCCGGTGCGCCGCACGGTGTCCCAGAAGCCCCTGCGCACCAGGCTGGTCCGGGTGAGCACGACCGAAGCCCCGGCCAGCAGATGGGAGTTGAGCACCGACAGGCCGTAGGAGTAGTGCAGCGGTAGGCTCTGGACGGCGCGCTCATGGGGGCCCAGGCCCAGGTAGGAGATGATCTGGGCGGCGTTGGCATCGAGGTTGGCGGTGCTGAGCCGGACGTACTTGGGGCTTCCGGTGCTGCCGGAGGTGCACAGCAGGACCGCCAGGTCGGGGTGGACCGGATCGGCCGCGCCCGCGAGACGGGCGGTGCGGTCGCCGTCGAGGACGAACTCCGGGCGGTAGGCGCGGATGACGTCGTCGACGGAGGCGGGACCGGCGGTGCCGTCGAGTAAGAGCACGGCGTGGTCGGCGGCGAGAGCGGCGAGATAGCCGGTGACGGTGTCGATGTCGGGACGGGTCAGACAGACCGCAAGCCCTTTCCGTCCGATGCGCAGACCGTCGGCCCGGCGCCGTACCCGGTCGGCGAGTCCGGCGTAGCTCCAGCTCCGGTCGGTGTCGGCGTCCACCACGGCGGTGGCCGCCGACGGTTCGTCCAGCCAGCCGAGGATCGCCTGCCTCACGAGCCGTCGGGGTGGCGCGTCCGGAGGCGTTCCGCGGCGGCGGCGTAGCTGGTGATCTCCTGCACGTCTGTCTCGTCGAGCGCCGTCCCGAAGCTCTCCTCCAGGGCCGCGACGAGGGAGATGTGTCCCAGGGAGTCCCAGTGTTCGTGCTGCTCGAAGGCGAGGGCGGTCACATCGGTGTCCGCCGGGAGGTCCAGTCCCTCCCGGAACGCCTCCGCGAGCCGCCGGTCGAAGTCGGACACCGGGGCCACCGGGTCACGCGAAGGCATGCCGAACCTCCAGTTCGTTCTCGACGGGTTCGGGCGCGCGGACCGAGGGGCGCGGACAGGCGGAAAAGAGCAATATCCGGTCACAGTCGCTGCCGTGCCGGATATCTCTCGCCGATTTTCCCGAATTCGCCGGATGTCTGATAAAGGCTCAGAATCGAGCCTCCGACGCAAGCTCTTTCCATTTGAGCGTAGACACGGCCACGCTCGGGAGTCAAGGGTCGAAGTCGCGGTGGCCGCCGGTGACTTCGGGTGGCTATCGCCTCTCCGTTTCGGCGTGCCGGGCGGACGGCCGGCCCGCCGCGCCCGCACCGCCGCGGCCCCGGTGGACGGCCAGCGACACCGCGTACGCGACCCCGCCCGCGATCGCCGCGAGCCCGCACACCACCAGCGTCGCACCGGTGCCGACGTGCCCGGAGAGCGAGGTCACCAGGATCGCGCCCAGCGGGGTGGTCCCGGTGAACGCCACCGCGTAGAGGCTGCCGACCAGCCCGCGACGCTCCTGGCTGACGCCGACGGCGAGGACCGCCTCGGAGGAGGCGGTGAAAATCAGCCGTCCGAAGCCGCCCGCGAACAGCAGGGCGAGCACCACCGCCAGGGAGGGCGTCAGCCCGAACGCCACGAACGCCGAGCCGAACAGCAGCAGACCGAGGAAGGCGGAGGTGGCGGCGCTCGTCCGCAGCCAGGCCCGTACCGCGCCGCCGAGGAACGACCCGATCCCGAAGGCGATGTTGAACGCGGCGAGCACCCAGGGGTCGTTGTCGTAGTCCTCCCGGACCACCAGCGGAACCATGGTGGCCACGTTGAAGGACACCAGGCTGACCAGGGAGAAGATGATGAGCAGATCGCGCACCTTGGGGAGGGACCAGATGTACCGGAACCCCTCGCGCAGCGGGCTGGGCCCGGCGATGCGCACCTCGTAGCGCGGCCTGGGCAGCAGCAGCGCGGCGAGGACGAAGGTCAGCCCGTCCACCGCGAAGCACAGTCCGGACGGGCCGGCGGTGAGGATCAGGCTGGCGAACGCCGGTCCGACGATACGGCCGAGGGTGCTCGCCGAGCTGGTGGCACCGGCGAAGCGGGCGCGGACCCCGTCCGGGACGATCGCCGCGACATAGGCCATCCGCCCGGCGTGTTCGAGCATCGCGAAGACCTGACTGGCCGATCCGGCGATGACGAAGGGGATGAACAGCAGCGATCCGGGGGTGAACGCCAGGGCCATCACGGCCAGGGCGAGCAGCGCCTGGGCGTAGTTGGCCAGCAGCACCAGCCGGCGCGGATCGCGGCTGTCGACGTACTTGCCTATGGCGGGGCCGAGCAGGGCGGCGGGCGCGTAGCGGGCGGCCATCAGCACACCGAGCGCGAGCGGCTGGTACCCAGCCTCGAGGACCACCCACGCCTGGGCCGTGACGGACAGATAGGTACCGCTCTGGGAGAGGAACTCACCCGACATGTAGGCGACCGCGGGTCTGCTCCGCAGGGTCCTGGCGGCCTCCGTCCCGGCGCTCACCGGCGGACTCCGTTCCGGGCTTCAGGGGCACACATGGGCACGACGTGTATCACTCGCCGTAGGGGACTGTCCACGCGGAGGAAGCGTAGTGGCCACGCCATGAGCGGGCCGGTGATTCACGATCGGGGTCTTGCACGGCCCGTGGTCGATCGGGTTTCCTGGAGGGCGGTCGACCGTGAACAACGCGGGGGTTGGCGCGTCTGCGCATTTTCCGGTCCTCAACCGCTGTGTCTCTTGTATGAGCTCGACTTTCCTTTACTGAGGCGTGCCGCGATACAGCGGAATTCACTCTTCCGCATGGTGTCCTCCACCGGTTCTCACACCGGTCCCGTTTTCCCTTCGGCACGGCGCGCGGGCATTCTCCCCGTTCCCCCGAACCCCTCGGCGACCCCCGGATCAACCCATCGGTCCAGCAGTGAGGAGCACAGTCATGAAACTGGCGGTCGCGGGCGTGGGCAACAACGTCTCCGCGTTGGTCCAGGGCATCGGGTACTACCGCCGGTCCGGCGCGGACGGGCCCCTCCCGGGGGTCACCCATCCCCTGCTCGGCGGGTTACGGGTGACGGACATCGAGGTGGTGGCCGCCTTCGACCTCGCGGACAACAAGACCGGCCGGCCTCTGTCGGAGGCCCTCTTCGCCGCGCCCAACAACTACCCGGAGCTGGACGCGCCGCCGCCGGCCGAGGATCCGGAGGTCGTTCCGGGGATCGCCGATCCCGAGGACGAGGCGCGGATCGACCAGGTGGCGAAGATCCTGCGGGAGCAGGAGGCGGAGGTCCTGCTCTACTCCCTGCCCACCGGACTGCCGGAGGTGGCACGCGCCTACGGCCGGGCGGCGCTCGCGGCGGGGGTCGCGGTCGTCAACTGCACCCCCGATCCGATGGCGGGTCTGCCCGAACTGCGGGCCGAGGCGGAGGCCAAGGGCGTTCCGCTGGTCGGCGACGACCTCCAGAGCCACTTCGGCAGCTCGATCGTGCACGGTTCCCTGCTGGCCCTGCTGGAGGAGCGCGGGCTCACCCTCAGCGGCTCGTACCAGGTCAACATGGGTGGCAACGCCGACTTCGAGAATCTGCGCACCCACGGCGAGGGGAAACAGGCGTCCAAGCACCGGGCGCTGCGCCAGAAGGTGCGGCGGACCGACGCGGTGACGGTCATCCCGTCCGCCGGGTTCGTCTCCCACCTGGGTGACCGCAAGGTGGCGCATATGTCGGTGGAGGCGCGCGGCTGGGCCGATATGCCGGTCAGACTGGACGTCACCCTCCAGGTGCAGGACTCCAGCAACGCGGCGGGCGTGATCATCGACCTGGTGCGGATCGCGGCGGTGGCCCGGCGGCGCGGTGAGGGCGGATTCCCGGTGGCGGCCACCCCCCTGCTGAAGTCGCCCACCCTGGTGGAGGATCCCCTGCTCCAGGGCCGCCACGCGCGGGAGGCGCTGGCGGAGCTGTCGGCCGAGAACGACGGCTGAGGCGGCGTCATGAGCGATCTCACCAGCGTCGGTGAGCTGTCCGCCCTCAAGCGCATCCCGGTCGAGGTGCTGACCGGCTACGGCCTGCGGGACATCCCCGGCGGCGGGGTCCACATCGACTACCTCACCCCCGACGGCCGTCCGGGCCGGGCCCGCCACCGCTGGCAGGTCACCGGACTGACCGGGTCGACGTTCGAGGAGGGCGACCGGCCGGTCACGGCCTACTGGCGGCCGGAGAGCCGGGAGTTCGCCCGGCGGCGCGACACCGTCCTGCTGACCGAGGGCGAGTCCACCTGCTGGACGCTGTGGTACCGGGAGTTCGCCGCGGCGGGTTTCCCCGGCGCCGAGCAGGTCGACTGTCTGGACGCGGGCCATCTGGCACCGGCCTCGACGGCGGTGATCGTCGCCGAGTGGGACGACCCGGACACCTACCCCGACGGTGTCGGCGACTTCGTCGACCGGGTGGTGCGGCGGCTGGCCGCCTGCGGTTTCGGCGGGACGGTCAAGGTGCTCGACCTGGAGCCGGTGGCCGAGGACATCAACGCGCTCCACCGGGCCGATCCCGAGCGGTTCGAGCCCGTCCTCCTGGAACTGATCAGCAAGGCGCCCACGCGGTGAACCCGACGGACGGAAGCGAGGCGGAACCCATGGCGGCAGCCCCGGCCACCCGGGTGGCGGTGCTCGGCACCGGCACACTGGGGGCTCCGATGGCCCGCAACGTGGCGGCGACCGGTGTCCAGGTCACCGTCTGGAACAGAACGGCCGAACGGGTCAAACCCCTGGCGGACGCGGGGATCCGGGTGGCCGGCACGGTGGCGGAGGCGGTGGCCGGCGCCGACCTCGTACTGACCGTGCTGTCGGACACCGCCGCCGTGTCCTCGGTGATGCGCGACAACTGCGGGCTGGAGGCGATGCGCCCGGGTGCCGTATGGGTGCAGTCGAGCACCGTCGGCGTCCAGGACACCGAGGGCTGGGCCGATGCCGCCCGCGCCGCCGGGGCTGTGTTCGTGGACTGCCCGGTGCTGGGCACCCGCACCCCGGCGGAGAACGGGCAGTTGGTGCTGCTGGCCTCCGGTCCGGACGAGGCACGGAAGGTGTGCGAACCGGTCTTCGAGGCGATCGGCAAACGCACCCTCTGGCTGGGCCCGGCGGGCACCGGCACCCGGCTGAAGCTGGTGGTCAACACCTGGCTGCTGTCCCTGGTGGAGGTGCTGGCCGAGTCGGTGGCCTTCGCCAAGGCGATGGGGTTCGAGGCGGAGACCTTCTTCTCCACCATCGAGCAGGGCGGGGTCAGCCTGCCGTATGTGCGGCTGAAGGGTGCGGCGATGGACCGCGAGGAGTTCCCGCCGGACTTCACCCTGCGGCTGGCCCGCAAGGACCTGCGGCTGGTGCTGGACGCCGCCGCAGGGGCCGGACTGCCCGTACCGGTGGTGGAGACGGTGGTGGGACAGTTCGACCGGGCCATCGGGGCCGGCCACGGCGAGGCGGACTACGCCGCCACCTATCTGGCCACCCGGAGGACATCATGAGCGGGCGGGTGGCCGTCGTCGGACTGGGCCGTCTCGGCGCCGCCGTCGCCGGACGGCTGGTGGACGCCGGATACCGGGTCAGCGGCTTCGACCCATCGGCCCGGGCGACGGCCGGAGCGGAAGCCAGGGGCGTACGGACCGGGGCCGGTTGCGCGGAGGCGGTGCGCGGCGCCACCACGGTGCTCACCGTCCTGCCCGACGCCGCGGTCGTGGCGGCGGTGGCGCCGGAGATCCTGGCCGCGATGGAACCGGGCGCGTGCTGGCTGGAGATGAGTTCCTCGCACCCCGAGGTCACCCGGGGCCTTGCCGAGGAGGCGGAGAAGCGTGGCGCGGCGCTGCTGGACGTCCCGGTGGCGGGCGGGGTGGCGGGGGCCGAGAAGGGGGTGCTGACGGTGATGGCCGCCGGACCCGCGCCACTGCTGGAGCGCGTCCGGCCGGTCCTGGAGGTGTTCGGGGAGCGGATCATCCATGTCTCGGAGCGCCCCGGCGACGGCGATATCGCCAAGACCATCAACAACCTGCTGGCCGCCGCCAACCTCGCCACCGCCTCGGAGGGGCTGGCGCTCGGTCTGGCCGAGGGGCTGGATGTGGACGTCCTGCTGGAGGTGCTGAACGCCGGCAGCGGCACCTCGTTCGCCACCACCGCGCAGATCCCCCTCTTCGCCCGGGCGGGCCGGTACACCGCACGGTTCACCGTCGGCCAGTACGCGAAGGACGCCCAGGTGGCGCTGGACCTCGCGGACGGGCGCGGGATGGATCCGGCGATGCTCAGCCGCGCCCGCGACGTGTGGCAGTCGCTCGCCGACGGCGGACACGCGGACGAGGACTACACCCGGATCACCCCGCTGACCGCCGGGGCCGCCGGGGTCCGGTGGCCCGCACCGCGGACGGAGGAGAGCTGATGGGCGCGGGAACAGCCGTGGTGACGGGCGCGGCGCGGGGGATCGGCGCCGCCACCGCCGACCGGCTGCTGGAGGAGGGCTACTCGGTGGTGGGGGTGGATGTGCTGCCCCCGGCCGAGCCCTCCGCCGTGGTGGCGAAGGCCCCGGAGCGGTTCGAGCACCGGATCGCCGACGTCAGCGACGAGGCGGCCGTGTCCCGGGCCTTCGAGGGTCTTGAGCGGATCGACATCCTGGTGAACGTGGCGGGGACGGTGCTGGTGAAGCCCTTCCTCGACACCACCTGGGCCGACTACCGCCGCACCCTGGATGTGAACCTCGGCGGGACGATCCTGGCCTGCCGTCAGGCCGTACCGCTGATGCGGGACGGCGCCACCATCATCAACGTGGCGTCGATCTCGGGCCATATCGGCCAGACCCAGCACGCGGTCTACGCAGCCAGCAAGGGCGCGGTGCTGTCGATGTCCCGGGGGCTGGCGTGGGAGCTGGCGCCGCTGGGCATCCGCGTCAACACCGTCTCCCCCGGTTCGGTCGACACCGCGATGCTGCGCGAGGACATCGGTATCGAGGCCCGCCGGCTGGGGCAGCCCTTCGAGCGGGTCAAGGCCGAGCGCGAGGGGGAACAGGCGCTGGGGCGGTGGGCGCGGCCTGAGGAGGTGGCGCACGCCATCGTCTTCCTGGCGAGCGGTCAGGCGTCCTTCATCACCGGCACGGATCTGCTCGTGGACTCGGGATGGGTGGCGAAATGAGCGGCGATACGGGGCGGCCGGGGACGCCGGGGCCGATGGGGATCGGTGTGATCGGGCTGGGCCGGGTCAGCCCGGCCCATCTGGAGGGCTATCTGGCGCTGCCGGGCGAGGCGCGGGTGGTGGCCGTATGCGATATCGACAAGCGGAAGACCGACGCGGTCGCCACCGGGCTGGGGGTGCCCGGATTCACCGACCACACCGCACTGCTGGCGCATCCCGGGGTGGACGGTGTGGTGATCCTGCTCCCCCATCTGCTGCACCGCCCGGTGGTGGCGGACGCCATCGCGGCGGGCAGACATGTGACGGTGGAGAAACCGCTGGCGGTGTCGGAGGCGGAGTGCCGGGAGCTGATCGACGCCGCGCGGGCGCGCGGGGTGGTGCTCTCGGTGTCGGAGAACAGCCGCTTCGTGGAGAGCTATCTACGGGTGAAGGAGCTGCTGGACTCGGGTCGGATCGGCGGTGTCCGGCTGGTCCGGGCGTTCATCTCCGGTTCCGCCGTGGCCGAGCTGGCCGATCCTGACGAGGCGTGGAAACACCAGGACTTCGGCTTCGCCGCCGTGCTGGACGCGGCGACCCACTTCTTCTATGTGCTGCGGTGGATGTTCGAACCGGTGGTCTCCCTCCAGGCCACCACCCGTCACTGGTCGGTGGACCACGGCGTACCGCGGACCACGGTGGAGGACGGGGCGGTGGTGACCGGCCGGTTCGCGGGCGGTGGACACTTCTCCGTCGAGATCGCGCTGAATGTCGAGGTGCCGTGGGGCGAGCGGTTCGAGATCTACGGCGAGGCCGGATCGGTGGTCTGTGACCAGCTCACCGATCCGGTGGCGACCTTCTACCGCGACGCGTCGGACTTCGGGACGGCCCTGCCCGGAGTGTCCACCGATCCCCGTGGCTGGCGTACGGCGTCGATGCGCCGCGGCGCGGCCGACTTCGTCCGCGCGGTGCGCTCCGGGCGCTCCCCCGCCGTCACCGCCGAGGACGCCGCCTACGCGGTGCGGCTGGCGGAGGCGGCCTACCGCTCGGTCCGCGACGGGGGTGTGCCGGTGTCAGTGTGAGGGCACCGGCACCTCAGGGCCGAGCAGGCCCTCGGCGCGCAGATCGGCCCAGAGCTCCGCGGGGACCGGGGCATCCATCCAGGAGACGGCGTCGTGGACCTGCCCGGCCGTACGGCAGCCGATGACCACCGAGGACACCGCGGGGTGGCCGAACGGGAACTGGATCGCCGCCCGGGGCAGCACCACACCGTGGCGGGCGCACACCGCGGCGATCTCGCGGGCGCGGGCGATCCGGTCCCCGGGCGCCCGGGTGAAGTTGTAGCGGGCGTCGTCCGCGACCTCGGGGCGGGACAGCAGCCCGGTGTTGAACACCGCGGCGGCCACCACGGACACCCCGCGGTCGGCGCAGAGCTCCAACAGCCCCTCCAGGGCGGTCTGTTCGAGCAGGGTGTAGCGGCCCGCCAGCATCACCTCGTCGAGGTCGGTCTCCCGGACGAAGGCGGCGGGCATCTCCCACTGGTTCATGCCCACCCCGATCCTGCCGACCACACCCTGGGCGCGCAGTTCGGCCAGGGCCGGGTAGGCCGTGGTGAGCGCCTCGGTCCAGTGGTCGTCCGGGTCATGCAGATAGACGGTGTCCACCCGGTCCAGCCCCAGCCGACGCAGTGACGCCTCCAGGGAGCGTTTCACCCCGTCGGCGCTGAAGTCCCACACCCGGCGCAGATCCGCGGGCACGTCGTAGCCGCCGGTCTCCAGATCGCTGCCGCCGCGGCCGGAGGGCTCCAGCCACCGGCCCACCTTGGTGGACAGGGTGAACGCGTCCCGCGGCCGGTCCGCGAGGGCGGCGCCCAGCCTCCGCTCGGACAGACCCAGCCCGTAGTGCGGCGCGGTGTCGAAATGGCGGATTCCCTCGTCCCAGGCGGCGTCCACGGCAGCACGCGCCGTGTCGTCGGAGACCGCCCGGTAGAGGTTGCCGATGGTCGCCGCTCCGAACCCCAACGCACGCATGTCCCCGACCCCTTCGACGTGGCGCACACCGACAACACCCTCGCAGCCGAGCCGGGCACCAGTGTAGGAAGCACGCGCCACCGTGACGAGACCGCCGCCCTGAAGGGCGCCCTAGCGTGAGCCGTACGGGAGGAGGGCCATCTCCCGGGCGTTCTTGACCGCACGGGCGATCTGCCGCTGCTGCCGTCGGGTCACCCGGGTCACCCGACGGCTGCGGATCTTGCCGCGGTCGGAGATGAACTTCCGCAGCAGATCGGTGTCCTTGTAGTCGACGTAGGTGATGCCCGCGGCGTCGAGCGGATTGACGCGGGGGCGCGGGGCGCCCCGACGGGCGGTGGAGCCGGTGGTTCGGCGGGTCATGAGCGGTCCTTTCCGTGGGGGCCGTGAGGCCGTTCGTAGGGCCGTGAGGCCGTGGGGGATCCGTAGAGGTCCCGCACAGCATACATGGCGTTGGTTTTCATTTTCATCTAGCTGCTACGGTGCTGCCGTACCGACCGCCCACGAGAAACGGGAGGGCCATGTCCGCCCACTGCCAACTCACCGGCCGCCGACCCGGCTTCGGCAACCACATCTCCCATTCGCACCGCCGCAGTCCGCGCCGGTTCGACCCCAACATCCAGCGCAAGCGGTACTGGCTGCCGAGCGAGGGCCGCCATATCCGGCTCGCCCTCAGCACGAAGGGGATCAAGACCGTGGACACCATCGGCATCGAGGCCGCCGTGGTCCGGATCCGTGCCCGGGGAGGGAAGGTCTGATGGCGAAGAAGAGCAAGATCGCCAAAAATGAGCGGCGACGCCTGATCGTCGCCCGCTACGCCGTGCGCCGCGCGGCGCTGAAGGCCCTCATCGCCGACCCCGGCACATCCGATGGGCAGCGCGATGCCGCACAGCGGGAGCTGCGCCGTCAGCCGCGCGACGCCAGCGCCACCCGGGTGCGCAACCGCGACGCCGTCGACGGACGGCCCCGCGGCCACCTCCGCGCGTTCGGCCTGTCCCGGGTGCGGATGCGCGAGATGGCACACGCGGGTGAACTGCCCGGTGTGACCAAGAGCAGCTGGTAGCCCGCCCGCACCTCACGGCACCTCCGGGCGGGGCACTGCTCGTCTCAGTTTCCCGCCCGTGGGGCCACCACATCGTTGTACGGGTCCACGGGTTCCGGCACCCGCCGGACGGCGGTGACGTCCAGGGCCGGACTCGCGGTGCCCGCACCGGGTTTCCCGGTGGGATGCCAGGTGCCGGTCACGGTCACCCAGGTGTCGGCGCGCTGCGGCGTGGCGCCGTGCACCCGCACCTTGCGCACCTGTGCGTCGGCCGCGCAGCAGCTGATGACCAGTCGGCTGATGTACCAGCCGCCGTGGCGGCCGGGGGTGACGAACCCGGTGAGGCGCACGGTACGGCCCTTCAGCGTGCCGCCGGTGTCCCAGACCGCGCGGCCGGTGAAGTCGTTGAGCGACATCGGGACCACGCCCGTGCGCGGCAGCGGCGGGAAGAGGCTGTCACCGGCGGCGGCCTCCGGCGCCCTCGGCGCCTCCGCGTCGCCCCGGGCGGCGGTGTACGAACCGAGGGCGGGCGGTGCGATGAACAGGATGGTCAGCGCCGGTACGTACAGCAGCCACGCCACCCGGGGACCCCGGCCGCCATGGCCGTGGCCCGCGTGGCCCTGGTCATGGCCCGCGTCGCCGTGGCCGTCGCCCCGGTCGCGCCCCGTCCGCGGCCGGTCGAACGGGAATCCGTCGCGGGCGGCGCTCACCGCGCCGAGCGCCAGCAGCAGCACACCGGAAGCGATGAGCGCGGGCCGCAGCCCGGCCCGGACGTAGCGCAGATACAGATCGGTCAGCAGGGCGATATGCAGCAGACCGACGCCGAGGAACAGGAGCAGCAGCACCTGGATGTTGCGCTTCACAGCAGCCACCACCCCATGAGCGCGCTGCACACCACCGCCATGACCCAGGTGGCGGACGAGAAGCGCAGCGCGAACCCCCGTCCGAAGGTGCCCGACTGGAGCGCGATGAGCTTCAGGTCCACCATCGGCCCGACGACCATGAAGGTGAGCCGGGCGGTGGGCGAGAAGCCGGTGAGCGAGGCGGCGACGAACGCGTCGGCCTCGGAGCACACCGCGAGGACCACCGCGAGCAGCGCCGTCAACAGCACCGAAAGCCATGGGGAGTCCGAGAACAGCCGCAGCGCGGAGTGCGGCACCACGACGTTGAAGGTGGCCGCGGCCGCCGCGCCCACCACCAGGAAGCCGCCCGCGTGCAGGAAGTCGTGCTGCAGCGAGAGCCGGAACTCCTCGGCGCGGTTCGCTCCGGGCGCGCGTCCGGCGGGCCCCTTCGGCAGCCGCAGCCACTCGGCGCGGCCCGCCCTCAGCCACAGCCAGCCCATGGCCACGGAGGTGAGGAGGGAGGCGAGGAGACGGGCGAGGACCATCGCCGGGGCACCGGGGAAGGCCACGTAGGTGGCGATCAGGACGACGGGGTTGATGGCCGGGGCGGACAGCAGGAAAGCCAGCGCCGCGGCCGGGGTGACACCCCGTCGCATCAGGCTGCCCGCCACCGGGACCGAGGCGCATTCACAGCCGGGCAGCACCGCGCCCGCGGCGCCCGCGACCGGCACGGCCAGGGCAGGATGACGCGGCAGCACCCGGGTGAAGACCCACGCCGGGACGAACGCGCTGATCGCGGCCGAGACCAGGGTGCCGAGCAGCAGGAACGGCACCCCCTGGATGACGATCGCGGTGAACACCGTCCGCCAGGCCGCCACCGCCCGGTGGTCCAGTCCGCCGGAGATCTCGGGCGCGAACAGGATCGCGACCACCCCGAGCGCCGCCACCGGAAGTGCCGCGACGAGGGCGTGCGACGTCACACGGACGACAGCGCCCGTGGCGTTCCCGGGCGCATCGCCCTCCGCCATGACTCCCCTCCCTGGGACCGCACCACCCCCGTTGGCGAAGGCTCACCTTAGCGCATGGATGTCATTTTCATCTTGCTCCCCGTCACACTCGCGGCACCCCCTTATTGGTAATGAAAACCACTGCCATATAGTGGGGCCATGGCACGCGATGAACTCCGTCCGGTGATCAAACTGCGCTCCACCGCGGGCACCGGCTACACCTACGTCACCCGCAAGAACCGCAGGAACGATCCCGACCGCCTCACCCTGCGCAAGTACGACCCGGTCGTCGGCCGTCACGTCGACTTCCGCGAAGAACGCTGACCACTCCCCCGCCCCTTGAAGGGATCCGCCATGAAATCCGGTATCCACCCCGCCTACGGTCCCGTCGTCTTCCGTGACCGGGCCGCCGGCTTCGCCTTCCTGACCCGCTCCACGCTGACGAGCGAGCAGACCGTCCAGTGGGAGGACGGACACACCTACCCGGTCGTCGACGTGGAGATCTCCTCCGCCAGCCACCCCTTCTACACGGGGACGGCACGGGTGATGGACACCGCGGGACGCGTCGAACGCTTCGAGCGCCGCTACGGCCGGCGCGGGGCGCGCTGATGCCGGAGAACACCGCACTGCCCGTGGTGATCGTCGCGGGGCTGCACCGTGACGCCCGCCGGACCGTGGTGGACCGGCTGCTGCGCACCGTCCCCGGCAGCGTCGCGCTCCACCACGACCTGGCCACCGCCGCCGGCGGTACGGTCCTGCGCGAGGTCCGCGATGCGTCCGGTGAGCTGTTCCGGGGTGAGGCACCGCTCGTCGACGACTGCGCCTGCTGCGCCCTGCGGGAGGACCTCGTCCCCGAACTCGAACGGCTGGCGGACGGCGGCCTGGTCCGGCTCGCCGTCGTGGAACTGTGGGACTCGGTCGAGCCCCGGGCCATGGCGGAGGTGATCGCCGCCCATGGCGGCGGAACGCTCGCGGTCAGCAATGTGCTGACGGCCGTGGATCCCGCGCTGGTGCTGCCGTGTCTGGCCAACGGTGACGACCTGGCCGAGGCGGGGCTCGCCGCCGCGGCCACCGACCAGCGCACGGTCGGCGACACCTTCGCCCGGCAGTTGGAGTACGCCGCCGTGCTGGCCCTCGTCGAGGGCGAGGACGCGGACGACGAGGACCGCGCCCTGCTCGGTCAGTTGCACCCGACCGCCCGGCGGCTCCCGGTCGGCTCCGGTGAGCTGGCATCCGCCGCGTTCGCGGGATTCGACGTGGCGGCGGCAGCGGCAGCCCAGCACCCGGCGTGCGCGCTGCTGCCCCAGGAGGCCGAGGAGGCGGGCGTCAGCACCCTGGTGTGGCGCCACCGCAGACCGTTCCACCCCGGCCGGCTGCACCGGGCGCTGGAGGATCTGACCTGTGCGGCGGCCCGCAGCCGGGGCCGGTTCTATCTGGCCGACCGGCCGGACACCCTGCTCGCCTGGGACGCGGCGGGCGGCGCCCTGTGCGTGGAGGGCGCGGGCCCGTGGCTGGCCGCGCTGCCCGACGCGGCCTGGGAGATGGTCCCGCCGGTGCGGCGGGCGGCCGCCGCGCTGGACTGGCACACCGCACACGGCGACCGCTGCCAGCACCTGGTGTTCATCTCACCCGGCCTGGACCGCGACGGACTGGTCCGGACGCTGGAGTCCTGTCTGCTCACCGACCAGGAGTACGCCGCGGGGCGGGAGGCGTGGCGCCATCTGTCACACGCCTTCGACGACCTCCTCGACCCGGTCGTCTGACGGCCCGTGCGGTGCGCGCCCGTCCGTCCCGGCGGGAGACACGTCCCGGTGGAGGGACTGTCCCCGTGCCCCCGCCGGGACGGACCGCGGTGCCGTGGTCACGGGTTCTCCCCGAGGGTGAGCCCGTAGAACTCGACGTGGTAATCCCCGACCCGCTGGGCGTGGTCCGACAGGCTCAGCCCCTTCGGAGAGGCGACACCCAGGCCGCGCAGGGTGTCCACGATCAACCGGCTCAGCGCCGCGCCGTCCACCTCGCCGATGCCGAAGTCCCCGGAGTGGTAGGGGGCTTCGATCCAGTGGTCCAGCGCTGCGGGACGGGTCGTCCCGGCGATCCAGCCCAAGGACGCCGGGTCGGTCGCGTCGAGCCCGTCGGGGTCATAGGCGATCTCCAGCCGCTCACCGCAGCCGAGATGGAACACGACCGGACCGTAGGTGCCGGGCACCAACGCGTGGATGCCCAGGTCCAGTTCCACACCCAGGGCGGTGGTCTCGGCCGGGAGGGTGGTCAGGAAGTCGCCCAGGGCACGGCCGAAGACGTCCCAGTCGTCGGTGCGCCAGCGGCCCGGGAACCCGAGGCCCGCGTTGGCCGCGACGCGACGGGATCCGAAGAAGCCGCCGACGGCGTGGGGCTCGCCGTGTACCTGTCGCCAGAACCAGTTCTCCACCGGACCGGTGGGCTGGAGCAGCAGCTCCGGACCTCCTTCGCCGGGATGCAGCTCCAGGGTGTCCTCACCACCGCGCCACCGCAGGAACGGACTGCCCCACAGCGGGGTGGCGCGGTAGAAGGGGCCGGGGTCCCCGTAGACCCCCATGATGGACGCGGGCCCGAACTCCTTGGTCAGGATCTCGGCGGCGTCGCGGAAGGCGGCCGCCTTCTCCGCCGCCCCGTCCTCCGGCAGCGCGACGGGTACATACAGCCCGATGCACTCCTCGCCGCCATGGACGTAGTCCTCCTCGTGGCGTTCCACGGTACGCACCCGGGGCGCGGCCGCCCCGTCGGTCCCCCGGCCGATCTCCTCGGCCAGCGCGCGGACCGCCGATGCGCTCCAGCCGCCGGTCTCCGCGCCCTTGAGCCGCCGCGCCAGATCCACCACACGTGCCTCGTCCAAGGCCCCCGTCATACCGAACTCCCCGCCGTGTTCCGCCGTGTCCTCTGTGCCGTGCCGAACCAGACGATGCCACACGGCGCCGACAGCGGAGCACGGGCGGGGTGGCATCGGCCCTGGCCCGGGCCGATGCCGCATCATCGCGGCGGGAGCAGATGTGTCAGATCCGGCCGGGGACGGCCGAGTCCAGGGCGCCGGTGATGAGTCCGGACGCCGCGGCCGGGGTGAGGATCCCCGCCACCGCGTCACCCGCCGTGCGGTGCCACACCCCACCGCGCCGCAGCATCGCGTGGTCGCCGCCGGTGATGAGCAGGGTTCCGGCGCGGGCGCCGTCCTCGCGGGCGCGGCGGACCAGGTCGACCGACGCATGCGGATCGGTCAGCCGGTCGCGGTCGCCGTGCAGGATCACCACCGTGCTGCCGCGAAGCTGCGCCACCGGCTCGCCCGGCGGACACCACGGCGCCAGGGCCACGACTCCCGTCACGCGCGGGTCGGCCGCGGCGCGCAGGGCGGCCCGGCCGCCCATGGAGTGGCCGATGAGCACCACCGGCACGTCGCCGACGTGCCGTACCAGTTCGGCGAGTGCCCGTTCGGTGTCCCGCAGGGGGTCGGCCAGGGTGCCGTTCCAGCCCCGGTGGCGATAGCGGACGGTGCCGACGAAGAGCCGCCGGTCCGGCACGGCCCGGCCCACCGCCCGCTGGAAGGGACGCATCCGCACCGCCGCGAGCTGCCAGGGCCGGGTGGGCCGGCGTCCGTACTCCCGGCCCCCGTGCAGCAGCAGTACGGCGGCGTCGGGGTCCGCGGGACCCGCGAGGACGCACAGCGCGGACCCTTCCGGTGACGGCCTGCCGGGAGCCTGGAAGGCAGCGGTGCCCATCGGCAGCCGTCGTCGTCCTCGCATCGCGTTCCTCTCCGGTGCCCGGACCTCCGGCCCCGGCGGCCGACAGTTCCCGGGTGATCCGTAACGCTCCCCCGTCCGGCTTGGTTCCCCGTTTCACCCCCGGACACCCCGGATGGCCCCGGCCGCGGGGCCCGTCATCACCTCCGGCGCCGCGCCGCGCCATCCCGCCACGCCGGTATCGTCCCGGATCACACACCATCTCCACGGTTCGCGGCAAGCCCTTCGGCCCGCGGCTACGGATTACCCGCGCATCGACATCTGTCCTGGAGGGGTACGACGTGAGAGAGCCCGTGTACATCGGGACGAACCCATCGGCGCGGCCGGATCTGGAGGAGCTGATGGCCCGGGTCGCCCGGGGCGATCAGGAGGCGTTCTCCGCGGTCTACGACGTGGTGGCGGCTCCCGTCCTGGGCGTGGTGCGCGGCGTGCTGCGCGACCGGGCCCAGTCGGAGGAGGTCACCCAGGAGGTGCTGGTCGAGGTGTGGCGCACCGCCGCGCGCTACCGCCGGGACCGCGGCACGGCCGTCAACTGGATCCTGACCCTCGCCCACCAGCGCGCCGTGGACCGGGTGCGGTCGGTGGAGGCGTCCGCGGCCCGTGACCACAGGGCGGCCCTCCTGGACCGGACCCCGGAGTACGACGAGGTGTCCGAACAGGTCGAGGCACGGCTCGAACACGAACAGGTACGGCGCTGTCTGCGCACCCTCACCGAACTGCAGCGGCAGTCCGTGACCATGGCCTACTACCGGGGGCTGACCTACCGGGAGGTTGCCGAACTGCTCGCGCTGCCGCTCGGCACGGTCAAGACCCGGCTGCGCGACGGGCTGATCCGGCTGCGCGACTGTCTGGGGGTCACCGTATGACCACCGCCGAACTGCACACGCTGACCGGCGCCTACGCGCTGCACGCGCTCTCCGGGGACGAACGCCACGCGTTCGAACACCACCTCGGTGACTGCGACGTGTGTGCGCAGGAGGTCCGCGAGCTGAGCGCCACCGCGGCCCGGCTGGGACTGGCCTCGGCCGCTCCCGTCCGGCCGGCCGTCAAGGACGAGGTGCTGCGGCGGATCGGCGGGGTGCGGCAGGAGCCGCCCGTCACACCGCCCGAGAGTGATTCCCGGGATGACCGGACGGGTGTCGCGCGACGGGTGGCGGGCGGCCGGGCGCGATGGGCGCTGGCGGCCTGTGTGGCCGTGACAGCCGGGCTGGGCGGGATCGCGGTATGGCAGCACGAGCAGGTACGGGACACCCGGCAGCAGGTGCGGCAGGCCGAGCGGCGGTCGGAGGCGCTCGCCGCGGTGCTGGCCGCGCCGGACGCACGGTCCCGCGGCGTGAAGCTGGCCGGTGGCGCCACCGGCACGGTCGTGGTGTCCGAACGGCAGGACCGGGCCGCGTTCCTCGCGGACGGGCTGGCGGCACCGCCGGAGGGCAAGGTCTACCAGCTGTGGTTCGACGACGGCGGGGGCACGATGCGCTCGGCCGGGGTGATGCCACGCGCGTCGGTGCAGGCGGTGCTGTTGCGGGGCCCGGTCCGGCACGCTTCGGGGATGGGGATCACCGTGGAGCCGGCCGGTGGCTCGGCCGAGCCCACCTCGGCGCCGCTGGCGCTGCTGGACCTCCCCGTCTGACGGCCCGGCCGGTTCGCCGGACGGATACGGCACAGGGCCCCGCGCACACCGGGTGCGCGGGGTCCTTGTGGTGGTCCGGCCCGCCGGGTCAGCCCTTGGGCATGAGGACGGTGTCGATGATGTAGACGTTGGCGTTGGCGGTCTTCACATGACCGCACACCACCTTGGACGTGTCATTGACGGTGTAGGACTCCCCGGAGCCGCTGGTGCGCAGCGTGGACTTCTCCAGCGTGGGGAACGAGCCGCTGTCCAGGTCCCCCGGAGCGAGCTTCTTGCCCACCACGTGGTAGGTGAGGACCTTGGTGAGCTGCTTCTTGTCGTTCAGCACCTTGTCGAGGTCCGCCTTCGGGATCTTGGCGAAGGCATCGTTGGTGGGCGCGAACACGGTGATGTTCTGGGCGTTGTTCAGCGTGTCGACCAGCCCGGCCTTCTTGACGGCGGACACCAGCGTGGACAGCGCGGGGTTGTGGGAAGCCGCGGTGGCCACCGGGTCCTTGGCCATGCCGTCGAAGGAACCCGCGCCCTCCTTGGGCACCGAGGAGCAGGCCGCGCCGAACGGCTTGTCCCCGCCGCCCGGGGCGCCGTCGGATCCCTTCGTCCTGTCCTTGTCCGAGGCCGGGTTCGACGCCTTGGAGGAACCGGTGGACTCCTTGTCCTTGCCGTCGTCCGAACAGGCGGTGAGGGCGACCGGCAGCAGCGTGAGCGCGGCCACGGCGACGACGGCACGGTGGATACGGATACGGGTGTTCATGGTGATGTTCTCCTGATGGGTTGGGCCCGAGAGCTTCCTTGCTCGGCGGGCATCGGCAACGCGGACATCGGACAGGGGAAAGTGGCTCGGTCAGTCGACGTTGACCACGACCGAATGCCATCCGCTGGCCCCGTCGCGGACGGTGCGGGTGCGCTGCGACGTCTGGAGTTCGCCGGTGCCGTCCGTGGCGCGGACGGTCAGCGTGTGCGAGCCGCGGGTGGCCTGCCAGGGGATGGACCACTGCCGCCAGGTGTCGCGGGTGTCCTCGGCGGCGAGGTCGGCGTTCCGCCAGGGGCCGTCGTCGATCCGCAGTTCGACGCGGTGGATGCCCCGGTGCTGGGCCCAGGCGACACCGGCCACCATGACCGTCCCCGACCGGGGCCGCGCGAAGGGCTTGGGGGTGTCGATGCGGGACTGGGTCTTGATCGGTGCACGGCGTGCCCAGTGCCGCTGGACCCAGTACGGTTCGTCGTCGTCGAACGTGGTCAGCTCGATGTCCTCGATCCACTTGCACGCGGAGACATAGCCGTAGAGACCGGGGACCACCATCCGCACGGGGAAGCCGTGGCGAAAGGGCAGCGGTTCGCCGTTCATGCCGACGGCCAGCAGCGCGTCCCGCCCGTCCATCAGTTCCTCGACGGGGCTGCCGAGCGTCATGCCGTCCACCGAACGTGCCACGAGCTGATCGGCCGGGCCGCCCTTCGACGGGGGTGCCACACCGCATTCGGCCAGCAGCTCGGCCAGCCGTACCCCGGTCCAGCGTGCATTGCCCGCATAGGGCCCGCCGACCTCGTTGGACACACAGGTGAGAGTGATATGACGCTCTATCAGCTCGCGTCGGAGCAGATCGTCGAAGCTGAGGGTGACGGGCCGGGAGACCCCCTTGCCGTGGATGCGCAGCCGCCACGTGCCGGCGTCGACCTTGGGCACCACGAGCGCGGTGTCGACCCGGTAGAAGTCCCCGACCGGGGTGAGGAACGGGCTGACGCCGGGAACACGCAGCCGTGCCCCCTTGGGCACCGGTTTCGCCGCGGAGGCCGGTGCGGGCAGCACGACCGCGTCGCGCGAGGCGATGGCGCCCCGGGTACGGGCGGTGGTGAGCCACCGCCCGAGCGCACCGGCTCCGGCGGAGGCCACGGCCGCCGTGGCGGCCAGGACGACGAACCGGCGCCGGTCGACACCGGACCGGGCCGTGGCAGAGCTGTCCCCCGGACCGTCACCACCCGTGGTGAGGCGCCCCGCGAGGACGTACAGCAGAACCGCGCCCGCCAGCGCCCCGGCCACCGAGGGCAGGGCGTCGACTACCCCGGTGGAGTCCGGGCGGCCCGTCGCCGCCACGGCCCCGACCGCACCGAACAGCAGCACGGCCGCGGCGCCCGCCCGGCGATGCCGTGTCGCCACCATCCCCACCACGAGGGCGAAGAGGGCGAGCAACACCAGAATGCCGAGTTGCAGGACCAGCTTGTCATCGGTGCCGAAGCGCCGGACCGCCCACTCCTTCACCGGGGTCGGCGCAGCGTCGATGGCGGCGCCGCCGACCGCGACGACGGGACCCGCCTGCGGACGCACCGCGGCGGCCACGAGCTCCGCCACGGCCAGCGCCGCGAAGCCCGCCACCGCGCCGCTCACGGCACCCAGCAGCGGACGCTCTCCCCGAGGGGTTCTTGTCTGCTTCTCGCTTCCCGCACTCACACGGGGAATCCGGGGCGGGCCACCCGGCGGATTGGTCGATCACCCGATGGTGTGAAACATGCCCCGGCGCCAAGCCGGGAGCCGTCCGGCTACGGATAACCCGATCTACTGCTCCACCGTGTCATCCACGAAGTACGCGTTGGACGACGGCAGGAACATCATCGCGATGGCACCGTAGGCCACCAGATCGGGGGCGGCCCCCACCAGTTCATCCCAGGGGTAGCCGCTCATGCTCAGGCTGTTGACGAGGAAGAGCGCGCTGAGCGCGGTGGCCGCGGCGAGCACCAGCCGCGCCCAGTTCTGCCCCTCCCGCATCTTGACGGCCAGCAGCGCCCAGAGCACGCAGATCACGCACAGGGCGACCGCGGAGAGGGCGAGTTGCTGGACGACCTGGTCCTGGCCCACCTCCTGGCGCATCTCGTCAAAGCCGGTGGGCTCGATGACGAACGACCCCATCACCCAGGAGACCAGTTGGAGCGCGATGGCCGTGAGGGAGAGGATGTAGGCGGTCTCCACCTGCTGCGGGCGTTCATCGTGGCGCGCTCCCGGGCTGCGGCTGGTCATTCCGTCTCTCCTCCGTGAAGGCCGTCCGGCCGGGGATATTCGTCCGTGCCCCTGGCAAGACCCCCAACCGCGCCCCGCGGTTCCCTCCGCGGCGGTTTCGGAGGCGGACGCTCCGGTGAGTCACCCGCCGTGACCCACCGGAGCCGGTAACGCCGTGGCCCCCGGCGTCAGTTCGGGAGGTGCGCCAGTGCCGAGATCAACTGGACCGGCATGAACAACGGCCAGTGCGGACGGCCCACCAGGTAGGGCACATAGCCGAGCGAGCGGCTCGCGTCGATCTCGTCGGTGGTCTCGGCCTGGTACACGAGGCGGCAGCCGCCCGAGGTGCCCCGGGCGCGTTCCCACAGGGTCGCGGCGGGCTTGCGCTCGGCCTCCGTCCGCGGGGTGAGGATCCGGTCCCCGAAGTCGGACCAGGCGAACGGCCGTGAGTCCTTCCAGTCCTCGGCGACGACCGTCTTCAGCTTCGCCGCCCGCTCGGCGTCGGTCTTCCCCCAGGACGAGGGGACGTTGGTGATCAGGCCGACCGGTATGTGCCGGGCCCGCAGCGCCCGCAGGTGCTCGGCCGCTCCGGGCATGTACCGGATGCTCCCGTCGTCGGCCGTGTGGATCAGCGTCTCACCGAGGTCGAAGTACACGACCACACAACCACGGTGGTTCGCCGCGTTGTCACGCGGTAACCGCTCGGCGCCCTGTGCCGCGGTGGCCGACACGGCCATCGCGGTCAGACCACCGAGGGCCAGCAGCAGCCGTGCGGTGATCTTCCGGGCAGGTGTCCTCGTCATGGCGGATGACCTTTTCTCTGTGGGGGGTTACCGGCCGTGTGCGGGCACGGCGGGCTGCCGCGCCATGCACACGTCATAGGGTCATACCCCAGGTTCACCGGAATCCTGCATACAACTCTTGGTGAGACCACTGGCATTATCAGTGGTATATGACATGATGCCGACGTGACTGATACGTCTTCCCGTCCCGATGTCCTCGTGATCGGAGCAGGCGTCGTGGGAGCGGCGTGCGCGTATTACTGCACGGCCGCCGGACTGCGGGTGGAGGTGGTGGAGCGCGGCGCGATCGGCGGGGGCACCAGCGGCGCGGGCGAGGGAAACATCCTGGTCTCGGACAAGGCGCCCGGACCGGAGCTGGAGTTGGCGCTGCTGTCGTCCCGGCTGTGGCGTGAGCTCGGTGCGGAACTGGGCGCGGAGGCGCTGGAGTACGAGGCCAAGGGCGGCGTCGTGGTCGCCGGATCGGCGGAGACCGCCGAGGGTCTGCGACGGTTCACCGCGGGACAGCGGGCGAGCGGGGTCCACGCCACCGACATCGGACCGGATGAACTGTTCGCGCTGGAGCCGCGGCTGACCCGGGAGGCGGTCGGCGGGGCCCACTATCCGCAGGACGCCCAGGTCCAGCCCGTCCTGGCCACCGCCCACCTGCTGCGCCACGCGCGCCGGCGCGGAGCGCGGGTCCACTGCGGTACCCGGGTGACCGGTTTCGTACGCGACCGGCACGACGCGGTCATCGGAGTGCGGACCGACTCCCCCACCGCGCCGGTGCGGCACGCCCGTTGGGTGATCAACGCCGCGGGCACCTGGGCCGGGGAACTCGCCGGGCTGGCCGGGGCACCGGTGCCGGTACTGCCGCGCCGGGGTTTCGTGCTGGTCACCGAACCGCTGCCACGGGTGGTGCGGCACAAGGTCTACACGGCGGAGTACGTGGCCAACGTCGCCAGCGGTGACGCGGGTCTTGAGACCTCGGTGGTGGTCGAGGGCACCCGGGGCGGAACCGTGCTGATCGGTGCCAGCCGCGAACGGGTCGGCTTCGACCGCGAGATCTCACTGCCGGTGCTGCGGAGACTGGCGGCGCAGGCCATCGGGCTCTTCCCCTTCCTGTCCGGGGTCTCCCTGCTGCGCAGCTATCTGGGCTTCCGCCCGTACTGCCCCGACCACCTCCCCGTCATCGGGCCGGATCCCCGCGCTCCCGGCCTGCTGCACGCCTGCGGCCACGAAGGAGCCGGGATCGGCCTGGCGAGCGCGACCGGCCATCTGCTGGCCCAGCGGCTCACCGGGGCCGAACCCGATCTCGATCTCACTCCGTTCCGTCCCCAGCGCTTCGCGGAGGCCACCGCATGAGCACCTCGCCGTTCACCTTCAGCTTCGACGACCGGGCCGTCCCGGCGGAGGACGGACAGAGCGTCGCCGCCGCGCTCATCGCCTCAGGCATCCGCTCCTGGCGGGTGACCCGCGTCGAGGGGCGGCCGCGCGGGGTCTTCTGCGGTATCGGGGTGTGCTTCGACTGTCTGGTGACCATCAACGGCAGCCCCAACCAGCGCGCTTGTGTCATCGAGGCGCACCCCGGCGATGTGGTGCGCACCCAGGAGGGGGCGGGCCGTGCCGATCTCGCCTGCTGAGCCCGGACCCGCCGCCGTCCACGACATCGTGGTGCTGGGGGCCGGTCCCGCCGGGCTGGCCACGGCCGTGGCCGCCGCGGCGCGGGGTGCCCGGGTCGCGCTGGTGGACGCGGGTCCGCGGCCCGGTGGCCAGTACTGGCGCCATCGCGCCGGTGACGACGGGGCGGCGCACCA
Source organism: Streptomyces cucumeris (assembly GCF_024295805.1). Classification (GTDB taxonomy): domain Bacteria; phylum Actinomycetota; class Actinomycetes; order Streptomycetales; family Streptomycetaceae; genus Streptomyces; species Streptomyces cucumeris. The sequence goes on from NZ_JANCLX010000036.1 coordinate 72,124, forward strand.
CGACTGGGACCGCTTCCGGCGGCTGCGCGACGGTCTCGACGCCCACCGCGACCTGCTGGACCACCGGTCCGGCCATACGGTCTGGCATGTGGAGCGCACCGGCGCCGGGTTCACCGTGCACACCCTCCACGCGGGACGGCCGTATGAGATCCGCGGCCGGACGGTGGTGGTGGCGACCGGGGCCTACGACCGGCAGGTGCCCTTCCCCGGCTGGACCACACCCGGCGTCTTCACCGCCGGAGCCGTGCAGGCGCTCCTCAAGGGGCAGGGGGTGGTGGCGGGGCGGCGTATCGCGGTCGCGGGCACCGGGCCGTTCCTGCTGCCGGTGGCGGCGGGGCTGGCCGAGGCCGGGGCCGAGGTGGTGGGGGTGTTCGAGGCCGGGCGCCCGCTCGCGTTCGGCCGCCACCCCTTCACGGTGGTCCGCAACGCCGCGAAGCTGGCCGAGGGCGCCGGATATCTGCGGACGCTCGCCCGGCACCGTATTCCCTACCGCACCCGGACCACGGTCGTGGCGGCCCACGGCACGGACTCCGTCACCGGGGTGACGGTGGCCCGGCTGGACGCCGGATGGCGGACCCTGCCCGGCAGTGCCCGCACCCTGGACTGCGACACGGTGGCGGTCGGTTACGGCTTCACCCCGCAGACCGAGCTCGCGGTCCAGCTCGGCTGCGCGATGGAGCGCGACGGGGACGGCAGTCTGGTGGCCCGGGTGGACTCCCGGCAGCGCTCCAGCGTGGACGGGGTCTACGCCGCGGGCGAGGCATGCGGTGTGGGAGGCGCCCGACTGTCGCTGATCGAAGGCGAGTTGGCGGGGCTGCATGCCGCCTGGGCCACCACGGGCGCCCGACCCGACCGCCGGAGACTGGCGCGGCTGCTGCGGCGACGGGCCGCCCAGCGGTCCTTCGCGGCCGCCCTGCACCGGGCGTATCCCGTACCGGGCGGCTGGCGGACGTGGCTGGAGGAGGACACCGTGGTCTGCCGGTGCGAAGAGGTGGACGTGGCGGCGGTGCGCCGTGCGGTGACGGAGCTCGGGGCCACGGATCCCCGCACGGTCAAGCTCTGCGCCCGGCCCGGGATGGGGCTGTGCCAGGGCCGGGTGTGCGGCTACGCCACCGCCGGGCTGGTCGCCGAGGCCGACGGGCGCGAGGTCACCGCGGACGATCTGCGCGGTATGGCGGGCAGACCCATCGCACAGCCCCTGCCCCTGGGGGTGCTGGCCGCGGGGGCGGACGGAGCCGGCAACGAAGCCTGAGACGGCGGGCGTACCCGTGACAGCACAACGCCCACTGTGTAATGTGATATTGCACTGCTCCACGAGGACGTCACCACCCACCACACCCACGTCACCCGAGAGTGGAGGCCACTGATGACACAGGTGAAACCCTGGCACGGTGTGCTCGTCGCGACGGCCCTTCCCCTGCGTGAGGGAACGACCAGCGGACTGGACGTCGACTTCGACACCTATGCCGAGCACGTGAGCTGGCTCGCCGCGAGCGGCTGTCACGGCGTCACCCCCAATGGCTCCCTCGGCGAGTACCAGACGCTGTCCGACGCGGAACGGGCCCGTGTGGTCACCACCGCCGTGGACGCAGCCCCCGCGGGTTTCACCGTGATGCCCGGTGTGGCCGCGTACGGCGCGGACGAGGCCCGCGGCTGGGCCGAACAGGCCGCCGGAGCGGGCGCCGCGGCCGTGATGCTGCTCCCGCCGAACGCGTACCGCGCCGATGAGCGCGCCGTGGTGGCGCACTACCGGGAAGTGGCGAAGGCCGGACTCCCGGTCGTCGCCTACAACAACCCGCATGACACCAAGGTCGACCTGGTGCCGGAGCTGCTCGCCGAACTGTGGCACGAGGGCCTCGTCAGCGCCGTCAAGGAGTTCTCCGGGGACATCCGCCGCTACTACCGGATCAGTGAACTGGCTCCCGGTCTCGATGTCCTGGCCGGGACGGACGACCTGGCCATGGAGATGGCGATCGCCGGATCACCGGGGTGGGTGTCGGGCTACCCCAACGCCTTCCCGCGTGCGTGCGTCGATCTGTGGGAGGCCGCCACCAAGGGCGATCTGTCCGCGGCCCTCCCGCTCTACCGCGTCCTCCACCCCCTGCTCCGCTGGGATTCACGGACCGAGTTCGTGCAGGCCATCAAGGCCAGCATGGACCTGGTCGGACGCTATGGCGGCCCCTGTCGGCAGCCCCGTCTCCCCCTCATCCCCGAACACGAGGCGACGGTCCGCCGGGCGACCGAGGCCGCCCTCGCGGAAGGGCTGGGCTGAGCATGCGCAGCAATCGCGTCTTCCACGCCGTCGACGCGCATACGGAGGGGATGCCCGCCCGGGTCATCACCGGTGGCGTCGGGGTGATCCCGGGCGAGACGATGTTCGACCGGCGCCGGCACTTCGTGGACCACCTCGACCACATCCGCAAGCTGCTGATGAACGAGCCGCGCGGCCACTCGGCGATGAGCGGGGCGATCCTCCAGCCGCCCACCCGCCCGGACGCCGACTTCGGTGTGCTGTTCATCGAGACCTCCGGATGTCTGCCGATGTGCGGGCACGGCACCATCGGGGTGGCCACGGTCCTGGTGGAGACCGGGATGGTGGAGGTGCACGAGCCCGTGGCCACCATCCGGCTGGACACTCCGGCCGGGCTGGTGGTCGTCGACGTGGCGGTGGCGGACGGGGCCGCCCGCTCGGTGACCCTGCGCAACGTCCCCGCGTTCGCGCTCGCCCTGGACCGGACCGTCAAGGCCGGTCCGTGGGGGGAGATCGGCTACGACATGGCGTACGGCGGCAATTTCTACGCCATCGCCGAGCTGGCGGACCTCGGGATCCCGTTCGACCGGGCGCACAAGAACCAGATCATGGACGCGGGGCTCGCCCTGATGGACGCCATCAACGGCCAGGACCGCCCCGTGCACCCGGGCAACCCCGAGATCAGCGGGGTGCACCATGTGTATCTCGCCGCCCCCGGATCCACGGCCGCCCACTCCCGGCACGCCATGGTCATCCACCCGGGGATGTTCGACCGCTCCCCCTGCGGCACCGGCACCAGCGCCCGGATGGCACAGTTGCACGCCCGTGGACTGCTGCCGCTGCACACCGAGTTCCGCAACGAGTCGTTCATCGGCACCCACTTCATCGGCACCCTCGTGGAACGGACCGAGGTGGCAGGAGTGGATGCGGTGATACCCACCGTGACCGGCCGGGCGTGGATCACGGGCACCGCCCAGTACCACTACGACCCGGACGACCCGTTCCCGGAAGGGTTCGAACTCTGACCAGCGTGCCACCGCACCACGGACACCCGGGGGCGGGCGGGACGTCCGTTCCGTATCGCCCCGCGGGATAGGCTTGGGCGGCCGAGCCAGTGAGGGAGACCGAAGATGAACGTGGACGACGGCACGACCGTGCGCCTGCCCTCGTTCCGCGGCCGCCGCAACCTCCGCGAGGAGATCACCGAGACCCTCCGGGGCGCGGTGATCGCGGGAGAGATGAAACCCGGGGTCGTCTACTCCGCGCCCAGTCTGGCCGAGCAGTTCGGGGTCTCCCCCACCCCGGTGCGCGAGGCCCTGCTCGACCTCGCCAAGGAGGGGCTCGTCGAGGTCGTCCGCAACAAGGGCTTCCGGGTCACCGCCCTCTCCCCGGCCGAACTCGACGAGATCAACGAGCTCAGGGCGCTCATCGAGGTGCCCACCATCCGCCGGATCACCGAACGGGGCGTCCCCGCCGCGGTCATCGCCGAACTGCGCCCGCTGGCCGCGGGGATCGAGAAGGCCGCCGAGGAGCGGGACTTCATCGCGCATGTCACCATCGATATGCAGTTCCACCTCACCCTGCTGGAGCTGGCCGGAAACGCCCGGCTGCTGGAGACGGTACGGGGCTTGCGCACCAGCTCCCGGCTCTACGGGCTGAAGACGCTCACCGAGGGCGACGCGCTGTTCGACTCCTCCCATGAGCACGCGGAGTTGCTGGATCTGATCGAGGCCGGTGACGCGGACGGCGCGGAGGCGCTCATGCGCCGCCACATCGGCCATGTACGGGGGATCTGGAGCGAGAAGAACCCGCCGGACCACGACTCCGGCCGGAGCTGACACGGCGCCGGTCGCGAAGACCCGCCCCGGCCCTGAGCGGTACCGGGTGTACGTCCTGGCCGGGGCGGGTCACCGGACGGCGGCCGGTCAGTCCGTGTCGCGGGGGTCGAACGACGTGGTGTCCACCAGCAGCCGGTCGGGGAAGGCCGATGCCACCGCGTCCCACCGCACGAACTTGTAGCCGGTGCTCTCCCGGTCCCCGTCCGCCGGTGTGGCCTCACCGTCCTGGGAGACCCACATGCCCTGGGGGAAGCGCTCCCCGAGGGGGACGTTCACCACGGTGGAACCGTCCGAGTGCTGCACACCGTCGGTGGCCGGGCTGTCGGTCACGGTGAACGAGCCCACCCACGCGTTGTCCCCGTCACGGCGGTAGACGGCGAAGGTGCTGTCACCCTGGCTGGAAGCGAGGACGTATCCCTTGCCGTCCTTCGCGTGGTAGACGGTGACCCCCTCGGCGTCCGCGGCGAGGTGGCGGCCGCCGTAGCCGGGGTCGGCGGAGGTGTCGATCACACACTCCTCCTCCTCGGTGTCATACGTCCACGGCACCCCGTACTCGCGGACCTTGTCCATGAGCGCGGGCTTGCCGAACTCCTCGTCGTCCAGGTCCACCCGCCACAGGCCGATGTCCTCCTGGGCCGCGTAGAGGATGTGTTCCTCCTGGTCGACCGCCATGCCCTCGACCTGCGCGTGCTCCCCGGGGTCCGCGCACGGGGTCCACTTCTTCTGGTTGGGCAGGGTGAACGTCCCCGGGAGGTCGACGCTGTCCTTGCTCTTGTAGCCGACCTTGCCGTCGTCGTCCGTCAGCTTCAGCAGCGCCATCCGGGTCTCGGCGCGCTGGGACACCACCGCGTAGGCGTCCCCGTCGTGGCTGTAGGCGGCCAGCCCGTAGGCGGTGTGCTGCTCGTCCACCTCCGCCTCGCTCCCGGCGAAGACCGGTGCGACGTCATCGGAGGTGACATCGCGCAGCGGTGCCTTCCCGTCGGCGAGGGCCGCGCCGTCGACGGCGTAGACCCGGATCCGGTCCCGGCCACGGTCGCTGACGAGAGCCAGGTCGGTCTTCTCACCGTCGAGTTCGAAGCCGTACACGATGTCCACGTTGTTGAAGCGGCCGGGTGCCGCGTCGTCACCGGGCGCCGGTGGCGCGGCGATGTGCTGGAGCCGGGCGCCGTCGAGTCCGTAGACGTCCAGCCCGCCCTGCTTGAGGGTGCCGATGACGAGGCTGCGGCCGGGCTGGTCGGGATCGACCCATACGGCGGGGTCGTCGGCGTTGGCCTTGCCACCGGCGGCGTCGTCGTGGACGGCCGGGGTCTCCACGGCGGCGGCCACCTCCGGCGGCCGGGGGTCCCCGGCCGCCACCGCGGTCGATGCGCAGGCAAGGACGGTGAACGTGGCGAGGGCGGTGGTCCGTCGTGAGCGGGGGGCGGTGCGGTGAGCGGTTCTGCGGATGGCAGATCTCACGGCTCTCCTCGGATGTGTTGCCGGATCACGGACAAAACACCGGGAGCGTAGGGGGGTTGGGTGAACATCTCCACAACCACGGGCAACGGGAGTCCCGTGGTCACCGTGAACGTGAGCGCCGCCGTACGCCCCGGAGGGGATGGGCGGCCGTGGTCACCGTGCGGTCGTCCCGGGGCCGGGCCGGGTGCCCCAGGCCGTGATCATCCCGGCTGACAGCGCGGCGCAGTCGGGCGAGTCGAGATAGCCGATGGCCGCGTCGATCCCGGCGTCGTCCACCTGGCCGGTGGCCACCATCGCCTCCCTCGCCCGGTTCCAGGTCTCCGCCCAGAAGCGGCTGATGGGGCTGCCGGGGAGCAGGGGCGGCACATGGACCTCGGCGGCGACGGAGGTGAGCCCCGCGGTGCGCAGCAGCCGAGGGTATTCGGCGACCCAGGAGACATCGGTGCCGATGGTGTCGCGCAGCCCCCGCCACATGGCGGCCATGGCCCTGCTGTACGGCGTCGGGGGCGCGGTCGCGGTGATCAGGTCGATGGCGTCGCTGAGCACCAACACCCCGCCGGGTGCGAGCAGTTGCGCGAACTTGCCGATCAGCCGGCGCCACGCGGGCAGATGCATCAGGACGAAGCGGGCGTGGACCAGGTGGAAGCGGCCCGGGTCGAACTCCGGCGCGGTGATGTCCGCCTCCATGACCTCGAGCCCGGGGACGGGGTGCGCGGTCAGGAAACGCGGGTCGCGGTCGACGGCGAGCACGGAGTCGACACCGGTCTCGGTCAGCAGCCGCCTGGCGACGGTGCCGGTCCCCGCGCCCGCGTCGAGACAGTGCCATCCGGGCCCGGCACCCAGGTGCCGCAGGCGGTCCAGGGTCACGCTGTCGTAGGTGAGCGCGCCGAGGTCGATCCGGTCGTCCTCGCCGGTCCGCTCGGGCGGGAACACCTCCTGGCCGTAGTGGCCCGTCATGGCGGGTCCGGGATCCCGCGCACCGGGCCGGGGGTCTGCGCACATGGGTCGGTCACCGCCTCCGGGTGGCGCCCGCCGGCCGCGAACGGCCGCCGCGAGCGGCTGGCCCCCTGCCCTCCATTGTGGCCGAGTCACCCCGGCCCTTCCTGTCGTGGCGGACGACTCACGACGGACGGCGCGTGCCGGAGGGCTCGTGGCCGGTGGCCCGGTCCCCCTACGCTGGTCCCCGTGCATCTCTGCTTCGTCCGTACCGGGAACGCCTGCCGGTCCCCGTCCGCCACGCCGACCGCCGTATGACCGCCCGCGCGGAAGCCGGGGAGCGCGGAGGCCCGGCCGCGGCGGCCGAGCGGTTCACCGGCCGCCGGGTGACCGCCGAGCGTCCGCTGTCGGGCGCGCTCACCGAAGTCGCGCTGGGCGACGGGCAGGTGGTCATGGTCAAGCGCGCCGACGGCCCCGGCGCAGTACGGGCCGAGGCGGCGGGGCTGCGCTGGCTGGCCGACACGGGAACGGTCCGTGTTCCGGCGGTGTACGGCCACGACAGGCGCTGGCTGGTCACCGAACGGATTCCGACCGGCCCGCCGGACACCGGAGCGGCCGTGCGGTTCGGCCGCGATCTGGCCGCCCTGCACACCTCCGGTGCGTCCGCATTCGGCGCGCCGCCGCCCGACGGCCCCGAGGACGCGTACATCGGGCTCGCCCCGATGCGCAATGTGCCGGGCACGGACTGGCCGCGCTGGTACGCCGAGCGGCGGGTGCTGCCGTATCTGCGCCGCGCGGTCGACGACGGCACGGTACGCCCCGCCGAGGCCGGGGTGGTCGAACGCGTCTGCGCGCGGCTGCCGGAGCTGGCGGGCCCGGCCGAACCGCCCGCCCGGCTGCACGGCGACCTGTGGAGCGGCAATGTGCTGTGGGGTGCCGACGGACGGGTCCGGCTGATCGACCCGGCCGCGCACGGCGGACACCGGGAGACCGATCTGGCGATGCTCGACCTGTTCGGCTGCCCGTATCCGGACCGGGTGCTGGAGGGCTACCAGGAGGCGGCACCGCTCGCCGACGGCTGGCGGGAGCGGGTCGGGCTGCATCAGCTCTTCCCGCTGCTGGTGCACACGGTGCTGTTCGGCCGCGGCTATGCCGAGCGGGCGCTCGCGGTGGCCGGGGCGGCCGTGGCGCGGTGAGACGGCGGACGCAGGCCACGTCGGCCCCGGTTCAGTGGCTGTCCCAGACATCCGGCCGGGCGCCGTCGACATCGGTGAACCCGTACTCCCGGGCGAGCTGGGCGGAGCTGACCGACTGCTGGTTCCACCGGGCCCGTTCGGGGTCCGCCGCCAGCGCGGTGACGGCCCGGCCGATGTAGCGCGGCGATTCGGAGGACGCGAAGCTCGCGGGGGCGGTCGGCAGTCCCCCGTCCCGGTCGGGGGCGAGCGCGTCGCGCCAGTTCTCCTCCGTCACCCCGTAGTTGTCGAGCATCATCTCCGACCTCAGCCAGCCGGGCGTCAGGGCGACCGCGGTGGCTCCGTAGGGCGCGAGTTCATGGCCCTGGGAGAACGCCAGCCGGTTCACCGAGGTCTTCACCAGGTCGTAGAAGACCGAGATGCGGTACCGCCCGGCGTTGTACGCGGCGGTGCCGTCGGTCACCTCGACCAGCAGACCGCCCGGCTTCCCGATCAGCAGCGGCAGCAGATGGTGCGAGGTGATCAGGTGTGTTTCGAGGCCGAGCCGGAGGATGCGCAGTCCGTCGTCGAGACGGTGGTTCCAGATCGGGGTGTTCCAGTCGGCAGGGCCGCCCTTGAGCCGCTCGGCTCCCCAGATGTTGTTCACCAGCACATCGATGGCGCCGTGTTCGCGGCGCACGCGGTCGGCCAGCCGACGGACCTGTCCGGGGTCGAGATGGTCGGTCCGGACGGCGACCCCGGTGCCGCCGAGCCGGGTCACGAGTTCGGCGGTCCCCTCGATGGTCTCGGGGCGGTCGTAGTCCGATCCGCCACTGCCGGTCACACTGCTGCGGCCGGTACAGACGACGGTCGCACCGGCCTCGCCGAGCGCGGCGGCGATACCGCGTCCGGCGCCACGGGTCGCTCCCGCGACGACGGCGACCCGTCCGCGCAGCGCGTTGGACCCGCCGTGTGTCCCGTGCACCGCCTGTGCCGTATGCCCGTCGTCCGCGAGATGCCCGTCGTGATCGAGTGATCGGCTCACCCGACGAGTGTGGCACGGCGAGGCGTCCCCGGAAGGGAGGGCAGGGGCCGGGAGGGGCGCCGGTGACGGCACCGGTGAGAACCGTCACAGGTCCTCCACGGCCCGGATACACCGCAGGTCGGCGCCGGGTTTCCCTGTACTATGAGGCGGCAAGCAACGAACCACTCTGCCTGATGCAGAGCTGGCGCGACCGCTCGGCGGCCGCGGTCCTTCTGCCCCCTTTCGGCGCGGACCCGGTATCTACCCCGGTCCTGCGCGAGAGGACAGCTCTCGGCGCACTCCGCGATGACGCTCGGGTGCGCTACCAGGCGGCAGAAAGGGCCTGGCCGTGGCAACCGCGGTCTCCACCACCCCTCCTGTCCGGCGTCCCGAGCCCGCCGAGCGGCCCGAGCCGCCCACGCGCCCCGGATACGGACAACTGCTGCGCACACCCGGCGCGTGGACGTTCCTGCTGCCGGGTTTCGCCGCCCGGCAGCCGTTCGCGATGCTCACCATCAGCATCGTGCTGCTGCTGCGCCACACCACCGGTTCCTACGGAGTGGCCGGTGCGGTGGCGGCGGTCACCGGTGTCTCCATGGCGCTGTTCGCCCCGCAGGGCGGCAAGCTGGCCGACCGCTACGGACAGCGCGCGGTCCTGGTCCCCGGGGTACTGATGCACGCCGCGTCCGCGGGGCTGCTGACGGCGCTCGCGCTGGGACACGCACCGCTGTGGGCGCTGTTCGCCGCCGCGGTGCCGACGGGCGCCTCCGTACCGCAGGTCGGCCCCATGGTGCGGGCCCGCTGGGCGGCCACGCTGGGGGACGGCTCCGGACCGGACGGACGGCGCAGTCCGCTGCTGGCGACGGCGGCGGCCTTCGAGTCGGTGACGGACGAGCTGACGTTCGTCATCGGACCCGTCCTGGCGACCGCCCTGAGCACCGGGGTGCATCCGGCCTCCGGGCTGATCGCGGAGGCGGCGCTGACCCTGGCGGGCGGGCTGCTCTTCGCGGCCCAGCGGCGTACCGCGCCGCCGGTGAACGCGGCCTCGCGGGGCAGCGGTGAGCGGCGTGCCTCCGCCCTGTCCGTACCGGGCGTACGGGTCCTGGCCGTGGCGTTCCTGGGCATCGGCTCGGTCTTCGGCGGAATGCAGGTGGCCCTGACGGCCTTCACCGAGGAGCTCGGCCAACCGGGTCTGAACGGTGTGCTGTACGGGACGTTCGCCGCGGGCAACATGCTCGCGGGCGTGGCCTGCGGGGCCATCGCGTGGCGTACCTCGCCGCAGCGACGGCTGCTGGTGTCCTACGCCGCGCTGGCGCTGGCCTGCTCGACCCTGTGGGCGGTGCACGCCCCGCTGGCGCTCGGCGGGCTGGGGCTGCTGGTCGGACTGTGCATCGCCCCGGCGCTGATCACCGGATACACCCTGGTCGAGTCCCTGGTTCCGGCCACCTCGCGCACGGAGGCGTTCACCTGGCTGACCGGCTCGGTGGCGCTGGGGCAGGCCACGGCCGTGACGGTGGCCGGGCAGATGGCGGACGGCTTCGGCGCGAGCGCGGCCTTCACGGTGCCGCTGGGCGGTACCGCACTGGCCTTGCTGACCGTGGTCGCGCTGCGCGGCCGGATCGCACCGCGTGCACGGCGTATCGCCCTGGACCGGGCGGGCGCCTCCCTGTCGTCCTGACCGGACGCGCCCCGGTACGTGGCCGGGGCGCGGCCGCCGGTCGGCTCGGCCCCTTGCCGGGAGCGGGGCACCCTCAGGGCGACATGAGCTGGAAGATCTCGCGGGGGCGTTCTTCACGCTCGTCGAAAACGATGTCGGCCCCCGCCTTCGCCGTCACCGCGGAAAGCGCCGAATCCAGCGCCGTCGCGGATTCGCAGCGCACCGTGGACACCACCGCGTCATCGTTCACCCAGCACTCGGCCGACAGGCACCCCGGGGAATCCCGGAACACCTCGGCGACGCGGTGGACGCGGTCGATGAACTCTTCCCGGTGCGCGGCCCGCGGATAGTGGAATGCCACGAGACATGCTTTCACGCTGTTCTCCTCAGGCAGATATCAGCAGATGAAGCCGTGGTCGCGGCCATCGGCGGCCTTCCGGGGCCTCCGACGGGCGCCATATATACGGTACCGTATAGCAGATGGCGGCGCCCGGTGGCACCGCCGGATACCGGCACACGGACGAATACCAGGAACAGGGACGGGAAGAGCCATGGGCGCCGAAACCCGAACGCCTCGCGGGAAATGGATCGAGACCGGACTGCGGGCGCTCGCCGACGGCGGTCCCGATGCCGTCCGTGTCGAAGCGCTCGCGAAATCCCTCGGGGTCACCAAGGGCGGCTTCTACGGTTACTTCGCCGACCGGAGCGCCCTGCTGGAGGAGATGCTCGACACCTGGGAGCGCGAAAGCGTCGACGATCTGCTCGCACGCGTCGAGCACGAGGGCGGTGACACCGAGGCCAGGATGCGGAAGGCCGGTGAGCTGGCCTCCGGCGGCCGGCTGCTGGCGATCGATCTCGCGGTCCGCGACTGGGCCCGGCGGGACCGTGCGGTCGCGGACCGGCTGCGCCGCGTCGACAACCGGCGGATGGACTATCTGCGCTCCCTGTTCCGCGAGCGCTACGACGACGAGGACGAGGTCGAGGCGCGCTGCATGCTCTCCTTCTCGCTCCTGGTCGGCAATCACTTCCTGGCCGCCGACCACGGGGACCGCAGCCGTGAAGAGGTCTATGAACTCGCGGTCAAGCTGATCAGGAGCTGATCCGGCCCGGCGCCCCGGCCGGGATGCGATCCCGGTCCCCGGAAGGGGCTTGCGCCGGCCGGGAGACATCGGATTGGGTGAACACCGCCGGCCGGAGAGCGTACGTACCCACGGCATCACCGGCGTTTTCCTTTTCACAGGAGGGTGGGCCCGTGGCGAGTCTTCTCCACGCCGATGAACAAGGCCGCGATGCATCGCGCGACCGGTCACTGCCCCCGCCACGTACCCCGGACCCGATGAAAGTCCCCAGTCTCGGCTGGGGCATCATCGCACCCGGCGGTATTGCCTCCTCATTCACCGAAGCGGTGCAAAGCCACACGGCACAGCGCATTGTCGCGGTCGCCTCGCGCGACCTCGGCCGGGCCCGTGCCTTCGCCTCCCGTTTCGACATACCGCACGCCTACGGGAGTTATGACGACCTCCTCGGGGACAGCCGTGTCGAGGTGGTCTATGTGGCCTCGCCGCACTCCGAGCACCTCACCCACGCGCTGAACGCCATCGAGGCGGGCAAGCACGTCCTGGTGGAGAAGGCGTTCACCCGCAACGCGGAGGAGGCGGCGCGGCTGATCGCCGCGGCGCGGCAGCGGGGCGTCTTCCTCATGGAGGCGATGTGGACCCGCTTCCTGCCGCATATCGACGTCGTCCGGCAGGTGCTCGACTCCGGCGCCCTCGGTGAGATCCGGACGGTCGTGGCCGACCACGGGCAGTACATGGTGCCGGACGCGACCCATCGGCTGTACGCACCGGCGCTCGCCGGTGGCGCCCTGCTCGACCTGGGCGTCTACCCGGTGTCGTTCGCGTCCCTGGTGCTCGGTGAGTTCGCCACGGTGTCCGCCGTCGGCACCCCGGCCTTCACCGGTGTCGACGGCCAGGTGTCCATCGTCGCCACCAACGCCGCCGGGGCCCACGCCCTGCTGAACACCACCCTCTTCGCGCGCACCCCCACCACCGCGTCCATCACCGGCACCCGGGCCCGCCTGGAACTCGACGGGGACTTCTACGCGCCCACCCCGGTCCGGCTGATCGGCCGGGACAACGGGGTGCTGGACGTGTACACCCCGCCCCGGCTGGACGGCGGACTGTGTTTCGAGGCCGCGGAGGTGGCGCGGTGTGCGGCGGAAGGGCGTACCGAGTCCGCGCTGATGCCACTGGACGAGACGCTGCGCATCATGCGCACCCTCGACGAGATCCGCCGCGCCGTGGGCAACCGGTTCCCCGGGGAGTGACGGTGAACGATCTCAAGGTCCTGTTCATCGGCGGTACCGGTGTCATCAGTTCGGCCTGCGCCCGGCGGGCCACCGAGCTCGGCGCCGAGCTGTATCTGCTCAACCGCAGCAGCAGCTCGCTCCGGGGTGTCCCCACCGGTGCGCACACCCTCACGGCCGACGCCCGTGACCCGGAGTCGGTACGCGCCGCCGTGCGCGGCCACGAGTTCGACGTCGTGGTGAACTTCCTGAACTTCACCACCGAGCATGTCCAGGCCGATATCGACCTGTTCGGCGGACGCACCGGCCAGTACGTGTTCATCAGTTCGGCGGCCACCTACCAGACGCCGCCGCGCCGGTTGCCGATCGTCGAGTCCACTCCGCTGCGCAACCCCTTCTCCGCGTACGCCCGCAACAAGATCGCGTGTGAGGACCTGCTCACCCGGGCCTACCGCGACCAGGGCTTCCCCGTCACGGTCGTCCGTCCGTCGCACACCTACGACCGCACCGCAGTCCCCTTCGACGGCGGCTGGACGGTGGTGGACCGGATGCGGCGCGGCCAGGAGGTCATGGTGCACGGCGACGGTACCTCGCTGTGGACGCTCACCCATCACACCGATTTCGCCCGCGCGTTCACCGGGCTCCTGGGACACCGGGAGACCCTCGGCGACACCTTCCACATCACCGGGGACGAGGCGCTGACCTGGAATCAGATCTATCTGACCATGGCCGAGGCCGCGGGCGTCGAACCGCGACTGGTGCACATACCGTCCGACGCCATCGCCGCCGCCGACAGCCGCTGGGGTGAGGAACTGCTCGGCGACAAGACCCATTCGATGGTGTTCGACAACTCCAAGATCCGCACCATCGTGCCGGACTTCACCGCCCGGATCCCGTTCTCCCGGGGCGCGCGCGAGATCGTCGCCTGGTACGACGAGGATCCCGCCCGCCGGACGGTCGACCACCGCATCAACGCCCTGACCGACAAGCTCATCGAGGCGTACCGGCCCCGGCCCCTGTAGGGCACTTCAGGGGCCGGGGCCGGGGAGCGGACGCTAGCGGAAGGTCCGGTGGCCCGACCAGCCGGGGTCACCGGTCGCCGCGAACCGCACCCAGGCACCGTGCATCTCCGCCGCGAGCGCGGCCGGGACGTCCGGTCCCAGGAGGCCGTCGGCGGTACGGAGGGCGGGCAGTTCCGTGTTGTCGAACACGAAGGGGAGCTCCACGGTGTGGCAGGCGCCGAGCGGGCCGCCACGCCAGTCGAAGTCGTAGCTGAACGCCCCTTCGTACCGGGCCACCAGACGGTTCCGGGCGTCGCGGAACATCGCGTCGATGGCCGCGGTGTGCTCCGGCCGCTGGTAGAGCCGGGACTCCTCGGTGTTGGTCCCCACCAGCACATCGGCCGGCAGCGCCGGTCCGGCCTCGTCCATCACCACACCCAGCGGGGACAGCCGTGATCCCCTCCCCGGCACCCCGGCGAGCGCGGACACCAGCCGTTCGTCGGGGACGGCCGCGAACGCCCCGGCGGTCGGCGGCACCCCCAGCCGGTCGGCCAGCGCCCGGGTGGTCTCGGTCGCCTCCTCGCCGGTGAGCGTATGCAGACCACCGCTCTGACTGATCGCGCGATGGAACAGCCCGGCCGCCTCGGACGTCACCAGCAGCGCGCTGACGATCATCGCGCCCGCAGACTGCCCGAACACCGTGACGCGGCCGGGGTCCCCGCCGTACTCCGCGATATGCGTCCGCACCCAGCGCAGGGCAGCGATCACGTCGAGCAGGCCCCGGTTGCGCGGTACGTCCGGCAGATCCAGCCAACCCGGCGCGCCGAGCCGGTAGTTGAGCGTCACCAGGACGACACCGTCACGGGCGAAGGACGTACCGTCGAACAGCGGTGCCTGGCCGGTGCCGGAGACGAAACCGCCGCCGTGCACGAACACCATCACCGGTGCCCCGCGGTCGGCCCGTGGTGTCCCGCCGTCGGTGCGCGGGGTCCAGACGTTCAGCGTCAGATAGTCCTCACCACGCACCCAGCCCGGTCCGACGACGGGGCCCAGATCGAGTGCGAAGCTCCGGTCGGGCGCCGGGGCGGTCGGCCCCGGTCCGTCGGCGCCGGGGACCCCGTCCACGGGGACCGGTGCGGCGAACCGGGCGGCGCCGGTGGGGGCTGCCGCATACGGGATGTTGCGGAACACCCTCACCGCCACGCCGCCCACTCCTTGACCGTGAACCGCGAGCCCTCACGCCGCACTTCGGCCCCGCCGGGACCGGGGAAGTGCGCCGGGAACAGCAGGGCGCCCCGGTCGGCGGCCTCCTCCAGCACCCTGCGCCGGGAGACACGGGCCGCTGCCTCGTCCTCGTCGAAGCACGGGCAGCAGTCCGGCTCGACGATCTGCAGGGGGCTGTGCAGCAGATCGCCCGCGAACACCGCCCGGTCCGTACCGGAGCCGAGCCAGACGACGGCGGAACCGGGCGTATGGCCGGGCGCGAGCTCGATCCGCAGCCCACCGCCGATGTCGTGGTGGTCACCCTCCCAGAGCACGGTCTGTCCGGCCTCGTGGACGGGGGTGACACTGTCCTCGAAGACGTTCGCGTTCCGGTCGCCGGAGCGGGTCCGGTGGCCGTTCGCCGGGTTCCAGTAGTCGAAGTCGGCCCGTGAGATCACGTACTCGGCGTTGGGGAAGGTGGGCCGCCAGGCGCCGTCCACCCGGTGGGTGTTCCAGCCGACGTGGTCACCGTGCACATGGGTGCAGATCACCGTGTCGACGTCCTCGGGGCGGACCCCCGCCGCGGCCAGATTGCCGAGGTAGTCGGTGTTCAGCTGGTGGAAGACCGGCATGGCGGGGCGTTCCCTGCCGTTGCCGATACCGGTGTCGATCAGGATCGTCCTGCCCTCGCTGCGGATCAGCCAGGACTGGATCATCGTGCGGATCTCGTCCGCGGCGGGGTCGAGGAACTCCGGGGCCAGCCAGTGCTCATGGGCGCGCCAGTGCTCGATGCCCACGTCGGGGAAGATGAAATCGCGTGCGAGGCCCTTGGTGGGCAGCTCGACCACACGGGTGATCTCCACATTTCCCAGGGTGATGGTGTCCATGCCCCCAGCCTGCGACAGCAGCGGTGGCGGAGGCATCAGTCATCCGACTGCACCTGTGGGACGCAGTCGGACGGTGTGCGGCAGGACGCGGGTTAGAGTCGGACGGTGACCATGGTCGGGCGGGAGAGCGAAAGCGCGGCCGTGCTCGGGTTGACCAGCGGTGTTCTGATCCTCACGGGCGAACCGGGCGCGGGCAAGAGCACACTGCTGCACCTCGCGGCGGAGCGGCACCGGGGCCGGGGCCGGGTACTGCGGATGACGGGCAGCGAGAGCGAGGTGGACCTGCCGTTCGCGGGGCTGCACCAGCTTCTGCGACCGGTGCTGGACGAGACGGCCTCGCTGCCCGCACGACAGCGGTCCGCACTGCTGGGCGCGATGGGGCTGATGGACACGGTCCCGGACGGCGCGCACCCGGCTGGCGCGGACCCGGAGGACCCCGGCACCGGACGTACCGGGGCCGGGGAATCCGCGGGGTCCGGACCGCCCGGCCGGCTGCTGCTCGGTGTGGCGCTCCTCGCCCTGCTCTCCGAACTCGCCCGCCGCTCACCCCTCCTCGTGGTCGTCGACGATGTGCAGTGGGTCGACACCGGCACACTGGAGACACTGGCCTTCGCCGCCCGCCGCATCCACGACGAACCCCTCGCGGTGCTCGCCGGGACCAGGAGCCCCACGGGCGACGGCACGGCCATGGGGGCCGGGGCCACGGCGCCGTTCGCCGGGTTCCCCACGCTTGCGCTGGCTCCGCTGGACACCGCCGCCGCGGGCCTCCTGCTGGACCGGCAGCCGCACCCGCCCACCGGCGGCCGCCGGTTGCGCATCCTCGACCAGGCCGCGGGCAATCCCCTGGCCCTGGTCGAACTGGCCCGTGCGTACGGCGCCTGCGGTACGGACACCGCCGACGAGGAGCTGCTGCCGCCCACCGACCGGCTGCTGCGGCTCTTCGCGGCCGACCTCGACGCGCTCCCCGACGCCACCCGGCGGGCACTCCTCCTGGTCGCGGCGGACGACCGGGCCGTACCGGGCCGGATCGAGGAACTGGCCCCGGCCGAGGCCGCCGGGCTGCTGAAGATCACCGGCGGTGCGGGCGGGGGCCGACGGGCCCGGTTCCGCCATCCGCTGATCCGGTCCGCCGTCTACCACTCGGTACCGCTGGCCGACCGGCGCGCGGCGCACCGCGGGCTCGCCGCGTCGCTCACCGCGGAACCCGACCGCCGTGCCTGGCATCTGGCCGCCGCCGCGGAGGAGCCGGACGAGGAGATCGCGGCCGCGCTCGAGGGGGCCGCGGCCAGGGCCCTGGAGCGGGGTGGCCACACCGCGGCCGCCACCGCGCTGGAACGCGCCGCCGGACTGAGCCCCGGCGCGTACGACCGGGCCCGCCGTCTGGTGGGCGCGGCCGGTGCGGCGGCCTCCACCGGGCAGCCGGGCTGGGTGCGTCAGCTCGCCGCGGGCGCGGCGGCGCTCACCGACGATCCGGCCCTGGTGGCGGAGGCGTCGCTGCGGGTCGGGCAGGTGCTCACGCTGACCGCCGAGCACGACGGCGCGCTGTCCTCGCTGCTGCGGGCGGCGGAAGCCCCGGAGTTGCGCCGGATCGCGGTGGCCACGGCGTCCGTGGCCGGTTTCTACTCCGGCGACGAGGAACACCGGCTCGCGGTGCGGGCACGGGCCGACGGCGACCCGTGGACGCTCGCGGTGACCGACCCCACCGAGCACAGGGCCGAGCGGGTGGCCGCGCTGCCGCAACTCATGGAACGGGCGGGCGGGGACCCGGCCGTGCTCACCTCGCTCGGTGCCATGGCGTGGCTGCTGGACGAGACCGCACTCGCGGTACGGATCTTCGACGACGCGCTCCACCGCTGGCGGTTGCGCGGCGCGCTGCCCACCGGGCTGGGCTGTTCGGCCGGATGGGCCTATCTGGACCACGGACTCTGGGCGCAGGCCCGGCTCGCCGCCGCGAACAGCACGTCCGCCGGGACCGGGCTGCCGCACCTGGACGCCGCCGTACGGTCGCTGGACTCCGCCGTCCTGGCCCTCACCGGGCAGACCGCGGAGGCCCGCGACGGCGCCGGGGCGGCACTGTCCCTGATCGATCCGCACCGCAGCCGCGCGGTCGCGGTACGCGCGCGCTGGGCCCTGGGCATGGCGGCGGTGGCCGACGGCGACCAGATGAGCGCGTACGAACACTTCCGGCTGCTGTTCACGGCCGACGGCAACCCCGTCCACTACGCCTGTTCCCTCCCCGCGATCGCCGAACTGGCGGCGGCGGCCGTACGCACCGGCAACGGCGCCGAGGCCGCCGTCGTGGTGGAACGCACCGCCGAACGGGTCGCGGACGAGCCGTCACCGCGGCTGCGCATCCTCCTCCACCGCGCCCGTGCGCTGCTCGAACCGGACCGGGCCGAGCCGCACTTCGACACGGCCCTGAGTGACCCCGTCGGAGTCCAATGGCCCTTCGAACGCGCGCAGATCCTCCTGGACCACGCCGAGTGGCTGCGCCGCCGCCACCGCGTCACCGAGGCCCGCACCGGGCTGAACACCGCGCTGGAGATGTTCCGCCGCCTCGGCGCCCGTCCCTGGATCGACCGGGCCAACGCCGAACTGCGCGCCGCCGGGGTCGACTCCACCCCCACCGCACCGGACGCGCTCACCTCGCTGACCCCGCAGCAGCAGCACATCATCCGGCTGGCCGCGCAGGGGCTGAGCAACCGGGAGATCGGCGAGCGCCTCTTCCTCTCCCCGCGTACGGTCGGCTCCCACCTCTACCGGAGCTTCCCGAAGCTGGGTGTGACCGCCCGCTCCCAGCTTCGGGACCTGGTCGAGACATCGTCCGCCGTGGTCGGCTGCGGGGTGTAGCGAGCCACCCGCCGCCCTGGTGACGAGCGTCACACCATGCCGGACGCCGAACCCGCGTAATGGTTCCGCCGGGACCGGCTCTCCCCTCCATGAGGCACGCCCGGCCCTTCGGGTGGGCCCGTATCGCTTCGGGAGGGCCCCGGCTCATGAACGGTCACAACGGTCGTATGGACCAGCGGATGGCGCTGCTACTGCTGGCGGGCGGCGTCACCGTGTACATCGCCTTCGAGCACCCCTCGTTCGGGACCGCGCTCCTGGTCGGCGTGGGCGTGGTCACCCTGCTGCACCTGCTCCTCGACGGCCGCTGACCGGTGCCCCATCCGTCACGTGCGCATCAGGCGCGGCGTTTCGGCCATCGTGGCTCCGGGCCGATCCCGGTGAGGCAAGGGCGCGTGGCCGCTGCACCTCCCGTCGATCGCTCCGTCATGCCGATCGCACCTCGACTCAAATACATGTGTTCGATATCCGGCCCGGTTCGTTGACCATCCACGTCAGAGGAGGCCCTGCCTTGGGGTGTGTCGTACGGAGTGAATGGGATGAGCACTACGCCGGGGGCCGCGGATTCCGTCCCCTGAGCGACGCCGAGAGAGCCCTGCTCTCCGTGCACACGCCCCCACCGGACGGCGGCCGTGCGCTGGACGTCGGCTGTGGCACCGGGGAGCTGGCCGCCCATCTGGCGGAGCTCGGCTACCAGGTCGATGCCGTCGACTTCGCCCCCAGCGCGGTCCGGCGGGCCGCCGTGGAGCGCGCCGGGGCCGCGAACGTGCGCTGGCTGTACCGGGACATCGAGGGTGACGACCTGTCCGGGCTGAGTGACGACGGATACGACCTGATCACCTTGCGCCTGGTCTACGCCTTCCTCAAGGACCGCCTACGCACCCTGCGTACGCTCGCGGACCTGCTGCGTCCCGATGGCACACTCGTGGTGATCACACCCCGGGCAGAACGCACCCCGGCGGACCGGCGGGACATCGCCCTGGACGAGCACGAGATCGCTCAGCTCACCGCCGACTGGGCCGGCACCGCACACCAGCTGGCGGCGGACGACTTCGCAGTGCTGCTCCTCGGCGGCACGTAGTCGGCGGACGTCCGTCGGTGTCAGGCGGACGGTGCGGTGCGGGTCCACTGCTGGTTGGTGGAGGCCGCGCACTCCCACATCTGCAGCGGTGTCCCCGGGTCGCTGTATCCGTTGAACGCGTCGACACAGGTCCCGTGCTGGCGGATGGTGCCGTCGCCTTCGAGCCGCCACTGCTGGCGGTCCCCGCCACCGCACCCGGCGAGGACGACCGGTGCTCCCAGGGCGCCTTCCTCCCCCGTCGCCGTCACACAGGTGTCCCCGTACACCCGCAGCTCCCCCGCCTCCGTGTAGGTGAACGTCTGACCGCTCGAACCCGCGCAGGGCGCGAGGCGCAGCGGCATGCCCTCCTGGTGCGGCACATCGACACAGAGCCTCGACCGGACCCCGACGTACGCGTACGCGGCGACGCGGGGCGCACTGCTGTGGGTGGGTGTGGGGGACTTCGACGCCGTGGGTGCGGCCCGCCGGTGCGGCGCCTTCTTGGCCCGTGTGGCCGACGGACTCGGCGATTTCGACGGCCGGTGGCTGCTGGGCGAGGTGGTGGCCGCGGGAGCCGTGTCCCGCGGGAGGCTGGGCACCGATGTGGCGGCGCGGGTCGGCGAGGAGGAGGTGTTCGGTGTCTCCTCGTCCGGATAGAGGAGGACGGCGACGGTGGTGGTGGCCGCGACCAGGACCACGGCCACGATCCGCACCCGGCCGCCACGGCGGGGTTCCCGGTCTCCGGGACCCGCCGCCTGAGCGCGCCGTCGTCGTCCCGGGGTGCCGGAGGACCGTATCCGCTCCGGGTCGAACGCGGCCACCGCGTCGGGGTCGGGCTGGGACGGAGCCGACGGCAGGAAGACGGGGGACCCGGGAGCCGGTGCGGTACCGGATTCGAACACCGACCTCCCCTCGCATCCGGCGCCGCCGGAGCATGACGGGTCATCGCAGAATCGACACATCGTCATGGGTGGTGCCTCTTCTCGGTCTTGCGGTGTTGCCGGATTCGAGTGGCCTTTGTACCAGGTCAACCCCGCCGCGCCCAGTGCCGGTCCATGGATCGCCATACGCGGCCCGGCGCGGGTGGCCGCGGAAGCCCCGCCCCGGCGACTCGGCGTGGGAGGATTCGGGGGCGGATGGTGCACATGGGCTGTTTCCCTGACGGGAGGACGAAGGGTTCATGCGTGATCGGACGATCGACGACTTCCTGACCCGACTCGCCGCCCGGGTACCGGCGCCCGGCGGCGGAGCCGTCGCCGCACTGCACGCGGCGCAGGCCGCCGCGTTGGTCGGGAGGGTGGCCCGCCACAGCACGGGTGAGGGGTACGCCGAGCACCGGGACACCGTCGCCTGGGTGGCCACCGAGGCGGACCGGTTGCGCGAGGACGCACTGCGGCTGGCGCAGACCGACACCGCGGCCTTCACGGCGGTGGCCGAGGCCCACGAACTGCCCCAGGACACCGATGAGGCGCGGGCCGCGCGGGCGGTGGGGATCGCCCGGGCGCTGGCGGCCGCGGCCACACCACCGGCCGAGGTGATCGGGGTGGCGCAGGTGGTGGTGGAGCTGGCCGAGGAGCTGCTGCCGGTGGCCAACCGCACCGTCATCGGCGATGTGGCCGCCGCGGCGGAGGCCGCGCGGGCCGCGGCCACCACCGCCAGGGTCAAGGTCGAGATCAACCTCGGCGGGGTACGGGACGAGCTCGTCTACGGGGAGCTGACCGCGGCGGCGGCGCGGGTCCCCACCCTGGTGGCCCGTGCGGAACGGCTGACCGCCGCGGTACGCGAGCAGATCGCCGCGTGACATCCGTCGAGTACGCCGCGGCGGGCCACGGAAGACACCGGCGGTGCCCGGGAGCCCGTCAGGGCGTGCTGAACGGCACCGTCAGCCAGGGGCTGTCGGGGTCGGTGGTCAGCTCCCGGTGCGCGTCGAGGACGGTGGTGTACCAGGATCCGAAGTGCTCCTCGTCGAAGTGGAGGCACCGCCCGAGGATGTAACCGGCGGAGAACTCCTCCCACGAGCGATAGACGGTACGGGCCCGTGCGGACGCGCGCTCCAGCGCGGTGTGCGCCTCGGTCTCGGTGGCGTACCGCGCGCCCAGACCCCAGCGGGCCATCTTGGACGCGCGGCCGATGTCCCAGGCGGCGGCCGAGCGGACGATCCCGTCCGGCGGCAGCAGACCGTCCGCGCGGAAGCGGGCCTCGTACCGCAGGATCGTGCCCACCAGTTCCCTCGCCTCCGCCACCAGGCGCCTGAAGCGGGTGTCGTCGGTGGGGGTGCCGGTCTGCCGGGCACGGGCGTGCAGTGACGCCTCCACGGAGTCCCGCCAGTGGTCGGTGGAGCCGTTCGCGCCCCGGAGCGGCATGGTGCGCGCCTCCAGGACGTGGTTCCAGAAGGAGGAGCTCAACTCCCGCTCCAGAAGGTCTTCCTGGATCCGCAGCCAGTCCTCACGGCTGTGCACGCTCCAGTCCCGGGAGATCCGCTCCACCTCGCCCCGGTAGCCCATACCGTGCCAGTGCGCGGTGTTCCAGGCGTCCCCGTTGCGGAAGCACAGATGGGCACCGCACGCCAGCCCGTGCAGCAGCGGACCGGGGCCGGGGACCCTGGTGCGCCGGGTGATGACCCGGTCCATCAGGTCGTCCGGCGCGAAGAGCTCGGTGTGCAGGTCGAGCCAGACGTCCCGTTCATCGGCGTCGGTCAGGAAGTACTGTTCGCACGGGGTGGCCGCGTTGACCACGAGGACGTCCACGTGGTCGGGGACGATATGGGCCAGCATGCCGAGGGTGGCGTACTCGTAGACGAGGTACGGATGCGGCCGGGGCAGCACACCGGCGGTGTACACCTGCGCCACCACCCGGCCGTCGGAGGTGTCGACGGTCAGCATCGGATGCTCGCCCTCGGCCGCCTCGCGGGCGTGGTCGAGCCGGACCGGGTAGTACACCCCCTCGGTGGCGAGCGTGCGCAGATAGGCGTACCCGTTGTCCCGCCGGCTCAGCTTGTACAGGTGCTGTTCCAGATCGGTGGGTGCCTGCCAGCGGGCGGAGTCCTCCGGGGAGGGTATGGACGGGAAGAACTCGTCGTGGAGTTCGTCCTCGTTCACCACGTGCATGGGGTTCCTTTCCTCCGGTCCCGCCCCGAACCGGCTACTGCAAGATCGGTTCGTAGCGTAACGGGGAGCCGGGCCACGGCCCGCGCACGGGGCGCACGGCCGTCGTGGCACAGGACGCCGTGCGAAATACGCCACTCGGAAGTCGCTGCTGGGACCTTCGGGAACCGTACGGCGCGGACCGGCGTCGTGGTGGACGAGGCCGCTCCAAGAGCGTTCGGCCCGCGGTTGGCCGCTCTCGAGGAAGCCATGGTCAGAGGGCATGTTGTGGCAATCACAGAAGGGCCCATGGGTCCTCATGTGGGACGATGTCCGACAGGTGTTCTCGCGCCTGTGGCGTCGGAGTGATACGGGGGAAAGACATGTCGTTGCGCGATTTGGTGCGCGATGAGGCGATTGCCTCGATGTCTCGTTCGGAACGGTTGACAGCGGTGCGTTCGGTCCGGCTGTACTTCCAACGACCGGACGAGCCGGGCTTTTTGGTCTCCGAGACGCAGGAGGGCCCGGTTGTACCGGTCTTCACGTCCCTGGAGCGGCTCGCGCTGTTCGCAGGCGTCTGCGCATGGGCTTCGACGACGCTCGAGGACGTGCTGGAGCTGCTCCCGGAGGGAGTCCGTGCTCTGGTCGACCCGCTGGGCCCGAAGACGATGGTGCTGGACGCACGGTCACTGGACGACGTGGCCGACCTGGACAACGGGGGCGGCATGGGCGACGGCTCCGCCGCGCGGCAGGCATCGGAGGACGGCCGATGACCGACCACGACAAGGGGGGCGGTACGGCCGGGGACGGCCCGCAGCCGGGTGATGGCTACCGCGTGGAGATCGCTTCGGTGCGCAAGGTGCTGACCCCGCTGGAGGAGTCGGTCCTCGCCGCCGGGAAGATCAAGAAGGACTGGAAGAGCTTGGCGGAGACCATCGCCAACGCCGCCGAGTTCGACATCTACTCCTCCTCGGAGACGATGCTCCACTCCTGGGGCTTCGGCATGGGCCGGGTGCACGACCAGGCCCAGGTCGTGGTGCAGACGCTGCAACAGGTGCTCGCCGCCTACATGCTGGCCGACCTGCTGCGTATCAAGGACTTCGCCCCGACCGAGGACAACATCGCCAAACTCCCGTTCGGCAAGCACGGGATGGAGGCATGGAAGGACGGCTACCGCCCGAAGTTCGATCCGCCACCGGAGATCTACCAGGAGCCCTGGATGGACGACGACGGAACCACGGTCACCGGAGACGTCCCCGGTCCGGGGCGGTACCGCGTCGACGGTGACAATCCCGGCTGGGTGACCGAAGGCGGAGGAAAGGCGCCCATCGCATGACGCAGAAGGACGCCATGGAGGGTGGGGCGGCCGAGCGCATACCCGCTCATGCGCAGCCGTCGGATGTGATTCCTGGTTCGCCGGGGACGGTTGAGGCTCTGGCGGTCAAGCTTCGTGCGTATGCGGGGGCGTTCAAGGACGGTGAGGACAAGCTCAGCGATCTGTCCTTGATGAACTGGACGGGTGCGGCGAATGAGGGTTTCAAGACCGCCACCAGCAAACTGCCGCAGCATCTGGAGGCGGCGCAGAAGTACTTCACCTCGGCTGCTGGTGCGCT
>NZ_JANCLX010000037.1 GCF_024295805.1 Streptomyces cucumeris
TGTACTCCTGGGGAGAGTAAGTGCACCACGGGTGAGCCGATCGATGTGGCCACCGGTGAGATGGTCATGTCGGCCACCGATGTCAGCCTTCCCGGGGCGCTGCCCCTGGTGCTGGAGCGGCACTATGTGTCGGGGCATCCGTGTGGGGGCTGGTTCGGGCGGACCTGGGCGGGCACGCTGGATCAGCGGCTGGAGATCGATGACGCGGGTCTGGTCTTCATCGCCGAGGACGGGATGATCCTGGCCTATCCGGTGCCCGAGCCCGGTGTTCCCACCTTTCCCGCCGCCGGGCCCCGCTGGCCGCTGCGCTGGGACGGCAAACCGGACGGCACCTTCACCATCACCACCCCGGAGCATCATCGGATGCTGCATTTCGCGCCGCTTCCGGGGGGCGGGCGGGAGCTGGTGCTGACCGCGGTCACCGACCGCAGCGGCGAGGGCGACCGCATCACCATCAGCTACAACACACACGGTGCGCCGACCGAGGTCAGCCATTCCGGTGGCTACCGGATCGCGGTCGACACCGATCCAGAGCTGGCGCGCATCACCGCGCTGCGGCTGCTCCACGGTGAGGAGCACCAGCGCAGCACCACGCTGGTCTCCTTCGGCTACGACGCCACCGGGAACCTGTCGGAGATCGTCAATTCCACGGGGCGGCCGTTGCGTTACCGGTATGACGAGCGGCATCGGATGACGTCGTGGACGGACCGCAACGGCACCACCTACGCCCATGTCTATGACCACCGTGGCCGGGTGCTGCGCGGGATCGGCCCCGAGGGGATCCTCTCAGGCCGTCTGCACTACGACGATGAGGGCCGTACCACCCGCTACACCGACTCCCTGGGCAACACCACCACCTACCTGCGCAACGACGCCTACAAGGTGATCGCCGAGACCGATCCGCTGGGGAACACCACCCGCACCGAATGGGACGCCCACAACCGCCACCCCGTCGCCGTCACCGACCCCCTGGGGCACACCACCCGCTACCGCTATGACGACCAGGACCGCCTGATCGCCATCGAACGCCCCGACGGCACCACGGCGGAAGCGGTCTACGACGGCCAGGGGCATCCCACCGAGATCCGCGAGCCGGGCGGCGCCGTGTGGCGCCATACCTACAACGACCGCGGGGACCGCACCTCCACCACCGACCCCACCGGCGCCACCACCCACTACACCTACAACACCCTCGGCCATCTGACCTCGATCACCGACGCCCTGGGCCACACCACCGAAGCACGCCGGGGCCCACACGGCCGGATCACCGCCGTCACCGACCGACTCGGACAGACCACCCGCCACGGCTGGACCATCGAAGGCAAACCCGCCTG
This sequence comes from Streptomyces cucumeris, assembly GCF_024295805.1. Classification (GTDB taxonomy): domain Bacteria; phylum Actinomycetota; class Actinomycetes; order Streptomycetales; family Streptomycetaceae; genus Streptomyces; species Streptomyces cucumeris. Next base: position 1,335 of record NZ_JANCLX010000037.1, read on the forward strand.
GCGCGAAACCCCCGACGGCGCCCGCGAAACGTGGCAGTGGGACACCGAAGGCAACCTCGCCCGCCACACCGACCAGGCGGGGCACATCACCAGCTACACCCACACGCACTTCGACCGGCCGGTCGGTCGTACCGACCCGGACGGCGCGCACTACGCCTTCGCCTATGACACCGAACTGCGGCTGACCACCGTCACCAACCCCCAGGGGCGGGAGTGGCGTTATGCCTATGACCCGGCGGGTCGGCTGATATCCGAGACCGACTTCAACGGCGCCACCCGCAGTTACACCCTCGACGCCGCGGGCCGGCTCACCGCCCGGACCAACGCCCTCGGCCACACCCTCCGCTACACCCTCGACTCCGCCGGACGAGTGGTCAGCCGGCTCGACGAGACCACCGGCGAAGAGACCGCCTACCGCTACGCCGCCGGCGGCTCACTGCTCGACGCGGTCGGCGCGGAGGTGCATCTGGCGCTGGAGCGCGACCCACTCGGCCGGGTCGTCGCCGAGACCGTCAACGGCCGCACCACCATCTACGGCTATGACGCGGCGGGGAATCGCACCCATCGCACCGCCCCTTCGGGGCTGAGCTCCACATGGACCTACGGCCCGACGGGGCTGCCCGCGACACTGACCACCGCCGAGCAGACACTCGCCTTCTCCCACGATGCCACCGGCCGGGAAACACGGCGCGCAGGCGGAGCCATCACCCTCGACCAGACCTGGGACACCTCCGGCCGCCTCACCACGCAGAGCGTCACCGCCTCGCCCCAGGACGACCTGCTCCAGCACCGCGCCTACACCTACCGCCCCGACGGCTACGTCACCGAGATCCGCGAACTCACCACCGGCACCCGCCACTTCGCCCTCGACAGCATGGGCCGGGCCACCGGCGTCCAGGCACACGGCTGGACCGAGAAGTACGCCTACGACCCGGCGGGCAACCAGACCCACGCCACCGCACCGGGCCACCCCACCACCGGCGACCGCGCCCACACCGGCACCCTCCTCCATCGCGCCGGCCGCACCACCTACGCATACGACGCCGCAGGCCGCCTGACCCGCCGTACCCGCAGACTCCTCAACGGCCAGACCCGCACCTGGACCTACACCTGGAACACCGAGGACCGCCTCACTCGAGCCACCACACCCGACGGTGACGAGTGGACCTACGCCTACGACCCCCTCGGCCGCCGCATCAGCAAGACCGGACCCGACCGCGATCCGGTTCTCTTCAGCTGGGACGGGACGCGCCTGGTCGAGCAGCTCAGCCCGGACGGCACGCTGATGACGTGGGACTACACTCCGGGAACCCACCGCCCCGTGTCCCAGTCGGTCCACCGGACACCCGCCGCCCGGCCCGAGAACGCCGACGCGATCATCGCTCTCGCCGACGTACCGCAGTCCGAGTACGACGTCCGGTTCCACGCCATCATCACCGACCTGATCGGCACCCCCACCGAACTGGTGGCACCCGACGGCACCCTCGCCTGGCAGGCCCGCACCACCCTCTGGGGTACCGCGCTCTCCGCCCCACCGGGCGGGACCGACTGTCCGCTCCGCTTCCCCGGCCAGTACGCCGACCCCGAAACCGGCCTCCACTACAACCACCACCGGTACTACGACCCGGAAACCGCCCGCTACGCCACTCCCGACCCGCTCGGCCTCGCTCCGGCCCCCAACCCCCACGGCTATGTCGCCAACCCCCACACCTGGCAGGACCCGCTCGGTCTCCAGAGCTGTGGGGAGGATCAACCGCTGAAGTCGCTGCACCCGGACAGCTCGCTCGACAAGAGCTCGCTGGACTTCTGGCACAAGATGGACACGGAAGACATCGTCTTCTCCCTGAGGCCGGGGGCGCATGAGCCACTGATCGTCAAGCCCGACGGCACTATCATGAACGGAAACACCAGGGTCGCCGTGCTGCGGTCACGTGGGTACGACGTGGACTCGCTGCCCCGCGAATCCTATGGTGGAGGCCGGCCGATGACGGACGAGGATTTCTGGGACATGGACCAATGAGTGCTCGAGACCGTGTGCTGGCGGTTCTGGCTTCGGAGTCGAGGGAGACGTTCCTGGTCGCCATGGGCCACCGGCTGGGGATCTCGGCCCGCGATGTCTTCACCGGTGAGGGCGGACCGCATCAGCTCGCGCAGGCCCGGGCCTGCAACGAAATGATGATCTCCATCTGGTCGCAGCTGTGGGCCACGAAGGATTCCCCGGGCAGCGGCTATGCGGACCCGGATTTCCTTTCGGCGCTGCTGGCCAAGGCCGACGCCGGGGACGCGCGGACACATCTGCGTCATGCGATGGAAAGCGCCCTGCGAGCGGTACGGGACACCGACGGCTCCTAGACACGCCGTGGCCGCGGGCCGACGGCAGGGGTTCACACCCCGGCCGTTCTGCCCGCGGCACCGCCATCCGCGTCGGGACACGGGTCACATGGCGTCCTCCGGCACCTCCATGAACTCCGCCCCCGCCGACGCGGCGATGGCCCGCTGCGCCGTCAGCAGCGGCAGCACCTCCTGGGCGAAGAAGGCCGCGCAGGCGACCTTGCCCCGGTAGAAGGCGGTGTCCCTGGCCGTCGCCGTGGACTGTTTCTCCAGGGCCACCGCCGCCTGGCGCAGCAGCAGCCAGCCCAGCAGGAGGTCGCCGGTGGCGAACAGCAGCCGGGTGGTGTTGCGGCCCACCCGATAGAGGGAGGTCGGCTCCTCGAGGGAGGCCATGAGCTGGTCGGTCATGGTCGCGACCATCGCTCGGACATCGTCGAACGCGGTGGCCAGCAGGGCGCGTTCGGCCGCCAGGGAGTCACCGCCGGCCGCGGTGTCGAGGAACTCCCGTATCCCGGCGAAGAGCGTGGTGAGCGCCTTGCCCTGGTCGCGGGTGACCTTGCGGAAGAAGAAGTCCAGGCCCTGGATGGCGGTGGTGCCCTCGTAGAGCGAGTCGATCTTCGAGTCGCGCAGATACTGCTCGACGGGGAAGTCCTGGAGGTATCCGGAGCCGCCCAGGGTCTGGAGGGACTGGGTCAGCTGCTCGAAGGACTTCTCCGAGCCGTATCCCTTGACGATCGGCAGCAGCAGGTCGTTGAGGGCCTTGGCCTCCTCGTCGGTGTTCCCCGCGGCCTCGGCGGCCACCATCCGGTCCTGCACGGTGGCGGTGAACAGCACCAGCGCGCGCATCCCCTCGGCATGGGCCTTCTGCAGCAGCAGGGAGCGCTTCACATCGGGGTGGTGGACGATGGTGACGCGCGGCGCGGTCTTGTCGGTGGACCTCGTGAGATCGGCACCCTGGACGCGCTGCCGCGCGTAGGCCAGCGCGGTGAGATAGCCGCTGGAGAGGGTGGCGATGGATTTGGTGCCCACGGTCATCCGGGCGGCTTCGATGATGTGGAACATCTGCCGGATGCCGTCGTGCGCCTCCCCCAACAGATGGCCGACCGCGGGGTGCTCCGCACCGAAGGTCAGCTCACAGGTGGTGGACGCCTTGAGCCCCATCTTGTGTTCCAGGGCGGTGGCGTAGACGCCGTTACGGGCGCCGAGCTCACCGGTGGTCCAGTCGGTCACCTGGTACTTGGGCACGATGAACAGCGACAGCCCCTTGGTGCCGGGACCCGCGCCCTCGGGGCGGGCCAGCACCAGGTGCACGATGTTCTCGGCCAGGTCGTGTTCACCGGAGGTGATGAAGCGTTTGACGCCCTCGAGGTGCCAGGAGCCGTCCTCCTGGCGGATGGCCCTGGTGCGGCCCGCGCCCACATCGCTGCCCGCCTCCGGCTCGGTGAGGACCATGGTGGAGCCCCATCCGCGGTCCGCCATGGCCTTGGCCAGCCGACGCTGCTCGGGGGTGCCGAGCTGGTGCAGGACCTTGACGCCGATGCCCAGCGAGTAGAGGTGGATGGCGGGGTTGGCGCCCAGGACGAGTTCGGAGACCGCCCAGTACAGGGACGGCGGCGCACCGGCCCCGCCCAGTTCCGGCGGCAGGTCCAGCCGGTGGAAACCGGCGTCGGTCCAGGTGCGGTACGCCTTCTTGAAGGTGTCCGGCAAGGTCACCGACCGGCGGCCCGGGTCGTACCGGGGCGGGTTGCGGTCGGAGTCGACGAGGCTGTCGGCCAGGTCGTCGGTGGCCATCCGGGCCACTTCGGCGAGGACGGTGCGCGCCGTGGCGGGGTCCAGTTCGGCGAACGCGCCCCGTCCGTACGCCTCGCTCCGGCCGAACACCTCGAAGAGATTGAACTCCAGGTCCCGTAGATGGGGTTGGTAGTGGCTCATCTTCACCTATTCGACGTCGACCAGGGATTCCTGGCTGTCCCGGTTGCGCTCGGCCATCGGCGCGATCTTCTGCTGGCTCTCCAGCAGTTCCTTCTTGTCCGAGGAGACACCGGAGACCCGGCTGACACCGGCCTCGCGCATCTCCATCCGCTCGGCGTCGATCCGGATGACCTTCCAGGCCAGACGGGTCTTCTCCAGGCTCCAGATGAGGATCGCGCTGGGGTCGACCTCGTACCACTTCATCCCGTGGCGGGCCGAGCGGGGGAAGGCGTGGTGGTTGTTGTGCCACGCCTCGCCGAAGGAGGGGATGGCCAGCCAGGCCACGTTGCGCGAGTGGTCGGTGGTCTCGAAGCGGCGGCGGCCGAAGTAGTGGCCGATGGAGTTCACCGCGTAGGTCACATGGTTGATGAGGAAGATACGGACCAGACCGCCCCACAGCATTCCGGTGAACAGCGCCTTGACGTCGCCGCCGGTGATGGCGAACGCCAGCAGACCGGGTGCCACCACTCCGGCGGCGGTGACCAGCAGCAGGTTCTCGCTCAGCCAGCGCAGCGGCTTCTCACGGACCAGATCGGGGCAGTAGCGCATCGGGTCGGAGGTGAGCCCGGTGTCGAAGAGCCAGCCCAGGTGGGAGTGCCACAGGCCCTTCACCATGCCCTTGAACCCGGGTTCGAAGTCCAGGTGCGGGCTGTGCGGGTCGCCCGGCTTGTCGGCCACCCGGTGGTGCTTACGGTGGTGCGCCGCCCAGATGATCGGCGGTCCCTGACCGGCCAGGACTCCGGCCGTGGCCAGGCTGTAGCGGATGGGCTTATAGGTCTCGAACGAGCGGTGGGTCAGCATCCGGTGGTAACCGGCGGAGATACCGAAGCCGGAGATCACGTACATCACCAGCGTGACCACGAGATCGGACCAGGAGAAGATCCGGTTCCACAGCAGTACCATCGCGCCCAGAACGGCCACGAGCGGTACGACCGACGCGATGAGCATGAACCAGCGGTGTTCCCTACCGTCCATGGTGTCCTCACTTCCGGGAGAGCTGGGGTGACGGAGTGCCCGCCCTCCCGCCCCGCGCCTTGCGCAGACGGGGCAGGATCGCGGTGCGCAGTAAGGGGAAGAGCAGCGCGCGGGGGGTGTGGCGGCCCGCGATGTTCTGGGCCTTGGCGACCGGGCCGGGTACGACGACGCGGCGCCCGCGGGCCAGGCCGTCCAGCCCGGCGTCGGCGACCCGGCGCGGGGAGAGCCAGGCCAGGATCTTCTGGTCGGTCAGCCGCGGGATGCCGCCGACGTCGTAGAAGCCGGTGCGTACCGGGCCGGGGGCGAGCAGGGTGCAGCTCACCCCGGTGCCGCGGAGTTCGGCGTGCAGCGATTCGGCGAAGGTGTTGGCGAACGCCTTGGTGGCGGAGTAGGTGGCGGCGGTGGGCACGGGCTGGCGGCCCGCCGTGGAACCGGTGACCAGGACGCGTCCACGGCGGCGGGCCAGCATGCCGGGCAGGACGGCCAGTGTCAGCTGGTGCAGTGCCACCACGTTGACCTGGATCTCGGCGGCTTCCTGGGCCGGGTCGTTGTCGGCGAGCGCACCGCAGGTGGGAAAGCCCGCGTTGGCGCAGAACACCGCCACCTCGGTGGCCGCCAGTTCCCCGGCCAGCTCCCCTCGCTGGACGGGGTCGGCGAGGTCGCAGGGGCGTACCCGCACCTCCGTCTTGTGGGCGTCGCGCAGTTCGGCGGCGAGGGTTTCCATGGCGTCGGTGCCCCGGGCGACCAGCCACAGGTCGTGGCCGCGGGCGGCGAGCCCCCGGGCGAGGTCGGCGCCGATCCCGGAGGAGGCGCCGGTGACCACCGCAAGCCCGGCACGGCTCATCGGGCACCCGCCCCGCTGAGGTGGGCGGCCAGCCGGGAGCCCGCGGCGTTGCCCGAGCGGCAGCACGCCTCGATGCACACGCCCTGGATGTAGTCGCCGGCCAGTTCCAGTCCGGGCAGCGTGGCCACGGACTCGCGGACCTCGCGGAGGAAGTCGGCGTGGAAGGGGAGGTAGCCGGTGTAGGCCGCATTCCAGTGCTTGACCGTGGTGTTCACCCGCCGGGCGCGCGGGGCGCCCAGATAGGTGCGCAGCTTCTCCTCGGTCTGGCTGGTCAGTTCGTCGATGCGCTCGGGGCTGGGGTCGATCAGCCGTCCCTGTCGTCCGCTGTAGGTGTACCGGACGATGTGGCGTTCCTCCATGCCGTACGAACCGGCGTTGCTGCACGGCCCGTCGTCCATGGCCAGCGCCCGTACCTCACGGGTGAACATGGGCTGGTCGTACTCGACGATCACCACCGTGGACGGGAAGTAGCGCACGTCCTTCAGCCGGCGGCTGAGGGAGGGCCGTTCGGAGCGCACGATCTCGGCCGTGGCGTATGCCGGGGTGGCGAGGACCACTCCGTCGTAGGAGCTCTCCTCGGCGGGCGCGCCGTGGTCGGACACCCGCAGTCCGGTCACCCGTCCGGCGCGCACCACCAGTCCTTCCACCCGGGCGCCGAGCCGGACCGAGACCCGCTTGGAGATGGCGTCCAGAGCGGGCTGGATACCGCCCCCGAGCTGGTCGTAGTGGTCCATCAGCATGGCCAGGTTGGTGCCGAAGGTGCCCGGGTAGACCTCGTCGGGTTCCGCGCCGTTGTTCCGGATCACCATCGGGCGCACCAGCATGTCGGTCATCTGGGGGCCGAAATAGGCGCTGAGCGGTGCGTGGTCGTGGGCGCGCGAGAGCCGGGTGAAGTAGTGGGAGCCCAGGAAGCGGTTGGTGTCGTCCATGCGGATCCGGGCCGCCATCGCCGCCATCCGGGCGAAGTCGCGGTTGGAGCCCATCTTGCGAATGTTCTTCAGTGTCTGGCTGCGGCGCTCGCTGTCGAGGGTGAGCACCTCGCCGTTCTTGATGCGGGAGGCGTTGTAGCCGAAGGACTCGTAGGAGTCGGCGCCGAGTTCGGCCGTGAAGGCGCGGAAGGCGGTGTAGCGGCGGCCGATGTTCTTGCCGCCCGCCATGATCTGGCGGTCGCCGAGACGGCCCACGCCGAACCGGCCGCCCAGGGTGTCGTCGGCTTCGAGGAGTTCGACGTCGTACCCGTTCCGTTCCAGGCGGAGGGCCGCGGCCAGGCCGGATATGCCCGACCCGACGACCGCCACGCGGCCGCGGTTTCCTGCTCGCTCATTCACCATGTTCAGACTCCGTGTGCGTGAGGGTGTGCGTGTGCGGTGGTGCGGGTGTCGGGCAGCAGGTCGATACGGCCGGTGACGATGGCCTTGCCGAACTGGTGCAGACCGACCTCGACCGGCACCCGGCCGTCGGCGGCGGGGTCCCCGACGGTGGCGGTGTACGTGAGGTCGGCCTCGAACTCGCCGAAGTCGAGGAACGCGGCCTCGCAGCCGACGGCGACGGCATGCGGCGAGGGCACGGCCCCGGCGCGGCAGGCGGCCACCAGTGCCGCCTGGCGCAGGCCCTCGGCGATCAGCGGGCCGGGGACGTGGTCGTATTCGTGGTCGAAGAAGGCGGGGTGGCGGCGGTCGGCGGCGAGCAGCGGGCCCTCCGGTCCGGTGGTGTGCTCGCCGGGGGCGCCGATGACCACGTTGCGCGGGTTGCTCCGGCCCACGAGGGCCGGGTCGAGCGGGCGGCGCGGCGAGGTGGTGGCGGTGGCCACCGGCTTCTGTGCCCGCTGGAAGGCCCGGAAGACGTCGTAGTCCTGCTGTGACATGAAGGCGAGTTCGGCGCTGAGGGTCATCGCCGGGCGCCCGCCGATCTCCATCGCGCCCTCGAGGGTCATACCGACCACGTCCGAGCCGCGGTTGCGGCGCCCGGCCACGCGGTAGCGCAGATATCCCTGGAGGGGCCAGGCGTGGTCGTTGCGGTACGCCTCCACGTCCTCGATCCGGAAGCTGATCCGCTGGAGGCTGAAGGGCAGTCCGACCGCCACGCCGACATGGCGGTGCAGCAGGACGAAGATGGCCTGCCGCGCGGCCTCGGCGGAGGCGAACGGGTCGTGGTAGGCGTCCCACTGGTCGGACCACAGGCTGTGTGCCCTCGGCACCTGGAAGGACAGGCAGAAGTCGTCCTCGCCGGCCTGTGCGGAGTCGGCGACGAACACCTCGCCGATCTGGCGGCGGTGTGCGATGTCCCGGGGCACGGTCCGGTCGAAGGTCAGCTCCACGCCCGGCGGCAGCAGCGGGCTCGGGAAGTCCGGTCGCGGTGGCGCGGCCGCGGCGCCGGTGTCGGTGGACGTGGTCATCGGTTCAGCTCCTGTTCGGTACGGCCCGTGGGGTGTTGCGTGGTGCGGTGGTCCCGGCGCGGGGCGGGTGCCGGACCGTAGACCGGGCGCCACATGGCCTTGCGGCGGCGCACTTCACCGGCGGCGAGCGCTCCGGCCTGACGGAGCAGCGCCCCGCGTCCGCCGCCCGGCGCCGATCCGCTTCCCGCGCCCCGGGCACCGCGCACCAGCAGTCGGCCGGTGGCGCCCAGGACCCGGGCGGGGGTGAGGACATCGAGCAGCGAGGCACGGTGGCTCAGCAGGTCCAGGACATCGCCGATCCGGCCGCGTGCGTGCAGTCGGCGGACGACCTCGGGCACGGCGGCCGCGATGGGTCCGGCCACGCCCAGGTCGGCGGCGAGGCCGTAGTACTCGGCGTAGGTGCGGTCGCGCCAGCGGCCGAACTCCCCGGTGGCGCGGTCCAGAGTGCCCGCCGGTCCGGTCAGCGTGGCCTCGACGGCGGGGGCGAGCCGTTCGGCCTGGTGGAAGGCGTCGCCGATACCGCGGCCACCGGCCGGGTCCTTGAAGTGTCCGGCGTCGCCGATGAGTACCCAGCCGGGCCCGGACGCCTCCCGGAAGTACCCCTGGAAACGCTGGATGCCATAGATCCTGGTGGCGCGTCTTGCGTCGGCGAGGGCGGTGGCGATCGGTTCGCAGGCGGCGATGTGGGCGTCGACGGACCCTTCGAGGTCGGTGCGGAACTGCTCCGTCTCGTGGGTCTGCGGGGACACACCGACGATGTACAGCCCGCCGTCGGCCGGGCCGCCGAGCATATGGCGGTCGCCCCAGCGGTGGAAGACGAAGGTGGGCGTCTCGCCGAGGTCGGCGCCCTCGAAGTAGGTCCAGTGGTAGCGGCGTTCATTGGTGGTGAGGTGGTACGGCCGGGCTCCGGCGAGGGCGGCGACGGTGGAGTTGCGGCCGTCGGCGCCGACGACGAGCCGGGCGCGCAGCACGGTTTCGGTGCCGTCGCACACCACCCGGACGCCGGCCACCCGGCCGTGTTCCCGGACCAGTTCCGTCACCTTGGTGTCGAGGCGTACGGTCGCCCCGGCCTCGGCGGCCGCGTCCCGTACCAGGGGGTCCAGGACCTGACGCCGGATGCAGGCCGCGCCGCCCACGTCACCGGGGCGCTGGGGGAAGCGGGCGTGTACCCGGAAGTCCTCCAGCCGCATGTCGACACGTGCCATGGGGGTGACGCCCGCCTCGCGCAGCCGCCCGGTCAGCCCGAGCCGGTCGAGGAAGGCCAGTGAATCGGCCTGGAGGATGTTGGAGGAGAGGGTGAAGCCCAGCGATGCGGCCTGGTCGAGAACGGCGACCCGCAGTCCCCGGCGGGCCAGCAGCGCGCCGAGCGAGGAGCCGGCGACCCGCGCTCCGACGATGACGACGTCGAAGTGTTCGGTCGGCAGGGTCACAGGGCACCTCCGTTCCAGCGGATCGCCGCCGCGGAGGCGAAGTCACCGGCGTGGGCGAACCCCGACATCACCACGAGATCGCCGTCCTTCAACTGCCCCTCCCGGGCGGCTTGTTCGAGGGTGACGGGCACGGCGGCGCCGTAGAGGTTGCCACAGCGGTCGAAGGTGTCGAAGTGGCGCTCGGCGTCGATGTCCAGCGCCTCGCGCCAGTTCTTCAGGAAGATGCGGTTGGGTTGGTTGGTGACGAGCACATCGATCTCCGAGGTGGGCACACCGAGGTCCGTGCACAACTCCTTGACCAGCTCGGGCACCAGGGTGTTGCCGCGCTCCAGGATCTCGGTGGTCTTGGTCTCGTCGAAGTGGATGTCCATCTGGCCGCTGCCCGGCTCCCAGTACTTCCGCTTGTCCGGGGTGACCATCCCCAGGTCATGGGCGTAGCCGGGGGTGCTGCGGGTGCGCACACCGAGCAGCGGGGACCCCGCACCGGCCTCCAGGTAGGCCACTCCGCAGCCGTCGCCCGGCATGGGGGCGTGGGAGAGGGTGCGGACGTCGGACTGGGCGAAGACCTGGCCCGCCGCGTTCTGCACATTGGCGATGAGCGCGGTGCGCGCCGAACCGTCGGCCATGATCTTCTCGGCCAGGCGCAGCATGTACATGAACGAGGCACAGCCGCCGTTGTGCAGGTCGACGATCCACTCGGGGTCGCAGCCGATGCGGTGCGCGGCCTCCGCCCCGATGCCCATGAACGGCTCGTCGGGCAGCAGCACATTGGTGATCAGCACATCGACCTGGTCCGCGGGATCCCGGCCCAGCCGTTCGAAGACGGGCCGGGCCGCCTTCGCGATCATCTCGGCGGCACGGTCCTCGCGGTCGACGTGGTGGCGGGTGGCCGGGACACGGAAGAGCGGCAGGTCGGCGAGGGGATCCGCGGCGGCGTCCGGGTCCACGAAGAACTCGGGCCCCACGATGTTCCCGGGCAGATGGCTCCCGAAGTCGACGATGCCCAAGGGAGGGTGCATGGAGTGTCCTTTCACAGCCATTCCTCGACGGTCCGCGCGGTGTGTCCGGCGTGTTCCTCGAGGACCGAGAAGTGGTCACCGGGGAGCGGGGTGACCGTGTCCGCCGCGCGCCACAGGGTCCACGTACCGGCTTCCGGAACGGGCGGGGGCACCTTGGCGGTCAGCAGCAGGGCGGGCGCGATGAGCGGATCCACCGCCCAGTCCTCCAGCAGCCGCAGATAGCCGCCCATGGCCAGTACGCCCGTCTCGCTGACGTCGACGTAGGCGTGGCCGCGGTCCAGGACGCTGCCCATCGCCCACGCGAACACCTGGGCCCGCTCGGTGGGTTCCGGCTCATAGGTGTCGATCAGTACGACACCCCGCACCGGATGGCCGTCGCGTTCCAGCCGGGCCGCCACGGCATGGGCGATGACACCGCCGATGGAGTGGCCGACGAACAGCGCCGGGGCGCCCGCGGCGGTCCGTACCGCGCTGTCCGCCAGCGCCTCGACCGCCGCCTCCCAGGTGGCGGGCAGCAGGGGCGAGTCACCGAAGCCGGGCAGGGTGAGGGCCGAGACATGGCGACGGTGCTCGAACCCGGCCGCGAAACGGGCGAACTGGTGGGGGCCGGACCCGGCGAGGAAGGACGGCACGCAGATGACGGCGGGTTCGGCGGGTCCGTCGGAGATCAGCACCGCCCGCGGCGGGGCGTCCAGTTCGGTGGCGGTGGTGAAGCCGGGGCGGGAGGCGGCGGCGGACGCCAGCATCGGGACGGAGGATTCCAGTTCGCCCCGGGCGTGCGCGACGCGCAGCAGTGCGCTGAACGCACCGTCGCCCGGGGAGGCGGCATCGGTCGCCGCCGGTCCCCCGGCCGCGGGGTGACCGGCCTCGTCGATACCGAGCAGGGTGCGCAGATGTCCGGCGATGGCCGCCGGGGTCGGATGGTCGATCAGGAGGGTCGGCGGCAGGTCGAGACCGGTGGCGGCGGTCAGCCGCTGCTGCAGCCGGACCGCGCCCATGGAGTCGATGCCCAGCTCTAGCAGGGTGCGGTGCTCGTCCACCGTGGCGCCGTCGTCGTAGCCGAGGACCAGGGCCGCCTGGGTGCGGACCATGGCGAGCACATCCTGCGGGCCGTCGGCCGGCGGGTCGGGGACGGCAGGCGGTTCGGCCGCCACGGGGACGGGCTCGGTACCCGCCGTCGTCTGAGCCGGGGCGTCGATCCAGTGGCGGTTGCGCCGGAACGGATAGCTGGGCAGCGCCAGGGCGCCCGCCGCCCGGCGGGCGGCCACCGCCTCGAACCGCGCCGCCGGGTCCGCGCCGTCCACGCCGTGGGCGTGCAGTTCGCCGACGGCGCTGACCAGGGCTCGGCCCTCGGGCTTACCGGCGTACAGGGCGGGCACCATGGTCGCGGTCCCGCCGTCGGTCAGACAGCCCCGCGCCATGGAGGTGAGTACGGCGTCCGGGCCCACCTCGAGATACGCGGTCACTCCCGCGCCCTCCAGGTGGCGGATACCGTCCTGGAAGCGCACCGGCTCCTCGGCATGGCGCGCCCAGTACCCCGGTGCGGCCATCTCCACGGGGGACAGCGGCGCACCGGTGACGTTGGAGATCACCGGGATCCGCGGCGCGGAGAACGTCAACTCCGCCGCAATGGACTTGAGTTCGGACAGCATGGGGCGCATCAGGGGTGAGTGGAAGGCATGGCTCACCCGCAGTCGGCGAGTGCGGCGGCCGCGTTCCTTCCACCGCGCGGCCCACTCCAGCACCGCGTCCTCGGCTCCGGACACCACCACCGCGCGCGGCCCGTTGACCGCGGCGAGCGCGAGGCGCCCCTCATAACCCTCCAGGGCGGCGCCGGTCTCGTCCTCGGTGGCCTCCACGGCCACCATGGCGCCACCGGAGGGGAGCTGTTCCATCAACCGGCCCCGGGCGGCCACCAGCGTGGCGGCGTCGGCCAGGGAGAGGGCGCCCGCGGCGTGCACCGCGGCCAGCTCGCCGATGGAGTGGCCCATCAGGAAGTCCGGTCGCGGCCCCCATGATTCGAGGAGCCGGAACAGCGCCGTCTCCAGGGCGAACAGGGCGGGCTGGGTGTACCGCGTCCGGTGCAGCAGTCCGGCGTCCGGACTGCCGTCGGGCGCACTCATCACGGTGCGCAGCGGCCGTGGCAGATGGCGGTCCAGTTCGGCGCGGGCGGCGTCGAGCGCGTCGGCGAACACCGGATAGGTGGTGTACAGCTCCTCGCCCATGCCCGGCCACTGGGAGCCCTGGCCGGAGAAGAGGAAGGCGGTCCTGGACTTGCGGGCGGCGGTGCCGTGCACCGTGTTGGCGGCGAGCTCGCCCCGGGCGTAGGCGTCCAGCCCGGCGAGCAGTTCGGTGCGCCCGGTGCCGACCACCACGGCGCGGTGGTCGAAACGGGCCCGGGTCACCGCGAGCGCGGCGGCCACCTCGGCGGGTGGTGTGCCGGTGTGCCCGGGTTCCGAGAGGTGGGTGTGCAGCCGCCGGGCCTGGTCGCGCAGTGCGGCGGTGGAGGTCGCGGAGAGCACCCAGGGCACCGGTCCCGCGAACTCGGCGGCGGGCTGAGCGGGTTCCTCGGCGGGGGCCTCCTCCACGATCACATGGGCGTTGCTGCCGCTGATACCGAAGGCGGAGACACCCGCCCGGCGCACCCGTTCACCCCGTGGCCAGTCCACCGGTTCGGTCAGCAGGGACACCGAGTGCCAGTCGGCCTTGTCGGTGGGGCGGTCGATGTGCAGGGTGCGCGGCAGCACACCGTGGCGCAGCGCCTGCACCATCTTGATCAGCCCGCCCACTCCGGCGGCGGCCTGGGTGTGGCCGAGATTGGACTTCAGCGCGCCCAGCCGCAACGGGCGGGCGGCCGCGCGGTCCCGGCCGTAGACGGACGTCAGGGCGTCGATCTCGATGGGGTCGCCGAGCGTGGTGCCGGTGCCGTGTCCCTCGACCGCGTCGATGTCATCGGGGGTGAGTCCGGCGTCCTTGAGGGCGGCGGCGATGACACGTTCCTGTGACGTGCCGTTGGGTGCGGTGAGGCCGTTGCTGGCACCGTCCTGGTTGACGGCCGTGCCCCGGACGAGCCCCAGCACCCGGTGGCCGAGGCGACGGGCGTCGGATAGCCGCTCCAGCAGGACCAGACCGGCCCCTTCGGACCAGCCGGTGCCGTCCGCGGCCTGGGCGTAGGACTTGCAGCGGCCGTCGGGCGACAGTCCGCGCTGACGGCTGAACTCGGTGAAGGTGGCGGGGGTGGACATCACCGTGACCCCACCCGCCAGCGCGAGGGTGCATTCGTCACGGCGCAGCGCCTGTACGGCGAGGTGCACTCCGACCAGCGAGGACGAACAGGCGGTGTCCACGGTCATCGCGGGGCCCTCGAAGCCGTAGACATAGCTGACCCGGCCGGACAGCACACTGCCCGCCGAACCGATGCCCCAGTACCCCTCGAGTTCGGGAGAGCCCGCGCGGGCGAGCCACGCGTAGTCCTGGCCGGTCGTCCCGACGAACACACCGGTGGCGGAGCCGCGCAGGGTGCCGGGGTCGATCCCGCCGTCCTCCAGGGCCTCCCACACCGTCTGCAGCAGCAGCCGCTGCTGCGGGTCCATCGCCAGCGCCTCACGGCGGCCGATGCCGAAGAACTCCTCGTCGAAGTCGGCGGCCCCGTCGAGGAACCCGCCCGCACGGGTGTAACAGGTGCCCGGCCGGTCGGGATCCGGATCGTAGAGACCCTCCAGGTCCCAGCCACGGTCCCGGGGGAAGTCCGTGATGACGTCCCGGCCCTCCGCCACCGTTTCCCATAGCTGTGCGGCGGACCCGATGCCGCCGGGATAGCGGCAGGCCGCCCCGACGATGGCGATCGGCTCCTGGAGCCGCTTCAACCGGGCTTGGGTCTCCGCCAGTTGGGCGGTGACCCGGCGGAGGTAGCGGAGGGACTTGTCCGCGTCGGAGGGTGACCCGGACGTGGTGTCGGACGCGGAATCGGCGGTGGCGCCGGACAGGGTGTCGGACATGGCTCAGCCCACCTCCAGGTCGTTGTCGATGAAGGCGAAGAGCTCCTCCGCGCTGGCCGTCTCCACGTGTTCCCGGGCGCCGGTCACCACGCTCCGATCGGCCGTGCCCGGCCCCTCGCCGGACACCTCCGCACAGGCGGGGGGCGGTGCCTCGCCGCCGGGGAGCCGCTTCCCGAGGAGGGTCAGCAGATGGGCGGCGAGCGCGGCGGGCGACGGATGGCCGAAGACGAGCGTGGAGGGCAGAGTGAGCCCGGTGGCCTGTTGCAGCCGGTTGCGCAGCCGGACCGCGCCGAGCGAGTCCAGTCCCAGTTCCTTGAAGGCGCGCTCGGGATCCACCGTGTCCGGACCGTCCTGTCCGAGCACCGCGGCCACGTGTACGGCGACCACCTCCAGGACGAGTTCATCCCGTGTCTCCGCGGACGCGGCGGCCAGCCGCGCGAGCAGATCACCGTCCGCGGTGGTGGACCGCCGCCGCACCGGAGCGGGTACCAGGGAGCGCAGTACGGCGGGCAGGCCGTCCTCCCGTGCCTGGGCGCGCAGGGCGGCGGTGTCCAGCCGGGCCGGGACGAGCAGTGCATCGGACGTGCCGTGCACGGTGTCGAACAGCCGGAGCCCTTCCTCGGTGGACAGCGGTGCCAGTCCGGAGCGGCCGAGCGCGGCGACACCGGATCCGCCGAGGTGGCGGGTCATCCCGCTCTCCTCCTCCCACAGCCCCCAGGCCAGGGAGAGCGCGGGCAGCCCCTGGGCACGGCGCCACTGGGCGAGGGTGTCCAGGAACATGTTCCCGGCGGCGTAGTTGCCCTGGCCCGGTCCCCCGACGGTGCCCGCCACGGAGGAGAACAGCACGAAGGAGGCCAGGCCGAGCCCGGCGGTCAGCTCGTGCAGATGGAGCGCGGCGTCCACCTTGGGCCGCAGCACCCGGTCCAGTCCCCCGGGCGTCAGCGATTCCAGCAGTCCGTCCTCGAGGGCTCCCGCGGAGTGGACCACGGCGGTGAGCGGCCGGCCGGCGGGGATCGTGTCCAGGAGTGCCGCGAGCGCATCCCGGTCGGCGACGTCGCACGCGGCCACCGTCACCTCCGCGCCTGCCTGTTCGAGTTCACGCTCCAGCTCCGCCACGCCCCCGGCGTCGCGGCCGCGTCGGCTGACCAGCAGCAGATGGCGCGCCCCGTGCGCGGTGGCCAGACGGCGGGCCACATGCGAGCCGAGTCCACCGGTCCCGCCGGTGATCAGGACCGTGCCGTCCCGGTCGAACGCCATCGGTCCGCCGGTGACGCCGCCCGGGGCGGTGGCCCGTACCAGCCGGGGCGCCAGGACGGCAGCTCCGGACCGGACGGCCAACTGTGGTTCACCGGTGGCGAGGGCGGTGGGCAGCGCGCGGACGGACGCGGGGTCCGCGTCGAGGTCCACGAGCCGGAAGCGGCCGGGGTGTTCGGACTGCGCGGTGCGCACCAGCCCCCACAGGGGCGCGAGGCCCGGGTCGGGACCGTCCGGTGCCGTGGCGTCGGCATCCGCCGGCGTGCGTATCGCCGCTCGGGTGAGGAACACCAGTTCCGTACCGCTGAACCGCTCGTCGGCAAGCCATTCCTGGAGGAGTCGCCGGGTGGTCTGGGCGACCGCGCGGACACCGGCGGCGGTGAGGGTGCCGGGGGCCTCGGCGGGCACGACCACGACATCGGGAACGTCCGCCCCCGCCGCCACCGAGGCGGCGAGCGCGCCCAGGTCCGCGTGGTGCGCCGGGTCCGTCCCGGGGAGCGCGAACGGTACGGGGCCGAGGGCCGCCCAGCGACGTGGCGCGACGGGCCGGTCCGGTGTGTCCACCGCCGCCCAGTCGAGGCGGAACAGCGCCTCGTCCGCGGTGGCCGCGCGGACCGCCGCCAACTGCCCGGTGGAGACCGGCCGGGCCAGCACGGACGCGACGGACACCACCGGTGCGCCGGCGCCGTCCACCGCCGTCATCCCGACCGTGCCCTCGCCCAGCGGGGTGAGGGTGACGCGCAGCGGGCCGGTGGCGCCGGGAGCGCTGATCCGTACCCCGGACCAGGCGAAGGGCAGCCAGGCACCGTCCCGCTCCCCGTCCGTGGCACCGGTCCGGCCCAGGCCGGTGAGCCGGGCGTGGAAGGAGGCGTCCAGCAACGCCGGGTGGAGACCGTGGCGTTCGCCGTCGGCCCGCTCCTCCTCGGCGAGGGCGGCCACCTCCGCGTACACCGTGTCGCCGAGCCGCCATGCCGCGGACAGTCCCTGGAAGGCCGGCCCGTAGCCGAAGCCGCGGTCCGCGAGCCGGTCGTAGAGGTCGTCGGTGTCCAGGCGCTCCGCCCCGGCGGGCGGCCACACCTCGAGGGCCGTCCCGGTGGCCGCGCCCTCCTCGTCCACCGCCAGTGTGCCGGTGGCGTGCCGGGTCCAGCCGTGTTCGCCCTCGGTGCCGGCGGTCCGCGAGTACAGCGTGAGCGGCCGCCTGCCCTCGTCGTCGGGTGCGCCCACCACGGCCTGGAGGTCCACCGCGGTGTCGCCGGGGACCGCGAGCGGTGCCTCGATGGCCAGGTCCTCCACCACCGGAGCGCCGGTCAGTTCACCGGCCCGCAGGGCGATGTCCACGAACGCGGTGCCGGGCAGCAGGACCATGTCGTAGACCGTGTGGTCGGTCAGCCACGGATGCGTACGGCGGGACACCCGCCCCGTGCAGAGCCATCCCGTCCCCGCGGCCATGGGCACGGCCGCGGCGAGCAGCGGATGGCCGACGGCGCGCTGGCCGGCGCCGGACACATCGCCGCCCCCGGTCTGCCGGGGTGTCGCCCAGAACCGCTCGGCCCGGAACGGGTAACCGGGCAGGTCCACCAGGCCGCCGGTTGCGCCGGTCTCGCCGCTCTCGCCGAACACCGTCTCCCACGCCACCGGCACACCATGGGCGTGTGCTTCGCCGAGCGAGGCGAGGAAGCGGCGCGGACCGCCGTCGTCGCGCCGCAGCGAGCCGACGACCGCCGCGCGGCCCGCCGGGGACGCCTCGGTGGTCTGCTCGACGGCGACGGTGAGCACCGGGTGCGGGCTCATCTCGACGAACGTGGTGAAACCGCCCGCCACCAGATCCGTCACCGCCTCCTCGAAGCGCACGGTCTGCCGCAGATTGCGGAACCAGTAGTCGGCGGTGAGCTGGGAGGTGGCCAGCGCCCCGCCCCGCACGGTGGACTGGAAGCGCACCTGGCCGTCGTGCGGCCGGACCGGGGCCAGCGCGCCGGCCAGTTCCTCCCGCAGGGCGTCGACCCCGGCGGAGTGCGAGGCGTAGTCGACGTTGACCCGGCGGGCCCAGATGTCCTCGGCCGCGCAGGCCTCGAGGAGTTCGGTGAGGTCGTCGGCGGGGCCGGAGACCAGCAGGGACGCGGGTCCGTTCACGGCGGCCACCGAGATCCGGCCCGCCCACCGCTCCAGCAGGGGGGTGAGCCGGGCGGGGGTGGCGGTCACCGACGCCATCCCCCCGCCGCCCGCGATGGCGGCGATGGCCTTGCTGCGCAGCGCCACCACCCGGGCGGCGTCCGCGAGGGTCAGTCCGCCCGCCACGTACGCGGCGGCGATCTCGCCCTGGGAGTGGCCGACCACCGCGTCGGGCCGGACCCCGTGGTGGCGCCAGAGCGCGGCCAGGGACACCATCACGGCGAACAGGGCCGGTTGCACCACATCGACCCGGTCCAGCGGCGGGGCGTCCGGCGCGCCGGCGAGCACATCGTCCAGGGACCAGTCCAGGTGCGGGGCGAGGGCGTCGGCGCAGGCGCGCAGCTCATCGGCGAACACCGGGTAGGCGGCGGCCAGTTCGCGGCCCATGCCGAGCCACTGGGAGCCCTGGCCGGGGAAGACGAACGCGGTCCTGCCGGTGCGCGCGGTGGCCCGGGCGGAGTACGCGGTGGCGGTGTCGTCGTCGTGCGCGTCGCGGGCGAATGCGTCCAGCGCGGTGAGCAGCTCATCGCGCCGCTCGCCGACGACCACCGCACGGTGGTCGAACCGCGCGCGGTGGAGGGCGAGGGTGTGACCGACCCGCCCGGGGGGCGTGGCGGTGTGCTCGGGGTCCGCGAGCCGGGTGTGCAGTCGCCGGGCCTGCTCGCGCAGTGCGTCGGGGGACGTGGCCGACAGCACCCAGGGCACCGGAGTCGTCGGCCCAGCCGGCTGGTCGCCGTGTTCCTCGGCGGGCGCCTCCTCGACGATCACATGGGCGTTGGTGCCACCCACGCCGAAGGCGGAGATGCCCGCCCTGCGTATGTGCTCGGCGCGCGGCCACGGGGCGGGTTCGGTCAGCAGCGACACCGGACCCGCGGCCCAGTCGGCCTTGTCGGTGGGCCGGTCGATGTGCAGGGTGCGCGGCAGCACACCGTGGCGCAGCGCCTGCACCATCTTGATCAGCCCGCCCACCCCGGCGGCGGCCTGGGCATGGCCCATGTTGGACTTCAGCGAACCGAGCCTGAGCGGCCGGTCCGCCGCCCGGTCCCGGCCGTAGGCCGAGGCCAGAGCGGTGATCTCGATGGGGTCGCCGAGGGTGGTGCCGGTGCCGTGTCCCTCGACCGCGTCGACATCCGCCGGGGCGAGGCCCGCGTCCTTCAGGGCGGCGGCGATGACCCGTTCCTGCGAGGGCCCGTTGGGTGCGGTGAGTCCGTTGCTGGCACCGTCCTGGTTGACGGCCGTGCCCCGGACGAGCCCCAGCACCCGGTGGCCGAGGCGGCGGGCGTCGGAGAGCCGCTCCAGCAGCAGCCCCCCGATCCCCTCGGACCAGCCGGTGCCGTCCGCGGCCTGCGCGAAGGACTTGCAGCGGCCGTCGGAGGACAGCGCCCGCTGACGGCTGAACTCCGTGAACACCTTCGGGGTGGACATCACCGTGACACCGCCCGCGACGGCGAGCGCGCACTCTCCGCGGCGCAGCCCCTGGGCGGCCAGGTGGACGGCCACCAGCGACGAGGAGCAGGCGGTGTCCACGGACAGCGCGGGGCCCTCGAAGCCGTAGACGTAACTCACCCGTCCCGACAGCACGCTCGCGGCGGAGCCGATGCCCCAGTACCCCTCGAGTCCGGGCGAGCCCGCGCGGGCGATCTGGTCGTAGTCCTGTCCGCTGGTGCCCATGAACACACCGGTGGCGGAGCCGCGGAGGGTGCCGGGGTCGATCCCGCCGTCCTCCAGCGCCTCCCACACCGTCTGCAGCAGTAACCGCTGCTGCGGGTCCATCGCCAGCGCCTCACGGCGGGCGATCCCGAAGAAGTCGGCGTCGAAGTCGGCGGCCCCGTCGAGGAACCCGCCCGCACGGGTGTAACAGGTGCCCGGCCGGTCGGGATCCGGATCGTAGAGACCCTCCAGGTCCCAGCCGCGGTCCCGGGGGAAGTCCGCGACCACGTCGCGGCCCTCGGCCACCATGTCCCACAGCTGCGCGGGCGAGGCCACACCGCCCGGATAGCGGCAGGCCATTCCCACGATGGCGATCGGGTCGTCATGGCCGTCGGCCGGGGATCCGGCGGGCGTCGCCACGGGAGCCGTCGCTGGTGCGGGCCTCTCGAACCCGGCCCGCTCCAGCAGGTTCTGTGCCACCGCGGAGGGGTTGGGGTGGTCGAACAGGAGGGTGAGCGGCAGCTCCATACCGGTGGCTTTGCGGAGCTGGTTGGTCAGCTCCACGGCCGCCAGGGAGTTGTAGCCGTAGTCGCGGTAGGCGCGCTCCGGGTCGATGGTGGCGGGGTCGGTGCCGAGCAGCGCTGCGGTCTGTTCGCGTACGAGTTCCACCACGGCCGGGTAGCGGTCGTCGGCGGCCAGTGCGGCCAGCCGTCCGGCCCAGGACCCGGGGGCCGGTCCGGCCCCGGGTCCCGGCGCCCCGCCTCCGGTCCGTGTGCCCGGGCGGGTGTCCCCCGTGGATCTCGTCTGCGCGTCCGCGCCCTCAGCCATGTGCTCCTCCTACACGTTCCACTCGCCACCCGGGCCGGAGCACGCCTGCCGCGACACCCCCGTCCGGCCTGTGCTACTCCGCCGCCGCGGAGCCCTCCGTCGCGGACCCCTCCAGCAGGAACGTCCGCACGGCGGCGGCGAGTTGTCCCGGCTGGTCCTCGGGGATGAGGGTGTAGCTGTCGGTGATCTCCACGTGCTGCCCCTTGGGCAGCAGCTCGGCCAGTCTGCGGCCGTGCTCGGGCGGCATGACCTTGTCCTCCGCGGCCCAGGCGACGAGTGCGGGACGGTCGAAGTCCCGCAGCTTCTCGGCCCAGTTGTTCAGCTCGCTCTTCGCGGGCACACCGAGGACGTACTTCTTCAGATCCCGGCGGATCTCCTTGGAGGTCCACAGTGGCTCGAACCACTGGTTCATGACCTCGTGCGGCACCGGCCGCTTGCTCATCCTCCCCCAGGTCATCGGCATCCGCCGCATCGGTGTGAGCTTCAGCAGCCGGAACGCGAGGTTGATACCGCCGGGCATCTTGGCCGACATGTACAGATTGCTGCCGGGCAGGCCCGGCGGGAAGTTCTCGAACGCCTCACAGGAGGTGATGACGAGCCGTCCGATCCGCTGGTCACGGCCGTCGGCGACGAGGGCCTGCGCCCCGCCCCAGTCGTTCATCACCAGGGTGACATCACGCAGGTCGGTCTTCTCCAGGAACTCGGCGACCAGTCGCGCCACTCCCAGGATGGACAGATCCGCATCGGCGCGCATCGGACGCCGGTGCCCGCCCAGCGGCAGCGTGGGCACCACACACCGGAAGTCGGTGCGCAGATCCGCGACCACGTTCCGCCACAGCGAACCGTCCATGGCCACGCCGTGCAGGAGGACGACCACCGGCCCGTCGCCACCGGTGTCCTCGTACTCGATGGTCCCTGCCGAGAGTTCCACCTCAGCCATATACGAAATCTCCCAACGGTCAGCGAACGAAGGCGGGGTGCCGTCTCACGGTGGGGTGGATCTGAACTGGCGCTCGGATGTCGCTCTGTCGACAACCACGCTAGCGGCCGTAAGACAGAATCCAGGAAAGCATCCGTGTCCTCTTACTGCCAGCTATCCGCAGGGCTTTGGCAGGAAGTTGCCGATCTCTGACTATTTCCTGGACCGCTGACCTCGGGGCGCCACTCCCGGAAAACTTCAGAATGACATAATGACGCACCGGCGTCAGGTATTCAACGTTGAATTCATTCAACCGGGAACGGGCGCCGATTCACCTCCGCTCCCAGCCCTCCACACCCTCCAGGACCGGCCCGGCAGCACGGTTGACCTGGCGTTATCCCGCGAGCAGCACCAACGCGCCCTGAATCCCACATTCCGCTTTCCTGGCCCCGCCTGGCGCGTCGGTGGCGCATGCTATCAAGGTCCGCATGCCGACCGCGCCCTACGGGGAATTGCTCGCCACTATGCAGGAGTTCACCCTGCACCTGGTCCCCCGAGGGCACGCCGCGCGCCTTTACCCGTCGCTCTCCTCCGCCCGTCCGAGCATTGGGGAACCGGCCTTTTCCGAGGACCGGAAGTACACCTTCTGGGAGCTCACCACGTGAAGGCTCACCCCCCGAAGAGCTCACCGCCCGGCGGAATCGGCCAGCACCTCCCGCGCCGCGCGGCCGCCGGAGGCGAGGGCGCCCTGCACGGAGCCGGTGGCGCGGTGGTCGCCGCAGACGTAGCGGCCCTCGGCGAAGCGGGTCGTACGGCTCAGCGGCCACGGCGCGCGCATGGCGGGGAGGGCCGCTTCGACGCTGTAGGTGGCGATCAGGTCCCAGTCGGCGGCGTCGACACCGTAGAGCGCTCCGAGCCGCTCGCGTACGGCTGCCTCGCCATCCGGCCGGTCCGAGGGCAGCACGGAGGTCTGGACGAGGGAGGTGCCGCGCGGTGCGCAGGTGGGGATGACCTCGGAGAGCACACAGGTATTGAGGATGGCGGAGTCGCTGTCGGTGACCAGGGTCGGTTCGGGCAGCGGAGGTGTGCCGGTGGCGTGGTAGTACGTGGTGACTCCCCGGTGACCGGGGAGCGGGAGGCCGGGCAGCAGACGGACGGCGGTGGCGGCGTCGGTGGCCACCACGACCGTGGCGGCCGGGCGTTCACCTCCGTCCTCCAAGAGCACACCGGTGTCGGTGAGCGCCGCCACCGGGGTGTCCAGCCGGAGCGTGCCCTCGGGCAGGCCGTCGGCGAGCTGCCGCGGCACCGCCCCGATGCCCTCCGCGGGGAGGCAGAGGGTGCCGCGCGCCATGCTGCGCCAGACGAGGTGGAAGAAGCGGGCGGAGGTCTCGAGTTCGTCCTCCAGGAACACCCCGGACAGGAAGGGCCGCAGCACCTCCTCCACGGCGCGGGACGACAGCCCGGCCCGGGTCAGTGCCTCGGCGGTGGACCGGTCCGGGCGCCGCTTGAGCAACGCGGCCGGTACCAGCAGATCGCGCGTGGTCAGGGCGGCCAGCGCGGTGAGGTCACGCGCCGACAGGGCGCGCCCGGGCAGCAGACCGCTCACCGCCCGCGGACACCGCGTCGGATCGGCGAGCCGCACCACACCCCGGGGGGTGTGGGCGACGACGCCCGGGGTGAACGGCCGCAGCCGCAGGGCCCGTAGCTCCACCCGCTGTTTGACCTGGGGGTATGCGGTGTTGAAGACCTGGAAGCCACGGTCCAGGAGGAATCCGTCGCGGCGGTCCGTACGCATCCGGCCGCCCACGCCGTCGGACGCCTCCAGGAGTTCGACCCGCCGGCCCGCGCGGCTGAGGTCGAGCGCGCAGGCGAGGCCCGCGAGCCCGGCGCCGACGACGATGGTGTCGGCGGCCGGACGGTGCTGACCGGTCATCATCCGCCTTCCTGAGCGGGTCCCTGGCAGGGGCTGGGTGCGGCGTGCCACCGACCCGCCGAGCCATGGGACGGGCAGCCGCCACGTGGTCAAGCCGACCATGAAGCGGCCCCTGATACCAGGCGCCTCCACGGCCGTAGCCCCATCGGGTGACAGGCCCGCTCGGCCGGCCGCCCCGC
Organism: Streptomyces cucumeris; assembly: GCF_024295805.1. Taxonomy (GTDB): domain Bacteria; phylum Actinomycetota; class Actinomycetes; order Streptomycetales; family Streptomycetaceae; genus Streptomyces; species Streptomyces cucumeris. The sequence goes on from NZ_JANCLX010000037.1 coordinate 25,230, forward strand.
CGAGGGCCCGGGAAGCACGGGAGGCGCGAGGGGTACGGGAGGCGCGGGACACGACGATGCGGCCGGCGTTTCCCGCCGGCCGCATCGCGTACCCCTGAAAGACGTGGTGCCTCCGTCACCGCTCCTGGTCGTCGACGTATGCCGAGATCCAGGCCAGTGGTGCGTTCCAGTTGATGGTGATCTCGTTGGTGGAGAACGCCATGATGTCGTCCGTGTAGCACATCGCCGGGGCGCAGCCCTTCAGCTTCTTCTTGGAAAGCGGGTCCTCCAGGCCGGAGTTGGGGCCTCCGGCCAGCGAACCACGGGCCGGGCGCGGCAGCTTGCGGTCGAGCTGATGTGCCCAGAAGCGGTGGTGCTGGTTGCGCGAGTCCCGTTCGCCGTAGCCGGTGACGTAGGACTGGTTGAGCGGGTTGCCGCCCAGCAGGTAGTCCATGCCGCGCAGCACCGCGTCCCGGTAGCGGTCCTTGCCGGTCAGGTCGTGCGCGGTGGCGAGGACGACCATGTTGTTCAGCACCTGGCTGTTGGAGCCCCACTCGTACCGGTTGCCCTTGGGCGCGTAGGGCACGCCGTAGGCCGACTTCTCGGAGAACGAGGCGTAGCGGTCGGCGGCCTCGGTGACCGTCGAGCGGACCGCCGCGCGCTGCTCACCGGTGAGGTTGCCGGGCACGGTGGCCAGGTCCAGCGCGCCGAGTCCGGCCACCGACGCCCAGGACACACCGCTGACGCGCGGGAAGAGCGCGTCGGCGTCGCCGTGCAGCGGGGAGCCGAGGAACGCCTTGCGGTAGGTGTTCTCGCCGGTGGTGAGGAACAGCTCGGACGCCGCCCAGTAGAACTCGTCCCGGACGTCGCGGTCGCCGTACGCGCCGCCGCCGACGGAGTCCCGGTCACTGGCGAACTTGTCCGGGTGCGCCTTGGCCGCGGCCCATGCGCTCCGCGCCACTTCCAGGCACCGCTTCGCGTACTCCGCGTCGTAGGGCTGGAAGAGCCGGGCGGCCTGCGCGGCGGTGGCCGCGAGGTTGAGCGTGGCGGCGGTGGACGGCGGGCGCAGCACCCGCGGCTGCTCGTCCCGGTCCGGCCGGGTGGGTATTCCGGTCCACTGCTTGTCGTGCATCTTGTGGAACGCCATCCCGGCGAACGGCCGGCCCTCGGGCACCTGCATCCGCATCAGGAAGTCCATCTCCCAGCGGGCCTCGTCGAGGACGTCGGGGGTGCCGTTGCCGCGCTCGGGCACCCGGAGCCGTCCGTCGCCCAGCGGCGCGGCGTCGGCGCCCGGAGCGGTGAGGGTGCGCTCGTAGGAGGACATCAGCTGGGCCACCGAGATACCGCCGTTGACGACGTACTTGCCGTGGTCACCGGCGTCGTACCAGCCACCGGAGACATCGCGCCGGTAGTCGCACACGCCCTTCAGCGAGCAGCGCGCCCGGGTGTCGCCGCCGCGCGCGGCCTTCTTGTCGTGGCCCGCGGGGCGAGCGTACGCGTCGCCGACGAACTTCTTGTCGATCTTGATGCCACTGCGGTTGTGGTAGAAGTACGCCAGCGCGTCGGAGCGCAGCGAGCCGTAGAGGTTGTCGCCGATGGCGAACGGCTCGCTCTTCTTGCCGCCGATGGTGACGGTGTACCCCTTGCCCGGGGTGCTGACCTCGCTGAAGTCGAAGGTCTGCACATTCTGGCCGGAGCTGCGGTCGATCCCCGCCGGGGTGGTGCGGCCACTGGCCCGCTTCACCCCGTCGGCGTCGCGCAGGGTCCAGGTCAGGGGCTTGGTGGCGGACGTGACGACGGTGCCCTTCTTGGCGCCGTGCGTCGGGTAGCCGACCTGGTTCACGCGGACCGGGGAGCCGGTGTCGAGCGTGGGGCGGTCCGCCCCGGCGCCCCGCGGACCGGTGTGGTCCGCGGCCACGGCCGCGGGTGCGGCCAGTGCGCCCAGGGCCAGCCCCGCGGCGACCGCCGCGCCCAGCGTGCGCCGGCGGCGGCCGGTCCGGTCGAGGGCAGGACGTGTCCGGGGAGCAGAGTGAATCAAGGCGTCAGCACTTCCGAAGCGGGGACAGGGGCAGCGCAGCGGCACGGCGGCGGCCGATCCGCCGCTGCTCGCCGTCGGGGTCCGTGGGAGCCGCGGGCGTCCGGGAAGCGGTGTCACCGTGAGTGACACCGTGGACGCGTCGCGCGGTCTCAGGAGTGGGCGCGTGGAACGCGCGGCCAGGACCCTTCGACGGCTCTTTCCATGCGTCTGACCCTAGGGAACCGACCTGGCCTGCGGCTTCGTACGGCTAGCCGACATTTGGCCACCTCAATCGAATGAGCCGGACTCATTCAATTGAGGTAGGCGCGGGCCGAGCGGGGCTCGCGGCCCTGGTCAGGCGGCTGCCCACCGCGTCACCGGGGCCGGGCGGACGTCCCCGGACCGGGCCGCGCTCCCTTCTCCCGTCCGTCACACCCTGTTCTCCCCGTCCGTCACACCCGGTCGGCCAGCGTCGCCAGCGCCTCCCGGGCCGCGGCCGTCGCCGCCGCCCGGTCCTCGGGGACCAGGCCGACGCGGGTGCGGCGGTCCAGCAGATCGGACTCGTCGAGCGCGCCCTCGTGGCGTACCGCCCACAGGAGCTCGGCGCGGGTGGTCCGTACGCCGTCGGCGACCGGTTCGGCCAGCCGGGGGTCGGTGTCGGCCAGGGCCTGGACGGCGGTGGCCTCGGTGCCGTAGCGGTCGAGCAGCCGGCGGGGCGCGGCCAGGGTGGCGAGCGCGGGCCGGGGCGCGGCGCCCACCAGGGGGATCCGCGAGGTGCGGCAGGGAGCGGGCGCGTCGAGGCGGCCCGCGGTGAGCGCGGCGTCCACGGCGTCCTGCGCCATCCGGCGGTAGGTGGTGAGCTTGCCGCCGACGACGGTCACCACGCCCTCGGACGAGGTGAGGACCGCGTGGCGGCGGGAGATGTCGGCGGTGCGCGCGGTGTGCTCGGTCTCCAGCAGGGGGCGCAGTCCCGCGAAGGCGCCGACCACGTCCTCGCGGCGGACGGGCACGTCGAGGACGGAGCCCAGGATGTCCAGCAGGAAGCCGATGTCGGACTCCGGTGCCTCGGGGACGTCCGGCAGCGGGCCGTCCACGGGCTCGTCGGTCAGGCCCACGTAGACACGGCCGTCGTCCTGGGGCATCACCAGGACGAAACGGTTGGTCTCACCGGGGACGGGGATGTGCAGCCCGGTGCGCAGACCCCCCAGACTCTCGGCCCGGAGCACCAGATGGGTGCCGCGGGACGGACGCAGCCGGATGCCCTCGGTCAGCTCGGCGGCCCAGACACCGGTGGCGTTGATGACGGTGCGGGCCCGGATACGGAACTCCTGCCCGGTGAGTTCGTCGCGCAGCAGGGCCTCGCCGCCGGTGAGGGACAGGGCACGGGTGCGGGTGAGCACCCGGGCGCCGTGTCCGGCGGCGGTGCGCGCGATGGCGGTCACCAGCCGGGCGTCGTCGGCGAGCTGGCCGTCCCAGGACAGCAGTCCGCCGCGCAGGCTCTGCCGCCGCAGCCCGGGGGCGGCGGCCAGGGTCTCCACGGCCGACAGCCGCCGGGGCGCGGGCAGGGTGGCGCGGCCGGTGCGGGCGGACAGCCGCAGTACGTCACCGGCCCGCAGTCCGGCCCGGACCAGGGCCGCGTTGCGGTGTGAGGTGAGGGCGGTCAGCGGCATCACGAAGGACTGGGCGCGCACCAGGTGCGGGGCGGTGCGCTCCATCAGCGTGCCGCGCTCGACCGCGCTCTCGTGGGCCACGCCGACATCGCCGGTGGCCAGATAGCGCAGTCCGCCGTGGACCAGCTTGGAGCTCCATCGGGAGGTGCCGAAGGCCAGGTCGTGGGCGTCCACCGCGGCGACCGACAGGCCCCGGGAAGCGGCGTCGAGGGCGGCTCCGGCGCCGGTGACGCCGAGTCCGACGACCAGTACATCGACATGGGCGCCGGGGCCGCCCGCGGCCAGTTCCTCCAGTTCCCGGGAACGGCGCGCTCGGTTGAGGGAGTAGTCGGGGCGGGAACCCGCGGCAGCGCTCATGGGGCGAGGATCCTTTCCAGGATGTGGCGGACTTCCGCGTAGAAGGCGGTGTCGTCCAGCTCGGGATCGGTGTCGTCGGTCATGGTCTGCAGGGACAGCGCGAACGACTGGAGGACCAGCACCAGGGCGCGGGCCTGGCGCACCGGGTGGTCCTGGCGGACCGTGCCGTCCGCGTGGCCGCGCCGCAGCGCCTCCTCGATGAACTCCAGCACCCGGTTCTGGCTGGCGCCGCGGCGGTCGAAGAGGTACGGGAGCATCAGCTCGGGGTCGACGTCGAGGATCTTGCGGAACAGCGGATGGCCGCGCAGCGCCCGCAACCCGCTCACCAGGGCATCGACGAGCGGGGCCTGCGCCGTCCCGAGCGGGCCCGGATGCGGCATGGCGCCCAGGGTGACGGCCAGCCACTCCCGGGTCATGAGGTCACCGACCAGCCCCCCTACATCGGGCCAGCGGCGGTAGAGCGTCATCCGGGAGACGCCGGCGCGGCGCGCGACGTCGGTCAGGGTCGTCCGCCGGACGCCGACGGCCAGCACACAGTCCCGTGCGGCGTCGAGCACGGCGTCGTCATCCCGAGAGGTGTTGCGTTTGGACGTCATCTGTCACAGTGTAACGGCGGATACGGCGCCGGGCGAAGGCCGGGCCCGCCCCGGATGCGGGTGATCCGCGTCCGGACCGCACCGCGAAGCACGGCTGAGCCGCACGGAGAAGCGAGGAATCAGGTGGAGTCGACAGACATGCTGTGGAATGGCTGGGGCGATCCGGAGCGGGCCGCGCCACTGCCCGAGTCCGTCGTCGGCCTGCTCGGCGAACTCCTCGGCGTACGGCCCTCCGACGGCCGCTCCGTCGCCCTGGAGGACGCCCTGCCCCGCGCCTCCCGGCTGCCCGATGACGCCCGCGAGGCGTTCGCCGGGATCGTCGGCGCGGAACACGTCCGCACCGACGGCGAGAGCCGGGTCCGCCGCACCCGCGGCAAGTCCACGCCCGACCTGCTGCACATCCGGTCCGGCGCGGTCGAGGACGCCCCCGACGCGGTGCTGCGCCCCGGCAGCCACGACGAGGTCGTGGCCGTTCTGCGGCTGTGCGCCGAGCGCCGGATCGCGGTCGTCCCCTTCGGCGGCGGCACCAGTGTCGTCGGCGGGCTCGCCCCCAGCGGCCACGGCTGCTTCGTCACCCTCGACCTGCGCCGGATGAACCGGCTGACCGAGGTGGACACCGTCTCCCGCACCGCGGTGCTCGAACCCGGTCTGCGCGGCCCCGAGGCCGAGGCGCTGCTCGCCGAACACGGCTACACCCTGGGCCACTTCCCGCAGTCCTTCGAGTGGGCGACGATCGGCGGATTCGCCGCCGCCCGCTCCAGCGGTCAGGCGTCGGCAGGCTACGGCCGCTTCGACGACATGGTGACCGCGCTGCGCGTGGCCACACCCGAGGGCACCTGGGAGACCGGCCGCAGCGCCCCGCGCTCGGCCGCCGGACCGGATCTGCGCCAGCTGGTGCTGGGGTCCGAGGGCGCCTTCGGTGTGATCACCTCGGTGACCGTGCGGATCCGGCCGCGCCCCACCACCCGCGTCTACGAGGGCTGGCGCTTCGGCTCCTTCGAGGCGGGCCGGGCGGCACTGCGTGCACTGGCCCAGGACGGTCCGCTGCCCACCGTGCTGCGGCTGTCCGACGAGACCGAGACCCTGGTGGGCCTGGCCGACCCGGAGGCCATCGGGAAGGGGGCTTCGGAGTCGGGGTGCCTGGCCATCGCCGGATACGAGGGCGACGCCGAGGAGGTGGCGGTCCGCAGGGAACGCGCCCGGGCCGTGCTGCGCGCCCACGAGGGCACCTTCCTCGGTGAGGAGCCGGGCGAGAAGTGGAACCACGGCCGCTACTCCGCCCCGTACCTGCGGGACGCGCTGCTCGACGCGGGCGCGTTCGCGGAGACGCTGGAGACCGCCGCGTACTGGTCCCGGATCCCCGCGCTCTATGAGAACGTGCGCACCGCGCTCACCACGGCCCTGTCCGGGGCGGGTACCCCGCCGGTGGTGCTGTGCCACATCTCCCACGTCTACCCGGCGGGCGCGTCGCTGTACTTCACCGTGCTCAGCGCCCAGGGCGACAAGCCCGAGGAGACGTGGGCGGGCGCCAAGCGGGCGGCCAATGACGCGATCATCGCCTCCGGCGGTACGATCAGCCATCACCACGGGGTGGGCACCGACCACCGGGACTGGTACGCACAGGAGATCGGCCCGCTGGGCGTGGAGGTCCTGCACGCCGTCAAGAACCGGCTCGACCCGTCCGGCATCCTCAACCCGGGTATTCTCCTGCCGCCCCTGACGTCCCCCGGAGCGTAGCCATGCGCAACTTCACCGCCGTCGTCAAACCCACCTCGGGGAGCTCGGGCAGCGAGTCCCTGGTCCCGCTGGCCCGCGCCCTCCGTGAGGGGGGTGCGGAGCTCGAAGTCGAGTACAGCCGCAGTCTCGGCCATGCGCGCGACCTCGCCGTGCGCGCGGCCGAGCAGGGCCGGGTGGTCCTCGGTGTGGGCGGCGACGGACTGGCGGGGCGGGTCGTCGGCGCCCTGGCCGGGACCGACGCCGTCGCGGGTATCGTGCCCGCGGGCCGGGGCAATGACTTCGCCCGTGCGCTCGGACTGCCCGAGAAGGTGGCGGACCTCGCCGAACTGCTGCTGACCGCCGAGCCCGTGAAGACCGACGCCATCGAGGTCGAGTCCGCCGTCCACCAGCGGATGGCGGTCCTGGGCAGTGTGTACGCGGGGGTGGACGCCCTCGCCAACCGCCACGCCGACGCCTACCGTGCACTGGGCGGCGCCGCCTCGTACTACGCGGGCGGGCTGCGGGCCGTCACCACCTGGCGGCCCGTGCACTACCGCATCACCATCGACGGCACGACACTCGAGCGCACCGGGTACACCGTGGTGGCGGCCAACTCCGGCTACTACGGCTTCGGCCGACAGATCGCGCCCGGCGCCTCGGTCCGCGACGGTGTGCTCGATGTGGTGGTCATCCACCACGCGTCGCGGATGCTGTTCTTCAGCATGATGAACGAGCTCAAGACCGGGCAGCACGTACGGCGCAAGGAGGTGGAGATCCTGCACGGGCGCGAGGTGCGCATCGAGGCGGACCGGGATCTGCCCTACGGCGCCGACGGCGAGGTGGAGGCCGAACTGCCGGTGACGGCACGGGTGTTGCCGGAGGCGCTGAACCTTCTGTGCTGAGACCGCGGCGTGTGCCGGGGCCGCGGCCCGGGAGGGATCGCGCGGGAGCCGTCGGCGCCGGCCGGCGGCGACGGAGGAGGAGCCGATGAGGAGAGGCCGATGACGGACGACATGGTGTCCGGGACGACGCGGATCGCCGTACCGCCGCGGACGGTGTACGACACGGTCACGCGGGTGTCGGAGATGGGCCGCTGGAGCCCCGAGTGCACCGGCGGCAGGGTCAGGGGCGGCGCGGCCGCGGAGATGCGTGCGGGGACGCGGTTCACCGGCACCAACCGCGCCGGCTGGCGCCCGTGGTCGACCCGGTGCACCGTGACCGTGGCCGATCCCGGGGAGCGGTTCACCTTCGTCGTACGGGCGGTGGGACTGCGCATCGCGGTCTGGAGCTACCGCTTCGAACCGCTCGACGAGGGCCGGGCCACCCAGGTCACCGAGACCTGGATCGACCAGCGGGGATGGCTGATGCGTAGCGGGATCAGCCCGCTGGTCACCGGGGTGCGCGACCGCGCCGGGTTCAACCGGCGCAGCATCCGGCAGACGCTGGAGCGGCTCAAGGAGACCCTGGAGCAGGAGCACCGGGTGGCCTGAGCGCGGAACGTGTGTGGGCCGGACTCCCGCGCCCGGGGTACGGTCCCGCCATGCCCGGATCAGCGGAGCCCAGCGCCCGCCCCTCCCCCGTCACCGCGGACGACCTCGACAGCGCCGTACGGCTCGCCGTGGACGTGCCGCGCACCGCCGAACTGCCCGGCTTTCCCCGCCGCACCGCCTGGCGCGGGGACGGCACACCGTGAGGGATCCGCACGGACGCCTGCGACGGTGGTGGGAGGCCGGTCGCGCACTGGGGCGGCCAACCCCCTGACGGTGGACCTCGGCATCGCGCTCCTGGTGCAGGCGGCGATGACGATGCCCTTCGTCGTGTCCCGCGGGCCCGAACTGGAGCCCGCGACCTGGTCCGCCTACGGGCTGACCACCCTCATCGTGATCCCCCTGGTCTGGCGCCGGCGCGCGCCCGTCGCCGTCCTGCTGGCGGTCGTGGCGGCGAGCGCGCTGTACCAACTGGCGCTGGACGGCCCCGGGCAGCCGCTGCCGTATCCCGGGCTCGTGGTCGTCTACACCGTCGCCGCGGTGTCACCACCCCCGAAACGGCTGGCCACCGGGGGACTTCTGCTGGTGGCCGTGCCGGTGTCGGAATGGCTCAACACCCGGTCGGCGCGTGAACTGTCCTTCTGCGTTTTCGTGTTCGCCGCCGCCTATGTCTTCGGGCGGCTCACCGATGCCCGGCAGCGGGCGAACCGGATCGAGACCGAGCGGGCCACCGCCCGCGAACGCGCCCGGATCGCACGGGAGATGCATGACATCCGGTCAGACACGCCGCCGCCCGCACCGTGTCCGTCCATCTCACCTACGGTGACAACGCGTTGCACGTCACGGTGACGGACGACGGACGCGGGCCACGGCCCGGCCCGGGTGGCGGCCACGGTCTGGTCGGTGTCCGTGAACGGGCGGCGGCACACGGCGGTACCGCGGTGGCCGGGGCCGGCCCGGACGGCCGGGACTTCGGCCGCGTACTCCGCGATCGCGGCCTTCGGCAAGCCGTAGCCGGGAAGCGCCCTCCGCCGGCCCCGCCCCGGCGGGGGTCGGGGCGGGGACGGCGGTGAGGCGTGCGGTCGGGCGGTGCCGGGGGTCAGCGGGGTGTGTACCCCGGCTCCGACCTGAGGTCGTTCTCCCATGCCTGCCAGTCGTCGTGCCCCTCGGTGGGGCGGGGGTCGCGAGAGAACCACTGTGCGCCGGTGGCCGGAGTGGGGGCCGGTGCGGCCGGGGTGGAGTCCGTACCGCCCGGCATCAGAAGATCGACCCGGGTGCCGTTCGCCCGCCGCTCGTCCGCGAACTCGGTGATCTGCTGGTGGCAGGCGTGGTCGAGGTGGGTCGTCCCCGTGAGGTCGATCCGGAGGTGCGGGGTGTCGGTCTCCCCCGCGGCCTCGAGGACCTCGATGAGACGGGGGAGCCGGAGGAAGGTGGCGTTGCCGCTGAGGGTGACGGTGGTGGTGTCCCCTTCGGTGCGGTGTGCGACGACGGCCTGGGACATGCGCAGGGCGGCGAGGATCATTCCGGCGGCGAGGCCCGCCAGAACACCTTCGAGGAGCGCGGTGGCGAAGATGACCGTCGTGGTGAGCGCCATCACGCCGAACTCGCCGCGGTCCTGCCGCCACATCTTCGGGAACTCCGCGGGGGCGAACAGCTTCCAGCCGCTGTGGACCAGGACTCCGGCCAGCACGGAGATCGGGATCAGAGCCAGGACCTGCGGCAGCAGCAGCGCGAAGGCCAGCAGCCACAGCCCGTGCAGGGTGCGGGAGAGCCGGGTCCTGGCACCCGCCTGGACATTGGCCGAACTGCGGGCCACCACCGCCGTGACGGGGAGGGCACCGAGCACACCGGCCACCGTGTTCCCGGCGCCCTGGGCGATGAGCTCGGTGTTGTAGCGGGTGCGCGGACCGCTGTGCATCCGGTCGACGGCCGCGGCGGTGAACAGCGACTCGGCGGAGGCGATGACGGTGAAGGTGAGGATCGAGGTGATGATCCCGACGTCCGTCAGCCCGGCGAACTCCTCGGCCCCCGGCAGATGTACGGAGCCCAGCAGATCACCGACCTGGAGCGTTTTCACCGCCACCCCGGGCAGGCTCGCCACGACGATCCCGACACCTACCGCCACCAGGGCGGCCGGGACCTTCGCGGCCGGCCCCGGCACCTTCTTCCACAGGAAGCTGAGCACCACGGTGGCGATGCCGAGGCCCGCGGCGATGAGGGCCTGCGGGTTCTGCACGGTGTCGGAGACCAGGCCGGGCAGCCCCGCCACGTTCTCGACGGGAGTACCGGGAGCCTTGTTGTCGGCCAGGGGGTAGGACTGGCTGAACATCAGCGGCAGTCCGATACCGGCGAGCATGCCCTGCACCACGGCCATGGAGATGGCCTGGAAGAGCCTGCCCATCCGGATCAGACCGAGGATGATCTGCAGGATCCCGGCGCCCAGGACGATGATCCCGAGCATGGCCACCCCGTGCTCCGCCACCGTCTCGGCCACCAGCGCGGCCAGGCCCGCCGCCGGTCCGCTGACCTGGAGCGTACTGCCCCGGGCCATCCCGACGACCAGTCCGCCGATGACACCGGAGACGATGCCCAGTTCGGCCGTGACACCGGACGCCACCGCCACGCCGATGCACAGGGGCAGGGCCACCAGGAAGACCACGAGTGACGCGGCGAAGTCGGTGGCCAGGCTCTCCCGGTCCCAGCCGCCCCCGCCTGGCGCGCCCCGCCGGCCGGCAGCCCCGGCCGGCGGGGCGGTGGTGTCGGTGCCGGTGTCGCCCGGCGGTGGTCCGCCGGGATCCCGGCCCGGTTTCCGCCGGGGGCGGGCGTGTGCGCCACTCATGACAGATGCTCCGAGAACAGCCCGTCGGCGCCCAGTTCACCCAGCCGGCCGGTGTCCACCTCGTAGTACCAGCCGTGCAGGCGCAGCCTCCCCGCCTCCACCCGCTCGCGCACCACCGGGTACTGGCGCAGTACGGACAACTGGTGGACCACGTTGCGCTGCACCACCTCGCGCAGCAACGGCCCCTCCGCGCCGCCCCCGTGGCCGTTCGCGGCATCCGGCGACAGCAGGGGCGCGAGTCCGGGGCGGGCGAGTTCGAGCCATGCCCCCACACCGGGCAGATCCGAGAGATCTGTTCCGGCCCGCAGCGCACCCATGGCCCCGCAGTGCGAATGGCCGCAGACGATGACGTCCTGAACGTCCAGCACCCGCAGCGCGTACTCGAGGGTGGCGGCCTCGCCCGACGCCCCCCGCCCCGCGGGCGGGGGGACGATATTGCCTGCGTTACGCAACTCGAATATCTCCCCCGGACGCGCCTGCATGATGAAAGCGGGTATCACCCGCGAGTCGGAGCAGGTGATGAACAGCGCCTCCGGGGATTGTCCCTCCGCCAGCTTCCGGTATTCAGCGCTCTCGAAATCCACCCGCTGCCTCAGCGAACGCGCACGGTCCAGCAATGCCTGCACGGTACCTCCCTGATACGGAGTCAGGCCGAGATCGACCACGTATCCGGCACGATAAGGGGGTAACCAATAGGCGGAGGTTAAGAGAAGACCAGGGCAATGCAAGAAATGGCTGATTGAGCGATGTCTCACAGAAAGGACCGGAAATGGTGCACCCCGCCCCGGCCCACCACCCCCGGCTCCATGACCGATTTCCCGCACTGGAGTCCACACTGCCTTTTCTTCCGCTCGGCCACGCCCCCACCCCCGTACGGCGGTTGCCCGATCCGGCCCCCGGCACCGCGCTGTGGTGCAAGGACGAGAGCGGCTACGGCGACGGCGGATGGGGCGGCAACAAGGTGCGCAAACTCGAGTGGCTGCTGCCCGACGCACGGCGCCGTGGGGCGCGGACCCTCCTGACCGTCGGCGGTATCGGCACCAACTGGGGCCTGGCCGCCGCGCTGTACGCCCGGGAGCAGGGGATGGCCACCGCCCTGGCCCTCATCGACCAGCCGGTCGACGACCACGTACGGGCCCAGCTCGAGCGGTTGCGCCGGTCCGGGGCCACCCTGCACTTCACCCGTACCAAGCTCCGCACCATGGCCACGGCACCCTGGCTGTTCCTGCGGCACACCACCGCGGGACGGCTCCCGCACTACCTTCCGGCGGGTGGCTCCACCCCCGTCGGCACCCTCGGCCCCGTCGAGGTGGCGCTCGAACTCGCGGACCAGATCGCGGCCGGGGCCCTCCCCGAACCCTCCCACCTCGTCACCGCCGTCGGCAGCGGAGGAACGGCCGCCGGGCTCGCCCTCGGTCTGCGCCTCGCCGGACTCCGCACCCGGGTCGTGGGGGTGGTCGTCAATGACACGCTCCGGCTGGACATGCCCGCCGTGACCGGTCTGGCGCGCGGAACCGCACACCTCCTCCGGTCGCGCGGCGCCGGCCTGCCCCCGACATCCATCGGCCCGGAGCAACTGACCCTGGTGCGCCACTGGCTCGGACCCGGCTACGGCCACCCCACCCCGGAGGCCCTGCGCGCCCGGCGGCTCGCCGCCGACACCGCGTCGCTGCTGCTGGAACCGGTGTACACGGCGAAGGCGATGGCCGCGCTGACCTCGCTCGCGGCCGACGGCCGGCTGGCACCGGGCCCCGCGCTCTTCCTCAACACCCACGGGCCCCGGCCCCGATGAGGGTGTTTGCCCGGGGCGACCAGGAGTCAACGCCGCTGTGTTGTTATTGAATTCCACCGGAGTGCATCATTAGTGCTCACGCGGCGGCCACGCCGGACGTGGCACTTCGGTGAGAGGAGGGGCGGCCACGGCAGCGCCGGGTCCGATCCGACGTGGGTGGCCCCACACATCCCCACAGATCGCAGGAATGACGACGTGTCCCAACGATGGCAAGACACCGGCGCAGCACCGGCCGACGGCGGGGAACCCCTCTCCGGCCTGGGTGACACCGCCCTGGTCAACCGGGCGTCACGGGAACCCGAGTCGGTCGGACGGGTGGTGGCGGAGCTGAGCACGCGCCATCTGCCGGCGGTGACCGGCTACGCCTCGCTCTGTGTGTCCGCCCCGCCCGGCGCCGCCACCCTGGCCTCGGAGGCGATCCTCACGGCCGTGCTCGACGCGGATCCCGCCGCACCGGACGAGGCGTGGCGGCCGAAGCTGCTGGGCGCGGTGGTCGAGGTGGCCAGACGGCGATGGCTGGACTCCGGCCGCCGCAATGAACTGAGCCCGGACTTCCGGGAGTGGCTGGAGAGCGGCCCGGATCAGCCGGCCGCATACGCGCGGAGCGGAAGCGCCGGGCCGGAGTCGGGGCGGTACGGAAACGGACGCCGGACCGTCCGTCCCCGCCCCGGCCTTCTGCGCACCGCCTTCCGCGGGCTGCCGGCCCACCTCCGCACCGTGCTCTGGCACGATGTGGTCGAGCGTGAGGACCCCGCGGCCATCGGCCGTCTGCTGGGCGCGCGGACCGACACCGTGCGCGGCTGGTCCGCGAACGCCCGCGCCAAGTTCCGGGACGCCTACCTGCGGACGTACGCGGACGAGGGCGACGCCGCGTGCCGCCCGTTCACCCGGCTGGTCGAGGTCGCCGCGGAGACCCGGCGCATCTCCCCCGCCGGGGACGTGGACGGCCATCTCGCCGACTGCGCCTACTGCCGACGGGCGTTCGACGACCTGTCCCGGATGGAGCACCACTGCGACACCCTGCTCGCGGAAGGTGTGCTGGCCTGGGGAGGGGCGCGCTATGTCGCGGAGCGTCCGGCGGCGGGCCGGGCGGTGTCCGGTGGCGCCGACGAGGGTGCGCGGGACGCCCCGGAGACCCCCTCCGCGGCCCCGGCCACGGAGGGGACGGCACCGGAGGCGGCGGCCGGAGCCGCCGCACCCACCACCGGGCACACCCTCGGTGGCAGCCGCAGCCGCCGCACCGCGCAGGTGGCACTCACCTCGGGCGCCATCTGTCTGGGGGTCATCGCCGCCGCGGCGCTCTCCGCCACGCACGACAGCGGGGCGGACGGCCGTGACACCACCCCGGCACAGGACCGTCCGACCTTCTCGGTGACGGCCGGCTCCCCGGCCGGATCGGCCTCTCCGCGGCCCTCCCCGCCACCGAAGAAGAAGAAAACGAAGAAGCCGCGCACCCCGAGTCCCTCCGCACCGAAGCCCTCGCACTCCCGTACACCGCCGAAGCCCCCGGTGAGCGGCGCCGCGGTCGCGTGGGACTTCGCCGAGGGATCCGGCACCACCGTGCGTGACGGCTCCGGCCGCGGCAATGACGGCACCCTGACGGGAAGCGGCGCGCGGAGCGGGAGTCACGGCGGATCGCTGGCGCTGAACGGGGACCGGTACGCGGAAGGGGCACGGGGGACGCTGGACACCACACGGAGCTACACCGTCTCCGCCTGGCTCAACCTCCGCTCCACGGCGGAGTTCTCCACGGCGATCAGCCAGGACGGACAGGAGATCAGCGGTTTCTTCCTCCAGTACGACGCCTCCATCGACCGCTGGCGGCTGGCGATCTGCGACGCCGACTCCTCCGAGGCGGACGAGGACGAGGCGGTCTCGGCCACCGGTCCGCGGCTCGGCACATGGCAGCACATCGTGGGGGTCTATGACGCGCCCGCGAAGGAGATGCGGCTGTATGTCGACGGACAGTTGCAGGACACCACCGAGCACACCCCCGTGTGGTCGGCCACGGGCGCGTTCGCGGTGGGACGGGGCAAGTGGGAGGGCGATGTGGCCGATCGCTTCCGCGGCGGTATCGACGCGGTCGCCGTGTTCCCGCGCGTCCTCTCGTCGTCCGAGATCGCGACGCTGGCCCGGCGCTCCTGACCGTCGTCGCCCGGGGCCGTCAGCCCATGACCACGGCCTTGATGCTGGTCGACCCGGCGACCGCGGACAGCGCGTCGCCGAACCGCTCCAGCGGGAAGCGGTCGGTGATCACGTCCTCGGTGCGGATACGGCCGGTGCGCAGGGCCAGGAGGGCGCGATCGAAGCAGTGGGTCTGCGCGAAGGAGCCCTTGATGGTCAGCTCCCGGGAGAAGATCTCGTAGGGCGAGAACGGAACGGTGTCGTCCGCGCCCGCCATCCCGTAGACCAGCACGGTTCCGCCGCTGCGGGTCACCTCGGGGCAGATCGCCAGGACCGCGGGGACGCCGGTGGCCTCGATGACCGCGTCGAACCCGGACGGCGCCAGCGAGCGCAGCCGCCGTAGCGCCCTCCTGGGGTCCGTGCGGTCGATCCGGACCGTTTCATCGGCTCCGAGCAGCCGGGCGACCTCGAGTTTGTGCGGTCCGGGCGCGGCGACGGTCACCCGTGCCGCGCCACCGTGGACGAGGAGCTGGGCGAGCAGCAGTCCGGTGGGGCCCGCGCCGAACAGAAGTACATCGGATCCCGGGCGCAGCGCCAGCACATCGGCCCCGTGCAGCGCACATGCCAGGGGTTCGGTGAGCACGGCGGTCATCGGGTCCAGACCGTCGAGGGGGAAGCACTTCTCGGCCCGGGCCACCAGCAGATCGGCGAAGCCACCGGGTCCGGTGACCCCGAGCGAGGAGAAGTTCTCGCAGTACAGCGGCTGGTCGCGGCGGCAGGGCGCGCAGTGTCCGCACAGCACCGTGTTGTCGACGGCCACCAGCTCACCGATCGTCAGCCCTTCGACGCGCTCACCGAGCGACTCCACTTCGGCCACGATCTCGTGGCCGGGGATCAGCGGGAAGCGGGCCATGAACCCGCCCGCCAGCAGATGGCGGTCGGTGCCGCAGACCCCGGTGGCCACACTGCGCAGCCGGACCTCCTCCGGACCCGGCCGCGGATCGTCCACATCCAGGACGCGGAAGTGGTGGGGCCGGTCGAAGACCACTGCTCGCATGATGTGCGCTCCTGACGGTGGACCTCGCAGAGGTGTTCTCCGCGACCACGGAAACGCTAGGTGAGCCATAATTGTCACGCAAGATGTGTTAACAAAGTGCGGGTCTTCCCCTAAGAATCTGCTCACGGGCGGGTGCGCCGACGGTGAACACCGCACCGGCCGCCTGCCGCGGGAGGTGGAGGCACCGGCCACCGCACCGGTACGGTCTGGATCGACCGTGCGGGGATCGAGCCGCTGGTGTGCCCGGGGACGGGCCGGACCGCGCCGGGCGCGGAGGGGAAGGAGGCCGTATGCCGGCCAGGGCACGGCTGTCGCAGGCCGCCGTCGAGGAACGGCGGCAGGCCGTCCTGCGCCATGTGGTCGAACGCGGCGAGATCCGCATCGACGACCTGGCCTCGCGGTTCGACGTCAGCCTGATGACGATGCACCGCGACCTGGACGACCTCGCCGCCCGCCATCTGCTGCGCAAGGAACGCGGCCGCGCCGTCGCCTTCCCCGCCCTCACCATGGAGACCGCCACCCGCTTCCGGGAGTCCGCCCGGCTGGCCGCGAAGAACGCGCTGTGCGCGGCGGTGGCCGACCGGATCACCCCGGGGACCACCCTGCTGCTGGACGACTCCACCACCCTCTACCCGTTGGCCGACGTACTGGCCTCGGTCGGCCAACTCACCGTGGTCACCAACTCGGTGGGTCTCGCCCAGCGGCTGGGCGGCGCGCCCGAGGTGGACATCACGCTGCTGGGCGGGCGCTACAACAGCGAGTTCAACTGCTGTACGGGCCCCGACGTGGTCGGCGCCCTGTCCCGGATCCGCGCCGATCTCGCGCTGACCTCCGCCACCGCGATCCTGGAAGGCCGTCTCTTCCACCCGCTGCGCGAGTACGCCGAGATCAAGGAGGCCATGCTGGCCTCCGCCAACCGCTCGCTGCTGCTGGCCGACCACTCCAAGTTCGGCCGGACCGCCACCTACGCCTACGGCACGGCCGCCGTCTACGACGGGGTGCTCACCGACACCGCCACCGCGGACGAGGAGATCGCGGCCATCCGCGGGCTGGGGGTGCGGGTGGAGCGCATCCCTCCCGAGGAGTCCGCCTGACCCGTCCGCTCCCGCTCCCCCACCACCGCCACGGTCCCCGCCCGGACCCGGTGGCCCCGGACCACGTCCACGGGCTCACTCCGGCAGCGGCCGCCCAGCAGGGTGATCTCCACCCCGGCGGCCGTTGCCGCGCCCATCTGCGGGGAAGCTGAGAGCATCGCGGTGGACAGGCCCGCGATCATGCTCATGCCGACCGTGGACGACGCCGTGCTGGTCCGGCAGGCACGCCGACGGCGGAGAGGGATCCGGTATGGCGCGACCACCGCTGGGGCGGCGGACGACCGGTGGCGCGGCCGCCCTCTGCGCCCTGTCGCTGCCCGCGGCGGGCTGTGGCGGATTCGGCGGGGTGGGGGCCGGTGACGGGACCACCGTCTCGGTGGCCGTGGTGGCCAATCCGCAGATGAAGGACATGGAGGCGCTGACCCCGTACTTCGAACGGGCCCACCCCGACATCCGGGTGCGCTTTGTGACCCTGCCGGAGAACCAGGCACGGCAGAAGATCACCGAGTCGGTGGCCACCGGTGGCCGGGAGTTCGACGTCGTCATGATCAGCAACTATGAGACCCCCCTCTGGGCGCGGAACGGCTGGCTGACCGACCTCCAGGAGCGGGCCGAACACACCCCCGGCTACGCACCGTCGGACTTCATCGCCCCGGTCCGCGCCGCGCTGTCCTACCGCGGCCATCTGTACTCGGTCCCCTTCTACGGAGAGTCGTCGTTCCTGATGTACCGCAAGGACCTCTTCGCGGCCCGGCGGCTGACCATGCCCCGGCGGCCTACCTGGCGGCAGGTGGCGTCCTTCGCCAAGGCGCTCGACGACCCCGGGCACGGAGTGGCGGGGATCTGTCTGCGCGGCGCGCCGGGCTGGGGCCAGGTGCTCGCCCCGCTGAACACCGTGATCAACACCTTCGGCGGCCGGTGGTACGACCTGCGGTGGAACCCCCAGCTCACCACCCCCGAAGTGGAGCGGGCCGTGCGGTTCTACGTCTCCCTGGTGCGCCGGTACGGCGAGCCGGGGGCGGCGGGCGCGGGCTTCACCGAATGTGCCACCCACTACGCCCAGGGCAAGGCGGCCATGTGGTACGACGCCACCTCGGCGGCCGGTGTGCTGGAGGACCCGGCCGGCAGCAAGGTGGTGGGCCGCACCGGATATGTCGCGGCGCCGGTGGCGCGGAAGGCGTGGTCGGGCTGGCTGTACTCCTGGTCGCTCGGTATCCCCCGGGCCGGCCGTCATCAGGACGCCGCGTGGCGGTTCATGTCGTGGGCCACCTCCCGCCGGTACATCGAACTGGTGGGACGCCGGCTGGGCTGGTCCCGGCTGCCCCCGGGCAGCAGATACTCCACCTACGCCCTCCCCCGGTACCGGCGGATCGCGCGGTCGTTCGCGGGCCCCACGTTGCAGGGCATCCGCCACGCCGACCAGCAGCGCCCCACGGTGGAACCGGTGCCCTACACCGGTGTGCAGTTCCTCGACATCCCCGAGTTCCAGGACCTGGGCACCCGGGTGAGCCAGCAGATCAACGCGGCCATCAGCGGACAGGAGTCGGTGCACACCGCCCTGGCACAGTCCCAGCGCTACGCCCGGACCGTCGGCCGCGACCAGCGGCGACCGGAACACTAGGGGCGGCCGTGGCAGTCGGCGCGCTTCCGCCCGCGGGCCCGACGGCGACCGCCGGGCCGCTTCCGGCGCGGCGTCCGCCACGGCGGGCCGGGTGGCGGCGCCGCTGGCCGCTCGCCCCCGCCCTGCTCTGGCTGGTCGTCCTCACCCAACTGCCCTTCGTCTTCACCGTGCTCTTCTCCTTCCAGTCCCGGAATCTGCTCCGGCCCGGTGCGGAGCGCTGGGTGGGGCTGGCCAACTACGCGAACGTGTTCACCGACACCGTGTTCCGCGCGGCGCTGCTCACCGAGATCGAGCTGACGGTCCTGGCGGTCGCCATCGCCATGGCGCTGGGAACGGCGCTGGCGCTGCTGCTCGACCGGCGGTTCCCCGGCCGGGGCGTGGCCCGGACGCTGCTGATCTCACCGTTCCTGGTGATGCCCGCGGTCGCGGGACTGCTGTGGAAGACCGCCATGTTCGACCCGGTCTTCGGCCTCGTCAATGTCGCGGCGTCCTGGGCCGGCGTCCAGGGCACCGACTTCACCAGCCGGTTCCCCGTGGCGTCGGTGGTCACCGTTCTGGTGTGGCAGTGGACGCCGTTCATGATGCTCATCGTCCTCGCCGGGCTGCGGAGCCAGCCCGCGGACACCCTGGAGGCGGCCCGGGTGGACGGCGCCGGACCATGGGCCACCTTCCGCTGGATCACCCTGCCGTATCTGCGCCGCTATATCGAACTGGGTGTGCTGCTCGGTGTCATCCACCTGGTCAACACCTTCGACGTGATCTACATGATGACGCAGGGCGGCCCCGGCACCCGGACCACGAATCTGCCCTACTACATCTACCAGCGGGCGTTCCTGGGCTTCGACGTCGGCCAGTCCTCGGCGCTGGGGGTGGTCACCGTCGCCGGGACACTGGTGGCCGCGGCGCTCGCACTGCGGCTGCTGTTCACGGCCTTCACCGGCGTCCGGGCGGGTGACCGATGAGAAGCCCCGCCGCCTTCCGCCCGCCACTGCGACGCCGGTTCGGTCCATGGCTGTGGACCACCGTCACCTGGGTGGTGACCGCGGTGTTCTTCTTCCCGGTGCTGTGGATGGCGCTCACCGCGTTCAAGACCGAGGCGGACGCCTACACCACCTCCCCCACCGTGGTGTTCTCCCCGACGCTCGAGCAGTTCCGGGCGGTGTTCGCCGAGGGTGTCGGCCCGTACCTGGGCAATTCCGCGCTGGCCGCCGGGGCTTCCACCGCCGTTGTGCTGCTGCTCGCGACACCGGCCGCGTACGCGCTGTCCATCCGGCCCGTGCGCCGGTGGCGCGATGTGCTGTTCTTCTTCCTCTCCACCAAGATGCTGCCGGTGGTGGCCGCGATCATCCCGGTGTACCTGGCCGCGCGCGGGCTGGGCGCGCTCGACAGCATCGGGACACTGATCGTGCTGTACACGGCGATGAACCTGCCGGTGGCGGTGTGGATGCTGCGCTCGTTCTTCCTGGAGATCCCGCGTGAGGTGCTGGAGGCGGCACGGGTGGACGGGGCGACGACGCGTCAGGAGGTGATGTGGGTGCTGCTGCCCATGGTGGCCCCCGGTCTCGCCGCCACCGCCCTGATCTGCGTGATCTTCTCCTGGAACGAATTCTTCCTGGCGTTGAACCTGACCTCGGTACGGTCCGCCACGATGCCCGTCTTCCTCGTGGGTTTCATCACCAGCGAAGGGCTCTACTGGGCCCGGCTGGCCGCGGCCGCCACCCTGGCCTGTCTGCCGGTGCTGCTGATGGGGTGGCTGGCGCAGCGCCAGCTCGCCCGCGGCCTGTCCATGGGCGCGGTGAAATAGCCGGTGCCCCCCGGATAACCGGTGACCACCCGGACACCTGCCACAACACGGAGCAGATCAGAGAGGAGCAGCGGTGCGTGTGCTCGTCGTCGGCGACCACTTCATCCCGGCCGCCCGCTATATCGAGGCCCTGGCCGAGGTGTCCTCCCAGGGCACCGGTCCGGACACCGGTCCGGGCCACGGTATCGGCCCGGTCCGCGATATCACCTGGTCCGGCACCAAGGCCGAGCAGCACGCCGCGCAGCAGGAGATGGAGCTGCGGGGGCCGGACGCGGTACCGGTCCCCCGTGAGATCGTCGGGGCTGTCGGGGATACCGAGGTGCTCGCCGTGCACTTCGCCCCGGTGTCCGCGCTGGTGCTGCGGGCGGCCCCGGAGCTGCGCGCGGTGTGTGTCGCCCGGACCGGCCTGGAGAACGTGGACGTGGCCGCCGCCACCGAGCGGGGCGTCGCCGTCGTACCGGTCCACGGGCGCAACGCCTCGGCCGTGGCCGAACTCGCCCTGGGGCTGATGCTCTCCGAGGCGCGCGACATCGCGCGCGCGGACGCCTCGGTCAAGGCCGGAGGGTGGCGCAAGGACTTCGGCGGGCCCGGTGACGAGGTCGGTGGCGGCACCGTCGGCATGGTGGGCATGGGCCATGTGGGACGGGAACTGGCGGACCGGCTGCGCGGTTTCGCCGTCCGGCTGCTGGTCCACGATCCGTATGTGCCGGACGCGGTGCTGGAGCACCACGGCGCGGAGCGGGCGGCCGATCTGGACACGGTGTTCCGGGAGTCCGACGCGGTCCATGTGCTGGCCCGGCTGACCCCGGAGACCGAGCGGTTCATCGGCCCGGAGCAGTTCGCGCTGATGAAGCCCACGGCGTACTTCTTCAACACCGCGCGCAGCCGTCTGGTGGACACCGGCGCGCTGTACGCGGTGCTGGCCTCCGGCCGGATCGCCGGGGCCGGGCTCGATGTGCACGACGAGGAACCCCTGCCGGCCGACAGCCCGTGGCGGACGCTGGACAATGTCACGCTCACCACCCACTACGGCGGCGACACCGTCACCACCAATGAACGTTCGGCCCGGCTGGTGGCCGGGGCCGTCGCCGAGCTGGCGGCGACCGGGCGCTGCCGGGGCGCGGTCAATGCCCGTGAACTGGAATGGATGTAGGACCCCGTGCGTGAACTGTTGCTGGGCATCGACGCCGGGCAGACCGTGACCAAGGCGCTGCTGTTCGACCCCGCCGGACGGGAGGTGGCGCGCGGCCGCGCGACGGTACCGCTGAGCAGCCCCCGGCCGCACCGGGTCGAGCGCGACATGGACGAGGTGTGGCACGCGGCGCGGCGGGCGATCCGGGAGTGCCTCGCCGCGGCGGGTGAGGGGGCGGCCCGATCCGTGGCCGCGGTGGGGCTGGCCGGGCACGGCGACGGGGTCTACCCCGTGGACGAGCGGCTGCGGCCGGTGCGCACGGCGATCCTGGCCCTGGACACCCGCGCCGAACCGCTGCTGGACCAGTGGCGGGACACCCCGCTGTGGACGCGGGCCCTGGACCTCTCCGGTCAGGTGCCCTTCCCGGGTTCCCCGGCCGCGCTGCTGCCCTGGCTCGCCCGCCACGACCCCGACACCCTGCGGCGCAGCCGGTGGCTGCTGTTCTGCAAGGACTGGCTGAGGCTGCGGCTGACCGGCACCCCCGCGACGGATCCCACGGACGCCAGCGCCTCGTTCACCGATGTCCGCACCCGGGCCTACTCGGCGGAGCTCCTGGAGCTGTACGGCGTCGGTGAGCTGGCCGGGAAACTGCCGCCGGTACTGGCGTCCGACGCCCTGGCCGGGGCGGTCACCCCCGAGGCTGCCGCGGCCACCGGACTCACCGCCGGAACCCCGGTGGTCACCGGTGCGCATGATGTGGACGCGGCCGCGCTCGGGGTGGGGCGGCTGGATCCGGGTGAACTGTGCGTGGTGGCCGGGACGTTCAGCGTCAATCAGGTGCTCAGCGATCGGGTGGTGCTGGATCCGCGCTGGCAGGTCCGGGGTTCCGTGCGGCCGGAACACTGGATGATCATGTCCACCTCCCCGTCGTCGGTGGCCAACCTCGAATGGTTTCTCCAGGTCATGGGTGTCACCGCGGAAGCCGGGGAGACCGTGCACGACGTGATCGCGCGGGAGGTGGCGGCCCATCTCGGGGGACCGTCGGAGATGGTCTTCCACCCCTTCCTCTACGGCTCCCCGCACGGTCGGCCCACCTCGGGCACCTTCCTCGGGATGCGCGGCTGGCACACCCGGGGCCATGTGCTGCGGGCACTGCTGGAGGGCGTGGTGCTCAACCATCGCTGGCACGTCGACGCCCTGTGCTCGACGCTGCCCGTCAGCGGACCCGTACGGCTCACCGGTGGCGCCGCGCGCAGTGAGCTCTGGAGCCAGATGTTCGCCGACGCGCTGGCCCGGCCGGTCGAGGTCACGGATGTGGCGGAGAGCGCGGCGCGTGGTGCCGCCCTGCTCGCCGCCACGGCGGTCGGGCTGCTGGACGGCCCGGGCGATCCCCGCGCCCGGGTGGCGGTCGGCCGACGCCATGAACCGGAGGAGGGACGGGTGGCCGTGCTGGAGGAGGCGTACCAGGTGTATCTGGAGGCGCTGGAGGCGCTCGGACCGACCTGGTCACGGCTTGCCACGGACTGACCACGGGGAACCGGCGCAGGGGCCCGGCAAGAGGCCCGGCACAGAGGCCCGACACGGGGGTGCGTCGCTGATGTATCACATAAACAGAGATCTTTTAGCTTAATTCATGAGATTTCTTGCCGGAATCTCTTGTAATACTGCTGGGTCAGGCGTAGACCGGAGCCAAAGGCAGCACCACGCCGCCACCCTTCGCCCGGAAGCGATCCGCACCATGTGTGTCACCGCCACCCTGCTCGCCTCGCCGGCCGGTCCCCGTCCGGCGGAGCCCCCGCCGCTGGCGCCCACCCCGGTCTCCGGACGCGACGCCCTGCTCACCCTGCCCGCCGAACCGGCGCTGGTCGGCTGTGCCCGCCACTTCGCCGAGAACGTCCTCATCCACTGGAAGGTGCCGTCCGACGCATGCGATGCGGCCGTGCTCGTCGTCGGGGAGCTGGCCGCCAACGCGGCCCGGCACGGACGCAGCCGGATGACCGTCCGGCTGACCCTGACCCCGGACGCCCTCCGGCTCGTGGTGTCCGACCACGGTCTGCTGCCGCGCCCCAGGCGCCCGCATCTCGTCCCCGTCTCCGACCCCGATGAACACGGCCGTGGCATCGCCCTGGTGGAGACCCTGGCCAGCCGGGTGGAGACCCGTCGGCACGACAACGGCCACTGGGTCCGCGCCACCCTGCCGGTGGCCCCGGCGCGGCTCATGGCGGCATGAGCAGTGATCACTTTCACACCGGTGGGGTGATCGATCGCCCTCACACTGGCCCTCATGTGGACGCAGACAGCGACGGCGGCCGGAGTGCTCGCCCTGTTGACCGTGGTACCGGGGCCGGACATGGCCGTGGTCACCAAACGCGCGATCGCCGCCGGGAGGGCGGAGGCCCTGCGCACCGCCGCCGGGATCACGACCGGGCTGCTGGTGTGGGGCGTAGGCACCGTCGCCGGACTCGCCGCGGTCCTCGCGGCCTCGGCCGAGGCGTACCTCGTCGTGAAGATCCTGGGCGCGGTGTACCTGGCCTGCCTCGGTGCTCAGGCGCTGTGGCAGAGCCGGCGCGCGGCGCGGCCGGAGCCCGGCCGGCCGGTGGGCGGTGGCTCCAAGCGCGCGTTCACGACCGGGCTGACCACGAACATCCTCAACCCGAAGATCGCCGTGTTCTACACCGGGCTGCTGCCCACGCTCGCCCCCGACGGACTGCCCGCGGCGACCGGGATGGCCCTGCTGGTCGCGTTGCACGCGGCGCTGACCCTGAGCTGGCTGGGCGGTTACGCCTGTCTGGTGTCCCGGGCCCGCGGGGTGTTCCAGCGGCCGCGCGTCCGCCGGCTGCTGGACCGGGTGACCGGTGTGGTGCTCATCGGGTTCGGCGCGCGGATCGCCACCGAGGCACCCTGACGGGCGCCGGAGCGGCGGACGGCGGGGGGCGCACAGCGGCGGGGGAGCGACCGGACCCCTATCGGGTCGGCCGCTCCCCCGCCGTTCGCGCTGTGGGAGCCCGGGTGGGGTCAGCCCACCGGAGCCGGGTACGTCGGGTACTCCACCCCGGAGACGTGCTGGACCACGCGGATGACCTGGCACGAGTAGCCGAACTCGTTGTCGTACCAGAGGTAGAGGATCGCGTTGTCACCGTCGACCTTGGTGGCGCCGGCGTCGACGATCGAGGCGTGGCGCGAGCCGATGAAGTCGTTGGAGACCGCGTCGGGCGCGCTGGTGAAGTCGATCTGGCGCTTCAGCGGCGAGGTGAGCGACACATCGCGGAGGTAGTCGACGACCTCCTCGCGGGTGGTCTCGCGACCGAGCCGCAGGCTGAGGATGGCGATGGACACGTCCGGCACCGGGACCCGGATGGAGCTGCCGGTGATCGGCGCCTTGAGGTCCGGCAGCGCCTTGGCCACGGCCGAGGCGGCACCGGTCTCGGTGATGACCATGTTGAGCGGCGCGGACCGGCCGCGACGGTCGGCCTTGTGGTAGTTGTCCAGCAGGTTCTGGTCGTTGGTGAACGAGTGGACGGTCTCCACGTGGCCGCGGAGCACACCGTACTCGTCCGCCATCGCCTTCAGCGGCGGGACGATCGCGTTGGTGGTGCAGGACGCGCAGGACAGGATCTGCTCATCCGGCTTGATCGTGTCGTGGTTGACCCCGTGCACGATGTTGGGGACGTCGCCCTTGCCCGGCGCGGTCAGCACGACCTTCTCGACCCCGGGGCGCAGGTGCTTCGACAGGCCCTCGCGGTCCCGCCACTTGCCCGTGTTGTCGATGAGGATGGCGTCCTTGATTCCGTACGCCGTGTAGTCGACCTCGGACGGGTCGCTCGCGTAGATCACCTTGATCTCGTTGCCGTTGGCGACGATCGTGCTGTTCGCCTCGTCAACGGTGATCGTGCCCTGGAACTGGCCGTGGATGGAGTCACGGCGCAGCAGCGAGGCGCGCTTGACGATGTCCTGGTCACCGCCCCGGCGGACGACGATGGCACGCAGCCGCAGACCGTTGCCGGACCCGGCCTTCTCGATGAGCAGCCGGGCCACGAGGCGGCCGATACGGCCGAAACCGTAGAGGACGACATCGCGCGGCTCACGGCGCTCGATCTTGTTATCCCCGGTGGCACCCGATACGGCCTCGGCGGTGAACTCCTCCACCGACAGACCGCGGTCATCGGCGCGGTAGCTCTCGGCGAGCAGACCGAGGTCGATCTGGGACGGGCCGAGATCGAGTGTGGTCAGAGCCTGAAGGAAAGGAAGGGTGTCGGTGACCGAGAGTTCAACACCCGCGATCTGCCGGGCGAACCGGTGGGTCTTGAGGATGCTGACCACCGACTTGTTCACCAGGGAGCGGCTGTGAAGCAGGACGGTCACGTCCCGCTCCCGATGCAGCTTCCCGATGATCGGGATCATCGACTCCGCGATCTCCTCGCGGTTCTTCCAGTTTGTGAACGAGTCCTCGTTGACAGTCACAGTGCATCTTTCGAGCTAGGCGGTGCTCATATGCTACCCCTGCCAGCACGATGATCCTTCAAACGCCCCCCTGGGGCCGCATTCTGTGACGGGACTCATCACCACACCCGGATACCATTTTGCCCCATGATGTCCGATCTCGATCATCGCGCGGATCCCTTGGCGGGGCGGCCGTACGCGGGGGCCGGAGCCCGCGTACGGCGGGGACCTAGCGGGGCAGCCGGTAGCGGAAGCGCAGTTCGAAGGTGGCCTCCATCACCAGGGCGACGGGGTCGAAACGACGCACCCGCGCGCGTTCGACACCACTGCCCCGGATGCCCTCGAACTCCTCGGTGCCGCCACTGATGACACCGCGCCCGTCCTTGCCCGGGCCGACGGTGGACACGACGGTCCGGTCGCCGACCCAGGGCTTCCCGGACTCCAGGGCGGGCTGGAAGATGGTGGCGGCGACGTCGGTCTTGTCCTCGACCTCGTCATAGAAGATCGTCCCGCGGCCCGGGAGATGCAGCAGCCAGGCACTGCGGGAGCGCATGATGCCCGACTCGGGGGTGCTTTCGGGCAGCAGGGTCTCCAACTCCGTGCCGTACCCCACGACGGTGCCCTCCGCGTCACGCAGCAGCCCGCCGAAGGCGAGTGTCCGCTTGAGCCGGGCGTCGGTGAACCGGGCGACACCGGGCGGGAACGGCGCCGCCGGGGTGAGTCCGCCGTGGGTGTTCACGATGACGTCCTTCGGGGTTTCGCAGAAGAACGACTCCTCGATCCAGCCGTGCCTGCCGTGCCCCCGCCCGTGGACAAAGGGTGCGGAGTGCGCCCAGGCGGGACCGGCGGTGGCGGCGGAGGCGGCCAGCGCGGTCACGGCCAGTCCGGTCAGGGCGGTACGGCGGGAGGGCACCCCGGTCGCCCCGTTCGCCTCGGTCGCCTCGCCCGCCCCGGCGGAAGGTTCTTGGTCTGCGGCCACGGCATATCTCCTCAAAACAGGATAGAGTTCACCTTTGCGCTTTACCGTGACGCTATCCCTCCCTCCCGCGGGGCCCGGTGAGTAATTCCTACTCCCCCTCCCTGCCACCTCTCCGCCACCTCCCCGGGGCGCGGTCGCCCACGGACACCGCTCCCTCGCTACCTCTCAGGTCGCACGGTGGACAGCGGCGTTGATACCCGCGGTGTACGGAGAGCGGCGCTTCCGGCTGACGCGTCCCCGATACAGGGCGACTTAGCGTGTTTTTCGTCCCCAGAAGGGCGCCGCGAAAGGAACCCGCATGATCGAAGCAAGAGGACTGTCCAAGCGCTACGGCGACAAGGTCGCCGTGGACGACCTGAGTTTCACGGTCCGGCCCGGACTCGTCACCGGCTTCCTCGGGCCCAACGGGGCGGGGAAATCCACCACGTTGCGGATGATCGTCGGCCTGGACCAGCCGACCTCCGGTACGGCGACGGTGTGCGGCCGCCCCTACCGGGAGCTCGCCCGGCCGCTGTGCACCGCCGGTGCCCTGCTGGAGGCCAAGGCCGTGCACAGCGGACGCACCGCGCGTGAGCACCTCCGGGGGCTCGCCGCCTCCAACCGCCTTCCCAAACGGCGAGTTGACGAGGTGTTGGAACAGGTCGGCCTGACCGCCACCGCGCGGCGGCGCGTCGGTGGCTTCTCGCTCGGCATGGGCCAGCGGCTGGGCATCGCGGCCGCGCTGCTCGGGGATCCCGAGGTCATCATCCTCGACGAACCGGTCAACGGCCTGGACCCGGAAGGCATCCAGTGGGTGCGCGAGTTCATGCGCGGGATGGCCGACGAAGGCCGTACCGTCCTGGTCTCCTCCCATCTGATGAGCGAGATGCAGGACACCGCGGACCACCTCATCGTCATCGGACGCGGCCGGCTGGCGGCCGACAGCTCGATGGCCGATTTCCTGGCGCGCAGTTCGCACAACGGGGTGGTGGTGCGGTCACCGCACACGGCGCGTCTGGTCCCCGTGCTGCGCGGCGACGGAGCCACGGTCGACGCCCTCGTGGACCGCGACCGCGCCGGTGAGCAGGACCGGGCGGAGGACCCGCCACTGATCGTGAAGGGGCTCGACGCCCGGCGGATCGGGGAGCTGGCCGGACAGAACGGCCTGTGGCTGCACGAACTGGCACCCCAGCGGGTGTCGCTCCAGGAGGCGTTCATGGAACTCACCGCGGACGCCGTGGAGTACCGGGTGGGACAGCGCCGGACGGCCGAGCACATCGGAGGTGCCGCATGAACACGGTACGGACGCAGTACGCCAGGCCGGAGCCCCTCGTGGACTCCCCCGCCCCGCCCCGTGGCGACGGCGGACCGTCACCGCGGTTCGCCGACGCGGTCGCCTTCGAATGGATCAAGGCCCGGTCGATCCGTTCGACGTGGTGGACGCTGGCGGCCGCCGCCTGCATCACCATCGGTATCGGCGTGCTCGGTGGCGACAAGGCGCTCCCGGCCGACGACACGGCGAACGTGCTGGGCAAGATCCTCATCGGCCTCTCGCTCGGACAGGTGGCGGTGTGCCTCTTCGGGGTGCTCACCGCCACGTCCGAGTACGGCACCGGCTCGATCCGCAGCACGTTCACGGCGGTACCGGACCGGATGCGGCTGCTGGCCGCCAAGGCCCTGGTGGTCTTCACCGTCTCCCTGGTGGCGGGCACCGCCATCGTCTTCGCCACCTTCGCCGCCGGAACGCTGGCGCTGAACCCGGGGGTCGAGGTCCCGTCGCTGTCGGACGGGGCGGTGCTGCGGGCGCTGGTGGGCGGGGGCTGCTATCTGGCCCTGCTCGGGGTGTTCTCGCTGGCCCTGGGCCTGGTGCTGCGCGCCTCCGCGGGCGGGATCACGGCCGCGGTCAGCATCACGTTCATCCTGCCCACGGTGTTCCAGATGCTCGGCCAGGACGGCGAGACCCTCCGCAAGTGGTGGCCGACCGAGGCCGGACAGCAGATCCTCAAGGTGACCCCGTCCTCGACCGATCTGGCGCCGGTACCGGGACTCGGCTACTTCGCCGTGGCCACGGTCCTCGCCCTGGCCTGCGCCATGGTCCTGACCAACCGGCGCGATGCCTAGCCGTGTTCCTCGATCAGCCGTTGGGCGGCGGTCAGCGCCCCGTCGGTGCGCATCTCGCCCGCGACGGCGCGCGCCCGGTCCGCCACCGTGGGCGCGAGCGCCTGGTGGAGCGCCGCGCGCAGTGAGTCGGCGGTGGGACCACTGGAGGGATGTGCACTGCCGATGCCCAGCCCCTCGACGCGCCCGGCGAAGAAGAACTGGTCGAACATCTGCGGAACGACCACCTGTGGCGCGCCCGCCATCGCGGCGGCCGTGGTCGTACCGGCCCCACCGTGGTGCACCACCGCCGCCACCCGCCGGAACAGGGCCTGCTGGTTGACCTCGTCGATCACCGTGCAGTCGGGGTGGCCGTCCACGGGCGACAGCCCGGCCCAGCCCCGCGACAGGACCACCCGGCGGCCGAGCGCGCGAGCCGCGTCGATCACCGCCCCGGTGACGCCCTCGGGGGCGCGGACGCTGCCGAACCCGCAGTAGACGGGTGGCTCCCCGGCGTCCAGGAACTTCTCCAGTCCGGCGGGGAGCGGCCGGTGGTCCGGGAGTGTCCAGGCGCCGGTCTGGATCACATCCAGCCCGGACGGCTCCGGCCACGGAGCCAGTACCGGGTCCGCGGCCAGCCACGGGGTCCGGGTGAACAGGTGGTCGCGCACCTCCTCGACCGGAGGCAGTCCGACGGCCGCGCGCCGCGCGGTGAGGGCCGCGCCCCACTGGGTGTTCCAGCGTGCGGCGTCCTCGGCCCAGAGGGTGCGGTGGTCCACCGTCCCGTCCGGGGGCCACTGCCCGAGCATCCCGAAGACTGGGGGCGCATGGTGGACCGAGGGCAGGGTGACCGGGGCGAACGCCGCGTAGACGTAACCGGTGCCGCGCCGCTCGGCCACCGAGTGCGCCGCGATGGCGAGCGCTCCCCCGGCCACGATGACGTCACAGCCATCAGCGGCCGCGCCGACCGCGTCGAACTGCGCCGCGACCGTGCCCTCGATCATCTGCCGACGCTGTTCCGGCGAAGGAACGGCGGTGGTGCTCCGTCGCGCCGTCCCCCGCAGCTCGGGGCCCACGGACACATAGGTGACGCCCAGGGACTCCGCCCACTCCCGGAAGTCGGGCGGCGCGCACACCACGGCCTCCTGCCCCATCGCCATCAGCCGGACGGCCAGTGCCACCACCGGCTGGACCTCGCCACGTGACCCGATCGTGGACAGCAGAACCCGCATGCCGCTCCCGTCTCGCGTCCGGCCCTCGGAGCGCGAGCAGCGATTTTCACCCGGTATGGGGGCCTTGCGGCAAGACCCCCCGTCTGCTATACGGTGTAAATGCGGGGGATCATCGACCGGCGTGGCGCCTGCCTGCGGCCAGTCTGCCGCTCAGGCGCAGGAGCTCAGGCGCAGGAGGGGCAGAGTCCCTGGTAGGTGACCTCGACCGCGGACACCGTGAAGCCGAACCGTTCCTCCGCGGGAAGACCGGCCAACAGGTCGCCGGTCGGATGCACATCGCGGATGGTGCCGCAGCCGGAGCACACCAGGTGCTGGTGCGGATGGTGCGCGTTGGGGTCGTAGCGCTTGGCGCGGCCGTCGGTGGAGACCTCTATGACCTCACCGAGGGAGACCATCTCTCCGAGGGTGTTGTAGACGGTCGCCCGGGAGATCTCGGGCAGCCGCCGGGCCGCGCGGGCGTGCACCTCGTCGGCGGTGAGATGCACATGATCGCCGTCGAGGACCTCCGCAACGACACGCCGCTGGGACGTCATCCGCCAGCCGCGCCCTCGCAGTCGCTCCAGCAGGTCACTCATATCGGTTCACCTATTCAGGTTCGGTGGGACTCCCGAAGTTTACCAATGGGCATCCGGGATCCGATCGGATATGGGTTTGGCGCACTTCTTGACTTAGATTCTGTCCATCGTAGGATCGGTTCCGGCGAGAGCCAAGAGACAGGAAGCCTCCAGTACGACAGGAGAAAGAGACGTGACGGGACCACCGCCGGACAGCTCCGCGGTGCAGGCCCTCGGGTGACGGCCTCCCGCGTCGCGCGGTCCGAGCACGTGGCCCCCTGCCTCCTTCCCCCGTCATGCGCGAGGACATCCGCCTCACCGCGTCCGACGACACCAGCCTCCCGGTCGTCTTCCCGACCGAGGACGCCGGAGTCACCTGCCGGGGCAGCGCCCCGACCGTTCCACCATCCGCAGTTCATGAGCACCGTGATCCGCCTGGTCCGGAAGGATTCCCATGTCTGAGAACCATGACGCAGTCGTCGTCGACGCGAAGACGGAAGGCGGAGGCTGCCCGGTCGCCCACGGACGCGCACCGCACCCGACACAGGGCGGCGGAAACCGCCAGTGGTGGCCCGACCGGCTGAACCTGAAGATCCTTGCCAAGAACCCGGCCGTGGCGAACCCGCTCGGCGAGGAGTTCGACTACGCCGAGGCGTTCCAGGGCCTCGACCTCGCCGCCGTGAAGCGGGACATCGCCGAGGTGCTCACCACCTCGCAGGACTGGTGGCCGGCCGACTTCGGCAACTACGGCCCGCTGATGATCCGCATGGCCTGGCACAGCGCGGGCACGTACCGCATCAGCGACGGCCGCGGTGGCGCGGGCGCCGGTCAGCAGCGCTTCGCCCCGCTGAACAGCTGGCCGGACAACGGCAACCTGGACAAGGCCCGCCGTCTGCTCTGGCCGGTCAAGAAGAAGTACGGCCAGGCCATCTCCTGGGCCGACCTCATGATCCTCACCGGTAACGTCGCCCTGGAGTCGATGGGCTTCGAGACCTTCGGCTTCGCCGGTGGCCGTGAGGACGTCTGGGAGTCGGAGGAGGACGTCTACTGGGGCCCCGAGACCGAGTGGCTCGGCGATGCCCGCTACTCCGGCGACCGTGAGCTGGAGAGCCCGCTCGGCGCGGTCCAGATGGGCCTCATCTATGTGAACCCCGAGGGCCCCAACGGCAACCCGGACCCGATCGCCGCGGCCCGGGACATCCGTGAGACGTTCCGCCGGATGGCGATGAACGACGAGGAGACCGTCGCGCTGATCGCCGGTGGCCACACCTTCGGCAAGACCCACGGCGCCGGTCCGGCCGACCATGTCGGCGACGACCCCGAGGCCGCGGGCATCGAGGAGCAGGGCCTGGGCTGGCGCAGCACCTACGGGACCGGTAAGGGCGGCGACGCCATCACCAGTGGCCTCGAGGTGACCTGGACCAGCACCCCGACCCGGTGGGGCCACGAGTTCTTCAAGAACCTCTTCGAGTACGAGTACGAGCTCACCCAGAGCCCGGCCGGTGCCAACCAGTGGGTGGCGAAGAACGCCGAGGCCATCATCCCCGACGCGCACGACGCGTCGAAGAAGCGTCTCCCGATGATGCTCACCACCGACCTGTCGCTGCGTTTCGACCCGGTCTACGAGCAGATCTCGCGCCGCTTCTACGAGAACCCCGAGCAGTTCGCGGACGCCTTCGCCCGCGCCTGGTACAAGCTGACCCACCGCGACATGGGCCCGGTCGTGCGCTACCTCGGCGCCGAGGTGCCCTCCGAGGAGCTGCTCTGGCAGGACCCGCTGCCCGCGCGCACCGGTGAGGCCATCGACGCCGCCGACGCCGCCGCGCTCAAGGAGCAGGTCCTCGCCTCCGGTCTGACCGTCTCGCAGCTCGTCGGCACCGCCTGGGCCTCGGCCTCGACCTTCCGCGGCAGCGACAAGCGCGGTGGCGCCAACGGCGCGCGCGTCCGTCTGGAGCCGCAGCGCGGCTGGGAGGTCAACAACCCGGACGAGCTCGCCCAGGTGCTCCGCACCCTGGAAGGCATCCAGGAGTCCTTCAACGCCAAGGGCGGCAAGCAGGTCTCCCTGGCCGACCTGATCGTGCTCGCGGGCAACGCGGCCGTCGAGCGGGCGGCCAAGGACGGCGGTGTCGAGGCCGAGGTGCCGTTCTCGGCGGGCCGGGTGGACGCCTCCCAGGAGCAGACGGACGTCGAGTCCTTCGCCGCCCTGGAGCCGGCCGCCGACGGCTTCCGCAACTACGTGGGCAAGGGCAACCGCCTGCCGGCCGAGTACCTGCTGCTCGACAAGGCCAATCTGCTCACCCTGAGCGGCCCCGAGATGACCGCCCTCGTCGGTGGTCTGCGGGTGCTGGGCGCCAACCACGGCGGTTCGAAGCACGGTGTCCTCACCGACCGTCCGGGCACCCTGACCAACGACTTCTTCGTCAACCTGCTCGACCTGGGCACGACCTGGAAGTCCACCTCCGAGGCGCAGGACGAGTTCGAGGCCCGCGACGCGAGCGGTGCGGTCCGGTGGACCGGCACCCGTGCCGACCTGGTCTTCGGCTCGAACTCCGAACTCCGCGCGCTCGCCGAGGTCTACGCGAGCGATGACGCGAAGGAGAAGTTCGTGCGGGACTTCGTCGCCGCCTGGGCCAAGGTCATGGACCTGGACCGGTTCGACCTGGTCTGATCCGCTCCGCCACGTCCAGGCCGGCCCGTCACGGGTCGGCCTGGACGTTTTTCCGTCCGGTGGTCCGGTGGTTTGTTGGTCCGGCGCGGTGTTTCCCGGCTACCGCTCGGAGCGGGTGGCCACCGCGGTCAGTTCCGGGGCGACCTCGGCGCACAGGGCGGTGAACTCCGTCAGGTGGCGGGCGGCGAAGTCGGCGGCGTGCCAGGTCTCCGGGCGGACATCGCCCTCGCGCCAGAGGTAGGCCCAGCCCTGGGCGCCGGAGGTCAGCGCTATCCGGCCCGGCTCGTACTCGTCGTCCTCGAACGCGTCGAGGATCTTCCACTCGGTGAGGCTCAGATCGGTGAGCAGCAGACCGGGGGCCGTGGCGCCGGGTGCGGGGACCAGCCCCGGGTAGACGCGGCCTTCGAGGGTGGCGGCGCGCCAGCCGGGGGCGGCGGCGGGGGTGCTCCGCGGCAGCCGCCCGAGCAGATGGGTGAGTACGGCGTCGAACTGGAGCGTGCCGTAGACGAACAGCGCGTTGGGGCCGTCGGCGAGCCGGTCGCGCAGGGCGGCGTCGGGGCCGGTCGAGTGCTCGACGGGGGTGGCGTCCTGCACGTGTCTCTCCGTTCCCTCCGCAGGAGCGGTCGGCGGCTTCCCGGTCACCCTATACGGCGGGTTGTGCGACGGGGGTTTCAGTGCCCGGCGGGAGCCTCGCGCCCGGTCCGGGACGGTACGCACCACCAGGCGAGGGCCGCGGCGGTCAGGTACGCGACGGCGCCGATGGCCATGCTGAGGCGCAGTCCGCTGCCGTAGGTGGCGGCCGTGGCGAGCAGCGTGCCGCCGAGTGCCACACCGGTGGCGCTGCCGAGTTGGCGGGTGGTGTTGAACAGCGCGGAGGCGGTGCCCGAGTACGCCGGGGGCACGGCGCCCATGATGGTGGAGGTCGAGCCGGTGAGCGCGAACGAGGTGCCGAATCCCGCCGCCATCATCGGGACCACCAGCAGCGCATAGCCGGGGTCGTCCCCCGCCGCGGCCCAGCCGCCCAGCCCCAGGGCGGCCAGCAGCATGCCGCTGACCACCAGCGGACGGTCGCCGGTCCTGCGGGTGAGCCGTCCGGACAGGACGGAGGCGAACATCGTCATCGCCACCGCGGGGAACAGCGCCACCCCGGTGACCAGGGCGCTGAAGCCGCGCTGGTGCTGGAAGTCGAGGCTGGCGGTGAACACCATGCCGTAGAAGCCGAAGTTGAACAGCAGACCGATGACGGCCCCGCCGCCCAGCGCCGGTGACCGCAGCAGACCCGGCGGCAGGGCGGGGGTACGGGCCAGCCGCTCGCGCACCATGAACGCCACGGCCGCCACCACGGAGAGCCCCACCCCGGCGAGGACGGCCGGATCGGACCAGCCGCGCCGCCCGGCCTCGTTGAGCGCCGCGGTCAGCGACGCCACGGCCGCGACCACCGCGCACTGCGCGGGCCAGTCCAGGGCCCGGCCGGTGAGCCGTGGGGAGCGGGCCACATGGCGCGGGGTGAGCACCAGACAGGCGATGCCGACGGGCAGGTTGATGAGGAACACCCACCGCCAGCCCACCGTGGAGACCAGCAGTCCGCCCAGCAGCGGCCCGGCCGAGGCCGCGATGCCCGCCACCGAACCCCACAGCCCGAAGGCCCGTGAGCGGTCGGCCGGATCCGGATACGCCTGCCGGAGCAGGGCCAGCGAGCCGGGCACGATCAGCGCCGCGCCGAGCCCCTCCAGCAGCCGGGCCGCGACCAGGAACGGCGTGGTCGGCGCGAAGGCGCACGCGGCCGAGGAGACGGTGAACACCGCCACCCCGGCGCAGAAGACCCGGCGGTTGCCCAGCCTGTCCCCCAGTGCGCCACCGGTCAGCAGGAACCCGGCGAAGACCAGGGTGTATCCATCGGTGATCCACTGGATTCCGGTGAGCGAGGCCGACAGCTCCCGGCCGATCACCGGTACGGCCACATTGATGACCGTGACGTCCAGGATCACCATGAAGTACCCGGCGCACACGGCCAGCAGCGGGACCAGCGACCGGCGGGAGGCGGGTGGCCCGTCCCCGCCGGAAGACTCCGCGAACGCCACGTCCCCAGCTCCATCCCGTTCCCGTGCGTATTCCGGCAAAAGCCGCGACAGGGGATGGATACCACAATGCGCTCAGGCGGAGCGGACACGGCGACCGCGCGGCCGGCGGCGCCGGTAGTAGGAGACGGTGACCGCCCCGGTCAAGGGGCCCCACAGCACGAGCGGCTGGTAGAGGATGCCGACCACGAGGCTTCCGGTGTCCGTCATGTCGTGGTGGGAGTAGGTCCACCACCGGGGGACATCGGCCCAGAGCACGGTCAGCGCCACCGCGCCCAGCGCGGCCGGGACGACGGCGGCCATCGGGCGCACGGCCCGACCGCCGAGCCACGGTATCCAGCGCGGCACGACCTCGCCCCACGGCCGCACCAGGCCGATCGTCAGGAGGGCCACGCATTCGCACACCACGCTCAGCGCCAGCATCCAGACCTTCGCGCCCGGAGACCGGAAGTCCGCGAAGCCCTCCTCGGTGTAACCGGCCGGATGCCCCAGCACCAGGGCGATACGCCACAGACCGCTGGGCAGGACGGCCCAGGTGGTGGCGTGGGCCGCCCACACCGCCCAACGGGGCGCCGGGGCACTGGACGTCGAGGATGCGGGGACCGTCTGCGTGCTCATGCACAACATCCTGCTGAGCCCTGCTGCGCGGGGCGTCGTCCCGCGGGGCCGTTCCGCGCGGTCCGGGGGATGACACCGGATGGAGCCCGCTCGGCCACCCGGCGGAAGCCCCGTCCACCGCGCGGACGAGACACCGGGCGATGTGCCGGGCGAGGCGCCGGGAGGCGCGTTGGCTCAATGGGGGGCTGGTCCCCGGGAGTGACACCGGCCATCATGGCGCGGACACCACCCCCACACCCCCGGGACGGACTTCGTGAACGGATCCCTCGTCAGACCATTACTGGCCACCTTCCTGGCGCTGCTGTGCCTGTCGGCACCGGATGCCACCGCCGCCCCCCGGACGGCGCAGCGCGCCCCGGCGGGCGCGGCCGCGGCGCCCACGCCCACCCCGGCGGCGGCCGACTGGAAGGGCCCGCTGAGCACCCGGGGCCGCTGGATCGTGGACGCCGACGGGAAGCGGTTCAAGCTGAAGTCCGGCAACTGGCATGGCGCGAGCGGGACATGGACCGGCTCCGGCGATCAGGAGGAGGACGCCAACCACCACGGGGGCGAGAACGCGGGACGGATGCCGCTGGGACTGGACCGGGCGTCCATCGGGGAGATCGTCTCCGGATTCCGGGAGCTGGGCATCAACAGTATCCGGCTGCCGTTCTCCAACGAGATGATCCATGACACCCGCCCCGTGACGGACGACGCGGTCGCCGCCAACCCGGAGCTGCGCGGCAGAACACCCCTCCAGGTGTACGACGTGGTGGTACGG
This sequence comes from Streptomyces cucumeris, assembly GCF_024295805.1. Lineage (GTDB taxonomy): Bacteria > Actinomycetota > Actinomycetes > Streptomycetales > Streptomycetaceae > Streptomyces > Streptomyces cucumeris. Next base: position 61,920 of record NZ_JANCLX010000037.1, read on the forward strand.
GAACTCACCGCCTCCGGACTCGCGGTGATCCTGAACAACCACACCAACACCACACGGTGGTGCTGCGCGGTGGACGGCAACGAGCGCTGGAACGCGAGCCAGCCGGCGGCGGCCTGGGAGAGCGACTGGCTGTTCATGGCCCGCCGCTACCGGGACAACGAACGGGTGGTCGGCGCCGACCTCTACAACGAGGTGCGCCGCTCGGTGTGGGACGACCCCAACTGGGGTCTGGGCGACCGCCACGACTGGTTCGCCGCCTCCCAGCGGGCCGGTGACCGCATCCTGACCGAGGCCAATCCGGACCTCCTCATCATCGTCGAGGGCATCAACTGGACCGGGATCCCCGTCGACGGACTGCCCCATGAGCGCCCCGCCCTGGAGCCCGTCCGCAGGCTGTCGCACACCCTCGTCGACTCCGGCAAGCTGGTGTACTCCGCGCACTTCTACGACTACACCGGTCCGCGCCACACCGGCGCCACCGGTGTGGGCGAGACCAGCGACCCCCGCTACCGGGACCTCAGCCCCGCGGAGCTGGCCGCCACCCTCATCCGCCAGGCCCTCTACGTGGCCTCGGAACCGGACCGCCACTTCACCGCTCCGGTCTGGATCAGTGAGTTCGGCATCGGCGGCCGTGAGGAGACCGGTGCGAAACAGCGGGCGTGGTTCGAGAACTTCGTCGACGAACTCATCCGAGCGGACGTCGACTTCGCGTACTGGCCGCTGGTCGGACACCACGAGAACCACACCGGGAACGGGTGGGCACTGCTGCACTGGGACGCGGAGGGCCGCCGTATGGGCCTGTACGACGGGGACGACTGGCGGGCGGCGGCCTGGACCAGGCTGATCGACGCGAAGGAGCGCACCGGTGCCGTCGCCCCGGTGGCGCGCTGGTCGATGCTCAGCCCCGACCACGGCGATTTCGTGGCGTCGCGGCGGATGCGCGCACTGCCCGACCCCGACTGGGACCACGGGGCGCGCAAGGCCGTCTGCCCCGACGGCCAGCGGCTGCTGGGGCTGAGTCACACCGGCAACCGAGGACTGTGCTCGGACGTGTCCGCCGCGTCGCCTGCGGACACCGGCGGTGGACACGAGGTCGTCCGGGACGAACGGCATGTGGCCCCCGGCCGCGAATGGGCGTCCGGATACACCAAACTCCAGTGCGCGGACGGGCAGTTCCTCATCGGCTACAGCGTCCGCGGCGCGGCGGTGTCGGCCGCCCTGTGCGCGGCCGCCGCCCCCGGGAAGCTGGGGACGGACGGCCGCACGGTGTGGTTCGACCGGGGTGACAACCGCGGGACGGCTCCCCGAGGCGGTGACTTCGCGCAGGGCCGTTACAAGGGGCAGTGCGCGGACGGCGAGTACGCCGCCGGGATCGCGTACACCGGCCGCGTGGGATCGTTCCGCACCCCGGACGCCCTGTACTGCCGGACGCTGCGCTGAGCGGGACGGCCCGGACGCGTCACCGGGCCGTATGCCGCTTCAGCCGCGCCGTGATGGCGTAGACGTCGCTGTTGTTGGACGGACCGCTCCGGGTGTCCCGGTAGAGGGCGTTGTCGGAGAAGTAACTCATGTTGACCGCCCGTGGGTCCTGGGCGAGTACGACGCGGTAGGCACGCCCCCCGGTCAGCCGGGCCGAGGCGTAGGTGGAGCCGCGTACGGTCGTCCAGCTCCCGGTGTTGGGCATCGCGATGACCTTCTGGGCGACCAGGCGGTTGGTGGCGTCGTCGTACACGCGCAGCATCTTCATACCGCTCGACACACCGGTGTTGACGGGGCCGCCGACCGCCGCGTCGGCCTGGATCAGGTACTCGCCGTCGGACCTGGGCCTGATCCGGGCCGTGATGCTGTCCCTGGCCCCGGTGCCCCAGTCCGCGTAGTACACACCGTGTTCGCCGCTGGTGCGGTGGCCGCCGGTGACCTCGAAGTCCTCCCCGGTGACCTTGGTGACGCGGTCGTGGCGCGGACCCCAGGAGCAGCGTGGCTTCGCGTGCTGGGAGGTGTTGCCGGAGGAGGGGTAGCGCAGCCGGACGCTGTAGCAGTGCGAGACCTTCTCCGGGCGCGCGGTGCGGTCGGTCCAGACCGGGTCGGCACCGGAGACGCGCTGGTTCTCGGCGATCACCCGGCCGTCGCGGAGGACGTCCATGGTGACCTTGGAGGGCTTCTCGTCCCCGATGCCGAGGGACAGTCGGGTGCGGCCGCCGGTGGTGGTGACCCCGCGCACGGTCGGTGTGTCGGGCCCGTACAGCGCCTCCTTGGAGGAGACGTCCACCGGCTTCGGTGCGGGCGAGGCCGATCCGGGGCGCGGCGGGCCCAGTTCGATGACCAGTTTCGCGGTGCCCTCGCCCAGCATCTCCTCGGTGATGGGCGTACCGGCGGGCAGTCGCTCACCGTTCAGCCTCAGCGAGGTGACCCGGTAGGCGCCGCGCTCCGCGGTGTCCTCCGGGAGGTCGAGGGCGATGTCCACGGTGTGGCCGCGGTAGTTCAGGTGGTGGAGTGCGGCGCGGTCGCTGCCGCGCAGATAGGTGTGGCGCAGTCGTGCCGGGAGGAAGGGCTTGATGTGCAGTCCGTCGCGGCGCGCGTCGATGCCGAAGAGGCTCTGCTGCACCATCGACAGCATGCCCGCGACGCTCCACAGCTGACGGTCGGAGTTGATCTCCGTCTTGGTGCCGCCGTCCAGGAGGTTGATGTTCTCCTTGTTGGTGCCGAACAGGGCGCCGCCGCGGATCAGGGACCGCGCCTGGAGCGTGGCCACGCCGTCGTTTCCGGTCTTCGCGGCCGCGCGCATCAGATACGCGGTGACGAAGGGCCAGACGGCGTTGTTGTGGTACGCCGGTACGCCCTGCTGCTGCGGCCACAGCACGGACGGGCCGTAGGGGGTCTGCGGGTAGCCGGCCACCGCCTGCCGGGCTTGGCGCGGTGTGGCGACACCGGTGAGGACGGCCAGCGAGGTGCCCAGGGCGTCGTAGCGGCGCGCCGGTGAGGGGTCCAGCTCGGTGGTGAGCATCTGGGCGAACTGCCCCTGTCCGGGCAGCCAGAACGCGCGGCGGATCGCCGTGGTGAGCCGGGTGGCCCAGCCGCGGTACTTGGCGGCCGCCGCCTCGTCGCCCGCGTCGGCCGCGAGACGGGCGGCGGTGTCGAGCGCCACCCGGTGCAGAACGTTGGTGGACAGGGAACGTGAGGTGGCAATGGTGGCCACGTCGTCCTTCGTCCAGTCCGGGTAGCTCTGTTCGCGCCAGTCGAGGAAGGAGTGTTCGCCCTTGTAGAGGCCCTGGCGCGGATCGTAGACGACCTTGCGGTCGTGTTCGACGGTGTTGCGGATCGCGTCATAGGCCCGGCGCGCGAAGGGTTCGCGTTCGCCGTCCGGGAGCCAGTCGAGTATCTCGCTCGCGCCCATCGCCCACACCACGCGGTCGGAGGAGCTGGGGTAGCTGCCGCCGGTGCCGGTGTCCTGGATGACCTGGGTGTCCCCGGAGCCGTCGCGGCGGTCGCTGAGCTTGAACGCGAGGGTGTTGCGCATCCGTTCCGGGTCCGCGGGGGTCAGTCCGAGGTCGGCGGAGTAGGAGACGTCGCGGGTCCAGACGTATGTCCACGACTTGCCGGTGATGTAGCAGCCGCCCGGACACGGCACCGGTTCGCCGTCGTTGTACGCGTCGTCGGTGAGCTGGTCGGTCTCATTGCGCCGGGCGTCGTCGTGGGCCATCGCGTACAGCCCGTCCAGCAGGACCGAACCGGAGCGCAGGGTCGGCCGGTCCGCGCTCTCGCGGAACGTCCGTTTCCCCGCGACCGAGCTGACCAGCTTGTAGGTCCGCAGACAGCCGTCCCCGACATGGGTGACGGTCAGTGTCGCGGAGCCGGTGCCGTCCGCGAACCGGCCGCTCTCACCGGCGGGTCCGCACCGCGCGGGGCCCTGACCGGCGGCGCGTGCGGGCGCTCCGGCCGCGGGTACGGCCGCACCGGACGCGGCCACCACCGCGACGGCCACCAGGCCCCGGCCGATCAGCTCCGTCGTTCTGCGCCGTCGCATACGCAGCATGTGTTCACCTTTTGAAGAGAAGAAGGAGGGAGTTGAGGAAGCAGCTCCAAGAATTGCGGTGAAGTTAGCCCCGCGCCACAGACGCGTCAAGGGATCGGCCAGAGGTTGCCGCACCCGGTTCGCCCGGGATGGCGATCGACACACGAGACAGCGTTTGCAACCGCCAGATCTAAGGAAATCCGCATTGACAGCCCACTTGACACCCACCTAGCCTGCAAACGCTGCGATCACCACTGACGGTGTCCACGGGGGTCCCGGGGCGGGGCCGTCGAGGCATGGACCGCTGCGCCGTTGGGTTCAATCGCCGAACTTCTGTCGCGTCCGACGATGTCGGGGGTGACTACACCCACGGGACCGGGCTCTGCACCCGAGGGGGGAAGTGACCCCACGTCAGGTGCGACTTTCGACGGACGGCGGGTTCGGCTTTCGTCATGAGGAACGCGGCCCTGACGTCCCCAACGATGGAGGAATGACCGCTCCAGCGCGCAGTACCTCCACCACACCCTCCGGTGCCGGTACCCCCACCCCGGCCGGAGGCCGGCTGCCCCTGCTCGACATCCTGCGGGGTGTCGCCATCCTGGGCACGCTGATGACCAACGTCTGGGTCTTCACCGGCCCCGGCGCCGAGTGGGGAATCCTCGAGAACGCCACCGGCGGGCGCGGTTTCGGCTCACTGCCCGCGGCGGCCGAGAGCCTGTTCCAGCGGATGGCCGACGGGAAGTTCCTGTCGATGCTGACGATCCTGTTCGGCGTCGGCCTGGCGATCCAGTACGACTCCGCCGCCCGGCGCGGACAGCCCTGGCCCGGCCGCTACCGGTGGCGCGCCCTGTTCCTGTTCGCCGAGGGCACCGTGCACTTCGTCCTCGTCTTCGCCTGGGACGTGCTGATGGGGTACGCGGTCACCGCCCTGCTCGTCGCCCGGCTGCTGAACCGCTCGGACCGGGCGCGCCGACGGGTCATGTGGTGGGCGGCCGGACTGCATCTGGTGGTGATGGGGCTGCTCACGGCGGCGCTGGTGGCCCATGGGAGCGACGGGGACGGCGCCGGGGACCGGGAAGGCGTCTCCCGGGACATCGTGGATCTGTACGCGCACGGTGGCTACCCGGACCAGATCTCCTTCCGCCTGGAGCACGCCCTGGTGCTGCGCATGGAACCGGTGCTGTCCTTCGGGCTCCTGGTGTTCCTCTTCCTCCTCGGTGTGCGGCTGTTCCGGGCCGGGGCGTTCGGCATGGACGAGACGGGCCGGCGCATCCGTGGCCGGATGCTCGGCTGGGGCCTCGGGCTCGGAGTGCCGCTCACCGTGGTGGTCACCCTGGCCGGTCAGGACTACACACTGCTGGGACGGTACTGCGCCGCCCCGCTGGTGGCGGTCGGTTACATCGGACTGATCGGCGCGGTGGTGGGCCGGGTGCGGCGCCCGGGGCCGCTCACGACCGGACTGGTGTCGGTCGGCCGGACGGCCCTGTCGGGGTACGTGCTGCAGAACCTCCTGTGCGTCCTGGTCTCGTACGGCATCGGGCTCGGCCTGGCGGACCGGTTCGCATCGGCCCGTCCGTGGTGGGTGATGGGGCTGTGGGCGGCGGTGTGCGCCGTCCTGATGTTGGGCGCCACGCTGTGGCTGCGCCGGTTCCGCAACGGACCGCTGGAGTCGGTGCAGAAGTGGGCGCTGCGACGCGGGGAGAGTGGCTAAGCCGTGCGCGGCCGGGGCTCAGAGGAACCGGCGGATGGGGGCGACGGCGGCCTCGCGGGCGCGTTGCAGCAGGGGTCGCCGTTGCCACCGGCCAGGATGGATCCGCTCGCTCTCCGCCACATCCGCCTCGAAGTGGGCGTCGAGCGTCGCCGTGAACTCCTGGTCCAGTACGGCGAGCATGACCTCTTCGTCGTGGTCCAGGGAACGGCGGTTGAAGTTGGTCGATCCGACGAGCGCGGCGACGCGGTCGACGGTGACGACCTTCGCGTGCATCATCGTCGGCTGGTACTGGTGGATGCGCACCCCGGAGGAGGTCAGCGCCTCGTACAGACGCTGTCCGGCGAGCTGGGACACCCGCTTGTCGGTGTGCGGACCGGGCAGCAGGATCTCCACCTCGACACCGCGCCGCGCGGTGGCACAGAGCAGTTCGGTGAAGTAGTCGTCCGGTGAGAAGTAGGCCGTGGTCACCCGGAAGCGTTCCTCGGCCGACTCCAGCATGGTCCGGAGCAGTGTCTGCATGTCCTGCCAGCCGAAACTGGCCGATCCCCGGACCACCTGGACCACGGCGTCGCCCTGGGGGCTGTGCTGGACGAACCGGTCGTGTGCGTCGAAGAGTTCATCGTGGCACTCGGCCCAGTTCTGGGCGAAGGCCGCGGCCATCCCGTCCACCGCCGGTCCGCGGACCTCGACATGGGTGTCCCGCCACTCGCCCGGGTTGCGCGCGTCGCCGCACCACTCCTCGGCGATGCCGACCCCGCCGGTGAAGGCTTTCCGCTCGTCGACGACGAGGACCTTGCGGTGGCAGCGGTGGTTCTGCTTGAACGGTGAGAGGTACAGCGGTTTGCGGAACCACGCCACCTGCACCCCGGCGCGTTCCATGGCCCGCAGCTGGTCCTCCTCGATCAGACGGCTGCCGAAGCCGTCGAGCAGCAACCGGACACGCAGGCCCCTGGCGGCGCAGTCGGCCAGCGCCCGTGCGAACTCACCGGCGATCTCACCCTTCCAGTAGACGAACGTCATCATGTCCACCGTGTGCTCGGCGGAGCGGATCGCCTCCAGCATCGCGGCGAAGATCTCGTCCCCGTTGCGCAGCGGGGTGAGCGCGTTGCCCTCGGTGGCGGCGACGCCGATCAGGCGCTCGAGTCGTCTTCGTATCCGCATGGCCCGGTCGTCGAGGGAGACGGGCCCGGACTCCCGCGCCACGGGCGGCCGGGGGGTCAGCTCGGGCGGTTCCTGGGTGGTGGTCATGGTGTCACCTGGCCGGTACGCGCTAGGGGGCGGGGTGCCACGGGACCCGGTCCGGCGCGGGCCGCGGCGAGCAGACTGGTACCCCGAAGCCTTCAGCGCACTCCTGGCGTCTTCGCCGGTGCCCGACAGATCACCCCGCGGGGGTCGACAGGGTGACCACACAGCTCTGTGTCCACCGCTGCCGCAGCCCCATCCGCTGGTCGGGGTCGTCCACGGCCGGCCAGCCGAAGGCCCCCGAGGGCGTCTGCTGGCGCAGCAGGAACTCGACGCCGTCGCGGACGACGCGGTGGTCGGCCCAGCCGAGCAGGATCAGGCACCGCAGCAGTACGGCCACCTCGTCCAGCTTGTAGTCCTGGCAGGCCGCCGGGAGGGCCGCGGCCAGCCGCTCCCCCACGGCGCGGGCCGCCTCCCCGCCGGGCAACCGGTCCGGATCGTCCCCGGCGTACTGGACCAGCCCCTTGGCGGTCATCGCGGGTGGCGGGACGGCCGTCATCAGGGGCGTGGGGTCAGCGGAGGCGATCAGGGCGTTACCGGTGTCCTCGGTGAGCCAGCCCAGCCGCATCAGGTGCGCCACTCCGCCCGCGGCGGCGACGGGGACGGCGGTGAGACCGGTCAGCGCGGTGGCGGTGTCCTCGAGGAAGCGGTCCAGCGTGGCGCAGTCGCGGGACGCCGCCCGGAGGCCATGGGCGCATTCGAAGACCACATCGGCTCCGACCCGGCGCCACGGTGACGGCCCCTGCTCGGCCTCCACCCGTTTGACGACCGAGGCCAGCGCGGCCTGGGCGAGGGCGGGTTCCGCGAGCGCGCGGGCTCCGCGCGCGGCGGTGGCCGCCGCGGGCAGGGCGTCATCGAGGTCGGCGGTGACGGCGGCGTCGGCGAGCCAGAGCGTGGCCCGGCGCAGGGCGGTCGTGCGCTGCGTGTCGTCCGGCGCGGTGGCGGGCGAGGGCCGTGGGCGGCGGATCACGGTGACGCCACGGGCGAGCAGTCCGGCGAGCGCGGCGACGATCGTCGTGTGGTACGCCGTGGCCCAGGAGCGGTACTCCTCGTCGGAGCCCTCGAGTCCCGGGTGGACGATCCCCTCCGGACCGGCGACCCGGCCGTCGGCCTCCTGCACCTCCACCAGGAAGGCCCAGCCCCGCTCGGCTTCCGCAGAGTCGTGGACGCCCAGGCAGAGCAGCGAACAGAGCAGTTCCGCGACGAGGTCCGCGTTGCCCCGGTGTCGGGAGAGCAGACACAGCGCCTCGAGGAGCTCGACCGCACGGGACAGGTCGAAGCCCGCGGGCCAGCGCGGGACGCGCAGTCCGAAGTCGGTGGCGTAGAAGACGGTATGGGTGATCGCGTAGATGTCGCGGTCCCCGAGCCTGAGCACGGACGGGTCCGCGCAGAACAGCGTCAGCGGCAGGACGTCCTCGACCGGGGGCAGCGGGTGGTCCACTCCGGCCAGTTCCAGGGTGTGCAGCAGATCGAGCTGCCGATACGGGATGCGCTCGAACGACGTCGCGTAGCGGCCCGCCACGGACTGCTCGATGAGGTGGTGGAATTCCTCGCTCTCCTGCCCGCACAACCGGAGCGCCGCGTGCGTTCCGGCGTACAACAGGAGCGCGCGTTCATCGCGGCCGACGAGTTCCCGGTAGGACGGGCGTTTCGCCGCGGCGCTCATCCGGTCGAAGAGCCGCTGATAGTCGCCGTCGAAAGGAGCGGGGTCCAGCCGGGCGCGAAGTCCGACCAACAGGGCCATCTCCACCAGTGCCTTGCGGGCGAAAAGAACGGTGCTTTCCTCCGCGGTGTGCGGATCGAACCGGAAGTGGTGCGCGGCCAGCCAGGAAACCGCTCGCTGCTCGACCGCGCGCCACGGTCGGGGCAGTTCTCCCGCCGCTTTCATCGGTACCACAACTGCCCCCTCATCACTGCGCTGCTACCGGACCGGCCTCGGCTCGCGAGGTCGTCCTCACTGGTCCGCGGCGGCGGCCTCGTCGCATTCGGCCGCGACGACGAGTACGTACTTCTCCCACGCCAGCACATAGCCGGCGACCTCGTCGAGGGTGGTGGTCGCGCGGACCAACTGCTCCAGCGGTATCTCGAGATGGACCAGTCCGGAAGTCTGCAGGAACTCCAGGGCTTTCCGGGTGTCAATGGAACAGGACATGGCTTTCCTCCATGGCTGGGAAGGGAACCCCCGGCGGAATTGCGCTACCTCATCGCCGAGGTGGGTCCCAGTGTGTCCATGGACCGAGAGGGTGTCACCCACGCTTTCATTACTCATATCATCAACGGTGGGAAATGAGGAAAGAGCATGCGTCTCCCGTTATTCACGGGGTTTTTGGGCCGCCCTGGCGCGGCGCTCCGTATCGAGGGCCGCGGCACCGGCGGAGGCCACCGCGGCCAGCGACAGGGTGAGCACCGACGGATTGATGTATCCGGGCACATCGTCGGTGGCGTAGTCGCCATGGCCGTTCGTCTCGCAGACGAAGCGCAGCGGAATGTAGTCGATGCGGTAGTCGACGACGTGCTGGACGCGCTCCTCCTCGGCGGGGATCCGGCAGGGGATGAGCGGCGAGGAACCGGCGCCGCCGTCCTCCGCGGACAGGGCGGTCAGCGCGACGATGATCATGCCCCAGGTGTAGACGGCCAGCGCGGCGCCGCCCAGGAGGGCCGCGAGCATCCGGAACCACGCACCGTCGCCGGTCCGGCGGAGGGCGCCCCGGCCGAGCAGGCTGAGGCCGTGCCCCGTGAGCCCGAAGGCGGTGACCAGCCCGACCACGATGAACAGCAGCACCATCCGCCGATCACACCAGGACGGTCAGATGCCGGCTGTGACGGAGCCCATAGTTCCGGCAACAGAGCTGTCACAGCGGACCGTCCGGGCCGGGGCGGCGGCGGGAATGTACGGCACCGTATAGTTCTGACCGACGCATTCGCTTCCGTCGGCCGGAGGTTCCACGTGACCGCCTCGCCCCAGTCAGACCAGGTGCTCGCCGGGCAGACCATCTACCGACCGTGGACGCTGCCGCTGTACGACCTGGTCGCGTTCAAAATCAACTGCCGGTTCCTGTTCCGCGTGCCGGTGTCCGAGGTGCTCGGCCTGTTCGACCGCAATGTCTCCGCCGAGCATCTGGACGTCGGCGTGGGCACCGGCTACTTCCTGGACAACTGCCGCACCACGCCGGGGCAGTCCATCACCCTGGCCGATCTCAACGAGCACTCGCTGCGCCACGCGGCCCAGCGGCTCGCCCGCTTCGACGTCACCACGGTCAAGGCCAACGCGCTGGAACCACTGCCGCTGCCGGAGCGGGCCTTCGGCTCGGCCTCGATGAACTTCCTGCTGCACTGCGTGCCCGGCACCATCCGCGAGAAGGCCGGGGTGCTGGACCACGTCGCGGCCTGTGTGCGGCCGGGCGGACGCCTCTTCGGCGCCACCGTGCTCACCCAGGGGGTGCCGGTGGGCGCGGCGGCACGGGTCAACTTCCGGATGTGGAACCGGCGCGGTTTCATGCACAACGCCGAGGACCGTCTGGAGGATCTACGCGCCGAACTGGCCTCCCGCTTCCCCGACCACACCCTCACCGTCCACGGCTGCACCGCCCTCTTCGAGGCCGAGGTCCCCTGAAGCCCCGTGGACAACGGCAGGGCCCGGCGCGCCGCAGACGCACCGGGCCCTGTGACCGCGCGTCCCTAGGAGCGGCGCGGCACCGGGATCACATACCGGCTGAAGAGCAGATCGCGCAGGACGTCGTCACCGCCCTCGACCAGGGAGACATAGCGGATGTCACGCATCAGCTTCCCGATGGGCAGGTCATGGGTGTACCCGAGCCCGCCGAACATCTCGGAGCCCACGCTCGCCAGGTCCCAGCCGGCCTGACCGCAGAACATCTTGGCGGTCAGGGCGGACTTCAGGGTGCCCTGCCGGTGGAAACTGGCGGCGGCGCCCGGATCGGCCATGATCGCGTCGTAGTCGCGCGCGGCGCGCAGACAGTGGCTCTTCATGACGTCGATCTGCATCTCCATCTGCCCGAGCCGCTGGGCGAAGACGGGGTTCTCCATGAGGACTCCGTCGCGCAGCGGCTTGGTCCTGGCATAGGTCATGCAGTGGTCGCGGATGCGACGGGCGACCCCGATCGCGGTGGCGGCGATCAGGATCCGGCTGGCGTTGAGCCCGATCTCCAGCAGCCGCAGCCCCGAGCCCTCCAGACGGTTGGCGACCGGCACCCGGCAGCCCTTCAGGCTGACCTGGTAGGTGTACGAGGCGCGCAGACCGATGACGTCCCAGCGCTTCACGATCTCGACACCGGGGGTGTCACGCGGGATCAGCACGGCGTGGTACGCCTCGGGGTCCTCGGCCGAACGGGCCACGACGACCAGGAAGTCGGCGAAGTCGGTGTTGGTGGAGAAGAACTTCTCACCGGTCACGACGAGTTCGTCGCCGTCGGTCGCCACCACGGTGTCGATCTTGGCGAGTTCGCTGCCCGCCGACTGCTCACTGCCCAGGGTGGCGCAGAACGAGCCGCGCTCGGCCATGGGCGCCAGATGGCGGGCCTTGAGCTCCTCGGAACCGTAAAGCTGCACGATGCTGGTGCCGAGCACCGAGATGAAGAGCGTGAAGGCCACTCCGGCATCGCCGTAGGAGAGCTCGTTGACGATCCCGACGCTGTCCTCGAGGCTCAGGCCGCGGCCACCGAGCTCCTCCGGCAGCCACCAGTTGGCCAGTCCGGTGTCCCGGAACTTCTCGTAGACGTCCGAGGGCTTCTCCCCGAGCGCGTCCAGCTCCGTGTGTGAGCCGCTGAGACACTCCTTCACGAAGGTGCGAACGGCCTTCAGGTCTTCCGGTTTCATCTCTCCACCCTTGTCGAGGTCAGTACACGGGGTCACGCGGTGCTCATTCGGCATTCGCCCGCTGTACGAGCGCCTCGATGTCGAGGTCGTCGATCTCGTCCAGCCCGTCCAGTCCGTCGAGCTCGTCGTCCGGCAGGCCGACGGGGTCCGCCTCCGTCTGCTCCGGCTCGGGGAACAGCAGCTCCCGCAACCGCTCCGCCAGCGCGGCGGGCGTCGGATAGTTGTAGATCACCGTGGCCGGGACATGGACTCCCGTGTCCTGCTTGACCTGGTTGCGGAACTCGACACCGCTGAGCGAGTCGAACCCGATCTCCTGGAACGACATATCGGCGTCGATGTCATCGGCGGACGGATAGCCCAGCACCACGGCCGCGGTCTCCAGCAGCAGGGCGACCAGTTCCTCGCGCTGCTCCTCCGGCGCGAGGAGGGCCAGCCGGCCCGCCATCGGGGACTCCCCGCTCTCCTCGGCGGCGGCGGGCCGCTCGGCGGGCGCGGGGAGCGCGGGCTGGACCAGGGTGCGCAGCAGCGCGGGGACGGTGTCCTGCCACAGGGCGGCCCGCTCGATCTGCACGGGCAGTTGCAGCCGCTCCTCCGCGGCGAGCGCCGCGTCGAACAGGGCGGTGCCGCGCGCCGCCGTCAGGGGTGTCATCCCGTGGCGGCGGAACCGCGCCAGATCGGCCTGGCCGAGGGTGCTCGCCATGCCCAGCTCCCACGGGCCCCAGGCCAGTGAGAGCGCGGGCAGTCCGGCTCCGGCGCGGTGCTCGGCCAGGGCGTCGAGGAACGCGTTGGCCGCGGCGTAGTTGGCCTGGCCCGCGTTGCCGACCACCCCCACGACCGAGGAGTACAGCACGAAGGCCGACAGGTCCATGTCCTTGGTGAGTTCGTGCAGATGCCAGGCGGCGTCGACCTTGGGCGCGAACACCCGGTCGATCCGCTCGTCCGTCATCAGCTCCACGGTGGTGTCGTCGAGGACGCCCGCCATGTGCACGACCGCGGTGAGCGGTGCCTCCCGGGGGATCCGCGCGAGCTGCTCGGCCAGTGCCGCGGCGTCGGAGACATCGCAGGCCGCATGGGTGACATTGGCACCGAGCCCGGTCAGCTCGGCGGCCGGACCGGCCGCGCCGGAGCGGCTGAGGAGCAGCAGGTTGCGCACCCCGTGCTCGGTGACCAGATGCCGGGCGAGCAGGGCGCCCAGACCACCGGTGGCGCCGGTGAGCAGCACCGTACCGTCCGGGTCCCAGCTCTGCCGTGTGGTGGTGGCGGCGTGCGAGGACACCAGACGCGGCACATAGGTCCGGCCGCGCCGCAGTGCGACCTGGGGCGCCCGGGCGTCCAGGGTCTCCAGGGCGCGCCGTGACTCCTCGCTGCCGTCGGTGTCCACCAGGACGAACTGGTCGGCGTGCTCGGTCTGCGCGGAGCGCACCAGGCCCCAGACCGGTGCGAGGGTCAGATCGGGCGTCTCGCCGGGGAGGACGGCCACGGCGCCCGTGGTCACCACGGCCAGCGGGCGGTCGTGCGGGGCCTCCAGCCGCCGCTGCACCAGTTCCAGGGCCGTATGGGCACTCGCCCGCGCCGCCGCGGGGGCCTCGCCCGCCCCCTCGGTCCCGATGTGTGCGATATCGGCCGTGACGGCCGGGCCTTGCGGGGTCTGCTCGGCGGGTGCCCAGCGCAGCGCGAACAGGGAGTCGGCCAGGGAGCCCCTGGAGAGCTGGTCCGCCGAAGCGGGCATCAGGGCCAGGGATTCGACGGTGAGCACGGGCGCGCCGTCGGCGCCGGTGATGGCGAGTGACACCTCGGTGTCGCTGATCCGGGCGACACGCACCCGCAGCCGGCTTCCGCCGGGCGCGTGGCAGGTGACCCCGGACCAGGAGTAGGGCAGCACCGTATGGCTCGGGTCGTCCGAGACGATCAGCGAGAGCAGCGGGTGCAGCGCGGCGTCGAACAGGGCCGGGTGCACCGCGAACCCGCCCGTGGCGTGCGGTACGTGGTCGGGCAGCCGGACCTCGCCGTAGACCTCGTCACCGAGCCGCCAGAGCGTGTGCAGCCCCTGGAAGGCGGGGCCGTAGCCGTAGCCGCGGTCGACCAGCTCCGGATAGAAGCCGGACACATCGACCGGTTCGGCGTCCTGCGGGGGCCAGACGGCCTCGGCGGCGGTGCGGGCGGGGGCCTTGGGGACCACCTGCCCGGCGGCGTGCCGGATCCAGGCGCTGGAGACGCCGGAGGCGGGACGGGAGTAGACGCCGATGGGGCGCCTGCCGGTCTTCTGCTCCGCCTCGCCCACGACGACCTGAACCTGTACGGCGCCGTCGGCGAAGGTGAGCGGCGCCTGGAGGGTCAGTTCCTCCAGGGCGTGGCAGTCGGTGCCCTCGATCGCGCGCAGCGCCATCTCCACCACGGCCGCGCCGGGGAACACCGCATGGCCGTAGATGGCGTGGTCGGTGAGCCAGGGTTCGGTGGCGAGGTCGATCCGCCCGCTGAAGGCCACCTGGTCGCCGACGGCGAGTTCGGTGGCGGCGGACAGGAACGGGTGGCCGACCGGCTGGAGTCCGGCGCCCGCGAGGTCGCCCCGCGGCTTACCGGACTGCGCCCAGTAACGCTGGTGGTCGAAGGCGTAGGTGGGCAGGTCCACGGGGCTGCCCTGGACGCCGACGGCGTCCAGGTAGGCCCGCCAGTCGACCGGGACACCGGCGGTGTGCATACGGGCCAGGCCCTCCGCCGCGGCGCGCGCCTCCGGACGCCCCTTGCGGACGAGGGGTATCGCCGTGAGGTTGGCGTCGGTGAGGGATTCGGCGGCCATGGCGGAGAGGACCCCGTCGGGGCCGACCTCGACCAGCGCCTCGGCCCCGGCCTTCACGGCGGCGGCCACACCGTCGGCGAACCGCACGGCGTCCCGTACGTGGCGCACCCAGTACGCGGGCTGTTCCAGCTCGCCCGGTTCGGCGATGGCGCCGGTCACATTGGACACGACCGCGGTGTGCGCGGGCGCGTAGGCGACCGATTCGGCGACGGTGCGGAACTCGTCCAGCATGGGGTCCATCAGCGGCGAGTGGAAGGCGTGCGAGACGCGCAGCCGGGTGGTCTTGCGCCCCTCGGCGGCCAGCGCCGCGGCCACCTCGGTGACCACTTCCTCCACTCCGGAGATCACCACGGCCGTGGGGCCGTTGACGGCGGCGACGGAGACGGCCTCTTCGTGTCCGGCCAGGGCGGCCCGGACCTCGTCCTCGTTCGCCTGTACGGCCACCATGGCACCGCCGCGCGGCAGCGCGCCCATCAGGCGTCCGCGCGCGGTGACCAGACGGGCCGCGTCGGCCAGCGAGAACACGCCCGCCACATGTGCGGCGGCCAGTTCGCCGATGGAGTGTCCTACGAGCACGGCGGGTTCGACACCGAGGGAGGTCAGCAGCCGGTAGGCGGCCACCTCGAAGGCGAACAGCGCGGGCTGGGTCATCGCGGTCTCGTCCAGCAGCCCGGCCTCCGCGGAGCCGGGTTCGGCCGAGACGATCTCGTCGACCGGCCGCTCCAGCAAGGGGTCGAGCGCGGCGCAGACCTCACGCCAGGCGTCGGCGAACGCGGGGAAGGCCGCGATGAGTTCCCGGCTCATCCCCAGGCGCTGGCTGCCCTGTCCGGAGAACAGGACGCCGACGGTGGGCGGGGCCGAGGCATGGCCGGTGACCACACCGGACTCCCGCTGCCCCCGCGCCAGCGCCTCCAGCCCGCCGAGCAGTTCCTCCCGGCCGGTGCCGATGACCACGGCGCGGTGGTCGAAGGCGGAGCGCCGGGTGGCCAGGGACACGGCCACGTCGGCCGGGTGCGCCGCGGGGTCCCCGGCGAGCGCGTCGGCCAGTTTGCGGGCCTGTCCGGCCAGCGCCTTGGCGCTGTGTGCCGACACCGGCCACACCGTGGCGCCGCGCGGCGCGGTGGCGGGCGGCGCGACGGGCCCGGCCGGATCGCCCTGCTCGATGATCACGTGCGCGTTGGTGCCGCTGATGCCGAACGAGGAGACCCCGGCGCGCCGGGGGCGGTCCGCCTCCGGCCAGTCACGCCGTTCGGCCAGCAGCCGTACGGCGCCGGAGGTCCAGTCGACGCGGCTGGAGGGCACCTCGGCGTGGAGCGTCCTGGGCAGGACGCCCTCGCGCATCGCCATGATCATCTTGATCACGCCCGCGACACCCGCGGCGGCCTGGGTGTGTCCGATGTTGGACTTCAACGACCCCAGCCACAGCGGGTCCTGGCGGTCCCGGCCATAGACCGACAGCAGCGCCTGGGCCTCGATCGGGTCACCCAGACCGGTGCCGGTGCCATGTGCCTCCACCGCGTCCACCTCGGCCGGGGACAGCGCCGCCGAGGCGAGGGCCTGGCGGATCACCCGTTCCTGGGAGGGGCCGTTGGGGGCGGTGAGGCCGTTGCTCTCGCCGTCCTGGTTGATCGCGCTGCCGCGCAGCACGGCCAGGACACGGCGGCCATGACGGCGTGCGTCGGACAGCCGCTCCAGCACCAGCACACCGACGCCCTCGGACCAGCCGGTGCCGTCGGCGTCGTCGGAGAACGCCTTGCAGCGGCCGTCGGCGGCCAGTCCGCCCTGCCGGGCGAACTCGACGAACATCCCCGGAGTGGACATCACGGTGACGCCGCCCGCCAGGGCGAGCGAGCAGTCACCGGAGCGCAGCGCCTGGGCGGCCAGGTGCACGGCCACCAGGGAGGAGGAGCAGGCGGTGTCGACGGTGACGGCCGGCCCCTCCAGTCCGAGGGAGTAGGCGATCCGGCCGGACACCACACTGCCGGAGCCACCGGTCAGGGCGTGGCCCGCGAGGTTGCCGGACACCTCCTGGAGGCGCGGCAGATAGTCCTGGGCCATGGCGCCCATGTACACCGCGGTGGCGGTGCGGCGCAGGGTGGCGGGGTCCTGGCCCGCGTGCTCCAGCGCCTCCCACACGGCTTCCAGGGCGAGCCGCTGCTGCGGGTCCATGGCGAGGGCCTCACGCGGGCTGATGCGGAAGAAGCCCGCGTCGAAGTCGGCCGCGCCGTCCAGGAATCCACCGGCGGGAGCGAAGTCGGCGTCCACCTCGACCTGCCAGCCCCGGTCCTCGGGGAAGCCGGTGATGGCGTCGACCCCGTCGGCGACCAGCCGCCACAGGTCCTCGGAGGTGGTCACACCTCCGGGCAGCCGGCAGCTCATGCCGACGATGGCGATCGGGTCGTCGTCCGCGGCGGCGCCGGGAACGGCTCCCGCGGCGAACGGGTCCTCGCCCGGTCCGGTGAACTGCTCACGCAGATGGCGGACCACCGCCGCGGGGGTCGGGTGGTCATAGGCCAGTGAGGCGGGCATCTGCAGACCGGTCGCGGTGTTGAGCCGGTCGCGCAGTTGCACGGCGGTCACCGAGTCGAAACCGAGCTCCTTGAAGGTGTTGTCGGTGCCCATCCGCGCGGTGTCGGCGTGGCCGAGCAGCACCGCCGCCTCACCGCGCACCAGCGTCCACAGCTCCTGCTCGGACATCCCGGTGGGAGCCGGGGCGGTCCCGGCCGCGGGCACCGCGGCGGCGACCGGCCGTGCGGTGGGCTCCACGGCGGTGGCCCCGTCGACCCAGTGGGTCTCCCGCTGGAAGGCGTAGGTCGGCAGCGGCACCCGCCGGGCCCCGGTGAACACCCCGCGCCAGTCCAGGTCGACACCGCGGCTGTACAGCTCGGCCATGGACAGCAGCAGACGGTGCGTCTCGTCCTCGTTGCGGCGCAGCGTGGGCTGTACAACGGCGGAGCCGACGGTGGCCGCGGCGTGCATGGTCAGCACCGGATGCGGGCTGACCTCCACGAACACCCCGTAGCCGTCATCGGACAGGGCCTGGACGGTGTCGGCGAAGCGCACCGGCTCGCGCAGGTTCCGGTACCAGTACTCGGCGTCCAGCGTGGCGGGGTCGACGCGTCCGGCGACGACGGTGGAGTAGAACGCGACACCGGTGTCGGTGGTGGCGGCGCCCGCCACTCCGTCGAGCACCTCGTCCCGGATCGACTCCACGTGGTCGCAGTGGGAGGCGTAGTCGACGGGGACGACACGGGCGCGGATGTCCCGGGCCTGGCAGTCGGCGACGGCGGCGCGGACCCCGTCGGGGTCGCCGGAGATCACCACGGTGCCGGGCGAGTTCACGGCGCCGATGGAGACCCGCGACTGGTCGACCTGGTCGGCAGGCAGGTCCAGAACGGCCATCAGGCCCCGCCCGGACAGCTTCTCGGTGATGATCCGCGCACGGGCGACGATCAGGCGGATGCCGTCGGCCAGCGAGAGGATGCCCGCCGCGGTGGCGGCGGCGATCTCGCCCTGGGAGTGGCCGATCACCGCGTCCGGCTCCAGACCCGCCGCACGCCACACCTCGGCCAGCGAGACCATGACCGCGAACAGCGCGGGCTGGACGACGTCCATGCGGGTCAGGGCGTCCTCGTCGCCGAGCACCTCGCGCAGCGAATAGCCGCCGAACTCCCGCAGCAGCGCCTCGCACTCGTCCATCCGGGCGGCGAACACCTCGTTGGCGTCCCACAGGCCCTTGGCCATACCGACCCAGTGGGCACCCTGGCCGGAGAACACCCACACCACACGGCCGCCCTCGGCGGCGGTGCCGGTGACCACCCGCGGCGAGGGTGTGCCCTCGGCCAGCGCGGCCAGGCCGTCGAGCAGTTCCGCCCGGTCGGCGGCGAGGACCACGCCCCGGCTCTTGAGCGAGGAGCGGGTGGTGGCCGTGGAGAAGCCCACGTCCAGCGGGCGCAGCGCGGTGTCCTCGGCGACCCAGTCGTGCAGCCGCCGGGCCTGGGCGCGCAGCGCCCGCGGGGTGCGGGCGGACACCAGCACCGGGACCGGGGTGCCGGTCCCGGCGGGCTCCCCGGCCCGCGGCGCGGGTTCCGGGTCGGGCGCGGGCTCCGGATCGGGCGCGGGCTCCGGATCGGGCGCGGGCTCCGGATCGGGCGCGGCGACGACGAGGTGGCAGTTGGTGCCGCCGATACCGAAGGAGCTGACACCGGCCAGCCGGGGCTCGTCGGGCCACGGCGCGGCGTCGGCGTTGACCCGCAGCTTCCACTCGTCCAGCGGGATGTCCGGGTTCGGACTGCGGTAGTTGAGGCTGGCGGGCAGCACACCGTGGCGCACCGAGAGCGCGACCTTGATGAGGCCGAGCACACCCGCGGCGGCGTCCAGATGGCCGATGTTGGTCTTCACCGATCCGACCAGCAGGGGTCGTCCGGAGTCACGGCCCTCGCCGAACACGGCGGCCAGGGCGCTCGCCTCGACGGGGTCACCCGCCCGGGTGCCGGTGCCGTGCAGTTCGACGTAGCCCACCCGCTCGGGGGCGACTCCGGCGGCCCGGTAGGCCCCGCGCAGCAGGGCCCCCTGCGCCTCGGCGCTGGGCACGGTGAGCGCGCCGAGGCCGTCGTGGTTGACGGCGCCGCCGAGCAGGACGCAGTACACCTGGTCGCCGTCGGCCACCGCGTCGGCCAGGCGCTTGAGGACGACCACGCCCGCGCCCTCGCCACGGACGAAGCCATTGGCGCGGGCGTCGAAGGTGTGGCTGAGGCAGTCCGGCGAGAGCGCCCCGGAGCGGGCGAAGGCGATGGTGCTCTCCGGCACCAGGTTCAGATGCACACCGCCCGCCAGGGCCGTGCGCGCGGCTCCCGACCGCAGGCTCTCGCACGCCATGTGCACCGCGACGAGGGAGGAGGACTGCGCGGTGTCCACCGTCAGACTCGGTCCGTGCAGGCCGAGTTGGTGGGACACCCGGTTGGCGATCAGACCGCGGCTGAGCCCGGCGATCGAATGGTGGGTCAGCGCGTCACCGCCGTGCCGGTGCACCAGGGAGGCGTAGTCGTCGCCGGTGGCGCCCAGGAACACCGCGGTGGCGCTGGAGCGCAGGCTCTCGGGCGGGAGGAAGGCGTCTTCCAGCGCCTCCCAGCCCAGTTCGAGCACCATGCGCTGGCGCGGGTCCATCACCGCGGCCTCTCTCGGGGAGATCCCGAAGAAGTCCGCGTCGAAGTCGGCGACGCGGTCCACGAAACCGCCCCGTGGGTGCCGCGCCAGCTCGGCGATCCCGGTCGGCCACCGGTCGGCCGGTCCGTCCGTGATCGCGTGCTCCCCCGCTTCCAGCAGCTTCCAGAAGGAGCGCACATCCTCGGCACCGGGAACCCGGCACGACATTCCAATGACGGCGATGGCATCGGGACCCACACCGGTGAGCCCCTGCCCGCACTCGTTCACGCCCATAGAGCTCCAGCCCTCTCTTACCCCTTTGACTGCACGATCCGCGAACGGGCCCCGTGGATACACTTCAGGACGTTTTTTCGCGGACACGGCGGCCGGGCGGCGGGCGGGGACGGGGTGTCCGCTCCCGCTCACACGCGATGTGGCCGCGCCGGGGATCCGGCGCGGCCACATCGTTCAGGTGCTGGTCAGAGGGGTGTCAGCGGGGTGTGCTCGTATGCCAGGAGCGGCCGATCGCCTTGACCAGGGACGGCGTCACGAAGATGCGCCGGAAGGGCAGGATGGCGGGCATATACACCTTGCCGAGCAACCCCTTCTTGCGCACCAGCACGGCCATCTGCGCGTGGTGCCTGCCGTTCCCGTCGTCCACCCAGCCGATGTGCATCGCGGCGTGCACGGTCTTGTTGACGACCTCGGTGACCCATTCGTCGGAGGTCTGGAAGACCGACTTCATCGGCACGGTCTTCAGATCCGGGCCGCGCCGGCCGTTGAGCAGATCATCCGTCAGCCGGTCCCGCAGGGAGGGGTTGCGCGGGCCGACCCCGTGCTTCTCCTTGTCCCAGCCGAGCAGGGAACCGAGCCGCCAGCGGATGGCGAACAGCACCTTGTACATCGGCGACGGCGCGAAATCGGACCCGTCACCGTCGAACTGCCGTACCAGCAGCGCCAGATCGTCCGGGCCCCCGGGGGTGTCCAGGTCCCATACGTCCTCGACCTCGAAGTCCTTGATGAACTCGTGGACCCTCCACGGCCGCTCGGTGAACGCGGTGTTCGGGAGCCTCATCCAAACCTCCATCTCATGTGCGGCGCGAGCGGACCAGCCGGGGTGTGAACCCCGGCCACGCGCGGCGGAACCAAACCTACCGGGGGCGCCGGCCCGCGGGGCTCAGCCCGCGCCGATTCCGGCCGTCGCCCTGCGCGGACGGAACACCATTCGGGCACCGTTCCGCGGGATGTTGACGACCGTTCGGCTGTGCGCCGACTCCGGTTTGGCATCGGCCCGCTCGACGTCACACGTGGTCAGGATCTCGGTCAGGGTGGCCTTGAGCTCCATGAGCGCGACCCGGTCGCCCAGGCAGCGGGTGTGACCGCCGCCGAACGGGATCCAGGTGTGCGAGGCGGGCTTGACGCCGAGGAAGCGCTCCGGCTTGAACTCATCCGGCTGCGGGTAGTTGTGCTCGTCCCGGTTGAGCAGGTAGGCGCTGGCCCACAGCCGGTCGCCGGGCTGGTAGCGCACCCCGCCGATCTCGATCGGCTTGACCACCTCGCGGGGGACGATCTGCTGGATCGGCGGGCCGAGCCGCAGCACCTCGTGCACCACGGCGGTCAGGTACTTGTCACCCGCGCCCTCCGCCATCTCCTCACGCAGCCGCTCCACCACATGGGGAGCGTGGGTGAGGTACTCCATGGCCCAGCAGATGGCCGAGGCGGTGGTCTCGGTGCCGGCCAGGAACTGGGTCATGATCTCGTCGCGCATCTCGACCCGGCTGGGCTTGGTGCCGTCCGCGTTGGTGATGCCCAGCATCACGCCCAGCAGATCGTCACCGACCGCGCCGGAGCGCTCGCGCTGCTCGATGGCCGCGTCCACCATCGCGTGGACCCGGGCGCGGCGGGTGAGGAACTCGTTCACACCGTTGGGCCGGAACAGCCGCATGCGCTTCATCTTGCCGTCGGGGAGCATATGGAACGGCTTCATGGTCGACGGGCGGGAGTTGAACTCCAGCATCTTCATCACCTCCTCGAACATCGCGTCCTCGTTCACCGGACGGTGCTCACCGAAGAGCACTTCGAGGATGACCTTGGTGGTGTAGTGGTGGGCGAAGCGGTGGACCGCGAAGGCCCGGTCGCGCGGCCAGGAGGCGACCGTCTCCTTGGCCAGCCGGTACACCTCCTTCTCCACACGCTTGAGCGCGTCACCGCGGAAGCTGGGCATCACACTGCGCCGCCGCGCGGTGTGCTCCTCCTCGTCCAGCCAGGCCAGACCGTTCTGGCCGGTCCACTTCTCGATGGGGGTGTTGCTGGAACCGGTGTGCAGCACGTCCCGGGGCGCCAGGAACATCTGCTTGACGTCCTCCGGTGCCGAGATCACGTACAGCGGGACACCGGGGATGATCGTCACGCGGAACCGGCTGCCGTGGGTGGCACGGGCCTTCTTCAGGAACGGCTCCGGACGGGCCCAGATGCTGAGCACCTGACGCATGCGCGCCATGTCCACGGCGGGCAGCGCGGTGGACGGGATGACCTCCTTCGGAGCCGGTGAGGAGTGGTCTATCGGGCACTTGCCCCCGGATGCGACCGCCGCGTCGTGAGCGTTGCTGGAGTGGTCCATTTCGCTGGTTACCTTGCTTCCTTATCTCGTTGCCGCTTGGGTCACGTGCGCTGACTGGTTGCCGCCGCCCGTGCCGGGCGGGGCGGACGGTCTCACCGGGCCGATCGCGAACAGGGCGAGCCCGCTGACGAGGCTGGCGCCGGTCATGATCATGAATGCGGTGCGGAAGTCGGAGAGGCCGGGCACACCGTCGAGCACGGACGCGATCACGGCGACACCGACGGCCATGCCGATCTGACGGGACATCGAGGACATCCCCGTGCCGGTGGCCACGCGCTCCGGTGGCAGGGACAGGGTCGACGCCGCGGCCAGCGGCGGCAGGATGAGGCCGAAGCCGATACCGCCGATGATGGCACCGGGCAGGAAGTGGCCGGTGAAGTCCGGGGTGGCGTCCAGCGCGAACGTCCACCACAGGCCGCCCGCCGCGAAGAGCACACCGCCGGCCAGTCCGACCAGGTGCGCCCCGTAACGGACCGCCAGGATACCGCTGGGCACGGCGAACACGGTGGCCGACAGCGGTCCCGGGGCGATCTCCAGGGCGCCGCGCAGCGTGGAATGCCGCCAGACCTGGGTCAGGAAGAGGATGGTGGACATGGCCATCGCCCCGACGCCCACGAAGAAGAAGCCGGTGGCGATGTTGCCCAGGGCCACGGGCCGGATCCTGAGGATGGCGGGTTCGATGACCGGCGCGGGATGACGCAGCCCACGGCGCACCGTATAGGCGAGGCCGACCGCCCCCGCCACCGACAGACCGATGACCTGGGCGCTGCCCCACCCCCACACCTGTCCCTGGGAGATGGTGGCGACGACGGCGGCGACGGACGCCGCGAGCACCGCGATACCGAGCAGGTCCGGGACCGGTCCGGCCTCGGTGGCGGACCGGTGCAGCGACCAGCCGCCGATCAGCAGCGCCGCCGCCCCGAGGGGCAGGTTGACCACGAAGACCCAGCGCCAGTCGATCTCCGCCAGCAGTCCGCCGAGCGGCAGCGCGGCGGCGGAGCCGACACCGCCCACCGCGGTCCACAGCCCGATGGCGACACCCCGCCGCGACGGCGGGAACAGCCCGAGCAGCAGTCCCAGCGAACTGGGCGCCATCAGCGCGGCGCCCACGCCCTGGAGGGCCCGCGCGATCACGAGCACCTCCAGGTCGGGCGCGGCCGCGCAGGCCGCGGACACGGCGGTGAACAGCCCGAGGCCCAGCAGGAAGACCCGCTTGCGCCCGGACCGGTCGGCCCAGCGGCCGCTGGGCAGCAGCAGCGCGGCGAAGGTGATCGCGTAGGCGCTCATCACCCATGACAGATCGGTGAGACTCGCCGACGAGAAGGACTCCTGCATGCTGGGGAAGGCGATGTTCACGATCAGCATGTCCACCGCGGAGATGAACACCCCGACCAGGACGACCGCGATGGACATCCCCCGGCGCAACGCGTCGCTCCTCATGCCTCGATCCACCTTTCGATCGCGTCCGCGGTATCCGCCGCGGCGGCATCGATCAGGGCGAAGTGGTCGGCGTCGACCTCGACGTGGTCGTCGGTGGTCTGCCAGCGCGGTCCGTCCGGCGCCACCGTGCCGCCGAGCGGCCGGGCCGCCCGGACCATCAGGGTCCTGGCCGACACCGGCTCCGGCCGGTGGCCGGTGAACAGGGGCAGGTAGCCGCCCATGGACAGCCAGCTCGCATCGTCGATGGAGACCGCGCGCCGCTCCTGGGTGAGGATCTCCTCCAGCATGGAGGCGAACACCCGGCCCGTCGCGTCCTCATCGCCTTCCTCGCCCTCGTCGCCGTCGAGCGCCAGTGTGTCGATCATGGCGACTCCGGCGAGCGCGGCCCCGGAGGACTCCAGACGCTCGGCCAGCGAACGTGCCACCACACCGCCCATCGAGTAGCCGACCAGGACGAACGGAGCGTCACCCACGGCCGCGCGGATCGCCCCCTCCAGGACCTCCACGGCCGTCTCCCGGGACCTCGGGGAGAGTCCGGTTCCGAAGCCCGGCAGGGAGCAGACGTGGACGTCCCGCACTCCCTCGAACCGGTCGGCCAGGCGCATGAACTGTTCCTGGCCCGAGCCGACCACATACACATAGGACGGTACGCAGACGACCTTCACCCGGCCCGGTCCGGAGGCCAGCTGCGCCAGACGGCCGTCCCCGTCGGGCAGTTCGGCGGCCGAGGAGAACACCGGCCTGGTGTGCGCGGCGTCCAGCAGCCTCCGCAGCGCCTCCGGCAGGGTCCCGTCCCCGGCGGCCTGCCGGAGCCGCAGGCTGATCGTCTCCCCGGCGGCCTCGGGTGCTCCGGTGTCCGGTGCTCCCGAGCCGACCCGCTTGAGCAGCTGCCGGGCGATCTCGGCCGGGGTCGGGTGCTCGAACACGAAGGAGACGGGCAGCCGCAGACCGGTGGCCTGTGAGAGCCGGTTGCGCAGGCCCACCGCGCTCATCGAGTCCATGCCGAGCTCCTTGAGCCTGCGCTCGACATCGATCGTGTCGTCGGCGTCGTGGCCGAGCACAGCCGCGACATGGGCCGTGACGAGCTCCAGTACGACCCGTTCGCGGTCCGCCTCGGAGACGTCCGCGAGCCGCTGGGCCAGCGACCCGCCGCCCGTCTCGCGCGGTGCGGGCAGCCGGACCAGTCCGCGCAGCAGCGCGGGCAGCGTGCGCTCCTGGGCCTGGGTCCGCAGCGCCGCCGGGTCGAGCTGGACCGGGGCCAGCAGGGCGGCGTCCGTGGCGAGGGCCTGGTCGAACAGCGCCAGCGCGCGCTCGGCGGACAGTCCGGTGGTCCCGGGGGACACGGTGTCGCCCTCCCACGGGCCCCACGCCAGCGCGGTTCCCGTGAGGCCGGCCGCGCGGCGCCCGCGCACCAGCGCTTCGGCGGCCGCGTCGGCCGCCGGGTCCTGGGCCGTGCCGCCACCGAGGGAGGCGAACGAGGAGAACACCACGAAGGCGGTGAGGCCGGTCCGTTCGGTCAGCGTGTGCAGCCGCCGGCCCAGCTCAAGGCCCTCGGGCTCGCCACCGGTGTGCACGACGGCAGCCAGGGGCCGCTCCAGGGACCCGATCACCTCGGCCAGCCGGTCGGGGCCGCAGGTCTCGACACGCGCCCGCGCGCCGAGCTCCGCCAGCTCCGCGACCAGCGCGTCCGCGGCGTCACCGGACGGGCCCAGCAACAGCAGCTCGCGCACACCGTGGTGGGTGGCCAGATGACGGGCCAGCGACGCGCCCACGGCGGTCGTCCCACCGGTGATCAGCACGGGGCCGCCGGAGTCCGCCCACCGGGGTCCGCCGGTGGCACCGGCCGGGACCAGCGCCAGCCGGGGTGCCAGGAACTGGCCTGCCCGGATGGCGAGTTGGGGCTCGTCGGCACCGAGTACCGCGTCCCACGCGGGCCCGGTGTCCCCGTCCACCTCCACGTCCACATCCACGACGAGGAACCGGCCCGGGTGCGCGGACTGCGCGGCCCGCAGCACACCCCAGACGGCCGCCTGCGCCGGATCGGGGACCTCCCCGTCCCGGACCGCCACCGCGCGGCGGGTCGCCACGGCCAGCACCGCGTCACCGGCCGGACCGTGGTCCACCCAGCGCCGCACCAGGGCCGTGGCCGCGTCGGCCGCGCCCCGCACCGCCGCGGGCTCCTCGCCGGCGGGTGTGCCGATCACCGTGAGGACGGCCTGCGGTACCGCGGCTCCCCCGGCCAGCGCCCGCTCCAGGTCGGCCAGATCGGTGTACCGCTCCGCCGCTCCCCCGGCCACCGCGCCCAGCGCGGCCAGCCGCACCGGGGCGGTGGCACCCGGCTGGACCGCAGCCCAGTCGACGCGGTACAGCGAGCTCTGCCCGCGGCGCAGCTCCTCGAGATGGGCGGGATCGACGTCGTGGAAGGCCACCCGGTCCACACCGAGCACCAGCGCGCCGTCCTCGCCGAACACCTCCAGCCGCAGCGTGTCGCCGTCGGAGGTGAGGTGCGCACGGCCGGTGGTGGCACCGGTCGCGGCCAGCCGCACCCCGGACCAGGAGACCGGCAGCCTCGGCGTGTCCTGCTCCGTGAAGCCCGACTGGCCTGCGTGCAGCGCGGATTCGAACAGCGCCGGATGCACACCGAAGTCCGCCCCGCCGATGTCCTCGGGCAGCGCGAGCTCGGCGTACAGCTCGCCGCCGGAGCGCCACAGCGCCCGTACTCCGTGCAGCGCCGGACCGCAGTCCAGACCGAGACCGGCCAGCGCGGCGTACAGCCCGTCCACCGGCACCGGTTCGGCCCCGGCCGGCGGCCACTGGCCCGACCGGCCCACGGCGGGCTCGGTGTCCGGCGCCAGCCACCCGGTGCAGTGGCGGGTGGATCCGGCGCGCTGGTCACCGTCCTGGCGCGAGTGGACCGCCACCGGGCGACGGCCGTCGGCGCCGGGGGCGCCCACGATCGCCTGGATCTGCAACGCGGCGCCGTCCGGCAGCAGCAGCGGCGCCTCGAACATCAGCTCGTCGAGCAGCGGCGCCCCGACCCCGCGGCCCGCTGCCAGCGCCAGTTCGACCAGCGTGGTGCTGGGGGCGACCGGCAGACCGAACGCGGCGTGGTCGCGCAGCCAGGGCTGGGACTCATGGGACAGCCTGCCGGTGAGCACCCACTCGTCCCGGTCGGCGAGCTGCATCCCCGCCGTGAGGACCGGGTGCTCGACCCGGCCGAGACCGGCGGCGGCCGGATCGCCCGCGGTGGTCCGGCTCACGCTCGGCCAGTACCGCTTGCGCTGGAAGGCGTACGTGGGCAGCGGCACCCGCCGGGCGCCGGAACCGGCGAAGCAGACGGCCCAGTCGACCTTCACCCCGGCGATATGCGCCTCGGCGAGGGAGAGCAGGAACCGTTTCATCCCGCCGTGGTGGCGCCGCAGCGAGCCGACGACACCGACGCGGCTCGTACCGGTGGCGGCGACGGTCTCCTCCATCGCCACGCCCAGCACCGGGTGCGGGGACATCTCCAGGAAGCATCCGGTGCCGTGCTCGGTGAGCGCGCGGATCGCGGGCTCGAAGCCGACCGGGTTGCGCAGGTTGCCGTACCAGTACGCGGCGTCCATGGTGGCGGTGTCGACGAACGCGCCGAGCGAGGTGGAGTACAGCGGGACGTTCCCGCCGCGCGGCTCGACCGTGGCGAGCGCCTCCAGCATCTCGTCGCGGGCCACCTCCACATGCGGTGAGTGCGAGGCGAAGGTGGCCGGGACCCGCTTGGCCCGGATGTCCGCACGGTCGCAGCGCTCCACCAGGGTGGTGATCGCGTCCAGATCACCGGCGACGATGACCGCCGCCGGGCCGTTCACTGCCGCCACGGTGATCCGCCCGTCGTAGGGCGCGATCAACTCCTCGACCCGCTCCACCGGCACGGCGAGGGAGGCCAGGCAGCCGGTGTCCATCAGTCGTTCGTGGGCGATCCGGCTGCGGACGGCGATGATCCGGGACGCGTCGCGCAGCGACAGCCCACCGGCCACGTACGCGGCGGCGATCTCGCCCTGTGAGTGGCCGACCACCGCCGACGGCTCGACACCGTGGGAGCGCCACAGCGCCGCCAGACCCACCATCACCGCGAACAGCGCGGGCTGGACCACATCGACCCGCTTCAGGGAGGGCGCGTCCGGCACGCCCCGCAGCACGTCCTCCAGACGCCAGTCGACGAACTCCGAGAGCGCCGCGCCACAGGCGGCGATCTCGGCCGCGAACACCGGTGAGGTGTCCAGCAGTTCGACGGCCATGCCCTCCCACTGGGCACCCTGGCCCGGGAACACGAACACCGGTTTGGCGCCGGTGGTGGCGGGGCGGCCCTGAGCGGTCCGCTCGGTGACCTCACCGACGGCGAACGCGGCCAGCTCGCCGACCAGTTCCTCACGGTCGGCGGCCACCAGCACCGCGTGGTGCTCCAGCGCCGCGCGCGAGGTCAGCAGGGAGTGTCCGATGTCGAGCGGGGAGAGCCCGGGGTCGGCCACCAGATGCCGCCGCAGACGCTCGGCCTGGGCGCGTACGGCCGCCTCGGTGCGTGCGGAGAGCAGGACCGGGACGGCGGGAGCCACGGTCCCGGCCGCGGCGGCCGGGGTCTCGTCCGCGGCCGGCGCCTCCTCGACGATGATGTGCGCGTTGGTGCCGCTCACCCCGAACGACGACACGCCCGCGCGGCGGGGACGGCCGGTGCCGGTCCACTCCCGTGCCTCGGTGAGCAGCTCGACCTCGCCCGCCTCCCAGTCGATATGCGGGGAGGGCGCGTCCACGTGCAGGGTCCGCGGCAGCTGTCCGTGCCGCATCGCCATCACCATCTTGATGAGTCCGGCGACACCGGACGCGCCCGAGGTGTGGCCGATGTTCGACTTGATGGAGCCCAGCCACAGCGGGTCCCCGTCGCGCTCCTGGCCGTAGGTGGCGAGCAGCGCATGGGCCTCGATCGGGTCACCGAGGACGGTGCCGGTGCCATGGCCCTCGACCGCGTCCACCTCGGACGGTGAAAGGCCGGCGTTCGCCAGCGCCTGACGGATCACCCGCTCCTGGGAGGGACCGTGGGGCGCGGTCAGGCCATTGCTCGCACCGTCCTGGTTGATGGCGGTTCCCCGGATCAGTCCGAGGATCTTCCGTCCGTTGCGCTTGGCGTCCGACAGCCGCTCCAGCACCACCAGACCCAGACCGTCGGAGAAACCCGTCCCGTCGGCCGACGCCGCGTACGCACGGCAGCGGCCGTCCGGGGAGTTGGCACCCTGGCGGCTGAACTCGGTCATGGTGATCGGCGTCGTCATGAACGTGACGCCGCCCGCCAGCGCGAGCGAGCACTCGCCCGCGCGCAGCGCCTGCGCCGCCATGTGCAGCGCGACACCGGAGGAGGAGCAGGCCGTCTCCACCGACACCGCGGGGCCTTCCAGCCCCAGGGTGTAGGCGATACGGCCGGACGCGACGCTCGACATGGTGCCGGTGACGCGGTAGCCCTCGTACTCGGCGGGCACGAGCATGCTGTAGTCGGAGCCGGTGATGCCGACGAAGACGCCGGTGTCGGTGCCGCGCAGGGAGGTCGGGTCGATCCCGGCGTGCTCCAGGGTCTCCCAGGAGGTCTCCAGCAGCAGTCGCTGCTGCGGGTCCATGGCCACGGCCTCGCGCGGACTGATGCCGAAGAACTCGGCGTCGAAGTCGCCCATGCCGGTGAGGAACCCACCGCCGGAGGAGGAGGTCGTACCGACCCGCTCACCGTCCGGGCTGTACAGCGTCTCCAGGTCCCAGCCCCGGTCGGCCGGCAGCGGACCGATCACATCACGGCCCTCGGCCACCAGCTGCCAGAGGTCGTCGGCGGAGGTGACACCGCCGGGGTAACGGCAGCCGATGCCGACGATGGCCAGCGGCTCGTCCACCGCCCCGCGCCGCTTCCGCGCGGCCGGAAGGTCCGCCTGCGCCGGGCCGTCGACGTGCTGGAGCAGCAGCCGGGTGACGGCCTCGGGGGTGGGGTGGTCGAAGACGACGGTGGCGGGCAGCGCCACCCCGGTGCTCCGGGAGAGCCGGTTGCGCAGTTCGACCGCGCTGACGGAGTCGAAGCCGAGCTCCTTGAAGGCCCGTTCACCGTCCACCTCGTCGGCGGAGTCATGGCCCAGCACGGAGGCGACCTGCGCCCGCACCAGTTCGAGCACCACACCGTGACGCTCCGCCTCCGCCACTCCGTCCAGACGCCGCGCCAGGGTGCCGCCGGACGCGGCACGCCGGGCGGGGACCCGGACGAGGCCACGCAGAACGGCGGGCAGCAGTCCGGCACGGGCCTGTTCGCGCAGCACGGCCGGGTCCAGTTCGACCGGGGCCAGCAGCGGTGCGTCCTCGGCGAGACCGCGGTCGAACAGGTCGAGTCCGAGCTCGGTGGTCAGCGGCAGGATTCCGGCCTGCGCGACGAGCATGGGGTCGGCCGCACCGGTTTCGTCGATGCCGCGGCCGTCGGCCCAGAAGCCCCAGGCGAGCGTGGTGCCGGGGAGTCCGGCCGAACGCCGGGCGCTCACCAGCGCCGCCAGGGCCGCGTCCGCCGCCGAAGTGGCCGCCTGGCCCGGGATACCGACGAGCCCCTCGAAGGCGGAGAACGTCACGAACGCGGAGAGGTCCGCGTCCGCGGTCAGTTCGTGAAGCTGCCATGCAGTGTCCACGGTGGCCCGCAGCACCGTCTCCAGACGTTCCTCGGAGAGGTTCTCGATCAGACCCGCGTCGGGCACCACCGCGGTGTGCACGACGGCCGTCAGCGGGTGCTCCAGGGAGCCCAGCAGCGCGGCCAGTTGGGCGCGGTCGGTGACGTCGCAGGGCACCACGCGCACCCGGGCGCCGAGGTACACCAGCTCGGCGGTCAGCCTGTCGGCCTGACCGCCGGGGGCGGCCACCACCAGGTGGCGGGCCCCGTGGTGGGTGACGAGACGCTCGGCGAACGGGGCGCCGAAGCCACCGGTGAGCAGGACGGTGCCGTCGGGGTCCAGCGGCCGCGGGCGGTCCGCGGCCGCGCCGGACACCCGGACCAGCCGGGGGGCCAGCGCCTTGCCCTCGCGTACGGCCACCTGCGGTTCACCGAGGCCGTGCAGCGCACCCCACTCCGGCTCCCCGTCGGCGTCCACCACGTCCACCAGCTCGAAGCGGCCGGGGCGTTCGGACTGCGCGGCGCGGAGGACACCCCATACCGCCGCCTGCGCGGCGTCGGGAGCCTCGTCCGCGACGGCCACCGCGCCACGGGTGACCACGGTCAGCGTGGCCTCGCCCAGCGATTCGGCGGCCAGCCAGCGCCGCACCAGGGTCGCGGCCCGCACGGCGGCCTCGCGCACCGCCACGGGCGTCTGACCGGCGGGGGTGTCGATCGTGGTCAGCACCGTCTGCGGGACGGGTGCCCCCTCCGCGACGGCGGCTTCGAGCGCGGCGAGGTCGTGGTGACGCTCGGCCGCCCCGCCGACCTCGCCCAGCGCGGCCAGCCGGACCGGCTTGGCCGTACCGGCCGTGACGGGCGTCCAGTCCAGCCGGAACAGCGCGTTCTGACCACGGCGCAGCTCCCCGAACCGGGCCGGGTCGGCGGCCCGTAGGACGATCCGGTCGATATGTGCCACGGGCGCACCCTCGGCGTCGAAGACGTCGAGCCGCACCGCGCCCTCGCCGAGCGGGACGATCCGCGTACGGGCCCGCGCGACCTTGTCGCCCACGAGCCGCACACCCGACCAGGTCACCACCGACGGTGCCTTGTCGGCGGCGGGCCGGGGCGCGGTGTGCAGCGCGGACTCCAGCAGGGCGGGGTGGAGGGCGAAGCCGCCGGGCTCGGTGCCGTCGGGCAGCGCGAGTTCGGCGTACACCTCACCGTCGACGGTCCACGCCGACTGCGCGCACTGGAGCAGCGGGCCGCAGTCGAGGCCGAGTTCGGCCAGGGTGGTGTACAGGGTGTCCACCGACATCGCCGCTGCCTCGGCGGGCGGCCACTCGCCCAGCCGGGCGGAGCGGGGCTCGGCGTCGGGGGCGATACGGCCGCGCGCGTGCAGGACGGGGTCGGCGGACTGCTCGTCGTCGTCCGTCCGCGAGTAGACGGCCACCTCACGGCGGCCGTCGGCGTCGGCCCGGCCGAGCGTGATCTGCACCGGTACGTCGGCGTCGTCGGCGAGGGCGAGCGGGGCGTCGAGGGTGAGTTCCTCGACCAGGTCGCAGCCCACGTGGCGGGCCGCGGACAGGACCAGTTCCATCAGCGCGGCGCCGGGGAGGGTGACCGTGCCGAACAGCGCGTGGTCACGGGTCCACGGCTGTCCCTGCTGGGAGACCCGGCCGGTGAGGACCCACTCGTCGCGGTCGCCCACCCGCACGGCGGCGGCGAGGACGGGGTGTTCGACCCGGCCGAGACCGGCCGCCGTGGCATCGGCGAGACCGGTGGCGTCCAGCCAGTAGCGCTTGTGCTGGAAGGCGTAGGTGGGCAGCGGGACGCGGCGGGCACCGGAGTCGGCGAAGCAGGCCGCCCAGTCGGTCTTCACGCCCGCGGTGTGCGCCTCGCCCAGCGAGAGCAGGAAGCGGGCGAGACCGCCTTCGTCACGGCGCAGCGAGCCGACCACACCAACGCGGCCCGCCGGGCCGTGGGCGGTGACGGTCTGCTCCACGGCCATGGCGAGCACGGGGTGCGGGGACATCTCCAGGAAGCACCCGGTGCCGTGGTCGATGAGCGCGCGGACGGCGGGTTCGAAGCCGACCTGACCGCGCAGATTCCGGTACCAGTACCCGGCGTCCATGGTGGCGGTGTCCAGGAAACCACCCGTGACGGTCGAGTAGAACGGCACACTCCCCGCCATCGGAGCCACAGGAGCCAGCGCAGCCAGCAGCTCCGCCTCGATGGCCTCCACCTGCGCCGAATGCGAGGCATAGTCCACCTTGACCCGGCGCGCCCGCACCCCATCACG
>NZ_JANCLX010000038.1 GCF_024295805.1 Streptomyces cucumeris
TCGATCACCTGCCGGTGATCACGCCATCGCCCGCCCCGCTTCGGCGTCCGATCCGGCAACAACGGCTCAATCCGTGCCCATTGCACGTCAGTCAACGACACACCCGGTCCAACGACCCGATGATCCGGAAGAAACGGCCTAGCGGGTCACGCCAGTGGTGGACGGTGGAGACGGCCATCGCGACGTCGAAGGAGCAGTCCTCGAACGGCAGGCTCTCCGCGGCGGCGGCCACGCACGGCGCCGATCCGGCGGGCCGCTGCCCCCGCATGACCGCCGATGGCTCCACCGCAGTGACGTCGCGATCGGCGGGCTCGTAGGAGCCGGTGCCGGCACCGACGTTCAGCACCGTTCTCGCGTCCCCGAGCGCGTCCCAGATCTGCGCGGCGATCCGCGGCTCGGTACACCGTGTCGCGGGGTACGCGCCGCCGATCGCGTCGTACAGCCGTGCACCGAGCATCTCCAGTTGCTCCTCCGGGGCCACCTTCCGTCCCTTCGCCCGCGCGTCGAGTTCCCGGTCGATGGACGCCACCATGGCGTCGGCGCGATCACGCTGCTCCAGCAGCAGGCCGCGCAGTCGGCGCAGATGTGCGACCGCGTCGGCGGACGGATCACCGACCAGTTCCGCGATCTCCCGCAGCCCGAAACCCAGCCGCCGATAGGCCAGCACCTCCCGCAGCCGCTCCACGTCGTCCGCCGAATACGCCCGGTACCCGCCCGCGGTCCGTGCCGACGGCCGAACCCGCCTGATCGCGTCGTAGTGGTGCAGCGTGCGGACGCTCACGCCGGCCAGCTCGGCCACCCGCCCCACAGTCCAGTGATCTTCCACGGCACCGACTATGCGGCCTGACGCCACGTGAGGGTCAAGGGACTCACGCACGGTGGCGGGCCCCGAACGCGAAGCATCGGTCCGAGGCGGCTCCTTCGAAATCTCTGATCCAGCGTTGAGCGGACCGTTCGCCTCGATGAGAGTGCGGATGAGGCAATCGCCCGTAGAACAGATGGGATGAGAACATGCGGAAATTCGCTTCAGGCATCGCCGCGGTGGCCCTGGCAGGTACGGCACTGCTGGGCGTCGGCCAGGCGCACGCGTCCTCCGCGCCGACTGCCCCGGCGGCAACGGCCACGCCCGCGCCGAGCTGTGTCAAGGGAACGGGAGCGGTCGTCTTCTTCCGGTTCGTGACCGTCTGGATGACCAACAACTGTGCGACCACGCAGCGGGTCAAGCCGACGTGGAACCTGGAGATGGTTCCGGCACCCGACTGTTACGAGCTCAAGCCCGGTCAAGAGGCGCAGTTCCAGAGGGACAAGCCGATCATGGGCACCAATTGGAAGTTCCAGAGCCTCGTCAGCTGCTGATGCCTCCGCGTCCCTGATCGCACACCCTCGAATCCGCTGCTCGACACGGTGACTCAGCGCTTCGGGCGGCGAGTTGAGCTCTCACACGAACGCGGCATGCCGCGGGAGTGATCTATCGTCTACCGCTGTGGCGCGGCATGATCTGTGCCGGGAGGTGGTGGCGGTGGAACTCCTGACGGAAGCCGACCCGCGGGAGATCGGGCCCTACCGATTACTGGCCGTACTGGGCCATGGCGGTATGGGCCGGGTCTTTCTGGGGACTGCGTCGGACGGCCGGCTGGTGGCGGTCAAACTCATCCGTGCGGCTCTCGCCGACGACGCGCGTCATCAAGGGCGGTTCAGGCGGGAGGTCGCCGCGGCACGCGGCGCCCACACCGCCCCGGTGCTTGACGCGGATCTCGACGCGCCCACTCCTTGGTTGGCCTCGCCCTTCGTTTCCGGCCCGTCGTTGCAGCAGGTGATCGATGGTGGTGTAGCCGACGACGCCACTGGCGGGGTCACCGCCGATGACGCCACCGTCGGCGTCGCCGCTGCCGGGACACTTCCGGAGGAGGCCGCCCTGCGGCTGGCAGCCGGTCTGACCGCCGCCTTCGATGAGATTCATGGGGCAGGTCTGGTGCACAGAGACCTCAAGCCGGACAACATCCTCCTCACCGACGACATCGCCACGACGGGCATCCCGCTCATCGGCCAGGATGGCGTGCCGGTCGATGACGAGGGCGTCCGGGTGGTGGATTTCGGTATTGCGCTGGCCACCGACGACGCCCCGGGCAGCACCAGGCTGACACGGACCGGGTGGGTGGTCGGCTCGCCGCCCTACATGTCCCCCGAACAGGTCGAGGGAGCCACGATCACACCTGCGAGCGACATCTTCTCGCTCGGCTCCGTGCTGGTCATGGCCTGTACGGGAGTGAGCCCGTTCGCGGGAACATCGCTCCAGCAGGTGCTCCACAGCGTCCTGTACTCCGAGCCCGACCTGTCGGCGCTCCCCGACCGGATACGCGGGGTCGCCGCGGCCTGCCTGGCCAAGGACCCGTCCGAGCGGCCCGGCCTGAGCCGGCTACGAGACCTCATCGGCCACGTCGCCACGTCCACGGAGCCCTGGCCGTCGCATGTCATGCGCCTCATCAGGGACCAGCGCGCCGGAGTCGACCGGATTCTCGGACCTGCCGACGAGGCGACCACCACCGGACCAGAGGGAGGCGGCACGATCGACGCAGAAGCATGGAACAGCAGGGCAACGGATCCGATCCCGTTCACCGCGGACGCCCTGCTGCCCCAGCGGTTCGTCAACGATCTCGACGGCGAGTACGTGCGGGTGGCGGCAGGCCCGCGGCCGGCCGAGGAGGCCGGGCCGAGGAACCTCGCCTCCGTACTCACCTCCTGCGGCTGCCCGCAGGTGATGGCCGGGGTCTACCTGGAGCAGGGCAGCCCGAACCCACCGGCCCTGATCTCCGTCACCGTCTTCCCGATGCCGGACAGTGCGATGGCTTCCATGGTCTACAACTTCTGCCTCCAGGAAGGCGTGTGGCACGAAAAACTGACGTTGTGGTCCGCCCAGTCCCACAGTGACGGCAGCCCGCGCAGTGGCGACTACGGCGACGGATTCTTCGAACGTGGCCACATGCGCCCCTCCGGGCGCTACGTGATCGCCGTCCGAACCCTGCGCACCGACCTCTCCACCGAGAACTGGCTCTACCCGTACCTCTATGCTTCACGCTCATGCGGTCCGGAGAACTACGGAAAGTGCTGACCGAGCCGTCGGGTGAGGTGGTCAGAAGCCCGGCCAGTGGGACCAGTCCTGTCGCGGCTTCCTGCGGAACAAGTGGTCGACGGCACGGCCTATCCGTCCACGGGGAACCGGTGGCATGGCGCTCCTCACCGGGCGGTACTCCGTGGTCTCCGGGAGCGAGGCTCCGACGGTTGCGGGGTGACGGGGAGGCACTTCTCGGGGCAGCAGCGTGATGAGTCCGATCGTGCGGTTGCCGGGCGGCACATGCGACTGCTGCGACCGAGGTGAGAGGGTGAAGCGGTGAGGTGTCCTGATGGGCAGGCCGGAGCGGGTGAATCCGGCTACGGGGCGCGCGGGCTGAGGGCCCTGCAGTGCGTCCGGCCCGGTGAGGAGCACGGTCTCCAGGAGCACCTGGCCCCGGAGGAAGTCGAGATGCGCGGTGCTGATGTCGGGCGGCGGTCGGTGGCCGTCGGGTTCTTCGGCCGGCGGGGTGTCCACCACTTTGATCGTGACGGCCACGGACGACTTGCGGGCCGTGGTGTCCGCGAGGCGGTCCCACACCTGTTGCCAGCGCCGTACATTGCCTGGCGAGACGTTCAGCGCTTCCATGAACGCCGTGAGGTGAGCGCGTGAGGGAACTGCCTCACCTCGGAGGATGACACTGAGACTGCTCTTGGGCAGTCGGTGCCGCCGACCGTCGGAGGTTCGCCCCGCCGCTGCCTGTAGGTCACTGAGGGATGGCTGCCCCTCTCTGGCCCGCATCTCCACCATGACGTCGTGCAGCTTGCCGAAGCTGTCGATGAGATCGGGGTGGGTCATCACCGAGCGGAGTGACACGGCCAAGTCCCGGAACTCCGGAGAGATTCCCGCGCGGCGTCGACGCTCTTCTTCAGCCCTGCGTGCGGCCTTCCACAGGCGCATCCCTTCTTGGGTGTCCGCGTCGCAGGCGGTCGCGTACGCCACCATCAGGCGACGGGACGGAATCCTGCCACTGGCGCCGCGCGAGAGTGCCGACGCGGTGAACTGGTATCCAGTCAGTCTGGCCATTGCCGCATAGGTGAGGCCTCGGCGCTCGCGCTGAGCACGTAGCCACAGCGCGAGCGCTTCGGACTGCCGGGTGTCGGCGGCAACGGCGCTCTCACGCCGCCCCATGGGACCGTCAGACAGCCTCGGACGGCGGCATTTCCGCTGTGCGCACGGTCTTGACGGACCGGCAGGCGACGTAGAGGGATCCGGCGATGAACTCAAGGACACCGAAGACCGGCATCCCTGAAACCGCGAGGGCCGCTGCCACCACGACAACCACGACCACGACCATCATTTCCGTCGTCGTCAGAGCTCCCTGTGAGGGGCCGTGCCCGGGACCCGATGGGGAGGGGAACAAACGCATGCTCATTACCTGCCTGACGTCATGTCACGCCCTTTACAGACGCGACCGATTGGCTGCACCGTGAACTGCCGGCGGCGACTTCCAGGTCTGTCCGCCAACGGCGTTGATCCTCTCACCGGCGACCTCACCATCACAATGAATGGCCCCCGGGGCGGGATGGTTGATGCATACGCGTCCAGGCGTTCAGGGCCATGAGATCGCGAATGGGTGGACATGGAGAACCCCGACCATCCGAAAACCGCAGATCAGAGCGAACGAAGCCGCAATTTTCATTCATTTTCGTCCAGGTGCCATTGCCGAAGCGGGGCATCGGATGCCATCGTCCCATCAACGCCGCCTCCAGCACTCGCTGCCGAGGCCCCCTGGCGTCATGGCTGCACCATGAAACAGGGACCGGGCCCACCGCGTTCCAGCGCGGCGCCCACGAGGGGCGCATCCCTACGCGGATGCGCCCCTTCCACACGGTGAGTCAGTCCTCCAGAGCCGCCGCGATGCGGTCGAGGTCGCCGAGGAGAGCCGCGACGCGCTGGGGCGGGATCGCCTCGACCATGCGCTGCTCGATGGCGTAGACCGAGGCCTGGACCGCGGTCAGGCGCGCATGGCCCATTTCGGTGAGGCGGGCGGGCCGAGCCCGGCCGTGATCGGCGGTGGCGGGGCGGGCGATCAGTCCCGCTTCCTGCAGGCCCCGCAGGACGACGTTGCCGGACTGCCGGGTGACGAAGGTCGCGCGGGCGAGGTCGGCGTTCGACATACCCGGGTGCAACGCCAGCAGTTCGAGGGTGGCGTATTGCGGCACGGTCATCCCGTGCTCGCGCAGAACCCTGTCCATGGCGCCGCGCAGGGCCGCCTGGGCGCGTTTGAGCAGATATCCCACATGGTGGGTGACGTCATCCGTGGGGCCGGACGGCTCCGTCGGCACTCTCGCGTTCATGTCAGCATTTTGACATGGCAACTCCGGAACCCTAACCTCACCCATGTCAAAGTCCTGACATCACGAGTGAAGGAAGCCCATGCCTGTTGCTGTCGACGGTCCCGACTTCATCGCCCTGCAAGTCCACGATGTGGAAGGCGCGGCGGCCTTCTGTGAGCAGCACCTGGGTCTGCGCCGAGCCGCGGTCTCGCCACCGCACGCTGTCGTGTTCGACACCGAGCCGATCCCGTTCGCCGTCCGCGCGCTCCTGCCGGGCGTCAGCCTCACCGACACCGCACGACCGGGCCTCGGCGTGGTGCTCTGGTT
Source organism: Streptomyces cucumeris (assembly GCF_024295805.1). GTDB lineage: Bacteria > Actinomycetota > Actinomycetes > Streptomycetales > Streptomycetaceae > Streptomyces > Streptomyces cucumeris. Next base: position 5,716 of record NZ_JANCLX010000038.1, read on the forward strand.
CCGGACCCCCGACGCCCATCAGCTTCACAAGCAGCTCGTTGCCGCGGGTATCAAGATCCTCGCACCGATGACGGACAGCCCCTTCGGACCGGTGTTCTCCTTCGAGGGTCCGGAGGGTTACACGCTCACCGCGCACGGAGGCTGATCACGGACACACACGTCGAACAGCTCGCAGCAGCCTGCTCACAGATCGAACTCCACGTGTTCGAGATCGGTGAACTCCACCTCGAGGCCATGGGCGCGGCGGCCGTTGTCGCGGAAGTAGGTCTCGCCGAGGGCTTCGGCGGCGATGTCGCGGAGTTGCTGTTCGGTCGCCCCTTGTTCCTGGGCGTCGAAGAGGCGGGCGGCGTGGTGGGGCGGGAGGGCGAGGGTGAGGTGGCGCAGGCGGGCGTCGTCGGTGCTGCCGGGGGCGGCGGTGTAGCCGAAGCGGGCGCGGGTGTCGATGACGATGCCGTCGGTGGTGGCGGCGGTCTGTTTGGCCCTGGCGCGGATCTGGGGTTGCCATCGTTTCCTCACCTCCCGCTCCATGCGGGCGGCGAGGTCGGCACGGGGCCGTCTGATCTGGTTCTTCACATAGCGCTCGACGGTGCGCTGGGTGATGCCGAGCAGCTCGGCGACGCGCCTGGTGCTGCCCTGGTGCTGTTTGACCAGGTAACGCATCTGGGCGCCGGCGCTCTTGGGGATGGGGCGGGTGAAGGCGCCCTGCACCGCCTTGTCGAGACCTTCCCCGACCGTGGCCATCGGCTCGCTCCCTCTGCTGTCCTCGTCCTACTGTCCGTCGTCCTTGGCGGTGACCTCGCCAGTCTTGATGTACCGGGCGAGGTTGAGGACCTGGCCGTACTCCTCGCGTACGGCTTCGGACCACAGCACGCTCTGGGTGCCCTCGTGCTTGACCATTCCCGGCGAGACCCCGAGGCGGAAACTGCCGGGCACCGTCTTGCCGTCGGCGTCGTAGGGCAGCAGGTCCAGGGGTGAGGGTCCGGTGGCGGCGTAGACGGCACAGTCGGAGAGGATCGCCACCGGGTACTGGCCGGTGGCCGCGGCCAGCGCGAGCATCTTGCGGTGCATGTTGATCCGGGCCCGGGAGATGACGGCGGCGCGGATGTCGGGGCGCCAGGTCGGCCGGGCCAGGGCGGACCATGGCTGTCCGGGCCGCCAGCCGCCACCGCGCGGGCGCTCCCGCAGTTTGCCGATGCCGCCCTTGACGGTGGCTTTGATGGCGTCCAGGACGATGGCCATCTCCGGGTCGCGCTGCTTGTGGCCGTCCATCGCCTCCAGGAAAGCGTGCGGTGGCAGCTTCTCCCCCACGCCGAGGTCACCCATGGTGCCGACGTAGGCGTTGCGCAGCCGCTTGTACCAGCCGTCGAGGAACTTGCCCTTCTCCGGGCGCACCCAGGCTTCGAGCGGGGCCACGTCGTAGCCGAGCTCCACCGCGTACGCCACGGTCGGGGTGGCGTACCACGCCGGGCCGGTCGGCCGTTCGCCGGTGGGGGTGAAGGGGCTGGGCAGGAGTTCGGCGTCGAGGTGCTGCCACTGCTTGCCGACCAGAACGCGGGAGAGGTCGATATGGGAGAGGTCGACCAGCCACGCCCCCGGCAGCGCGGGGTCGAACTGGGGGTTGGCCACGTGGACCGGTGGTTGGGAGAGGCCGACGACCGCGCCGTTGGCGGCCGCGCCGAAGGCGAGGTTGACGTCGATACCGACCAGGAACCGCTTCATGCACTCGGCGTCGGTCAGCTCCCGCGCCCAGTCGTACGCCTCCTCGAACAGCATCTCCTCGGGCCCCCGCTGGTGGAAGCGGGGCAGATCCGCCAGCAGCGGATGCCCATCGGGTGCCTCACACGGCGCGCAGTCCATCGCCACCTCGCCCAGCGAACCGGGCCGGTGTTCCTTGTGCCGCCTGCCGCTCGCGTCCGGTTCACTCGCCCGTGTGGGCGGGTTCAGTGCGGTCATCAGCTCCAGGCCGGTCACCGCGGTGGAGCCACGTGGTGTGATCACCCGCTGCGCGTACGCCCCCAGCAGCCGGACCAGTTCCGCGGGCGGGAGCTGGGCGGCGGCGCCCCAGGTACGGGTGTCCAGTGCGCCCCAGGACGGGAGGCACAGCTGCACGCACTGTCGCTGATTGGCCTTGGCCGGACGGTAGATCCGCGCCCATGGCCCGAACCCACGCCTGGTCAGCTTCCATTCGGCCCTCTCGAGCTGCCCCAGAACTTTGTGGCCCTCCGGGAGCCGTCCGGCCAGCCGCTCCGATTCCGACAACGTGACCGGCAGCCCGTACCGCTCACACGCCGCCTCCGTGAACACCAGCAGCGGGTCGGCGTCCTTGCCGCAGCCGTGCAGCTTCACCGCACCGAGCCGCGCCTCCGTCAGCGTCCACTCCACCAGGGCCGGGAGGGACTTGGCGGGCACGTCCAGGAGAAGTCCGCCTACGCAGTACGCCACGACGTGTCCGTCCTGGCAGTCGACCACCGCCAGGGGCCCGTTCTCGAAACGGGGGTCGAGGGTGGCCGAGGCCGCGGTGGTGGACTTCCGCGCGGTGGCGGGCCGTGCGGCCGCGCGCCGCGTGGTCGATGTCTGCCGGGTGACCGTCGTAGGACGAGAGGGCGCCTGACGCGGCGGATTGGCATGGGGAGGAGCGGTCGCGGCCTCGACATCGTCGCTTGGAGACGGATGGGCCGAGCGGGCCGGTTCCGTGCTCTGCGGAGCGACGGTCGTCCTCTCGGGCGCCGACGGCTGCGCCGCGGTGGCCCTCGAGGCGTCGACGGGGTAGAGCTCGGCGAGCTTGTTCAGGAGGCGTGCGTAGGCCTCGCGCTCCGGCGGGCGCGGTTCGGTCTTCCCCGCCTCCCAGACACTCACCGTGGCCCGCCGCACCTTCAGCGCACCGGCGACCTGGTCCAGCGTCAGTCCATGCGCCTGACGCAGACGCTTCCGCTCGCTCGGCGAGGGCAAGGGAGAGGCGGAGGCGACCAGCGCGTCGACCGCCTCGAACAACCCGGTCTCGATCTCGGACATCGAAACACCTCCCGCGCCGACCCTATCCCAGGAACCGCACACACCGCGATCACCTTCCGTACTGATGGCGAACATGTCGCGTACGTGCGGGGAGCCGGTGCACGCGTACGGCGACCCCGTGAATCTGGTTCGTGCGTCGGCTCGCGTTAACGACGAGCGGTGGAAAAGCGGTGGACAAGGATCGCGCGGGCGGCAGACTGGCCCGTGTGAAACGACTGCCGGTGGATGTGGAGAGCGTCACCACGCGGTTGGTACATCGCTTCGGTCCCCAGGTTGCCCAATGGTGCGCCAGGACGCCGGATCTCATCGCGCGGCTGACGTCCCAGTGGGGACTTTCGCTCGGTGAGTCCCTCCCGGACGGTGCTTCGTCGGTCGCGTTGCGGTGCCGTTGGCCCGATGGCATGCCTGCGGTGCTGAAGATCAGTCCGGAGCGGGCCCTTCTGGCCGAACAGGTCGCAATGCTGGGGTGGTTCGCCACCTCGGGCCGGGTGCCCACTGTGCTGGCTTTCGACGAGGAGGCGGGCGCCATGGTGTCGGAGGAGATCGTGCCCGGAACGCCGGCGGAGGACATGCCTGCTGCTGCGCTTACGGGACAGTGGTCGGATCTGCTCGCCGCCTTGCACGGGGTCGCTCCGCCTCCGCTGCTGACACGTGTACTGCGCGGGCGGTGCGAGGAGGCCTTCGCCCGGGTCGGCAGGCGGCTGTCCGAGCCTGCGGTCAGTGCACGGATGGACGTCACCGCGTGGGACAGGGCCATCCAGCGGTGCGAGCGGCTGCTGGACACGGAATCGACCACCGTGCTGCTCCACGGTGACCTGCACCTGGGCAACGTGCTCGACGGCGGTGCGGATCGCGGTCTCATGGCCATCGACCCGAAAGCCTGTGTCGGTGATCCGTGCTTCGACGCTGTGGACTACGTCGTAGCGGGCGCCGGGCTGGAGGGCATCGATACCCGTTGCGCGCGCGTGGCGGCGGCGTGCGGGCTCGATGGCGACCGGCTCCACGCCTGGAGCCAGGTGATCGCGCCGTTCGCGGCCATCGCCCACCTCAGTAGCGGTGGTGAGAAACCGGTGATCGATGAACTGCTCGCGTTGACCCGGTGACCACACCCGGTATTCCCGATCGCCTCTCGCCCCGCGGCCAACAGCAGTCGACGCGCCTCCCGCCGCCTCCGGCGCCGCGGATGCGGTGCCGGAGGCGGCGGGACGGGAGTGGGCGGCGGCGACGGAACAGCCCGGCCAGACCGAGGGCCCATGGTCACAGGGCATCGGCGCCACCGGGGCCGCCCCGCTACTGCGGCCGGAAGGAGCGGATCTGGTACGTGCCCGCCAGGTTCCCGCCCGTGCCGGCCGCGGTGGAACCGATGCGGTCCTGATAGGACACGCCCTTGTAGTACTGCTTGCGGTGCCCCGTGCTGTTGGCCACGGACAGGACGTTGTGACCAGCCCGGATGAAGCCGCAGCCGACCGTGTCCGGACGGCTGTCGGTTGCCCAGACGCAGCGTTCCCCGGCGTAGTCGGCGCCGCTGAAGATGCAGAAATACCCCGTAGGGCAATTGGGGGCGGCCGGCGCGGGCGCCGCAGCGGCCGGGAGCGCCAGGCCGATTGCCGCCAGGCCCGAGACGGAGACCATGGCCAGGGTGGTCAGGGAGCGACGCATACCGGCTCCCTCCCCGTCGTCTTCCAAGTACCCACGTCTGTGATTCCCTTCGGTCGGGAACGGAAGGCGCGGGCCACAGCACCGTGCCTTCCGTCCTCTCGGTCCCCCGTGTGTTCGCCCTCACATCGTGGCGCGCTCGGTCGGCGGCGAGTTGGTGATGCGTGCGCAGTTATTTGTCACTGGACGCGGTCCACCGGCCGTCCGGCGGAGTGGGCAGCGCGGCCCTCCGGAGCTCGCTGGGCGTCATGCCGTACGCGGCTCGGAAGGCGCGGCTGAAGTCCGGGAGACGCAGAAACCCCCACCGGGCGGCGATGGCGGTGATCGAGCGCCGCCGCAGACGGAGGTCGGTGAGGTCGGCATGGCAGCGTTCCAGGCGGCGTCGGCGTATCGAGGCCGCCACGGTCTCGCCCTGTTGCCGGAAGAGCGTGTGCAGGGAGCGCACGGAGATGTGATGGTGCGCCGCGACATCCGGCGGACTCAGGTCCGGATCACCGAGGTTGTGATCGATGAAGGCGTTGACGCGGGCCAGCATGGCCTGCTGGCGGGTCTCGGCCGGAAGGTCGTCGTAGGCTCCGAGGTACTGGGCCAGGCAGGCGCCCGACAGATCACGCGCCATCACCCCTAATCGGCTCAGATCACGCGGTTCGCAGTCCGGGCCGTAGGCGTCCAGTGTGGTCAGGAACCGGGAGAGAATCGCTCCCATGCCGGTGCTCGTCGACAACGGCTGGGCGAGGAGGCCGTGGACCTTGTCCGAGGGAAGTGGCAGCTCCTCGCGCGGCAACTGCACGATGACCACCTGGGTATGGAGGCCGTGGTCGGGCACCGCGCCCTCGAACGGGTACGAGAGGTCGAAGAGCACCATGTCGCCGATCACCAGCCCGGAATCCTGACGCCGTTGGCTGATCCACAGAGGGGTGCCGGAGACGAAGGTCAGCTGGTAGGTGTCCGGGTCGGCCCGCCGGATGTCCGCCCAGGTGCGCCTCAGATACGCGGGCGGGCTGTTGAACGCGGCCACCCGTACCGGGCCGAGGTCCAGCACCGACGCCCGCGCGGGGAAGCCCACGTCGTTCGCACTGGTGAGGGTGAGCGGTGCCAGCTCACGGGAGACCAGCTCACCCCAGAAGGGCAACTGCTCCTTCGCGGGCAGATCCTCGTTCGACACTTCCAACCACATGGCACACCCCCGGAATCGCGGTACCGACGACCGTGTACGGACTCCTTCCATGCCCGGCCGGGGACGTCGACAAGCGGTGGCCATCAGCGCTCACGAGCAGAACTCGAGGTTCAGCGACGGCATACGGCCTCAACACGACGGGCGGCGCCGGCAGTCAGACGCCGCGGAGGGTGATCACCTCGTCGAAGAGGCTCCAGCCGTCGAGCTCCTCGACCACGGGGTCGTCGGCGCACCAACCCTGGTGCACGGCCAGGTCGAGGAAGGCCCTGACGGTACCCGGTTCGTGCAGGTTCAGGGTTCTCCCGAGGTCCGTGCCGACGGCTCCCGACGGCATGAACCCGTCCGGGACGAGTCGGTCGGGGCCGCCACGGAAGACTATGTGAAGGCGCCCTCGCGCTTGGAACGCACGGATGATGAGGGTTTCGCGACAGCCTTCGTAGCGGCCGTCGCCCAGCGCGCTGTGGGTGTGGCTCAGCGACCAGAGGAACGTCTCCTCTCCGACCACCAGGCGCCGTGCCTTCTTCTCGCTGCGAGCCATGCGTCCGATGCTAACGACAGCGATGGCACCACCACCCTGCGCCCGGCGGCACCATCGGCTCCGGGCGCAGCGGCCCACCGGCCCGTGGGCCGCGGTGTCAGCCGCCGAAGATCGACCACGATGTCGTACCGTGCACGGCCATCAGGACGGCGAGGATGACCAGATCGGCGATGCCCAGTCCGAGGCCGAGCAGCGCGCGGAAGCGGCGTGGAGTGTCCCGCCGAAGGGCCATGATGGCCAGGGTGATCGCGATGGGTCCGAGGACCAGGTTGAGGACGAGCAGTCCGATGAGTCCGAGGACGAAGGAGGCCACCGCCATGCCTTCGGTGTCCCGCCGACCGGTACGGCGTGCGGGCTGCGCGGTGAGATGCATCGTCAGACCTTCCTCGCGCGGTATCGGCGTCGTCGTTCGCGTCCCGCGAAGACGACGAGCCAGAGGGCGATCAGCGAGCCGATCACCACGGTGACCGGCCACGGGATGTAGGCGGCCGTCCCCAGGACGATCGCCAGCAGGAGCAGGCTCACGATCAGGAAGAGCACGGTCACCTCCCCGCGCCGTACGTACGGGCGTTGGGCGTCGGCCACTTCTCCCAGGCCTTCGGCAACCTCTTCGTCAACGGCTTCATGACATCGCGGGTAACCCGTCAGCGGGTCTTCACACGGCCTGTTCCTCCAAGAGTTACCCGCGAGTTACCCATCGGCTCGAGAACGGAGGGGGATCACCGGCCTCGTCCCGACGGTCAAAGACTGTTGAGGAGACCGACGAGCGGGGCGGGCACATCGTCGGGGGCGAGGGCCTCCACGAGGACACGACCGTAGTGGATCTTGCGCCCCTTCTTCGTGCCGAAGAAACGCCGCAACCGCTGCTGATCGGTGCGGTCCCGCTGTGCGGGCTGGTGCAGGAAGGTGCGCAGGGCGCGCTGGTCGCCTTCCGCCCGGACGAGTTCCTCGACCCGTGTCACGCCCAGCGCCCGGATGAGCTCGTCCTCCAGGTCCGCCGCACAGACGAAGAACGCGTGCTGCGCCGTACCGGCCCGCGCCATCCCGCGGGCGTAGTAGCCACGTTCCCCCTCGTCGCAGAGTCCGGTGAGGCGGAGACCCAGACCGGGTGGCCCGAGCAGCCGGGCGAAGCGCCCGATGTTCATCGCACCGCCCATCGGCAGCACGCACACTCCCTCGTCGGCCAGGTTCCGGCCGTGGAGCGCGGCCAGCGCCCTGACCGCGGCGGCGTCGCTCAGCCCCTCGAGCAGGACGGCCGTCCGGACGGAGAGCCGTCCGGCCAGCTCGCGCGCGGGCTCCTCGGGACCACCGGCCGCCCATGCGGTGACCGCCTCCCGGAACGACTCCATGTCAGCCATCAGACGAGTCTCCGCCCTTTCCGGCCCGGCGCGGTAGGGGTTTTCCGTGGGGTGCCGATCGGCGGTGCGCGGTTCCCGTCGCGCATGGGGTGTCCTCAGGCGCCCGGGAGGAACAGACAGAACGGGTGGCCGTGCGGGTCACGAAGAACGCGTACGCCCTCCTGGGGCTGGTGTGCTTCCAGCGTCGCCCCCAGGGCACAGGCCCGCTCGGTCTCCGCCTCCAGGTCGTCGACCTGGACGTCCAGGTGCGCCTGCATCTGCTGGGTACCGGGGCGTTGCGGCCACACCGGGGGCGTGTGACCGGCCTCCAGCTGGAAACTGAGGCTGGGGCGTTCCCGTTCCGGGGCCCGCAGGCGGACCCACTCCGGTTCACGGACGATCTCCTCCCAGCCCAGCAGGGCCCGGTAGAAGTCGGCCAGCGCGGGCGGATCGGGAGTACCGAGAACGAAGGCACCGAGCGTCGTCGTCATGCCCCCACCCTTGCCCACGACACCCGCCCTCACGCGTCGGCACACGCCCGGGCGGACCCGTGGCTCGTACCACCGCCCCGCGGGCCGGTCAGGCGTTGGGCCCCGCGGCGCTGATATCGCCCAGGGCGGAGCCGGGGTCGCGTTCCACCGCGAGATCGCCGAGCGCCACGATGCCCACGGCCTCGCCGTTCTCCACGACCGGCAGACGGCGAACGGCCTTGGAACGCATCAGTTGCACCGCCCTCTCGATGTCGTCGTCCGGGGCGACGGACACCAGCTCGCTGCTGCATGCCTCGCCCACGGTCCGCCCCGAGACATCGCCGCCGTCGGCCAGGATGCGCACCGTCAGGTCCCGGTCGGTGACCAGACCACGCAGCCGACCGTCCTCAACCACCAGCACCGCGCCGATGCCCTCGTCCCGCATGGCCGTGGCAACCTGCTGAACCGGTGTGTCCGGCCCCACGGCGGTGGGGTGTGCGGTCATGACCTCACGAACCTGCTGTGTCACGTATCTGTCCTCCTCGTCACCATCTGCATCGTTCGGGCCGACCGGGCCCGTCAGGCTCCGGCACGCCCTTCACCAGCGCATTCCACCGGTTCGTCATCCCTACGCCCCCCATCTGTCTCTTCACCCGCGCAGCGCCCCTCGACGGTCGCCCCCTCGAACCCGGGGCCACATGATCACCTTCCCGAAGGGCACGCGATGATGGGGCCATGCGGACTCAGCCAGTACTCGTCTTCGACGGAGATTGCGGTTTCTGCACCAGCTCGGTGCACTTCGCCGAAGGACGTCTCCGACCGCGCTGCGACTTCGTCCCGTGGCAGCGCGCGGACCTGCAAGCCCTCGGCATCACCCAGGAGCGGGCCGAGTACGAGGTGCTGTGGGTGACACCCACGGGGACGGTGTACGGAGGGGCCCGGGCCGTCGCGAAGATCCTGTTGAGCGCGGGCCGAGGATGGCCGGTCCTGGGTGCGTCGCTCATGCTGCCGCCCGCGCGGTGGGTGGCTCAGGGGGCCTACCGGCTGATCGCGGCCAACCGCCACCGGATGCCCGGGGGAACCGCGGCGTGCGCGCTGCCGGACCGCCGGGCCCAGGGGGCGTAGGGGTCTCCCGTAGCGGATCTCGCATCCCCGGGCAGTCGGGTCAGCCGTGCACCGGCCCCGCGGGGCTCAGCGCACGCTCCACGCGCTCACCGCGGACAGCGGCACCCGGAAGAACTCCCCCCGTGCGGCAGGGAGGCTGCCGGCCGAGCCGCCGGGCGTGGCGGGCCGTTGCTCTGGTTGGGCCTTTCCCGGAATACGCCACCTGGCAGTACGGCCATGGACGCCTCCGGACCGCTGCCGGAGGCGGTGGCGACACCTCCTGGCGGCCCGCGATGCGGCCCGGTGGCGGACCGCCGCAGCCTCCGGGGAGGGCCATGGACCCGGACCGCTTGCGGGTGAACGGAGGAACCGCGCGCTCGTGGCTGTGCCCTGCGGGAGAGCGGGTCACGTAGCTTCGGTTTGTGCTGCTGAGCTGTGCGTTCGTGAACCTCAAGCCCGGGGTCGGCAAGACGACCAGTGCCGTCTGGCTGGCTCACGCCCTCCATGAGTCGGGCTATTCACCCCTGCTGGTCGACGGCGACCCGGCCTCCTCCGCGCTCCGCTGGAGCGAACTGGCCGACGGCTTTCCCTTTCCGGTCATCGCCTTGCCGACGGGAGACGTCCACCGCCGTGTGAACGACTTCCTGGGCAACCGGCAGGCCGTGGTGCTCGATGCGCCGCAGTTGGAGGACCACCCGCGCATCGCCCGCAGCATCATGAGGTACGCCGGTGAATGGATCGTGCCGGTGACCCCCGCTCCCATCGAGCTGGACCGCATGGCTCCCATCCGGTCCGAGATGGACGATGTGCAGTCACTGCGTGCCACGCCCGCCCGTGCCGCCGTGCTGCTGAACCGCACCAACCGTCCCGACGCCACACGCACCGGCCCGGACTCCGACGCGCGTGAAGCGCTCACCGAGTGGGGCTTCGTCGTACTGGACACGCAGATCGCCCGGCTCGAGCTGTACGCCCAGTCGTTCGGGAGCACGGTCCAGGCCACGGGTTCGGCGTACATGGACCTCGCCAATGAGCTGATCAAGCGTCAGGAAGAGCGATGAAGGAACGGAAGGACAAGTACCGGGCGGCGCTGGACCGGTCGGCGGACACCGCCACGGCCCGGTCCGCGCGCGTCACCACGCTGCACAGCAGATTCGTCCGCGTGACCATCGAAGTCGACCCCGATGTGGAGCGCAGTGTGACGCGCTGGGTCGGCCCGCCCCTCTCCGCGCTGGCGCTCGCCGGTACGACGGTCCTGCGGACCCTGGCCGACACGGCCGCGCGGGTGCCGCGGGCCGTAGGCGGAGCCCGGCGCAGCGAGCCGTAGGCTGCCCGACCGTACGGATCGCCCCTGGCGCCTGTCCGTCAGGCGTCCCAGTGGGACAGGACCCGCTCCTGGATGTCCGGGGGGAAGATGTACCGGAACGAGCTGCGCCGCTCCCGGACCACGGGGAGCAGGGCGTCATAGGTCACCTTGGGGCCCGTCTGGCTGCGCCGTTCCTCGGCGGTGTAGACCGTCAGCAGGTGCAGGGCCTCACGCGTGCGGACGATGCGCCGCCCGGTCGGATGGACGCGGGTGGCGAGTGCCCAGGTGAGTTCACGTGGGTCGGAGGCGTCGACGTCGTCGTCCAGGACGAAGATGCGCGGAACCATGACCTGGAACCGCTGTGCGTCGATCACGTCGGTGATCCGCTGGGCGAGTTCGATGCTCTCCACCCCCGGCTGCCGCTCCCGCCAGTCGGCGGCGACGCTGACGACCAGCGCGTGCGCGGCCATGTCGAAGGGCTCCCACGCCGAGGTGACCGGCAGACCGGCGGACCGCAGCGCGGCGAGGGCCTCGGCCGCGAGCGTCAGCCCGGTGACCGTGTGGAACTCGTCGACCGGCTCACCCTCGACCACCGTGGGCCAGATGGGGTCGTCCCGGTGGGAGATGGCGTTGATGGTGTAGACGGGCTGCAGCGAGGTCCCCTGGGGCTGGTAGCCCGCGAACTCGCCCATCGGCCCTTCCACGGCGGTGCGCTCGCAGGACAGATGTCCCTCGATGACGATTTCCGCGCCGGCGGGCACCTCGAGGTCGACGGTCTCGCAGGGGACGAGTTCCAGTGGCTCCCCCAGCAGCGCACCGAGGTATCCGGTCTCCTCGATGCCGTCGGGCAGGGGCATACCCGCGACGAAGGGCACGGCCGGGTGGCCGCCCTGGACCAGTGCGAAGGGCATGGCCTCGCCACGCTCGGCCCACTGCTGCCAGACGTGGTGGATGTGCTGCCCGGGAACGACCAGGCCGGTCATGTGTTTGCCGTCGATCATCATGATGCGTGCGATCGACCAGTTGGTGAACGAACCGTCCGGGGTGCGGGCGACGATGGTGCCCCAGGTGTTGACGTAGGGCCCGCCGTCGCCTTCGTGCAACAAGGGGGTCGGGAAGCGGTCGAGCGTCGCCTCGTCGCCGAGCAGGACGTTCTGCTTGCAGGGTGCGGTGGCGGCGTCGACCAGCACCGGCTGTATCGGCTCCCGCGAGCGTGCCTCGGCGAGAGTGTCGATGATCTCTCGTGCGCCGGCCGCGATGTCGAGGCCGAGTGAGAGCGCGATGCGGGCCAGCGGCTTCCCGGGAGCCGAGCTGAGGGCCGCGGGCGCGCCGAGCAGCCGGAAGCCGGGGGCGGTCCCGTCGATGTTCGTGAACAGGGGCGCGGGTGCCACGGTTTCGTAGGCGCGGCGGATGACGGCGCCCGCTTCCAGGTGGGGGTCGACCCTGCGGTCGATGACACGTATGTCACCGAGTTCTTCCAGTGCGGCGATGTAGGTACGCAGGTCCTTCGGACGGGGCATGGCGTTCTCCGTTTCTGCGTGTGCTCGGTGCTGTTCGTGGGCTCGGTCCGACGCCCGCGCGGGGCGTCGGACGGCGGTGGGGGCGGGTTGCGAAGGGGAGGTGCGGGCCAGTGGCTCAGCCCGTGGCGGTACCGCCCGGTGGCTGGTTCACCGGCGTTGTGCGCCGTGCGCGTGCGGCGGCCGTACCGGTCCAGCGCACGGCGCGGGAGCTGTCGAGGTCGAACTGGTCCATGACGCGCGTGACGGTGTGATCGACGACGTCATCGACACTGGCCGGACTGTTGTAGAAGGCCGGCATGGGCGGCAGGATCGTCGCGCCCATCCGGGACAGGGCCAGCATGTTCTCCAGGTGGATCGTGGACAGCGGGGTCTCCCGCACGACCAGAACCAGCCCACGGCGTTCCTTGAGCGTCACATCCGCGGACCGCGCGATCAGATCACTGCCGTAGCCCGTCCGGACGGCGGCGAGCGTCTTGGCACTGCACGGCGCGATGATCATGCCGTCCACGCGGAATGAGCCGCTGGAGATGGCAGCCGCCTGGTCCTCCGGGCCGTAGGTGACATCCGCGAGCCGGGCGACCTCGCGCGCGGTGCGGGGCGTCTCCAGCTCGATGGTGGCTCTGGCCCAACGGCTCATGACCAGATGGGTTTCGACATCGGGCTGCTCACGCAGCTCCTCCAGCAGACGGATACCGATCTGCGCACCGGTGGCGCCCGTCATGCCGACGACGAGCCTTCGCATACCCCGCCCCTATGTTCGTGCACGAATGATTCGTGCACGAACATAGGGGTCGCGCCTGGCAGAATGCAAGACACCACGTCGTTGTTGCGTTCCCCGGAGGCAGTCATCGCCGCCCATCGCGTACCGGACTCCATGCGGCAGTCCCCACTGCATCTGCTGCGGCGCGCCCTCCAGCGCTATACGGCCCAGTGGCAGGCCACCGTCGGCGATGTCACCCCACCGCAGTTCGCGGTGCTGACGAGCGTCGGCGAGTACCCCGGCATCAGCCAGATCGACCTCGGCGAGGTCACCGGCATCGATGTCGCCACCCTCGCACCCCTGGTCCTCCGTCTCGAGCAGCGAGGGCTGCTCAACCGGGACGTCGATCCCGCCAACCGCCGGCGCAGACAACTCCATCTGACCCCGGCGGGGGTGGCCGAGACGGAAAGGATCCTCCCGCTGGCCGAGCAGGTCGACGGAGTCATGCTCGACGGCCTTTCCACTCCCCAGCGCGCCGCGCTGCTGGCGGCGCTCCGCTCCCTGAGCGGAATGGGCGGACCGGCGGACTGAGTCCGGGCGGCACCCACTATCACACCACCGCCGGCCCGCGCATCCCTGCTGATGTGGACGCGACATCCGATCACACACCCGACGTGGCAGGAACGCACCCTTCCTGCCGGAGCGCCGGCTCGACGCCCAGTGGGGCGCCCGACAGGGCGGCGGTCCACCCTGCCGGACGCCCAAGTCACGGGCGTGACCTCCCGATCGGCGGCGGTGGAGCGAGAGGTACGCCCCCGCCGAGGGCCGGGGGCGGGCGCCACGGAGACCACCGGTGCCCTCGGCGTGGCACCCAGAGGGTCACCGACGGCCGCACGGCTGTCCGGAATCACAAAATCCAGGCGGATCACCAATCTGCCAGTGATCTCATTGACTTGGTCATCGCACTGGCAAAAACTCGTCCCCCGAACGGCGTCATGATCCCCCGTCCATGGCCTTGGATCGTGGTCCCAAGCTGCCGGTGAGCAGGTTCCGGCCCGGCACACCGTCGGCCGGACGGCTGCCGATTCGCCGTACCCGGCTTCCATACGTTGTCGGATCCACGAGTGGAAAGGGCTGCTCCCGTCGATGACATCGTTGTCCACCTCCCCCTCTTCAGCGGCGGCCGCGGTTCCGCAGACCTCATCGGCCCCGGCCGACCGCGCCGAGCGGCCGGCCGACCGGCCACCGCTGTCTTTCGGCCAGCGTCGGCTCTGGGCGCTCTCCCAGCGGGAGGGTGCCAGTGCCGCGTACAACGAGCCGATGGCCTTCCGGCTGCGGGGGCCGCTGGACCGTGCGGTGCTGGGGCGGGCGCTGGACGCGCTGACCGCCCGGCATGAGGCGTTGCGCACCCGGCTGGTGCCGTTCGAGGGCGAGGCGTACCAGCACATCGATCCCGCGGACACCGGCTTCGCACTCGCGGTGGACGACCTGACCGACTGCCCTGATGACGAGGACCGGCTGGCCGAACTGCTCCGCCAGGAGACGGTCGTCCCGTTCGACATGGCCGCCGAACCGCTGGCCCGTGGCCGCTTGGTGGTGTTCGGCCAGGACCACCACGTCATCGTGCTGACGGTGCACCATGCGATGTTCGACGGCTGGTCCCGGAGCATGATGCTGCGTGAGACCGGTGCGCTCTATTCCGCCCTGCTGCGTGGTGAGCCGGATCCGCTGCCCCCGCCACGGTGGCAGTACACCGACTTCACCCGGTGGCAGCGGGAGTGGATGACCGGTGCGGAACCCGCGGCACAGGAGGAGTACTGGGCCGGGAAACTGGCCGGTGTGCCGCCCCTGCTGGAGCTGCCGACCGACCGGCCGCGTCCGGCGGAGCAGGAACACACCGGTGACCGGGTGCACCTGGAGATCGGTCCGGAGTTGACCACGGCGCTCAAGGCGGTCACCAGGGAGCATGGGGGTTCGCTCTTCTCGACCCTGCTGACCGGCTGGTCGATCGTGCTGTCCCGGCTCTCCGGGCAGCAGGACCTGGTGGTGGGCACCCCGACCGCCAACCGCCGGCGCGGCGACGTCGGCGGCATCATGGGTTTTGTCGTCAACACCCTCGCCCTGCGAGTGGAGTTGGGTGACGCGCCGACCGGCTCGGACCTCCTGCGGCAGGTGCGGACCACGGTCCGGGCCGGGGTGAAGAACGTCGACCTGCCGTTCGAGCGGGTGGTGGAGCTGGTCAACCCGCCGCGCAGCGCCGCGCACACCCCGCTGTTCCAGACCATGCTCGCCTGGGTTCCGCCCATGGAGGCGGTGATGCGGCTGCCGGGGATCTCGGTGCGGCTGTTGCCGATGCCGTTCGCCCCGGCCAAGTTCGACCTGGTCCTCGCGCTGGAGGAGGCGGACGGGCGCATCGTCGGCGATCTGGACTACGCCACCGCGCTCTTCGACCGGGAGACCGTCGAGCGCCATCTGCGCTACCTGGTCCGGGTGCTGGAGCAGCTCGCCCGGGAGCCCGGACGGCCGGTCACCGCGTACACGCTGCTGGACGAGGCGGAGACGGCCGAGCTGCTGGCCGACTGGGACGCCACCGGCACCCCGGCGGCCGCCGCGACGGGTACCGGCCGAGGGGCGGGGAGGACCACCGAACCGGCCGGACTGGTGCAACGGTTCGAGGCGCACGCACGATCGGCCCCGGGGGCCACGGCGGTGGTGGACGGGGAACGTCGGCTGACCTACGCCGACCTCGACCGGCGGGCCAACCGGCTGGCACACGCCCTGATCGCCCGCGGGGTGCGCCCGGACCAGGTGGTCGCCCTGCACCTCGGCCGGTCGGCCGAGCTGGTGGTCGGTGTGCTGGGCGTCCTCAAGGCCGGTGCGGGCTGGCTTCCCCTGGATCCGGGCCAGCCGTCCGAGCGGCTGGCCGCGATGGTGGCCGACGCGCGCCCGGCCCTGGTACTGACCGACCAGCGGGACACACCGGAGGACTGGCACCCGCTGACGGCTGTGGAGGCCGAGGACGGACGGGACAGCGCTCCGGGTGTCATCGTCCCGCCCTCACATCTGGCGTACGTGATCTACACCTCCGGCTCCACGGGCCGGCCCAAAGGTGTCGCGGTGACCCACGGCAATGTGCTCAACCTCTTCGACCAGTGGCTGGCCCGGTTCGGCGCCACCCCGGGCGAGGCGACCTCGGTCTGGTCCAGCATCGGGTTCGACGCCTCGGTCCACGAGCTGCTGCTGCCACTCGTCACCGGAGCCGAAGTCCACCTCGTACCGGAGGAGTTGCGCGGCGACCCGGCCGCGCTGATGCGCTGGCTGGGTGAGCACCGGGTGGTGCAGGCGTTCCTGCCACCCGCCTACATACGGTGGATCGACGAGGACCCGGAGGCCAGGCTGGCCGGGCTGGACCTGCGCCAGTTGCTCACCGGGGTGGAGTCACTGTCCGAGGCCGCCCTGCACCGGATGACCTCGGCCCTGCCCGGGCTGCGGATCTGTTTCGGCTACGGACCGACGGAAACCACGCTGTACAGCACCGCCTATCTGGATCCGCAGCCGGTGGACCGGCCGTGTCCGATCGGCAGGCCACTGCCCGGCACCCGGCTCTACCTGCTCGACGAACGGATGCGGCCGGTGCCGCCCGGTGTGGTGGGCGAGGTGTACATCGGCGGCGCGAGCGTGGCCCGCGGATACCTCAACCAGCCGGAGCTGACCGCCGAGCGGTTCCGCAGCGACCCGTTCGTCACCGGCGGCCGGATCTACCGCACCGGCGATCTGGCCCGCCGACTGCCGGACGGCAACGCCGAGTTCGTCGGCCGTCGCGATGACCAGATCAAACTGCGTGGCTTCCGGATCGAGCCCGCCGAGGTCGAGGCGGCGCTGCTGGCGCTGCCGGGGGTGCGGGAGGCCGCGATACTGGTCGACCGCGACCCCGCCGGTGAACCACGGCTGGTGGCGGGCATCGGACGCGGCGAGGCGCCGTCCCGGCAACCGCACGAGTGGCGGACGGCCCTGGCCGAGCGGCTGCCGGACTACATGATCCCGGCGGTCTTCGTGGAGCTGCCCGCCCTGCCGCTGGGCCGCAGCGGAAAGCTGGACCGGACGGCCCTGCTGGAGCGGGCACGGGCGGCGCAACCGGTACAGGTCAACACCACGACCCCGCGCGACCACGTGGAGATGGCGCTGCGCGGCATCTGGACCCGGCTGCTGCTGCATCCCGGCATCGGCATATCGGACAACTTCTTCGACGTCGGCGGCACCTCCATCTCCGCCATCAAGATGGCCCATGCGATCGGCGAGGAGTTCGGCGAGACACTGCCGATCCGGGAGGTGATCCGCCACCCGACGATCGAGGCACTCGCCGGACGGCTGCGCCGGGGCGCCGCCGGGACGCCGGGTACGAACCTCATCGAGTTCCGGGCCGGCGCCGGACGGCGACGGCTGGTCTGCGTCCACCCGGCGGGCGGTACCGCCTTCTGCTACCTGCCGCTGGCCGGCGCCCTCCCCGAGGACATCGGGGTCTGGGGCGTCCAGGCGCCGGGCCTCAACCCGGACGAGACGCCGCTGCCCACCGTAGAGGCGATGGCGCAGGCGTACCTGGAACTGATCGACCCCCGCCCGGACGAGTCGTTGCTGCTGTGCGGGCTGTCCTACGGCGGCCTGATCGCGCATGAGATGGGCCGGCGGCTCGCGCCGGCCGGCCACTCCCGGCTGAGCGTGGTGCTGCTCGACACCCAGGCCACCGACGACCCGGCAGAGCGGGCCGCGATCCAGCCGGTGGAGTACGAGGAGTTCACCGAGAAGCTGGTGCGGTTCAACGGCATGTACCCGGGCATCGAAGCCGACCAGCTCACCCGGTACTTCGAGACGTACAACCACAGCAGGATGACCGCCCGCGCACACGAGCCGCGGCCGACCACCGCCCGGCTGACCCTCGTCGAGGCCGCCGCCGACGGGCCAGGCGCCCGGGGCCCGCACCCGACCCGCGACTTCTGGCGGCGGCGGGCCGGGGCGGGGCTCTCGGTGGTGCCGCTCGACTGCGGCCACTGGGAGCTGCTGGAGGGAGCACAGGTGTCGTCGGTGGCCGAGGTGATCGTCGCGGAGCTGAACCGGCTGGACACGGACCCCGGCGAACCGGCCGCTCCGACGGTGGCGGTGGAGCTCTGATGGCGATGCCGACGCACGGCCTGCCCCCGGCCGAGCGGCCGGGCCCTCATGACCCGTCGGTCCCGTCCGGGGCACCGGAGGACGGGATACCCGCCCGGGCGGCGACCGGTCTGGCACACGGCGTACACCTCCAGGCCCAGCGCACCCCCCACGCGGTCGCGCTGGTGGACGGCGGCCGCCGGTTCAGCTACACGGCGCTGGACACCGCGGGAGCCGATGTGGCCACGGCGTTGCGCCGCCACGGGGTGCGCCCCGGCGACGCGGTCGCCGTCGGTCTGCCTCGTTCGTGGCACCTGGTCGTGGTGGTGCTCGGCGCACTGCGGCTGGGTGCCCGCGTGGTACCGCTGGACACACAGAGCCCACCGGAGCGGCAGGCGCACATCCTGACGGACTCGGGCAGCGTCGTGCTGGTGCACGGCGCCACGGCGCCACACGATCCGCCCGCCACCGTGCGTACGCTGCCCGCGGTAGGGCTGCTGGCCGCCGTGACGGACGCCGATGAGCCCGGCGACGGCGAAGCCCCGGCGGATGATGTCGTCGACGGGTTCCCCGAGCGGCCGGGCGGGCTGATGCTCTACACCTCGGGCACCACCGGCCGGCCCAAGGGTGTGGAGCTGCCGGAGGCCGGTGTGATGCGGATGGCCCTGCCCGGCTGGCTTCGGCTCGAGGCGGGGGCACGCTACTCCTGTCTGTCCAACCCGGCCTTCGACGCGATCAACTTCGAGCTGTGGACACCGCTGCTGACCGGCGGTTGCTGTGTGGTGCTCCGTGATGAGGACGTCCAGTCGCCGCACCGGCTGGCCGCCGCGCTGCTGCGCGAGCGGATCGACACCGTGCTGGTCACCACCGCGCTCTTCCACGCCGTGGTGGACACCGTGCCCTCCTGCTTCGCCGGAGCACACCAGGTGCTGGTCGGCGGTGAACAGCTCAACCCGGCCGTGGTGCGGCGCTGGTACGAGCACAACGCGAGCGGTTCCACCGTGCTGCGCAACGCCTACGGGCCCACCGAGGTGTGCACCATCGCGCTCAGCCACCCGCTCCCCCGCGACGTCGACGCGGAGGTGGTGCCGGTCGGCAGGCCGATACCGGAGACCGGGGCGCTGCTGGTGACACCGGACGCCGAACGCGTCGCCGGACCGGGCGAGGTGGCCGAACTGCTGCTGTCCGGGCCCGGCGTGGCGACCGGCTACCGCGACCTGCCGGAGGAGACCGCCCGCCGGTTCGTCCGGCTGCCCTGGTACGACGACGGCCGGGAGCGCTACTACCGCACCGGTGACCTGGTACGGGCCGATGACGACGGCGTCATCAGCTACCTGGGCCGGGTGGACCGGCAGGTGAAGGTACGGGGGTTCCGGATCGAGCCCGCCGAGGTGGAGCGGCGTATCGCCGCGCATCCGGCGGTGCGGCAGGCGTACGTCTGCACCCGGGAGGTTCCGGCGACCGCCGGACACGAGCTGGTGGCCTATCTGGTGGTCGCCCCGGAACTGGACTTCGAGGAGTTCGACCGGCATCTGACGTCCGCCGTACCGGCGTATATGAGACCGCACCGGGTTCACCGGGTGGACGCGCTGCCGCTGACCGGCAACGGCAAGGTGGACCGAGCCGCGCTGCTGCGCGGCTCGGACCGCCCGTGGCAACCCTCCGCCGGGGCGGGTCCGGTGGCTCCGGTCACCGCCCTCCAGCGCGAGGTGCTGGAGATGGCCGAGGAGGTACTCGGCACCTCCGGACTGCGCCTGGCCGACCGCTGGATCTCCAGCGGCGGCGACTCACTGCGCGCCCTGCGGTTCCGGTTCGAGATCCGCCGCCGCTGGGGCCATGAGCTGGGTCAGGCGGCGGTGATGCACGCCGACTTCGCCGCCATCGCCGAAACCATCGAGCAGGCGGGCTCGGGGGCCGGTCCGCGCTATCCGGTGCCGACCCCGCCGTCCGGTGCCACCCGTGGCCCGGCCACCAGCGAACAGCAGCGGCTCTGGCTGCACCACCAGCGCTTCCCCGGTACCCGTGGCTACACGGTGGGCCAGACCCTCCGGCTGGACGGCGCGGTGGACCGGACCGCGCTGCGCCGTGCCCTGTGCGACCTGGTGGCCCGGCATCCGGCCCTGCGAACCGGTTTCGAGCCGTCGCCGGACGGTCTGCTGCAAGTAGTGGGCGAGCCGTACGACCCGTGGACCGAGCCGGAGGCCACGGCGGCCGCCGGTGAGGAGGCGGCGGCCCGCGCCGACCGGTTCTTCGCCGAGCCGCACGATCTGGCGTCTCCCCGGATGCTGGCCGCCTGCTGGCTGCCGGACCCGAACGGCGGCACGCTGCTGCTGCGGCTGCACCACATCGCGGTCGACGGCTGGTCGCTGACCGTGCTCTTCCGCGATCTGTCCGCCTGCTATGCCCGGGCGCTGAGAACACCGAAAGCCGCGCTGCCGGAGCCCTCCGCCGCGCCCACCCCGCTGGACCACGCCGCCTGGCAGGCCGACTGGTTCGCCGGGGACGGGTACCGGGCACTCCGCGCCGGGCTGCGCGAAGTCCGGGCCACCGGCGAGGAGCCGGATGAACCGGCGCGGCAGAGCCACGAGCGATCCCTCCCCGAGGGCAGACTGCTGCACACCGTGCTGGACCCGGACCGCCGCGCCGCGGTGGACCGACTCTGCGGTGAACTCGACCTGAGCCGCTTTGAGTTGCTGCTCGGGGTGTTCGCCTGGAGTCTGTACGCGGTCACCGGCCGGACCCGGCCGCGGATCGCCACTCCGGTGACCGGCCGCCCGGTGCGGGAGTTCGAGTCGAGTGTCGGGATGTTCGCCAACACCGTGCTGCTGCCGGTGGCGGTCGCGCCGCGCGGCGAGCTGCGCGCCGAACTGCTGCGGCTGGGCACGGCGGTCCGCGAAGCCCTGGAGTGGCAGGACGTCTCGCTCGCCGATGTCCTGGAGGACCGTGACCATCCGCCCGGCCGGCCCCCGTTCGACGTGCTGTTCGTGCTGGAGAACACCGACTTCGGCGCGCTGGAGCTGCCCGGGGTCACCACCCGTCCGGTGTGGCGGGCACCAGCCGAGGCCAAGACGCCGCTGACCGTCTCGCTGGTGGAACACCCGGACGGCTTCGACTGCCTGTGGGAGTACGCGGCCGGCCACTTCACGGCCGCCGAGATCGACGCTCTGGACCGGCTGTTCCGGACCGGACTCGACCTGCTCGGCGCGGGCCGGTCCGCCACCCCCGTCGAACTGGCGGCCCCCTACCGGCGCGGACTGCCGGAATTCGGCCGCGGCGCCGCGCCGGCCGAGGGCTGGACCACGGTGGCCGAGGGCTTCGCTCTCCAGGTCACCCGGACCCCGGACGCCCCGGCCCTGATGGCGGCGGACGGCCCCGTCACCTACGCGCGGCTGGACGGGTGGGCCGCTGCGCTCGCCGAGGAACTGCGCGCCGCGCACCCCCTGCCTGCCGGTGACGCGCGACCGCGGCATGTGGCGCTGTACCTGGAGCCCTCGGTGGAACACGTGGTGGCGCTGCTGGCGCTCGCCCGGCTCAACTGGACCGCGGTACCGCTGGACCCGGCCTACCCGGCCGGGCTGGTGCGGCAGATCCTGCACCAGGTCGACCCGGTGTGCGTGCTCCTCGCGCCGGGCCACGGACCGTCGTTCGACGTGGTCGACCCGGGCGGCGCACCGCGCCGGACGGTCACCCTGGCGGAGGGCGAGCGGCCCGCCGTGCCGCTGCCGCCGCACACCGGCCGTCCGCTGTACACGCTGTTCACCTCCGGCTCCACCGGGGTGCCCAAGGGGGTCCAGGTCTCCGACCACACACTGGCCAACCTTCTGCACTGGCAGACGGCCGAGGGCGGACTGGGCGCACCGGCGGTGACCCAGCAGTTCTCCATGCTGTCCTTCGACGTGTCGTTCCAGGAGATCTTCACGACCCTGTGCGGTGGCGGCTGTCTGCACCTCGTACACCGTGGATGGCGGCAGGACGTCCCGGCCCTGCTGGACCAACTGGAGTCGGCCGGTGTGGAGCGGATCTTCATGCCGTACGTGGCGCTGCAGCTGCTGGCCGAACACGCCGTCCATCTGGGCCGCTACCCGTCCCGGCTGCGGGAGGTGGTCACCGCGGGCGAGCAACTGGTGTGCACCGACGCCATCCGCCGCTGGTTCGCCGGTCTGCCCGGCGCCCGGCTGTTCAACCACTACGGGCCGACCGAGACACATGTGGTCAGCGCACTGTGCCTGGACGGGGATCCGCAGCGGTGGCCGGAGCGTCCGGCCATCGGCACCCCGGTGGCGGGCGCGCTGCTGCGGGTGGTGGACCCGGCGGGCGAGCCGCTGCCCGCCGGTTGCGTCGGTGACCTGCTGATCGGCGGCACCATGGTGTCGCGCTGCTATCTGGGCGACACGGCGCTGAACCGGGAGCGCTTCGCCGAACTGCCCGGCGCGGGCCTGTTCTACCGCAGCGGCGACCGGGCGTCCTTCGGCCACGACGGACTGCTGCACCACCACGGCCGGGACGACCAGCAGATCAAGCTGAGCGGGCACCGGCTGGAGCTGGGCCAGGTGGAAGCGGCGCTGCTGCGCCACCCCAGGGTGGTCAACGCGGTGGTGGTCCCGGAGGGCGGCGGGCTGACCGCCTGTCTGGAGTGCCGCGACACCACCCCTTCGGCCCGTGAGCTGGCCGACCACCTCGTGCCACTGCTCCCGCCCCATGTGCGGATCGACCGGTTCCGTCGGCTGGAGTCGCTGCCGCGCACACCGAGCGGCAAGTTGGACCGCCGTACGGCGCTGCGCACACCGGGCGAGGAACTGCGCCACGCCCCCGCCGACGGGCAGCCGCTCTCGCACGCGGAGAGCGAACTGGCCACCGCCTTCGAGACGGTGACCGGTCTGCCCATCGGCCCGGACCAGACGTTCTTCGCGGCCGGTGCGTCCAGCCTGGCGCTGATGCGCTTCCATCTGCGCTGCACCACCACGCTGGGTCTGCGGTTCGAGATCGCCGACCTGTTCGAGCATGTGACGGTACGTGCGCTGGCCCGCTTCCTGGACGGCACGGGGCCGGACCGCCGCTCCGTCGCGAGCGCCACGGACCCCGCGGACGCCGCGGATCTCCCCGCACCTGCCGGCCGTGCTCCGCTCGGGCGCGCCGGGTCCGGCGCGTCATCGGCGGAGGTCGCCGGGACGGCGGGCCCGGAGCCGATCGCTGTGGTGGGGATGGCGGTGCGGCTGCCCGGCGCTCCGGACCTGCGGTCCTTCTGGGAGCTGATCCGGCACGGCGGCCGGGGCATCGAGTACTTCGACGCCCCGGACGGGCTGGTGGGAGCACGCAGCCAGATGGACGGGCTGCTCGAGTTCGACCCGGAGCACTTCGGCATCAGCCGGCAGGAGGCCCGGCTGATGGACCCACAGCAGCGGCATACGCTGATGACCTGCGTCGAAGCGCTGGCGCACGCCGGTATCGCCGACACCTCGGACCTCCGGGTCGGGCTGGTGGCGAGCGCGGGCGAGAACACCTACTTCCAGGGGATGCTGCGGCAGACCGATCCGGACCGGTTGCCGGACGGGTTCCAGCTCGCGCTCCACCACGACAAGGACTTCCTGGCCACCAAGGCCGCCTACCACCTCGATCTGACCGGCCCCGCGTTCACCGTCCAGGCCGCGTGCGCCAGTTCGCTGTTCGCGGTGCACGTGGCCGCCGGGCTGCTGCGGCAGGGCGACGCCGAGGTGATGCTGGCGGGCGGGGCGCTGGTGGACACCGGGCTGAGCGATGGATACCGCTACAAGCCGCAGCACATCTACTCCGAGGACGGCCACTGCCGGTCCTTCAGCGATGACGCCACCGGCACGGTCGGCTCCAGCGGGGTCGGCATGCTGGTGCTCAAACCGCTGAGGCTGGCACGCAGGGCGGGCGACACGGTCTACGCGCTGGTCACCGGGTCGGCCGTCAACAACGACGGGGCGGACAAGCTCGGCTACAGCGCCCCGTCGCTCGCCGGTCAGCGCGAGGTGATCCGCACCGCCCTGCGCCGCAGCGGTCGTACCGGCGCCGACCTCGGCTACGTCGAGGCGCACGGCACCGGCACCCGGCTCGGTGATCCGGTCGAAGTCGGCGCGCTGCGCCAGGCGTTCGAGGTGCCGGAGTCCGGCCGGACCGCACTGAGCTCGGTCAAGAGCCAGATCGGCCACCTGGGCGCGGCGGCCGGAGTGGTCGGCCTGGTCCGGGCGGCGCTGTCCGTCCACCACGGCCTGATCCCGCCCACACTGGACTTCCGCGCCCTCAACCCGCAGTTGGGCCCCGACCCCACACCGTTCTACATCCCCACGCGGGCACTGCCCTGGCCGTCCGACCGACCGCGGGTGGCGGCGGTCAGCAGTTTCGGTATCGGGGGCGCCAACGCGCACGCGGTGATCGAAGCGGGCGAGCCGGGACGCCCGGCCGACCCGGCTCCGCCCTGTCTGCTGCTCTCCGCCTCCAGTGAGGTGGCGCTGCGCGCCGACGCGGAGCGGATCGCCGCGTACCTCACGGAACACCCGGAGGCCTACCCGGCGGTCCTGCGGCACCTCCAGGCCGGCCGGCCCGCCCGCCGCCGGCGGATGGCGGCGGTCTGCCCCGACGTGGCCTCGGCAGTGCGGTGGCTGCGCACCGCCACCAGCACGACGGTCGAGCCGGGGGCCGAACGGGTCACGGCGGCGGACCACGGCGCGCCACGGCTGGTCGCCGACTGGCTGGCCGGCCACCGGATCGACTGGCCGGAGGGGCCCGCGCAGGCGCCGTGGGACTTCCCCCCGCCCGCCTTCGCCCGGGCGGAGTACGACATCGAACGGGTCGCGGCCGCACCGGAGCCGACCACTGCCACCTGGCCCGAACGGCTGGCCGAGGAGGAGTGGCTGCACCAGCCGCACTGGGTCCGCTACCGCCGGGCCACCACCGTCGGCGCCACGGCCACCGGCACGGAGGCCGCCACCCATCCCCTGGTCCTGGTCACGGACGGCCCGGCCGATCCCGGGGAGGTACGGGCGCTGCGCTCGGTCCGTCCGCGGGTGGTGCTGGTGTCCGCGGGGAGCGGATTCGCCCGGCTCGGCGACGACTCCTACCAGGTGGACCCGACCGACCCGGCCTCGCTGGGCGCGCTGCTGGACGCCCTGGGCGACCTGGGCCCCGTGGACTGGCTGCACGCGGTGCCGCTGGGCGTGACCGGTCCGGTCGACACCGAACGGCTGGCCCGCGCCCGCCGGGCCTGTCTCGACGCCCCGGCCGCACTGGTCCGGGCGGCGGCGGGCCGGACCGGTCTCACACCACGCCCGGTGTGGCTGTCGTACCGGGCCCGGCCGGTGGACGGCCCGGTGGAACGGCCCGAGTTGGCACTGCTCGCCGGGGTCACCGAGGTCGCGCCACAGGAAGGCGCCACCGCCGGGCACTGGGTGGACCTCCCGGCCGCCGGGCCGTCCGGCTGGGCGGCGCCGCTGGCGGAGCTCCTGGCCGCCGACGGAGAGCCGCCCGCGCATCTGGCGCTGCGCCACGGCTACTGGTGGCGGCAGGCCACCCTGCCGGTACCGGCACCGCCCGCGGACACCCCCGTGGTACCGGCCGCGGCGGATACGGCCCACCTCATTCTGGGCGGCACCGGTGGAATCGGCGCCACCATCGCCGCATGGCTGCTGGAACGCACCCGCGGCCGGGTGCTGCTGCTGGCCAGGCGGCCGGAACTGCCGGAGTCGCTGATGCCGTGGGCCGACCGGATCGAACTGGTCGAGGCCGATCTGGCCACCGGCACCCCGGATCGGCTCACCTCACTCGTGGCCGGCCGTACGGGCCGGCTGGACACCGTGGTGCACGCGGCGGGTGCAGGAGTGGGAGGGCTGATCGCCCGCCGTGACCCGGCGGCGGCACACTCCGGCTCGGCCGCCAAACTGCACGGCGCGCTGCTGGTGGAGCGGCTGGTG
This sequence comes from Streptomyces cucumeris, assembly GCF_024295805.1. Taxonomy (GTDB): domain Bacteria; phylum Actinomycetota; class Actinomycetes; order Streptomycetales; family Streptomycetaceae; genus Streptomyces; species Streptomyces cucumeris. The sequence continues at coordinate 31,609 of NZ_JANCLX010000038.1, forward strand.
GAACGGTTCCGGCCGCACCTGGCCGTCTACTGCTCCTCCATGGCGGGGACGCTGGGCGGGGTCGGCCAGCTCGACTACGCCGCGGCGGCCGGGGCACTGGACGCCTTCGCCCACCACGAGCCGCCCCGGCCGGCCGGCAGCGGGACGACCCTTCGTCTCGCCATCGGCTGGGACGTGTGGCGCGAGGCCGGGATGGCGCTGCGCGCACCGGCCACGGACATCCGCCACCAGGCCCATCTGGCGGTCGGGCTGACCGTGGCGGAGGGGCGCCGGACCCTCGCGCGGGCGCTCGCCACGCAGCTTCCGCAGGTGCTGGTCTCCACCACCGAACCGATGGCCTCACGCGCCTTCTACACCGGTCCCGCGCCCGCACCGGACACCGCGGACGCGCCACCCGGTCCCATGGCGGCCGTGACCGAACCAGCCGCGCTGCTGGGCGACTGGCTGTGCGAATGGCTGGGCCTTGACACCCTCGACCCGGACGATTCGCTCTACGACCTGGGCGCCGACTCGCTGACGCTGCTGGACCTCATCGGCGAGATGAAACGCCACTTCGACGTGGAACTCGATCTGGCCGAGCTGAGTCACCAGGTCTCACTGACCGAGGTGCTGACCCTGCTGGACCGGGCCCGCGTCCCGGTGCCCGCCGCCACCGGCACGGCCGAGGCGACCGATGACGTCACCCTCGAGGTGTGGCAGCGGGGCACCGGAGCGGAAGTGCTGTGCCTGGTGCACCCCGTCGGCGGAGACATCCAGGCGTACCGCGCGCTCGTCGCGGGCCTCGACCCACGGCTGACCGTGGCGTTGATCGCCGACCCGGCGCTGCGCCGGTCCGGCGGCCCGGAGTGGAACATCGCCGAGCGGGCCCGCCACTACCACGCGGCGCTGGAGGCACGTTTCCCGGCCGCCACATGGCACCGGCAGCTGGCCGGGTGGTCGTTCGGCGCATGGGTGGCCCTCGGTATGGCCGCCGAAGCGGAGGCGGCCGGCCGCCCCGCGGACGCGCTCCACCTGCTGGACCCGCCGCCACCTGGCTCCGGCCCGCTCTACCAGCGTTACGACGAGGGCGAGTTGCAGACGCTCTTCGCACACGAGCTGGGGCTCGGCGGAAGTGGCCGGGAGGGCGAGGCCGCCCGGGAGTACGCCGAGCGGCTCACCCGGCGCTGTCTGGCCAACCTCCGTGCCATGGCGGAACACCGGCTGCCGTTGCTGACCACCACCCCGGCGCGGGTGTGGCTGGCCCGGCTCCCGGTGAACGGCCTGCCGCCACTCGGCTCGCCCGCCGTGCAACGTGCGTCGTGGCGGGCCCACCTGACCGCGCCGGGCGACTGGCGGGAACTGGAGACCACGCACTACGGCCTGGTCCGCCCGCCCCATGTCGAGGCGATATCGGCCGCGGTCAACGCCGTCCACCACGAGGCGGCCGGCTGACCAGCGGTCGCGGACATCCCCCCCACCCACCCTTTGCCGCATCCAGCAGGGAGAGCCATGGAAGCGTACGAACTCGACGCCATCAAACGGATCACCACCCGCCCACGGGAGGCGTACCGGACCATCGAGGTCGCGCCGATCACCCCGGTCATCGGTGCCGAGGTCTCCGGTCTTGACCTCACCCAGGAGCTGACCGAGGAACAGCTCAGCGAGGTCCGCCGCGCCTTCCTCGACCACCATGTGCTGGTCTTCCACGAGCAGGACATCACCTTCGACGACCACAAGCGGTTCGCCGGCCACTTCGGCGAGCTGCGCCCGGTGAACCCGCCGCCACCGGAAGGCGACCCGTACCTGCTGGAGATTCGCACCAGCCCCGACGCGAACAACGTCGCCGGCAACGGCTGGCACGCCGACGGCACCGCGGACGCCGAGCCCTCGCTCGGCTCTATGCTGCACATCCTGCGGACCCCTGAGCCGGAGTGCGGCGGCGACACCATGTTCGCCAATATGCACCTCGCCTACGAGATGCTCTCCCCCACCCTGCGCGGGCTGCTGGACGGGCTGACCGCCGTGCACGACGGCGGGCTGTCGCTGAAGGGGTACACCCTGCCGCCGGACTACGTGGTACCGAAGTCCGAACACCCGCTGGTGGTCCGGCACCCGGAGACCGACCGCCCGGTCCTCTACGTCAACCCCGCCTACACCGACCGCATCCCGCAGCTTTCGGCCGACGAGAGCCGAGCGGTGCTGGACCTGCTCTTCAAGGTGGTCGCCGAACGCCCGTTGCTCTGCTGCCGGGTGCGCTGGGAGCCCAACACCCTGGTGTTCTGGGACAACCGCTGTGTGCAGCACCACGCGATCTACGACTACCACCCGCACACCCGCTACGGCCGCCGGGTGGCCATCAATGGCGGCCCGCTCAAGGGCTGAGCCATCGAGACGGACGTGCGCGGTGTGGGCCACCCGGAGGCCCGGTGGCCCACACCGCGCCCGTCATGTGGTGAAGGGCCGCCCGTCCCGGGTGAGGTCGGCTCACACCGGTGGTTGCGGGTCGTACTGGATACCACGTCGCACCTCCTGCGCGCGCTCCGCGGAGGCAAGCCGGGCCACCAGGTGAAGGGCCATGTCGATGCCCGCCGAGATCCCGGCAGAGGTGATCACGTCGCCGTCGTCCACGAACCGCTCGTCGGCCCGTACATCGATCGTCGGGTCCAGCTCCGCGAGGCGGTCCAGCGAGGCCCAGTGCGTCGTCGCCGACCGTCCCGCCAGCAACCCCGCCGCCGCGAAGACCAGCGAGCCGGTGCACACACTCATCATCAGGCGTACCGACCGCCGCTGGGACCGCACCCACTCCAGATGGCCGGTGTCGTCGAGCTGAGGACGGGTCCCCCGGCCACCGGGGTGCAGCAGCACATCCAGCGGCGGCATCCCGGCCATCGCATGGTGCGCCTCGATGGTGAGCCCCTTCGCACAGGTCACCGGTCCACCGTCGGCGGAGAGGCAGAAGACCTGCCACCCGTCCTGGGGAAAGGTGCGTGTCCAGTACGACAGGACCTCCCACGGACCGACCGCGTCCAGCTCCTCGACATCAGGGAACAGCAGGATCCCCACATTGCGTGTGTCTTCGTTGGCCATGCCGTGATCCAAGCAGAAGCGCTCTCCCCGCCCCGGAATTCCCACGCCGCATCGCCGCACCCCCGCCCCCTGCCACTCCCCGTCCGTCAGCCCTGCCTGCCGTCCTGACTGACCGGTGCGAGTCCGAGGACACCCTCGGGGTCGGCTGGGTTCACACCCCGCACATCGCCCACGTAGAGCCCGACCCGGGCCTTGTAGCGGTCGAGTGCGGTGCGGTCGCTCATGAAGTCCCGCAGTCCCAGCGGGTTCATCTGTGCGTAGTCGAAGATGTTCTTGCGCCCCGACGGAGGAGCGACGTCCTTGCGCGCGCTCCAGGTCCCGATGTCGTTCCGCTGGGCCTCCTTCGACAGCAGCCAGCTCATGTAGAGCCTGGCGGCGGCCTTGTGCGGCGCGGCCTTGAGGATGGCGGCGGTCTGGGGCCAGGCGACCCAGGGGCTCTTCCGGGGCAGGCTGGTGACGGAGCGGCCGGAGAAGCTGCCACCGCTGCCGAAGTTGGCCACGTAGTCGCCGGTGCCGACGAGGTCGGCCGAATCCTGGGTGCCACGGACGAACTTCGGGTTCTGGGCCATGAGCTTCTTCAGGTAGGCGAAGCCGTAGCGATCGGTGAGCTGCTTGAAGTAGTACAGGACGGCGTCGTCATCATTGGGGTAGGTGAAGACGAGCTTGTTCTTGAACTCGGGCCGCAGGAAGTCCTCGGCCTCGACGGGCGCCTCGTCCCCCAGCGTGGTGGCGGTGACATTGCCGAAGGCGTAGAAGAGTGCCCCCGTGAAGTAGCCGTCCGGGTCCTTGACCTGGTCGTACACCTGGTCCCAGCCGACCGGCCGATAGCGCTCCAGTGCGCCTTCCCGCTTCCATCGGGGGAAGTCGTCGAGCGTCTGCAGATGCGTGACGTCCACGACGACCTTCTTCCGGGCGATCTGGTCGTCGATACGGGCGTCGTGGTTCTTGCTGAAGTCCACGACCATGTTCACCTTCATCTTCGGGAACTTCTTGATGAAGGCGTCGCGGAGGTAGTCGGCCTGGCCCGGCTTGTCGCCGCCGGCGTAGACGGTCAGTGTGCCGCCCTCGGCCACGGCCGCCGCGTAGAGCTTCCGGAGTTGCTCCTCCTCGCCACCACCGGTGGTGTGCACGCCTCGTGCGCCGCCCCGCGCCCCGGAGGTGTCGGCCAGGGCGACCGCCATACCGCTGGTGCCCATCACCCCGAGCGCGACGGCTCCGATCAGAGTTCTGCGGGTGGCCTTCATGACAACTCCCCAATGCGTAGATGTACGTCCACGAGGTCGGCCGTGGCCCGGTCAGCATGCAGACGGAACTTCTGTGTTCCCTCTGAGGGGAAGCTGTGAGGAGTGCCCGACGGTGGGGCAAGGCGGCTGATCAGTACCCTCACCGCATGGGGCTGGACATCACGGTGATGATCGTCGACTGGTCATGGCTGGGAGAGGTGGAGGAGCGGCGGCGGCAGCTGGCGTACGCGATCCTGGACGGCACGCTGATCTCGATCGACCGGGTCGCCGACCAGAAGCCGTACTACTCCGGCAAACACAAACGGCACGGCGTGAACGTGCAGGTCATCGCGGACGCCGCCGGCGGGCTCGTCTGGGCGTCACCGGCACTACCCGGCTCGGCGCATGATCTGACCGCCGCCCGGGCCCACGGCATCATCGACGCGCTGACCAGCGAGAAGGTGATGACCTTCGCCGACAAGGGGTACCAAGGCGCCCGCGGAAGCGTCCGCACGCCGTTCAAACGACGTCGATTCAGGCCCGAGCTGTCCCGGCGGCAGAAGGCCGTCAACCGCGCCCACGCGAAGATCCGCGCTCGTGGCGAACGGGCCATCGCTACCCTCAAGACCTGGAGAATCCTGGACAAGCTGCGCTGCTGCCCGCGCCGAGCCACCGCAATCGTGCAGGCCATCCTCGTCCTGCACCACGTCGAGTCACCGCGCTACGAAGGATGAAACGGCTCACTGGATGCCGGCTCGTCTGCGATCGATGTGCCGGCGCGGTCGCCGGTGCCCGGCAGGTCCTGGCGAGCCGGCCTGCGAGTGCGCTCACCGGGCATCGACCGGGTGAGGACGCCGAATGTGAGCAGAGCGAGCGCCGGCAGCACGGCGACGATGATTCCCATCGGCAAGGCGTCGGCGGCGCCACCCGCGCCGGCCAGCGGAGCAAGTGCCCCGCCGAACATGAACTGGCTGAAGCCGAGCAGAGCGGCGGCCGACCCGGCGTGTCCGCCGTGGTCGGCCAGGGCCTGGGCCGCGGCGTTCGGCATGACCAGGCCCACGCTGGAGACCAGGACGAACAGGCCGATCAGGAGCACGGGCAGGGGTGCCCGTGTCAGCACCGCGCCCAGGACCGTGGTGCCACCGGCTGTCGCGCCCAGCAGACCGGCGAGCAGCAGCACGCGGGCTCCGGCCCGGGCCACCAGCCGGCCGCTGATCTGGGCGGCCACAACGAGTCCGGCGGCGTTGACGGCGAACACGGCGCTGTACTGCTGCGGTGACAGGCCGTGGATTTCCTGCAGGACGAACGGCGAGCCGGAGATGTAGGCGAACATCGCCGCGAAGACCAGGCCGTTGGCCAGGACGTACCCGGTGAAGACCCGGTCGCTGAGCTGCTGCCCGACGACAGCCAGCAGCGGCTGGCGTGACGCGGAGGGCCGGGTCTCCGGCAGTCCTGCGGCGGAGGCCGCTAGCATCACGGCGCCGAGTACGGCCAGGCTCACGAAGATTCCAGGCCAGGCCGTGACGCGCAGTAGCTGGCCGCCGAGGACCGGCGCGAACACCGGCGCCAGGCCGGTGATCAAGGTCAGTGCGGAGAAGAGACGTGCGGTGCGGGTTCCGGAGGTGCGGTCGCGGACCATGGCGTTGGCGATGACGATGCCGAACGCCCCGCCGATGCCCTGGACCAGGCGTAGGCCGACGAAGGTCCGGACGTCGGGCGCCACCGCGCAGAGCGCGCTGGCGATCGTGTAGAGGGCGAGGCCCGCCAGCAACGGACGCCGCCGGCCGTAGGTGTCGCTCAGCGGCCCGGCGATCAGCTGCCCGATGGCCAGCCCGGCCAGACAGGCGGTGATGGTGAGCTGGGTGGCCGCGGCGCTGGCGCGCAGATCGCCGGCGAGGTCCGGCAGTCCGGGCAGGTAGCCGTCGATGGACAGTGGTCCCAGGGCCACGAGCGCTGCGAGCAGGACGATGAATCGGGTGTGCCGGCCGGCGGCGTCGTTGCTCATGGCTCAGTACGCCACGGTGATGCGGCGGCGGATCGCGGTGTCGCTCTCGATCGTGTCGGCCAAGGCGATCGCGTAGTCGGCGTACGAGATGCGGCTGTTGCCGTCGTCGTCGGTGAGCAGGGTGTCCCCGGCGCTGCGGTAGGCCCCGGTCCGCTCGCCCGCTCCGATGACCGCGGCGGGCGACACGTACGTCCAGTCGAGGTCGTGCACGCCGCGGTAGAGGTCGAGCGCTTCGGACTGGGCCTCGGCGTTGGCCTTCCACAGCGCGGGGAAGTCCGGGTCGTCCATGACCCGGGCGCCGGTCGGCGTGCGCAGGCTACCGGCACCGCCGATGGTGACCAGGCGGGTGACGCCGGCTCGGCGGAGTCCGTCGATCAGCGCACGGGCGGCACCGACGATCGTGGCGCGGTCGTTCTCCTGGCCGATCCGGGGGCCGACGGCCGACAGTACGGCGTCGTGGGAGGCAGCGAGGCCGGCGACCGCGGCGGCGTCCGTGACGTCACCGGTGGTCACGGTCAGGGCCTTGTGCTCGAGGCCGTCGACGTGCCCGGCTCGGGTGACCGCGGTGACGGTGTGGCCGCGACGCAGTAGTTCCTCGGTGGTGGGCCGGCCGATGTTGCCGCTGGCACCGAACAGGACGATCTTCATGTGTTGCTCCTTGTTTCTGATGGTCAGAGGACGGGCTGGCCGTCGGCGATGATGGCCGCGGTGATGCCCCGCTCGTCGGCGGCGTGCTGGAAGCGCTGCTCGATGTCGGGTTGTTCGGTGTAGAACGGCGGGTTGTGGAACAGGCCGTAGTGCATGGCGCAGACGGTGTCGGCGCCGAGTGCGACGGCGGCCTCGACGCCCTGCTCGGGGGTCATGGTCGCCGGGACGTTGGCCGCGTAGCCCTCGAAGTGGGCGATGACGCCGTTGACCGGGACGAACGCGACGTCGAACGGGCCGTGGTCGCGGGCGATCTGCCACCAGCTGCCGTGCCACTGGGTGTCGCCGCAGTGGATGACCCGCCGGCCGGCGCCTTCGACGACCCAGGCGACCTGGTCACAGTCGTTGCCGCGCCAGTCCAGCGAGGTGACCGGGGTGACGGTCAGCTTTCCGATGCGCCGTGACTGGCCCAGGTCCTGGGCAACGGGGGTGATGCCCGCCTCGCGCAGCCCGGCCGCGCTCGGGGTGTGGCAGCCGATCGTGCCGGTGGCCGCGATCCGGGCGATCAGGTCGTGGTCGTAGTGGTCGGGGTGCAGGTGGGTGATGAGGGCGTGGGTGCCGGGCGGGGTATCGACCGGGTCGACCGGCCGGTGCGGCGGCCCCATCACCGGCGCCAGCGGAGCGACGTTCTCGAGCGGGTCGATCAGCAGGCGGGTGTCGCCGAGACGGATCTCGACGCCGGCCCAGGCCAGCCGACGCACGGAAAGGGTGGTGGTCATGGGCAGCGACGCTAGACCGGCGTTGTTGAGAAAGTCAACAAGAGAGTTTTGAATCTCAACGTCACGATGTAGGGTGGTGGCATGCGCACCTACGGGCAGTACTGCGGCATCGCGAAAGCACTGGACACCATCGGCGACCGATGGACCCTGCTGATCGTCCGCGAACTGCTCGCCCTGGGTCCTTGCCGGCACACCGACCTGCGCAACGGGCTGCCCGGGATCGCCAGCAACCTGCTGGTCGACCGGCTCCGCGAACTCGAGGAAGCCGGCCTGATCCACCGCGAGGCCGCCCCGCCGCCGGTGGCCACCACCCTGTTCTCCCTCACCGAGCGTGGCCGCGCGCTGGAGCCGGTGCTGCAGGAACTGAGCCGGTGGGGCGTGCCGCTGTTGCGTGAGCCGGCCGGCAGCGACACCTTCCGCACCCACTGGCTGGACATGCCCGCCCGGGCACTGACCGACCACCGCCCCGACCAGCCGGCAATCGCCCTGCAACTGCACGCCGACGGCAACGAAGACCTGGTCATCGAAGTCAAGGACGGCTCGGTGCACACCCACGCCGGCCGGGTCGACCACCCCACCGCGTCCCTGACCGGACCGCCGCACCTGCTGGCCGCGACCCTGCTCGGCGACCTCGATCTGAGCGCCGCAGTACAGCAAGGCCTGCGGCTCAGCGGCGAACACGAGGCAGTACTGCGCATCCTGCCCCGCTGAACGACCGGCCGCTCGCGCGACTGCGACCTCAAGCTCTACCGAGTCTGCGCCGGTCTCAAAAACGGTCCATTTGAGTTCCGCCGTACCTGTGGCTCGTTCAAAGCGCACTTCTGGGCCGGGGAGCGCTGGGAGTCCCTGCGTGACCACGCCGATCCGGTGGTGCGGACGGGAGGGGACGCATTCCTGGGGGGACTGGTCTGGGGTGGAGTGGACGGCGAATCGCCCCATATCGACCCGGGATTCTTCTATGCCGATCCAAAAGTCTCCTACGGATTGCTCCTCGCACGGTCGCCGGACAGCGTCCGGGAACTCGCCTCGACATGGGAGGGGATACGACCCCGCCTGGACGGGTTGCGAGAAGCCTTTGCCGAACACGCCGCAGTACCCGATGGCTGGGTCGGTGACTTCGACGCGTTCACCGACCTGCTCGACGACTGGGGCCGCGTCCTCACCGAAGCGTCCCGCCGGGGCTGGGGGGTCGTGGGGCTGAGCGAATAGGACGGGTCAGGGCACCGGCCGTGAACCCTGCTGACCCCAGTTCTATCGAAATCCCTAGTCCCGCGCCCCGGAACGAGCCTGATCAGGCATTGCTGGCGTAGGAATGTGCCTGTTCCCCGAAAGCCCCGAGGGTCCGGCTGACAAATGGTCACTCCATGTCAGGAAAGACTCCTCCGGGGGCCGTACGCGGGGCGGCAAGCCCAAAGCAAGGAGAATGCAAGCTCACGCCAAGGACGATACCCGCCCGGCACCTGGACGTACGGTCCGCAGAGGGAACCTGGGAAATCCCACGGTCATCGAGCATACGGTGACACCGAATTCCTTGAATTCGGAGCAAGAACGACCAGAGAGGTGTACCTGATGTCCGCAACCCACGAATCCCGCATTGCCGGCTGGGCCCAGAGCAATGCCGCGGAGCACACGGACTACCACGTGCCCCACGCCCCGGAGACCGTCCCGGCTCTGGGTGCCACCGATGTGGCCGCCGCTGCGCCCCCGGAGGTCCCGACCGCCTACTGGACCGGCTACCAGGCCGGCGACAAGACCCTTCCGCGCACCGGCCTGGAGCCCGGCGGTTCCGTTCAGGACCTGCTGCGCGGCCACCCCGGGTGGATCTGACCGGCGCACCGGGGCGGATCTGACCGGTAGATCACCCCTCTGACCGCTCGGCGTCCCCGACGGACCACCGATCCGCCGGGGGCGCCGAGCTCTCATTCGCCCGGCACACCGGTGCCGCCCTCCCCACGCCGCCCCATCTGCTCCGGAGCGCATATGCATGACGAAGAGCGCGATGCCGTTGACGCCGTCTTCCGCAAGGTCGAACTCCTCACCTCCATAGGTCAGGTCATCGGCAGTCTGGAACAGCTGGCCACCTCCGCCCAGTTCGCCGACAGCGGCCTCTTCAGCTGGCGCGTCGGCAAGCTCCGTATGTCCCAGGCGTGGCCCGGCGCGGGAGACCGCCTGGACAAGGTCTTCGGCTATCCGAACGTCATGGGACTGGTGCACACCCGCGGCCTCGCCGGTCTCGGACTGCTGCTGCCGGACGCGAGCCGTACCCGGCGCGGTGTCCTCGCCGCCACGATGTGCGCGACGGCGTACGGGTTGCAGACGCGTACGCGGTACGGGTTCGACGGCTCCGACCACTTCGCCTTCGTGAACTACGCCTGTGCGGCCCTGGAGAAGGCGTTCCCGCACGACGAACGCGCCCGGGAGGCCGTCGTGGCCTTCCTCGCCGCGCAGGCGTGTCTCTCCTACGCCACGTCCGGGGCGGCCAAACTCATCTCGCCGGTGTGGCGGGACGGAAGCGCCATCCCCCGCATCTTCCGCACCAGCACCTACGGCGACAGCTCGTTCTACCGGATGGTCAGGGACCGGCCGTGGCTGGCCAAGGCGGTGGCCTGGTCCACGATCGCGGGCGAGCTGGCCTTCCCGCTGGCGCTGGTGGCCCCGAAGCCCGTCGCCCGGGGGATCCTGGCTGCCGGAGCGGCCTTCCACCTCGGCAACGCCCGCTTCATGGGGCTCAACCGGTTCGTGTGGTCGTTCGGCGCCACCTATCCGGCGGTCGCCCATGTGTCGCGCGCGCTGGGACCGGGCTCCAAGGTGGCGCCCCGGTCCCCGCGCCGTCCTGCCCCGCTGAAGTCCTCGGTGGCCGCGCCGACCCGACCAGGTGGGGTGCGCAACGCGGTACTCGCCGGCGCTGGGGCCGCGGTGCTCGCAGGCGCGACGGTCCACCGCGCCGCCGCGCGCCGACGCGTAAGGATGAGGGCATCGGCACCGGGTGAGATGGTCCGTGTGTACGGGCACGAGGTGCACGCGCTGGCGAACACGGACGGCGTCGGACCGACGGTCGTCTTCGAGAACGGCATGGCCTGTCCGGCCACCGAATGGGGCTGGGTGCTGGGCAAACTGGGCCCCGGCACCAGTTACGTGGCGTATGACCGGCCCGGTATCGGCTGGAGCGCCGCGGCTCCGGTTCCGCGCGACGCGGACTGGAGCAGCGCGAGACTGGGGGCGCTGCTCTCCGCTCTCGGTGCGCGTCCGCCGTTCCTGCTCGTCGGCCACTCGGTCGGCGGGGTGCTGATCCGGTGTTTCGCGCGCCGCCACCCCGAACTCGTCGTGGGGCTCGTGTTCGTGGACTCCTCCCATCCGGATCAGCTCAGGCGGTCGACGGGGCAGCGGAAGACCTTGCCGTGGGTCCGGCAGCAGGTGACCACATCGTGGCTCCGGGCCCTGGCCGGAGTGCCGCGCCGGCCGCAGGAGTACCGGCCGTTCGGCTCCCTGCCGGACGACATGGCCGAGGCCACCGAGAGGTGCGTGGAGGCGCCGGGCACCTGGTGGGCGACCCGTCAGGAGATGCACCACTGGCAGCACTCGTGGTCACCCGACGCGGCACGGCTGTCGGCGGTCTCCCGGCCCGTGGCGGTGCTCACCGCGGAGGAGACCGTGCGGGCCGACCCGGCACACGAGGGCCTCCAGCGCGAGCTGGCGGGCCTGTCCACGGTTTCGCGGCATGACGTCGTGCCGGACGCGGGACACAACTCCCTGGTGATGGCGCCGGAGCACGCACCGGCGGTCGTCGAGAGCATCGAGTGGGTCCGCGCCCACGCCACCGGGCTCGCCCACGGCCGCCCAGGCTGAGACACACCACGGTCTTTCGACACGCACACCGACACCGAACGAGGAGAACCACCATGGCCCTCCGTACACCGCTCCCCCGGTACGGCCTGTACGGGCTGCTGCTCTCCTGGTTCGGGCTCACCGTCGCCCAGCAGTTCAAGAAGCGGCCCCGCCTCCTGGACACCGTCGACCCCGCCAACGTGACCCTGCCGATCTCGACGTTCTTCGCACCGAACCCCGGCAGCAACGACACCCACCTGCTGATCCGGAACCGGCTCGCCGACGGCGGGGTGAGCGTATGGACGGAGCAGGCGATGACACAGGTCAGGTCGGTGCGGCAGATGGTCTGGCACTCGGGGCGGCGGGGCGAGAAGGCCCTGCTCGACATCGTCACCGACCTGACGGCGGTGCTGCGTGAGGAGCGGCGGGTGGAGTACGTCCAGATGACCGTCCCGTACCTCAGCCTCCTCAACTTCGTGACGCACCAAGGGGAACACGTGCCGGACGCCGTGCAGGTGCAATTCCTGCTGGTCTCCTCGGCGGGATGCGATGAGGGCGAGGAGCCCACGACCCTCCTGGCCTCCGCGTTCCACGACATCGAGCCCTCGGACATCGCCGGATCATCCGCGCGCTGACGCCGGACCTCGCGCGCGGCACGTCCTGGACCAGGGGTGTACGAGCCCGCGCACGCGGGCATTCCTCCTGTCTGTCGGCTGCCGGAGCCAGGGGGCACAGTGGACACGAGCACGGCCAAGGGCCCAGGCAGACGCATCGGTCGCGCGGTGTTCCACCTCGTCATGACGGTGTTGGTGGTCATGCTCGCCGTACGCACCTACCAGGAGACGGCCATCGCCCACGCCCGGTCGACCGGGTCCCTGCGGACGGCGTGGGCCACCGTGGTGGAGACGACCTCCCACACGACGTCCGGAGAGACCGGCGGCGGTCAGGACGGCGGCGGGAAGCCGTTCATCTCCCAGTCGTACTCGGTCGAACTGCGCGTGGACGGGGAGCGGAAGACCGTCGACGAGGTCGGGCCCGACGCCGTGCACGGCCTCACGCAGGGCCGGACGGTCGGCGTGGGTCTGTGGCACGGACGGGTCGTGGAGATCGCGGGGCACCATGTGTGGCCCGGCTGGCATGTCACACCCGTGGACGGCACCCTGTTCGTGCTGTATCCGCTGATCATGGGCTATCTGATCGCCCTGGCCATGTCCGCTCGGGCGTACGTGGCGCGCCGGACCTCCGGTGTCCGGCTGACACGGGACGACCGGTTCGCAGCGTTGTGGCCCGGCCTCGCCATCGGAACGGCGGCGATATTCGCGCTCCTGATCTGCGGTGCGCTGGGGAAGGGGCCCGTGTACTGGCCGGTCATCCCCGCGGGCGCCGGAGTGACCGTCGCACTTCTGAGGTCGCAAGGGATGATCCGGCGACGCGCCCGCCGCTCCTCCGAGGACGTGGCGTGATCCGCTCGGCGGACCACGTCGACGGATCCCCCGGAAGAGCCAGACGGCATCCCCGTCAGGAGGGAGCCACACTTCACTCCCGGCAGTGATGTACCGGACCTCTCCCACTGCGAGCGTGTCTCACGACCGTTACGCGCTCCACGAGCGCGGCCGATCCACCCCTACGGAGAGACAGTCGTGAAGTCGAGGTTCGTATCGAGTCCCGGAACCCACCGGCGGTGGGTGGCCAGAATCGGCGCCGCCGCCTGGGTCCTGAACGCGGCACAGTTCCTGGTCGTGCAGCTGATCGCGGGGTCCCGGTGGCACACCCCCTACAGCTGGAGGAACAACAACATCAGCGATCTGGGCAACGTCCGGTGCCAGATGTGGGACGAGTCCCGCCCCCGCTACGTCTGCTCCCCGCTGCACACCCTCATGAACACCTCGTTCGCCGCCCAGGGTGTACTGCTGCTGATCGGCATGGTGCTGACCGGATTCATCTGGGGCCGGGGAGCGATGGCGTGGACCACCCGGATCCTGTTCGCCATCGGTGCGGCGGGCTGGGTCCTGGTCGGGATGGTCCCGGCCGACGTCAACGAGGATCTGCACGTCCTGGGCGCGCTCCTCATCATGGGACTGGGCAACATCGGGCTGCTGTGCGCCGGATGTGTCCGCAAGGACGCACCGCTCGCGCGGGTCAGGGTCGTGAGCCTCACTCTCGCCGCCACGGCGTTCCTCGCGACCTGGATGTTCTTCGCGCGCCACGACCCCGGTACCGGTCTCGGTGGCATGGAGCGGATCGCGGCCGGGATGACACAGCTCTGGACACTCGCCGTCGTCCTCGTCGCCCTCCGCGCCACGGGAAAAACCTCTTCCCGGCAGGGGCGGTCCGATCATCAGCCGGACGTTGCCCCGCTCAGAGGCAGGGCCGCCACCAAGGGGTGATGTGCGTATGGTTCGACGCGCCTGACCCCGCGTTCGCCCGGGTCGGCGGCGAGACTCACCGCCATGGATCTCTTCATCGGTGAGGTGAGCGCGCCATGACGGCGGTCAGCAGACGGCGGGTACTCCGGGGAGGTGCGGCCGTCGGCGCGACAGCCGCCGGATCGGCCTTCACCGGATTCGGCGGGCTCGTCCACGCCGCGCCACGCGGCACACTTCCGGACATCGCGTGGGACGAACTCGCGCGCGGCCTCAACGGCACACTGATCCGGCCCGAGGACGACGGCTACGGCGAGTGGGGCCATCCGCAGAATCTCCGGTACGACGCCAGGCGCCCCGCCGGGGTCGTCGTCTGCCACACCGCCCGTGATGTGCGGACCGCGGTCCTGTGGGCGCAGCGGACCGGTATCCATCTGGTGGCCCGGTCCGGCGGGCACAGCTACGGCGGATACTCCGCCACCAGGGGACTGTTGGTGGATCTGGGGCAGTTGAACGACGTGCGGCCGGACCGTGAGGCGGGCACGGTCACCGTGGGGGCGGGTGCGCGGAACAGCGGCATCTACACCGCGCTCCAGCCGCACAACCTGGCCTTCTCCGCAGGCCGTTGCCCCACGGTCGGCGTCAGCGGGCTGACCCTGGGCGGCGGATTCGGCTTCAGTTCACGGCAGCTGGGCCTGACCACCGACGCCCTGGCGTGCACCAGGGTGGTGACGGCCGCGGGCAACTCCCTGGTGTGCGACGAGAGGCGGCACCCGGACGTGTTCTGGGCCTGCCGGGGCGGTGGCGGAGGCAACTTCGGCATCAACACCGAGTTCACCTTCCGCACCACGCCCGTGAACACGGTGGCGGTCTACCAGCTCGACTGGGACTGGCGGGACACACCCGCCGCGTTCGCGGCCGTCCAGGCCCTGGCGCTGGGGGCGCCGAACGCGTTCTCCTGCCGCATCGGCGGGGGCAGCGCCGGCCAGAGCCGCCCGGAGATCGAGGCCGGGCGGAAGGTGTCGGCCCTCGGACAGTTCTTCGGAACCGCGAACGATCTGCGGGACCTGCTCGCACCCGTCCTGCGGACCGCGCGGCCGAAGCGGGTGCTGATCGAGAACCGGACGTTCTGGCAGGCCAAGGACTTCTTCTACCACAGTGTCCCCAGCGGCCGGTATGCCGTGACCTCCCGCTACCTGGACCGCCCGCTGCCCGAGCGCGGGGTCGAGACGTTCATGGAGGCCGTCGACGACTGGCCCGGCAGCTCCAACCCCGACGGCGCGGGCCTCGCCGTGTTCGCGTGGGGCGGTGCGATCGGCGACGTCGCACCCCGGGAGACCGCGTTCATCCACCGCACCGCCGGCTTCCTGCTGGCCTCCGAGACGACCTGGGCCGAACAGGACGACGCCGCCCTCGTCGCGGCGAACCTCCGCTGGCTGCGGGGGCTCAGCCGTGATCTGGACGCGTACGGCAACGGCGAGGCGTACCAGAACTTCATCGATCCCGGTCTGCGCGACTGGCGAAGGGCGTACTACGGCGCCAACTACCCACGGCTCGCCGAGGTGAAGCGGCGGTACGACCCGGGCGACTTCTTCCACTTCGCCCAGGGTGTCACCAGCTGAGAGCCGAGCCCGCGCCGGACCGCCCGCCGTGACACGGACCCGGCGGGTGGTGGCCACCGGCTGACCTCAGTGGCCACCACCCCTCCGGTCAGCCGCGGCCGGCGTCCCGGGCCACCTGCTCCAGTCGGCTCCGGTGGCTCGCCCACCACGTCCGGTCACCCGGTGGCATACCGTCGTTGTCCTTCCACATCCCGACCGTTCCGTCGATGAGTTCCCGGACGATGTCGGCGTGGCCCGCATGCCGATGAGTGTCGGAGAGGACACGGACCAGGATGTGATGCAAGGTCACTTCCCGCCGCTCCCGCGGCCACCACGGGACCTGACCGGCCGCGTCCAGCGCGAGTGCCTCGATGGTGCGGTTCGAGTGCTCCCACGCCTGGTGATAGAGCCCCACGATCTGCTCACGCGACTCCTCCGCGGTCGCCCACATGTCCGCGTTGGGTTCGGCGTCCTCCGTGTACCACCACGGTGGGGGCTCCTCGGTGAAGTACGGCCGTGCGAACGTGTCGCCGAAGTAGGCCAGCTCCACCCCGGCCGCGTGTTTGACCAGCCCCAGCAGATTGGTCCCGGTCGGCGTCAGGGGCCGGCGGACGTCGTACTCGGAGAGCCCGTCGAGCTTCCACACCAGCGCTTCACGGGCGGACTGCAGATAGCGGAGGAGCTCCGCTTTCGGATCGCTCATACCCGGCATTCTGCAGCGGTGGACCGACAACGGAGACCGGCCGAGCACGGCGCACCCGTAGTGTGGAGGGATGAGTACTCGTACTTTCCGTATCACCGTCCGCGGTGTCTTCGACGGACTCAGCACCGATCAGCGGGCCGAGCTCGTGGCCCGCGCCGCGCAGCACGATCCCCTTCGCGCGGCCTTCACCCCTGAGGGACACCTCAGCTACGAGCTGGCCGCACGTGCCGCCTTCACCTTCCGTTTCCAGGACTCCGGGGAGGAAGAGGAGGACATCCTGGAGGCCACCGAACGCGCCGAGGAGGCGGCGAAAACCTGGCTGACCGAACGTGGCTACGGCTACAAGAACCTCAGGAGCAAGGCCGAGGACCTCTCTCAGGCACCGCTGGGCAAGCGGCAGCGACGCGCCGCGGCACAGAAGCACATCTGATCCCCCGGGCGGCCCTCGCTCCGCCCTGTCGGCAAGAGTCCGACCGCGCCGGCCACCTCGGCCGGGCACTCGCCCCTCTCCACAGGAATCCTTGACTGCTCGAGCTTTCGCCATATGCTTGAGCAGTCAAGGAGGTGGCAATGAATGAGGCACTGGACGTGTCGCTACGTCTCGTGCGGGCCCAGACGGCCCTCGTGAAGCGGTTCGACTCCGGTCTGTCGGGACTGCACGGTGTGAGCCTGGCCGATTTCACCATGCTGCTGCGCCTGGCACAGGCGCCCGGCGGCCGGATGCGCCGGGTGGACCTGGCCGAGGCGCTGGGGCTGACCGCCTCCGGCGTGACCCGGGGGCTGGCGCCACTGGAACGGATCGGACTGGTCACACGGGAAACGAACGCCCGCGATGCGCGGGTGGCCTACGCGGCACTGACCGACACCGGCCGGGAACGCCTGGCGGACATGCGCACCACGGCCGAGCAGATCGCCGCCGAGGTCTTCTCCGCCGCGGTGTGGAGCAAGGAGGACCTGGGAGGGCTCTCCCTTCTCCTCACCCGCCTCGGCGGTGCCGGACTCACCGACCGGACGCCCCCGGCCATGTGACCTGACGGGTCCCCAGGGTGCCAGTGGACCGGCAAGCACCTTCTCACCAACCCGTCGTGGACTGCGCATCAGGCTCCGCACCCACAGCCGGAGGCAGCCGCCGCCTCCTCCGCCCCGGGCCGGTCCGTGCAGCAGGTGTCGGCGGCGCCGGGGACCGCGACGCCCTTGCCCAGGTTGTCCGCGTCAGCTTTCACCACGTAAACCTCCCAGGGCTCCTTACCGGGGCCGTGAACCCACACCTTGTCCTGGAGCGCGTAGCAGCACGAGGTGTCGTTCTCCTCGAAGGTGGCGAGTCCGGCGCCCTTGAGGCGGTCGGCGGCGGCGTTGACCTGGTCGGTGGAGGCGACCTCCACGCCGAGGTGATCGAGCCGGGTGTCCTGGCCTGCCTCGCCTTCGATCAACACCAGCTTCAGCGGCGGCTCGGTGATCGCGAAGTTGGCGTATCCGGGGCGACGCTTGGCGGGCTCGGCACCGAAGAGCTTGGAGTAGAACGCCACCGAGGCATCAAGGTCAGGGACGTTCAGAGCAAGCTGTACACGGGACATGGCGGTCTCCCATCGGGTTGCATCGATGACCTGTATCGATGTCCTTCAATTCAAGGTTGCATCTTGGATCGAAGAACGTCAACATAGAAGAATGTCGAAACAAGACCTTGTGGTGCTCGGGCAGGACGGCGCCGAGGGCTGCTGCCCCGGGCTACTGACCGCTCCGCTGGACGAAGCGCAGTCCGTCGAGCTGGCGAAGGTGTTCAAGGCGCTGGGCGACCCGATCCGGCTCCGGCTGCTGTCGATGATCGCTTCCCGGGCCGGAGGCGAGGTGTGCGTGTGTGATCTGACCCCCGCCTTCGAGCTCTCGCAGCCCACGATCTCCCACCACCTGAAACTGCTGCGGCAAGCCGGACTGATCGACTGTGAACGCCGCGGCACGTGGGTCTACTACTGGCTGCTGCCGGAGATGACCGACCGGCTCGCGGGGATCCTCACCCGCCCTGCGGGTGAGCCACGGCCCGACCGCACCACAACGACGGACGTCTCGTGACCGCCGCCCCCTCCACCGGCCCGATCGCCGTGCGCCTGTCGTTCGTGGACCGCTTCCTCGCGGTGTGGATCCTGCTGGCCATGGCCAGCGGTCTCGGCCTGGGGCGACTCGTTCCCGGCCTCGGCGACGCCTTGGCGAAGGTGACCGTCACCGGTGTCTCACTGCCGATCGCACTCGGCCTGCTGGTGATGATGTACCCGGTCCTGGCCAAGGTCCGTTATGACCGCCTCGACACGGTCACCCGGGACCGCCGACTGCTGATCCCCTCACTCGTACTGAACTGGATCCTCGGCCCCGCGATCATGTTCGCGCTGGCCTGGCTCCTCCTGCCGGACCTTCCCGAGTACCGCACCGGCCTGATCATCGTGGGCCTCGCCCGCTGCATCGCCATGGTCATCATCTGGAACGACCTGGCCTGTGGGGACCGGGAAGCCGCCGCGGTTCTCGTCGCCCTCAACTCCGTCTTCCAGGTGATCGCCTTCTCCGCGCTCGGCTGGTTCTATCTCACCGTGCTGCCCGGCCGGCTCGGCCTGGAACAGACCGCTCTCGACGTCAGCGTGTGGGAGATCGCCCGCAGCGTGCTCATCTTCCTCGGCATCCCTCTTGTGGCCGGGTTCCTCACCCGCCGCCTGGGCGAGAAGGCAAAGGGACGGAACTGGTACGAGACGAAGCTGATTCCGCGGATCGGCCCGTTCGCCCTGTACGGGCTGCTGTTCACCATCGTCGTGCTGTTCGCCCTCCAAGGTGAGGCGATCACCTCGCGACCGATGGACGTAGCCAGGATCGCAATGCCCCTGCTGGTGTACTTCGCCGTCATGTGGGCCGGGTCCATGGCGCTGGGCAGGGCCGTGGGCCTGGACCATCCACGCGCGACCACGCTGGCGTTCACAGCGGCGGGCAACAACTTCGAGCTTGCCATCGCCGTCGCCATTGCCACCTTCGGTGCCTCCTCCGGACAGGCCCTGGCCGGAGTCGTCGGCCCGCTCATCGAGGTCCCCGTCCTGATCGGCCTCGTCCATGTGGCCCTGGCCGCGCGCCGATACTTCCCCCAACCGCCCCCCGTGGCCGTCGAGCCCGCACCCGCCCAGGAAGGGCCCGCCCGTGTCTGACCCCACGACTCCGTCCGTGCTCTTCGTCTGCGTCCACAACGCGGGCCGTTCCCAGATGGCAGCCGCATTCCTCACCCATCTCGCGGGCGACCGCGTGGAAGTCCGCTCAGCGGGTTCGGCACCCGCCGAGCACATCAACCCTGCCGTCGTGGAAGCGATGGCGGAGGTCGGGATCGACATCGCAGCAGAGACCCCGAAGGTGCTGACCGCCGAAGCCGTGCGAGCCTCGGATGTCGTCATCACCATGGGCTGCGGCGACGCCTGCCCGTATTTCCCCGGCAAGACCTACCTGGACTGGAAACTTGAGGACCCGGCCGGTCAGGGCGTCGTGGCCGTCCGCCCGATCCGCGACGAGATCCGACACCGCATCGAGAACCTGATCAGCGAACTCATCCTGGAAGACCACGGGTGACCCGCCCGGCATGCGATCCCCTGGCGCCACCTCAGCGACCACGACCCCTCCCGCTGAGTTCACCGCCGCCCCCGGCCTGATCGGATCGATGAGCGTCGGTGCGTACATGCGCACGCACCCCTTGCAGACCGAACAGGATGAGCAGCTCAACCACGCCACCGTCGGCGCTGCCCAGCCAGTGGGGCAGGGACGTGTCGAACTCGGCGGCCTCACCGGACGGCAGTGTCAGGTCACGCTCGCCGATCACAAGTCGCAGCCGTCCGCTGAGCACGTAGAGCCATTCGAAGCCTTCGTGGGTCTGCGGCGTCGGTTCGAGTGGCTCCGGCCGGGCGGGGATGATCATCTTGAACGCGTGCACACCGCCCGGTCGCCGGGACAGGGGCACGAAGGTCATCCCGAACCGCCTGATCGGCTTGAGGTGGATCCGGGGGTCGCCGGTGTGCGGGGCACCGACGAGGTCGTCCAGCGGAACGTCGTAGATACGGGCCAGTGGCAGCAGCAGTTCCAGGCTCGGCCGGCGCTGCCCACTCTCCAGCCGGGACAGGGTGCTCTCCGATACACCGGTCGTCGACGCGAGGTCGGCGAGGGTGATGCCGCGGTCACGACGCAGCGCACGAAGCCGCGATCCCACCGCGTCGAGGACGTCGTCGTCCGTCTTGCGATCCATCGGGCCATCTTGCCGGAACCGCAAGATTCCGTGCCAGTTCGCGGGGTGCCTGGCAAGACTGAGCGCATCCCGACACCCTCCCGACACAAGGAGTCCTGATGAGCCCCACCGATGCGGTCGCGTTCTGGGACGGCGTCTACGCGGCCCGGCCGGCAGCCGGCGACCCGCGGCCGAATTCCCGGCTCACCGAGGTGGTGACGGGCCTGCCCACCGGTGACGCGTTGGACCTCGGATGCGGCGATGGCGGCGACGCGCTGTGGCTCGCCGGTCAGGGATGGCAGGTCACCGCCGCCGACATCTCGGCCGTGGCGGTCAAGCGGCTCGCCTCCCTCGCCTGCTCACACGGCCTGGGTAACCATGTCACCACCGTGCGGGCCGACTTGCACACCTCTTTCCCGCCCGGCGCATTCGACCTGGTCTGCGCCCACTACCTGCACACCCCCTGTGCCCTGGACCGGGCAACCGTACTGCGCTCGGCCGCACACGCACTGCGCCCGGGCGGGCGGCTGCTGGTCGTCGACCACGGCTCGGCCGCACCGTGGTCGTGGAACCAGGACCCCGACACCCGGTACCCGAGCCCGCGGGAGGTCGCCGCCGGTATCGAGCTGGACCCGGCGGTATGGACGGTCGAGCGGGCCGACGCACCCCGCCGGATCGCCACTGGACCGGACGGAAGCACCGCCGAGGTCACCGACCATGTCCTCCTCATCCGCCGCACCGCCTGACACGGTGTCCGACGCCGCCCCCGACGAAGGAAGGCGACCACAGTTGCCCAGCACCACGCGCCGCGACCGCCGCGGCGACACCCCGCCACCCCGGACCGGAAGCAGCGAGATCGAGGTCCTGCGTGGATTCCTCGACTACCTCCGGACCTCGATCGCCGCGAAGGTCGACGGCGCACCCGAACCGCGGGTGCGCACCGCCGCGGTGCCGTCCGGCACGAACCTGCTCGGCCTGCTGAACCACCTGACGTTCGTCGAGCACTCGATGTTCCTCGGGGACGATGTCACCGACTGGCAGGCGACGTTCCAGGCCGCACCGGCGGACAGCGTGGCCGATGTCGTCGCCCGCTACCGAGACGCGGTCGAGCGCGCGAACGACGTTCTCGACGGGTGCATCGACCTCGGCGCACCGATCCCCCGACCACGGCCGGACCGCCCCGCTCCCAGCATCCGCTGGGCACTCACCCACATGATCGAGGAGACCGGCCGGCACGCGGGCCACGCGGACATCCTCCGCGAACTCATCGACGGCACGACCGGCCGCTGATCCGCCGGCCAACTCCCCGCTGACACCGCACACCTGGGCCACCTCGATCTGCCGCTGCCCGGGCCACTGTTCTCTCCCCAGGTCGCGTTCGGCGGCACGGCATTCGGCGGCCCATCCCACACGTCCGCGACACCGCGGCAGCAGCACCGGTACGTGATGCGTCACCGCCGGGCTCCTGCGCTTCCTCGACGGATGACCACACCACTCATAGGAGCCCCCTGCCATGCACACATACGACGTCACGGTGACCACCAGTGCCTCACCGGAAACCGTCTGGAAGCTGCTGGTCGACGCCGCGAGCTGGCCGCTGTGGTCCAAGGTGGACAGTCTGGACATGACACGGTCGTTCGGCCTCGACCCCGGCGGCGACGATGGCGTCGGCGCCATCCGGGCCTTCCGGACCGGACGCACCGTCACCGGTGAGCGGCTGACCGAGAAGGTCGAACAACGCCTCCTGGCCTACGAAGACGCGTTCATCCCGTCGATGCACCATTACCGCGCGCGCATCGAGCTGAGCCCGACAGCGAGCTCAGGCACGGTCATCCACTGGTACGGGGAGTACGAGACGAGTTGGCTGTGGCGCTGGGTCATGCCGCGCTACCTCCAGAAGTTCATGCAGGGCATGGCGGAAGGGCTGGTCCGTTACGCCGAGCAGCCCCATCCGCCCCGGTGAGGCCAACACCGCAACGCGCGTTCCGCCAGGACCCGCCCGAGCATCAAGGCGGATCGCCCAGGAGACGCTGCCGGTCAAGCCCGAGTCGGCGCTGTCCTCGTCCGCCCGCGCCACGGAGCAGCCGACGTGATCTGGTGGCTACGCGCTCATGCCGCGCTGGCCGTGCGTTGGTTCTCGGCGCGTGCTTGATCTGCTCGCCCTGCTCGCCCACTCGAACCTTCCCATGGCGTGACTGTTCAGCGGATCTGCCGGAGGCATCCTCATGCCATTCGTGCTCCCGGTCCTGGCCGGGTCTCACGGCCGCGATCCTCAGCGGTCGGATCGCCGCCCGAAAGGGTGAGCGACCATCGGCATTCCTCACAAGTCCTCGAGGCACGATGGTCGGAGTCAGGAGCTCGTGCACGGTAGATGGTGAAACCTCGCCCTCGTCGTTGATCACGGTCGTGGTGGGGAAACACAACGTGAGCAGGTATCCGCGCCGCTGCCTCTCTTCGGCTCCGTCTCCGAATGGGCAACGCGCGCGCTCCTTGGCCTAGCCTGCTCCCATGATCCGAGCTGTGGTGTTCGATGTCGGTGAGTGCCTGGTCGATGAGACGCGCGAGTACGGCACGTGGGCGGACTGGCTGGGGGTACCCCGGCACACCTTTGTAGCGATGTTCGGTGCCGTGATCGCTCAGGGGCGGGACTACCGCGAGACGTTCCAGGTCTTCCGGCCCGGGTTTGATCTGTACGAGGAGCGGGAGAAGCGGGCTCAGGCCGGCCAGCCTGAGCACTTCGACGACAGTGATCTGTACGCCGATGTCCGACCGACGCTGGCAGCGCTGCGGGATGCCGGGCTGTGGGTGGGCATAGCGGGCAACCAGACCGTACGGGCAGGGGGCATTCTGCGCTCGCTCGACCTCCCGTCTGACTTCGTCGCAACGTCCGATGACTGGGGCGTGTCCAAGCCCGATCCGGCGTTCTTCTCGCATGTGGCGGACGTGGCACCCTGCTCTGCCGAGGAGATCCTTTACGTGGGTGACCGGATGGACAACGACATCCGCCCCGCGGACAAGGTGGGCATGAAGACAGCGCTGATCCGGCGTGGGCCGTGGGCCACGATCCAGTGGGATGAACCGGACGCCGTCGCGGTGCCGACGTTCCGCGTGCACAGCCTCGCCGAGTTGCCGGGGCTGATCGCCGGGGTCAGCGTTGAAGAGCGCTGACGGTCGTTCCCCAGCCGTACATCCGGTCATCGAGATCGCGGACGTACGGCTCGTTGCGCCAGGCATGGAGCCGCTTCCGCACGTCGCGGATCCGGTCCATGCCAGCGGCGTACCAGGTGGCGCCTAGCTGGTCGAGGGCTTCGTTGACCCATCGGCAGGCTTCTTCGGGCTTACCGGCTGCGGCTTCCACGGCCGCCAGGTCGCCGAGGATGATCGTGCGCTGTTTGCCGTCGGTGGCGGGCAGGTTGTCGAGTACTTCGAGCAGCGTGGCTCGGGCCTGGGCTGTGTGTTTGGCGATCAACTGCGTGTTGCCCTTGAAGGCGGCGAGGCGGACGGGGGTGAACCAGTCCATCCATACCGGGCACGGCTCGTCCGTATCGCCTTCGGTGAGCACGTCTTCGGCGTGGGCTATCAGGCGCAGCGCCGTGCGGGTGTCCCCGCACCGCGTCATGCACTCGGCCTCGACGGCGTCGAGCCACGCGATCATCAGCGCGGGGGCGTTCCCCCTGCGGGCGTACGCGCGGGCAGCGGACATCCGCTCCTCGGCGTCTTCCTTGTTGCCCGCCCACCCTGGGATGAACGCGGTGTGAGCGAGGATTGCCGCTCCCAGTAGTGCGTCGTCGGCTTCCCCTGCGGCCTGGAGGCCGCGTACGAATGCGTTCCCCGCGGCCTGCGGCTGTTGGAGATCGAAGAAGTCGATTCGCCCGGCGAGTAGATACGACTCGGCGAGCGCGGCTGCGAGGATGACGCGGCAGCGGCCGGTGGTCTCACCTATGAGAGCTGTCCCGAGGTGGGTGTGTTCCACCACGCTCGCGTGGAGCAGGGAAGGTGGCACGGACCAGTACAGACGTCGGTGAGTGGCGGTGATGGTGGCAAAATCGGCGCCCACGGTCACTGGTTGAGTCGGGCTACTGGTGCTGGGAAGAGGACCGGGAGCAGGTCCGATCCCGGCTGCCCCCGGCGCCGCAACAGGGCGCCGACCGACATCCGGCCGAGCCGGGTCCGTCCTGCCCCACGGCGCCGTGAAGCCCAACTCCTCCATGGACTGTCCCAGCAAGTGCGTCAGCACTCGCTGGACATCAGGCTGCGGCCACGGAGGGCTCGCAGACTCCCAGCGGCGCACCTGACGCACGCTGATCTGCAATGACCGTATGCCAAGTTGTGGCGCGGCGTTACGGATCGCCTCGGCAAACGCCTCCTGAGACGCGTATCCCGACGCCTGCCGGGCGGACTTCAGCCGCGCGTTTCCTACGGGCCTGGGCACTGGGCTTCCTCACCATTCGACTCGCTGACCGACACAGCCACCGTAGCCAAGGGAGGGCCGCTTTGGGGACCCCTTACTTCTCCAGCACTGCGTTAAGTCCTTAAGAAGTCCTTTTTGAGTCCCTTGAGCGGCCTTCAAAGGGACGCATTACAACTCCACCATGTCTAGGGCCAGACAGCAGGCAAGCATGCGGAGTGAAGGGCATGGGCGAGGCGTTGCAGCACGCGAGTGAGCGGCAAGACGATGTGGACATCGACCGAGTCAAGGCCGCGATCGATCGCGCCTTGGTGATGCGGACGGGGCTTCCTCC
Source organism: Streptomyces cucumeris (assembly GCF_024295805.1). Classification (GTDB taxonomy): domain Bacteria; phylum Actinomycetota; class Actinomycetes; order Streptomycetales; family Streptomycetaceae; genus Streptomyces; species Streptomyces cucumeris. The sequence continues at coordinate 56,795 of NZ_JANCLX010000038.1, forward strand.
GTACAGCGAACTGGTGGAGCTGCACCAGACGCTCCGGTGGCATATCCGGACGCTGTTACCGCTGGCTGAGGCTCGGGTTGAGCGGATGGACCGGGGCACGGTGGATTGGTACGACCTGCGGTGCCGGTTGAACACCATCCCGCACAAGGTGGCCCGGGGGCTCGGCTCGGGGTTGCAGTCCGCTGATGACCACGTGCGCAGCCTGGGCTACTCCTGCAAGTTCCTCCTGGAGAACTCCGGACTCACCCCGGAGCCCGACCAGTGAGGTGAAGACCGGGCGGGAGCTGATGTCCGTGGGTCGGCTCACGGCTCCCGCCCTCACACCCCCGGGTGTGGTGGCTGTGCGGCGGACAGCGCCCCGTTCGCCGGATCGCAGATGTCACCACCATTCCCAGATGGGCGGCGGACACTGCACCGTCCGCCGCCAGCGGGGCCGGGCCGCGCACCACAACCGTCCCCGGAAGACCGGACTGTGTGGTGAGGTGTTCCCCTCGGACCATCGCGCCAAGACGACTGGCTACGGACGCAAGGAACACGATCGGTGACATCAGGCTCAGTGACCCGCTACAACCGGACCGGTGCACAGTTGCTCGCCCTGCTGCTGGCCGGGTCCGCTCCCGGTGACGCCGGGCGGATACGCCGCCGGTTGGACGAGGACAAGCCCCGCTACCTCACCTGGGTGCCGCTCACCGCGGAGGCCCGGGCGAAGGCCGCCGCCGACCCCGATGTGCTCGTACGGCGAGCCCTGGTCCGGGCCGAGGGGCTCACCGTCGACGATCTGGCCGCGCTGCTCGAACGCCCCGACCCCGTCGTCGACCAGTGCGTGTACGAACACGCCGAGGCCCGCCCTTGGATGCGCCGTCTGATCCTCTCCCCCGGACGGCACACCGAGCCCACCGCACTCGCCCCGCTGCTGGCCCGGATCCGCGCCACCACCCAGGAAGCACCCGCACTCCCCCACTTCGTGGCCGCGGCCGTGGTGAGCGACATACCCGAGCTGGCCGAACACGCCCTGGTCACCTGTGGCCGTGCGCTGACCACCGCCGAGCAACTGCACGCCGTATGCGGGATGCTCCCGCGACCCGAGCGGCTGCGAGCGCTGCTGGAAGCCACGACCGGCCCCGCTCCCCTGCACCCCGTCGTCGCCGATATCGCACGCGGCGCGCTCGACAGCGTCAGCGGCTCCGGCAGTGAGGGGCTGCGCGCCGCGGTAGCCGCCGCCGAGGGGTCGGAGGGCATGGTGGCCGGGCTCCGCGCGGGCGAAGCCGAACCGGCATGGCGCCGTACCGTCGACTGGGACGCCATCGTGACGGCTCATCGCTGCGCGCCGCTGCCGGATTCCGCCGTCCGTGTGCTCGCCGTCCATCCCGGCTGTCCCGAGCGGTTGCTCACCGACCTGTACCGCACCCATCCGGGCGTCGTCGCCGAGGTGGCACCGCCCAGTCCGGCCGTACTGCGTGCCGCCGTCGGCACACCCGGACACCCCGAACTCCTCCGGTTCGCCGCGGGTCTGGGCCCGTCGGGCGACCACACGGACATCAGCGCACACGTGCTCGAAACCGTCGCCCCCGCGCACACAGCGGTCCGGGCCCTGCTCGAGCTCGGTGTCACCACACCCCTGCGCGTCCTCCTCCACCAGCGGCTCGGCAGCGACCCCCGGCGCTGGGCCACCCTGCGCACCGCCCTGTCCCGCTACAAGGGCACCCTCGCCGACCTGTTGGCCGGTATCGCCGACGGTACGGTCCCCGAGCCCGCGTCCTCGGTCACACCACCGGCGCTGACCAAGCCGTACCGGTTCCTGCTGTACGCCGCCGAACCCGACGATCTGCGCGAGCTGCTCCCGCACCTGCCCGATGAGCTGCTGCACGCCCTGCTCGGCAAGGGCCCGCTCCCGGCACACGTCCTCGACACCGCGCTCGCCGCGTCCGCAGCCCGCGTACGCGCCGCCATCGGCGGTAACGTCGCCCTCACCGCGGGCGATCTGCGCCGGCTGACCGAGGGTGACGAGCCGACGGTCAACGCCGCCGTGTACCGCAATCAGAAGGCCACCCTGTCCCTGCGCCGTGCGATCGCCTCCGGTGCGCCCCGCACCCCGGGACGCACCGAGCCCGTCCCCCTCGACCCGGAGTTGCGCACCGAACTCCTCGCCACCACGGACCGGTTCCGCGGCAGCCCGCTGATCATGAGCGACGACCCCGAGCTGCTCCTGCGTTCCTGGGGTCCCCGGGGCTCGTGGGTGAGCGACGAGGCGCGCCACTTCTCCGTGGTCCGGGTCTGGGAACGCGGTGGCCCGGGCGCCGTACGCCGGCTCCTCGAACTGGCCCCCGCCGGCCCGCCCCCGGTTCTCGCCAAGGCAGCCGCGGCGCTGGAGCAGCCCAACGGTCTGGAGGGGTTCCGGGAAGGGCTGGAGCCCTACGACGACCCCGAGGCGCTGCCCCAGGTCTACGCCACCCCGCGGGGCCGCAACGCCACCCGCCGGTTGATGCGGGAGATCGTGCACGAGCCCTACGTGTACGACTTCCCGCTCCTGATCGCCGCCCACCACGAGCACACCTTCGAACCCGAGCCCGTCGAGGAGCTCCTCCGCCACGAGGACGTCGACGAGGCCATCCGCACGGCGTTCACCACCCGCGCGAACGAGATCGACTCCGAGCCGGTCAACCATCTGCGCTCCACCGCGTACGACACCGGCCTGCACCGCTGGTTCCTCGGCGCCGTCGAGCAGGGTCTGCTCGGGCCCGAGCGGCTCGTCGACACCGCCCAGCCGGCCCCGGCAACCCTCGCGTACCTCTACCGCGACGCGGGGGTCGTCCAGGCATACCGGCATGCCGTGGACCTCGTAGACGAGCACCTGGCCGGTCACACCGAAGCATGGGTCATCGCGCTCAATCTGGTCGGTACCTTCGTCGGCTCACTCGCGGAACTGATCACCGTGGCGGGGCAGGTGGCCGGTCCCCGTCCCGACGCCGAAGAGCTCGCTCGCCTCGACGCGGTCGCCCGCGCCGCCGACACACCGGAACCGGCCACGCCCGTCGTGCCCGCACTCACCCATGCCGAACAGCGGAAGCGGGACCACCTCCTGGACCGGGGCGGGGCCCTCGCCTCCGCACATCTGCTCCGCACCCTCGTGGCGGGCGCGCCACTGCCCACCGACCCCGGCGTGCTGGACGTGCTCACCGCCACCACCACGGCGGACGTCCCCGGACTCCTCCCTCCCGACTGGCTCGTGGAGGCGTGCGACCGGCACGCCTCGCCCGATACTCGTCAACGGCTCGCGGAACGGATGACCGGACGGGCCGGGAAGGACGATCTGCCGGCCTGCCGACAGGGGATCATCGCACCCGGCGAGATGGTCGCCCGGACCCCCGCACGCGAGATGTCCCCGTTCCCGAAGGCCTGGTTCATCCGTGACGTACCGGCCTCCGCAGCCGTGCGCGCCGCGCGCCGGCTGGTCGCCGACCGGCTCGGCACCGAACCCGAGCGGTGGTTGCGCGCGCTCGGTGCGATGGACGGCGCATGGGCCGAGCGGCCCTTCGCCGAACTGCTCGAGCACGGCGGCACGGACACCGTGCCCACGGTGCTCACCCCGGCGGGTGCCGGACTGCTGCTCCACGCGGGCACGGACGCTCTCGCGACCGTACTGCCGCGGCTGGACGCGCGTGCCACGACCACCCTCACCGAGCGCGCGTGCGCGACCCGCCACGTGCCCGACACCCTCCTGGACCATCTCTTCGGCCACGGCGAGCACGCCGCGCTGCTCGTTCTGGCACAGAACTCCCGCAGCCGGGAGCTGCAGCTGCGACTCCTGGCCGTCGACGACCCCACGATCAACGCGACGCTCTACGGGACGGTCACCAACAGCCGCTCGACCGTCGAGATCCGCCGGATCATCCTCTCCCAGCGCCCCCAGGGCCGCACGCCCGAGGGGCCGGAGGACCTCCTCCCGCTCGCCCCCGAGCTCCGCGAACGGCTCCTCGCGAAGCACTACTTCGACAAGCAACGGGCGAAGAACCTCCGCGTTCTGGTCGAAGCGGCCGACCCCGACATCGTGGAGCACGCGCTCACTTCGTTCGGCAAGCGTGTTCCGCTCGCGGACCACCTCATGGCGGCGCGCAACACCCTCCGCCACGGTGGCCCCGACCGTCTCCGCTCGCTGGTCGACCGGGGCCTGCTCAGCGCGGGCGCCGCCAAGGTCGTCACCAAGGCACTGGCCACGGCCGACGCGGACGCCGTCCTCACCGCCCGCCTCGACAAGGAACTGAGCACGGACCGCCTCATCGCCAAGCTCCGTGCCTGCGGGGAGTACGAACACACCGAAGTCCTGGACCTCCCCTACATCCGCGACTGGGACGTCCTGATCCGGGCACACCGACAGGAGCCGTTCCGCTCACGGGTGTGGGGCACGATCGCCCGGCTGCCGGACGCTCCGGACGAGCTCGCGCCGACGGCGTTCGAGTACTGGTCCTGCTTCATCGACCGCAGCCTGACCGACCGCGGCCCCGACTGGGCCCGTGCGGCCATCGGGAACATCCCGAACCTGTCGCTCCAGCGCGGGGAGTGGGCCGCCGTCCTCGACGCCCTGCTCGAACAGGGGCTGCTCTCCGGCAAGGAGCTCGTCCACGGTGGTGCCCTGGCCAACCGTATGCTCCACTACCTCGCCGAAGCCTCCGTCCGCCAGGAACCCCCCGCCGCCCTCCGAGCCGCCGTCCAGGAGGCCACCGACGAACTGGCCGCCCTGGCCGACAAGCTCCTGGGCACGGACCACGACGCATGGCAGCGTCTCTTCGCCGCCCTGGCCGGTCAGGACCCCCACTGGCCCGTGCCCGGCTCCCCGACCACTCCCGCCGCACTCCTCCACCACGTGTCCCGCACACCGCTCGGGCACCCCCGCCCCTGACGTCCACGCCCGCGGAGGAAGCACGGGCCACGGGCACATCGAGCGGCTAGAGTCCGGCCAGGACGCGACGAACGGGGAGCTCCATGGCCAAGGTCAACATCAGTCTCGATGCCGAACTCGTGGTGGAGGTCATGGTCCTGTCCGGAGTGGGATCGCCTCAGGACGCCGTCGAAGCGGTGGTCCGGGACTACATCGCCCGGGGCCACCGCACGGAGGCGCGCACCGAGCTCAGGGACCGGAGTCTGCGCGAATCCGACGCCAGACCACAGGATCCGCAGGGCTGACCGGCCGTGGGCGGGCCGGGCAACGCCCCCCGGCTGTCCGTCTCCACCGCCGGGGATCGGCCCTTCGCCGGTAAGATCTCCTTGCGAGGGCAGCGTCGAGGGGAGGCGTCACGATGAATTGCGCCAACTGTGGGGCGTCCGTCATCCAAGGGCCTGACGGTAGTTGGTCATGCAACAACTGTGGGGCGTCGGGGGTGGCGCCGACAGGGACCGACCTGTACTACCGGACGTACACCTGCACCGGTTGCGAGAGCCAGGTCGATGGTGTCGGTGGCAGGTGGGCGTGCACGAGCTGCGGAACGACATCGCCGTATACACCGCCGCCCGAGGGCTGGCAGTCGGAGCTGGACGAGCACGTCGGCCGCGACGGCTACGTGGGCACGACCTGATCTCACGGCCTGATCCCGCAGCGTGATCCCGCGGCCTGATCCGGGGTCAGCCCCGCGGAATCGGCCCGTGGATGCCGCGGCCGCGACCGCGGTACTAGCCGTGTTCCCGGCCGGGAAGTGGCGCCCCTCGGAGGAACGCCCGGTAGGCGTCCGCGGCGTCATCCTCCACCCGCGGCCCCCCGGGCCCGTACCGAGTGTCGCTCCGGTCGCGTTTCGGTCCGGAGACCCAGAACTCCTCATCGGTTTCCACGTCGTAGAAGTTCGCGTCGGACAAGCCGAGACCCGTGGCACGCCGCAGGGTCCTCCCGTGGAGGTAGGCCGTCTTCCAGGTCTTGGAGAAATCCACCCAGCCGATCCACGAGGGTCCGCGGTCCGTGCCATGGCCCGTCTTGAGCTGGACGAACATGATTCTGCGAGGCATGGTCCCAGCTTGACCGATCGCGCCACTCGGGCAAACCGATTTGTGGACGTGCGAAGCGCGAGGAGTGCTCAGGAGCGGCCGCGCCGCTCCAGGTCGTCAGCGGTGTCGTTGGCCCACTGCTGCAGCACGATGGTGGTGCGGATGCCCAGGTCCAGCGCGTAGGCCCCGAAGACGGGGTCATCCGGCCCGGTGCGGGCGTCCACCTCCGCTTTGATCTGCTCCAGTTTGGCCAGCTTCTCGGCGTGCCGCTCCGCCTCGTCACGCATCACGGCCGCCGCCTGGTCGGGCGGGAGGAGGGGGACGAGGAACCCGCGCAGGGCGGTCTCGTTGCGGGCGCTGCGGTACGGGTCCTCGCCGGTGACCCACTGGACGATCTCGTCCCGGCCCGCTTCGGTGACGGTGTAGACCTTGCGGCCCCGTCCGCCACCGGCGTCCTCCACGGTGACGGCGCCGCTCTGCGCCATCTTGGCCAGCTCGGGATAGATCTGGCTGTGCTTGGCCTGCCAGATGTGGTTGATCGAGGCTTCGAACCGTTTGGCCAGTTCATACCCGGACGAGGGGCCGCGAGAGGCGAGCATTCCGAGCAGGGCGATCCGCAGAGACATGGTCACAGAATACCTCTGGGTTGACGTGTAAGGATTTACATGTAGTTTCTTTCACATGAAACGAGACTCCCGGCCCCACAGCGGGCTCCTCCTGGTCGCCGTGCTCGGTGGCATGTTCCTGGCAATGCTCGACCAGACGATCGTCGGCACCGCCCTGCCCCGGATCACCCAGGACCTGGGCGGCGAGGACCTCTACACCTGGACCGTGACGGCCTACCTGCTCACCTCCACCGTCACCGTCCCGCTGTACGGCCGCCTCTCGGACCTCTACGGACGCAAGCCCATGCTGCTCACGGGCATCGTCGTGTTCCTGCTCGGCAGCGGGCTGTGCGCCCTGTCGCAGGACATGAGCCAGCTGATCGCTTTCCGCGCCCTCCAAGGACTGGGCGCCGGCGCCCTGTTGCCCCTGTCCCTGGCGCTGCTGGTCGACACCGTCCCGGCCGAGCGGCGCGGCCAGGCACAGGGCGCGGTCGGCGGCGTCATGGCGCTGAGCTATGTGATCGGCCCCTACCTGGGCGGCCTGTTCACCGACCACGCAAGCTGGCACTGGGTCTTCCTGGTCAACCTGCCCATAGGCGCCGCCGTCCTGGCCATCGTCTGGCGGTACCTGCCCGCCGGAAGTCGCGTCTCCGGCACCGGGCGCCCCGACTACGCGGGGATCGGCGTGCTGACGCTCGGGATCAGCTCGCTCCTCATCGGCCTGACGATGAAGGGCATCGACGACCACACCTGGACCGACGCCCAGGTCATCGGCCCCATCCTGCTCGCGGCCGTCCTCCTGGTGCCGTTCGTAATGATCGAGAACCGGGCCGCCCAGCCGATCATGCCGATGGGCCTGTTCCGCAACCGGACCTACACCCTGGCCAACATCGCCTCGTTCTTCTCGGCGTTCTCCCTCTTCTCGTCCGTGGTCTTCCTGCCCCGGTTCTTCCAGGAGGCACTCGGCCACAGCGCCAGCTCCAGCGGACTGCGCCTCTACCCGCTCATGATCGCCATGGTCGTGGGCAGCCTGCTCGCGGGCGCCCTGATCGGCGCCTCCGGCCGCTACAAGCCCTGGCTGCTCGGCGGAGCCGTCCTGTCCGCGGCGGGCTCACTGCTGTTCACCGGGCTCACGCTGGACACCTCGTCGTGGACGATGGCGCTCTGGATGCTCCTGATCGGCCTCGGCATCGGGCCCATGCTCTCCGGGCTGAACATCATCGTCCAAACCTCCGTGGACCCTGCACACGTCGGCACCGCCAGCTCCAACATCACCTTCTTCCGCCAGATCGGCGGCTCCGTGGCCCTGGCCATCGCGGGCACCGTCTACGCCGACACCCTCACCGGCAACCTCGACCACGGTCTGCACCAGGCACAGGCCGCCGCCACCGCCAGCGCGCTGCCGTGGCTCTCCACCCTCGGCGCGGCCGCGACCCTCCTCGCGGTGGCGTTCCTGCCCCGTCCCCGCCGCGACCCCGAGCAGCCCTCGACCCCGGCGGCCTCGCTGAGCGCGATGGCGTGAGCCACCCCGCGTCACCGGGGGCAGCCCGTACGGGGGGGACCCGACGACCTGGCCGAGGAGCCTGCGGGGATGCGGGTCGGTCACGGCCGCTCGCGGGTGCGGCGGCGGGCGGGCGGCAGCGGCATCGGATCGGCACCCTTGACCACGGTGTTGGACACGGTGCCGATGCCCTCGACGGTGAGGGTGACGGTGTCACCGGGCCCAAGCGGCGGCGGTGACTGCTCTCCCCGCACACCCCACAACTCCGCCAGACAGCCGCCGTTGCCGCAGGTGCCCGAGCCGAGCACATCGCCCGGCCGGACCACCGTGCCCCGCGAGGCGTAGGCGGTCATCTCCTCGAAGGTCCAGCTCATGTTGGACAACAGGTCCTCACCGACGACGTGGCCGTTCACCGAGGCGGTCAGGGCCAGCCGCAGAAAACCGTCGGCGTCCCGGTACGGCTCCAGCTCATCGGCGGTGACCAGACACGGACCGAGAGTGGCGGCCGTGTCCTTGCCCTTGCACGGGCCGAGGTGGACCTGCATCTCGCGGGACTGCAGATCGCGGGCGGACCAGTCGTTGAAGACCGTGTAGCCGATGATGTGGTCCCGCGCCCGCTCAGGTGTGAGATCCCGCCCTTCCCTGCCGATGACGGCGGCCACCTCCAGCTCGAAGTCGAGCACGTTCGACCCAGGTGGCACCGGCACCTCGTCGTGGGCGCCGATGACCGCGTACGGATTGGTGAAGTAGAAGGTCGGTGCGTCGTACCAGGCTTCGGGCACGCCGCCCACGCCGTCCACGGACCGCCGCACACCTTCGACATGCTCCTCGAAGGTGACGAAGTCCCGGACGGTGGGTGGCTCGATCGGCGGGAGCAGCCGCACCTCGGACACATGGGGCCCCGGCGGGATGCCAAGGGCGGCGGCGCCCACATCGAGCAGCGTGTCCAGTCCGTCGCCGGAGCGGATCAGCTCCGTGAGCGAGCGGTTCCCGGGGACCGGGGAGAGTGTGCCGTCCCCCGCCATGACGGCGACCCGGCGTCGGTGCCGGTGTTCATAGCTGACGAAGCGCATGTACGGCTCCCGGGAGATCAGACCGGCGGGGCGACGAAACAGCCGCGGTCGACGTCATTGAACGACTCCTGGGCCACCAGCTCGTTCATGGCGTTGGCCGTGCCCCACTGGTCGGTGACCTCGGGCCGGGAGAAGTCGTACACGTGCGGATGCCAGGTGTCCTCGTCCAGGACCTCCAGCTCCGTCGTGTACTCGACCGTGTTGCCCTGCGGGTCCAGGAAGTACGTGAACGTGTTGTCGCCCGCGAGATGCCGTCCCGGTCCCCACACCTTGCGGAAGCCCGCCCGGATCACCCGGCCGGAGCCGCGCATGTACTCGTCGAGGCCACGCATCTCGAAGGAGATGTGGTGGAGGGCGGTGTGCGGGCCCTGGGCGATGGCCATGGAGTGGTGCCGGTTGCTGATCCGCATGAAGTGCATCGCCTCGCCCATCCTCGGGTGCCTGAGCGTGTCGGAGAGGCGGAAGCCCAGGTGGCGCTCGTACCACTCCCGGGTGCGGTTCAGATCGGGTGAGTTGAGGACGACGTGCGAGAGCTTGACCGGGATCGCCTCCTTCTCCTCGATCCTGCGGTGCTGCCGTACCTCCACGTCGGCCAGGACCTCGATCGTGCGGCCGTCGACGTCGAAACAGCGGAAGCCGTAGCCGCCGCCGGGTGTGTCGACCTTGCCCGGCTGAGAGATCAGCTCCACGCCCCCGGCGAGGAGTCGCTCGGCGAGGCCGTCCACATCGGCCGCCGAAGCCGCGCCGTAGGAGACCAGGTCGAGCCGCTTCTCATCGGCCTTGCGCAGCCGTACGACGTATTTCTCGGGGGACCCCTCGGCGGCGAGGAAGGAGATACCGGAGTCCTCGGCGACCTTGGTCAGGCCCCACACACCGGCGTAGAAGTCGAGCTGCTTGTCGTAGTCGGGCACGGCGAGATCGACGTGCCGCAGATGGGTGAGCGGACGTGCGCTCATGGTCGTTTCCTCCTGTGGGTCAGGTCAGGCGCAGCAACGCGGCCGCGTTGCCGCCGCGTACGGCGTGGAAGTCGGACTCGGCCAGCCCTGCGGCCCGCAGCGCGCCGACCGGATCGTCCGTGCCCATGTCGAACGGGAAGTCGGAGCCGAGCAGCACCCGGTCGGCTCCCACGGCGGCGATCAGCGCGCGCAGGACCTGCGGGTCATGGACGAGGGAGTCGAACCAGATCCGCCCGAGGTAGCTGCTGGGCGGATGGGAGCAGGCCGCGCCCGCGTCGGAGCGGGCCTGCCAGGCGTGGTCGGAGCGGCCGATGTGGGTGGGGAGGTAGCCGCCGCCGTGCGCGGCCACGAGCTTCAGTTCCGGGTGCCGGTCCAGTACCCCGGAGAAGATCAGGTGGGAGAGGGCGACGGCGTTCTCGGTGGGCTGGCCGACCGTGTTGGACAGGTACCACCGGTCCAGCCGCTCGTCGAGCGTGCAACCGAAGGGGTGCAGGAAGAGGATCGCGCCCCTCTCCTCCGCCAGGGCCCAGAGGGGTTCGTACACCGGGTCCGACAGTTCCCGTCCGGGTGCGTGGCTGGAGATCTCGACACCCGACAGGCCCTGTTCGAGAGCGTGTTCCAGGGCGCGTACCGCCTGCTCCGGATGCTGCAACGGCACGAGCCCCAGCCCGTACAACCGCTCGGGCGCCCGGGAGCAGTGCGCGGCCGTGGCCTCGTTCACCAATCGGCAGAGTCTCTCGGCCGTGTCCTCGTCCGCCCAGTAGTGGTAGTGCGCGGGGGACGGGCCGACCAGCTGTATGTCCACACCCTGCGCGTCCATCTCTGCCAGCCGTACGGTCGCATCGGTCAGCCTCGGGATGCGCTCGGCGACCATGGGGCCGTTGACGGACAGGGAGGCGGCGCCGTTGCGGCGGGCGTCCAGCGCCTTGGCTTCCTCCAGGCCGGGAAGGCCGGCCACGAGGGCCTCGGCCGCGGGGAGCAGGATGTGGGCGTGCACATCGATGGTGGGCACCGTCACGGCAGCTCCTTGAGCGCGGTCATGGCGGTGCGCATCAGCCCGGGCACATCACCTTGTACGCCGTCGAGCTGCCACTGTCCGATCTGCACGGACGCGTCGACGACCCTCCGGACGCGGTCGATCCGTCGCCGGTGATACCTGCTGAGCAGGTCGTCGTCCCAGTCCGCCCCACTGGTGAGCAGTTGGGACAGCACCCAGGCGTCCTCCAGGGACATCGCTGCTCCCTGGGCCATCGTGGGCGGGCAACAGTGCGCGGCGTCGCCGACGAGCACGACCCGGCCCCGGTGCCAGGAGCCCTCGACCAGCATGCGGTCGAACCAGGTGTAGTTCACCTGCGCCGGGTCGGTGATCGACGCGCGGATCTCGTCCCAGGCACCGCCGTAGCGCCCGGCGAGACGGCGCATCTCGTCGGCGTAGGACTCCGGCGGGATGGTGGCACGGTCGCGGGCAGGCTCCACCAGGAAGGCGTAGAGGGTGTCCTCGCCGGTGGGCGTGTAGCCGGCGATGTAGCAGGGCCCGCCGTGGGCCAGGTCGCTGCGCTCGACACCGGCCGGGCGGGGTGCCGGGACACGCCAGATGGCCATACCGGTCGGCTCGGGCTTGTCGTCGATGCCGATGGCCGCGCGGGTCGCCGAGTTCAGCCCGTCGGCGGCCACGACGAGGTCGTAGCGCCGCTCGGTTCCGTCGCTGAGGCGGACGGCCACCGAGGTGTCGTCGTGAGTGCGGATCTCGGCGGTGGTACCGAGCCGGACGCGGGCGCCGGATGCCCGCACGGCGTCGGTGAGGATGCGCTGGAGGACGGGGCGTTGCATGCCCAGGGTGGCGGGGAGGTCGTCGCCGCCGATGCGGATGTCCTCCTGCACATGGAGCACGGTGCCGTCGGGCGCGGTCAGGCCCAGGGAGTCGAACGCGCAGCCGTGCTCGCGGACCTCGTCCCAGACACCGATCTCGTGCAGCACACGCAGGGCGTTGCCCTGAAGGGTGATGCCCGAGCCGCGCACATTCCAGTCGGGCGTGGCCTCGACGAGGTCGACGTCGACGCCGGCCTGCCGCAGCAGGACGGTCAACGCGTTGCCGGCGGTGCCGCCGCCGATGACCAGGACGGTCCGCTGCGGTGCTGGTGCTGCCATGGCCAACTCCTCGGTTGATCGGTTCACTTGACGGCGACCGGGTTGACGGGGGAGCCGACGGCTCCGGTGACGGGCAGGGGCGCGGCGGTGAGCCAGAACTCATGGACGCCGTCGGCCGCACAGTCGCGGGCCAGCGCTTCGGGGTCCCACATCTCGCCGATGAGCAGGCCGATGTTGGGGATGGCGACCTGGTGCAGCGGCTGGAAGGCCTCCTTGAACTCATTGGGCCGCACCTCGAATCCCCAGGTGTCGGTGGCGATCGCGGCGATCTCGGTGCGGTGCAACCAGCTGGCCGTGGTGAACGACAGACCGGGCGAGGCGCCGCCCGCGTAGTCGCCCCAGCCCTCACGGCGGGCGCGCGCCAGCCGTCCGGTCCGTACGACGACGATGTCGCCGCGCCCCACCACGACGCCGTGCGCCTCGGCGGTCGCGGTCAGGTGGTCCTCGGTGATCGCGAAACCGTCGGCCAGTTCTCCGCGTTCGTCGCCGATGACGCGTCCGACGTCGAGGAGGAGGCCGCGCCCGGCGACGTACGGCGCCATGTGCTCGATTCCGGTGATGAGATCGCCTTCGGAGGTGACGACCTTCGCGGCGTCCCGCCCGTTCCAGGCCCTGCCGTGGTCGAAGATGTGCCCGAGGCCGTCCCACTGCGTGGAGCACTGCAGCGGCATCGCGATCACGTCGTCCGCGCCGCCGAAGCCGTGCGGGAAGCCCTGGCTGCCCAGTGCCGCGTCGGTGCCGGTGTCGAGCATCGTGTGCACGGGGTTGGTGCGCCGGCGCCAGCCGTTCTGCGGCCCGTTCATGTCGAACCGCTGCGACAGCGAGAAGCTCACGCCGCGCCGCACCAGCGCGGCGCCCTCACGGCGCTTGGCCTCGTCGAGGAAGTTGAGGGTGCCGAGGACATCGTCCTCGCCCCAGCGGCCCCAGTTGGAGTACGCATGGGCGGCCTCGGCGATCGCGCCCTCGGGGTCGGAGCGGTCCAGGCTCATGCCGATGCCTCCGCCACGCAGCGGGTGCGCTGCGCGCCCAGCCCGGTGATGGAGCCCTCCATGACGTCGCCGTCGCGCAGCAGCCGCCCCCAGTGCATTCCGTTGCCGGCCGGGCTGCCGGTCAGCACCAGGTCCCCGGGGAGGAGCCGGGCGGTCTGCGAGGTGTACGACACCAGCCGCTGGACGTCGAAGAGCATGTCCTGGGTGGATTCGTCCTGCATGGTCTCGCCGTTCAGCTTCAGCGTGACGCGCAGATCCCGCGGGTCCGCGATCGACTCGGCCGGCACGATCCATGGCCCGAGCGGTGTGAAGCCGGGCGCGTTCTTGCTGTGCAGCCAGTCGGTGCCGATGGCCTTCATGTCCCGGCGGAAGACGGTGGCGCGGTCGGTGAGGTCGTTGGCGATCGTGTACCCGGCGACGTACTCCAGGGCCTCCTCGACGGAGACCCGGTGCGCGGGCCGTCCGATCACCACCGCCAGCTCCAGTTCCCAGTCCGGCTGCTCGGCCCACCCGGGCAGCACGACATCGTCGTACGGCCCGGTGATGGCGCTCGGGAGACCGAGGAAGACGTACGGCAGATCCTCCGCCGCCCGCCGGTCCATGACCGCGGCGATCTCCTGCCGCGCCTCCTCCTCCGTACGCGGATCGTCGGGCGCGCGATGGGCGACCTCCAGATCGATCACGTGCTGCCGGTAGTTGGCACCGGACTGGAAGATCTGCCGGGGCTCGACGGGAGCGTGCGCCCGCAGTCCGTCGAGTGGTTGCCAGGGGCCGTCGCTCCCGTCCGCCGCCAGGGCACGCAGCCGCGGGAGTACCTCGTCCCAGCGTTCGAAGATTCCGCGCACCGTCAGAGCGGGGTCGCCGAGGGCGGTACGGAGGTCCAGCACACGCTCCCCGTGGATCACCAGACCGGGGAAAGCTGCTTGGTCAGGGCAGGAGAGGGTGCCGAGGGCGAAGGGTCCGGCGAAGGACGCGGAAAGGGCTGCGGGTGTCACGGGGATGTCCTCCAGATCGCGGTGTGACCAATCTGGCCCCGCATCCCGTAATCTGGGAAATCGATTCTTCAGATGCCGATCATCCGTGGCACGAATATCGCCGCCTCGTGCGGCCACGCTCTGGAGGTGTCGTGTCCCTGTCCGGGCTCGATCTCAATCTCGTCCTGTCCCTGCGAGCCCTGCTGGAGGAACGCAATGTCACCCGCGCCGGGCAGCGCGTCGGGCTCAGTCAGCCGGCGATGAGCGCGGCGCTGGCCCGCCTGCGCCGCCACTTCGGCGACGAGCTCCTCTCCCGCGTCGGCGGACAATACGAGCTGACGGCCCTCGGGCGAGCCCTCCTGGACCGCACCGCCACCGCCTGTGACCTGCTGGAGCGGGTCTTCAGCAGCAGGGCCGAGTTCGCGGCGGGCAGCGAGGAGCACGAGTTCACACTGCTCGCCTCCGACTACGCCGTCACCGTGTTCGGTGCCGCACTCGCCCGGGCCGTGCATGCCGAGGCGCCGGGTGTACGGCTGCGCTTCCAGCGGACCCCGCCCGGAATCACGGAGGGCACGGAAACGGTGCTCAGCACTGCCGACGGGCTGCTGATGCCGCACGGTGTCATCAGCGGCTTCCCCTCCGTCGAGCTGTTCTCCGACCGCTGGGTCTTCCTCGTCGCCGAGGACAACGACGAGGTCGGCGAACGGCTGACCATGGCCGATCTGGCCCGCCTCCCCTGGGTCGTCTACCAGCGCGTCTACGATGCCCCGGCCGCCCGCCAGCTGAGCATGCTCGGTGTCGCCCCCCGCATCGAGGTCTCCGCCGACAGCTTCCACGTACTGCCCTTCCTGGTCGCCGGCACCCGGCGGATCGCCCTGGTGCAGCGGCGCCTGGCCGACCTGATGAGCGGCGTGGCAGCGGTACGCGTCATGGACCCGCCCTACGAAGCGGTGCCCCTGCGGGAAGCGATGTGGTGGCACCCGGTCCACACCCACGACGCGGCCCACATCTGGCTGCGCGAGACCGCCGCGCGGGTGGGAGCGGAGCTGTCGGGGTCCACACCCGGACAGCTTTCCGCAGAGAAGTAGCTCCGGCGCCGAACGGACCCAGCGGACACCCGCTTCCGCACACGCGGCATCCAGGACCTGGATGATCCCCATCCTCGATCTCGATCGGACGAGGGCTAGGCAGGGCCTGCCCGGTCCTTCATAGTCATTTCAAGCCGACGCCGAAGCCGCACACCACACCACTGCCGGGTCGGCGCAGGCGCCCGGCGAGCAGACCCGTCGCGGCGTGACGGCAGTCATCGGTGCTCGCGGTCCCGGTCCTGCCCAGGGCGCCGGGCGACCTCACCGAGGTGGCCGAGTCCCTTCCCCGTCCGATACGCCAGGTGGAGTTCCAGCATGCCCGCACCCAGGCCCCCGGCCCCGGCCACGGCCACGGACGACGCGTCCGAGCCGCTCCGGGAACCGGCCTTCCGACCGGCCGGTTCCGCCGCGAGAACCCCATGAGCGACCGGCATCGCAGGCCTCCCTCCTCCCCAGCGATGCCGGTCACCTCCTCGTCCCATCAGAAAGCAGCCATGCTGAACCTGATCGCCGCCATCCGCCGCAAACCGGGTATGACACACCGGGCGTTCCTGCGGTACGTGCACGATGTACACGGATCACTGGCGGCGGCCAACCCCCTGCAGATCCGCGGCTACTTCCAGGTGACCGTCTTCTGCCACCCCAAGTGAACATCTCTGCGGCCGAGGTGCGAGCTCCGGCGCCACGAACACCGGCCCCGCGGACGGCAACGATCCAGATCACCGTTGGACCACTGACAGGAACGCACCTCTTGACCAGCCATGGTGCCCGTGCGGGGAATCTCCCCCCGGAGTTGACCAGTTTCATAGGCCGGCGCCAGGACATCTCCGAAGCCGGGGAGTTACTCGCGCGCACCAGGATCCTGACACTCACCGGTCCCGGCGGGGCGGGCAAGACCCGGCTGGCCGTGCGAACGGCATCGAAGGTGAGCCGTTCCTACCCCGACGGCGTGTGGCTGGTCGAGCTGGCTGCCCTCGGTGACGGCGACCGCGTGGCGAGGGCCGTGGCAGCCGCTCTGGGAGTGCCCATCGACGATGAATCAGAGCCGCAGACGGCTCTGGAGTTCCATCTGCGCGGCAAACGCACGCTGCTGATCCTGGACACCTGCGAGCAGCGCGTCGAGGAGTGCGCCCGGCTGGCCGACCGGTTGCTGCGCATGGCACCGCGCCTCCAGATCCTCACCACCAGCCGTCAGCGGCTGGGTGTCGAGGGCGAACACGTCCTGTCCGTACCGCCCCTTTCACTTCCCGAACCACACGGGCCGAGCTCCCCGGGCACCCTGATGCAGAGCGATGCCGTGCGCCTGTTCGTCGAGCGCGCCACGGCCGTGCTGCCCGGCTTCACCCTTTCCGACGCCAACTGCGCGACCGTGGCCGACATCTGCCGAAGACTGGACGGCCTACCGTTGTCCGTCGAGCTCGCGGCCACCCGCCTCCGTGTGCTTTCCGTGGACAGAGTCCTGCAGCATCTGCGGGATCCTCTGGAGTTCCTGACCGGCGGGGCACGGTTCGTTCCGGCACGGCAGCGGACGCTCAGGTCCACGATCGACTGGAGTCACCGCCTGTGCTCCCCGGCGGAGCGGCTCTTGTGGGCTCGTATGTCGGTATTCGTCGAGGGCGCCGAACTCGAGGCGGTCGAAGCGGTGTGCTCCGGAGAGGACATCGCACCCCATGATGTGCTCGACCTGCTGGCAGGGCTCCTGGACAAGTCGGTCCTGGTGAAAGAGGAGACCGGCGGACAGGTCCGTTTCCGCATGCTCCGGGCCATCCGGCAGTACGGCCTGGAGTGCCTGGACACCCTGGGCGAGGCAGCGGTTCTCCGCCGACGCCACCTGGCGTGGTGCCTGGATCTGACCGAGCGGGCCGAAGCCGACTGGTTCGGCCCGGACCAGCGGTACTGGTCGGGCCGGCTGAGCCGGGAAGAGGCCGACCTCAGGGCCGCCGTCGCCTTCGGCGCGCAGGAACCGTCCCTCGCACCGGCGGCATTGCGCATAGCGGCCGGGGCATGGCACCTCGGACTCGTCAGAGGACCGCTTGATGAATGGCGCACCTGGCTGGGCACCGCCTTGTCCGCGGGCGCCCCCGAACCCGGTCCGGAACGGGCACTCGCCTTGCGGGCCGACGGCTGGGCGGCACTGTTCGCAGGGGACCACCCCACGGCGCAGCGGCGGTTGAAGGAATGCCAGGACCTGACCCGGCAACTCGACGACGAGGCCGTCCATGCCGCCACCCTTCAGTTCGCGGGCCTGTCCGCCCTCTTCGATGGTGAATTCCTCCACGCCACGGCCGTGCTGAGGGAGGCGCTCGCCGGCCGGCGTGGGGCGCAGGACCACGGTGCCGTCGCGACGACCCTGCTGCTGCTCACGCTCGGCTACAGCCTCATGGACGACCCCCGCGCCACGACGTGCGCGCGCGACCTGATCAAACTCTGTGAGGAGCACCAGGCCCACGGTTCCCTGTCCGGTGCCCTGTGGAGCATGGGCCTGACGTACTGCCGTCAGGGGCAGCCGCAACGCGCCATCACCCTCATCAAGCGAGCACTCCGGACCGGGTCCCTCACAGACCACCTCTGCCGTGCGCACTGCCTGGAGGTCATGGCCTGGGCGGAGGCGGAACTCGGCCATGACGAACGTGCGGCCGTACTGCTCGGCGCGGCACACACCGCCTGGCGGATCACCGGCACATGCATTCCTGGCACCGGCCCGTTCCGCCGGCATCACAACGACGCGGGAAAGCGTGTGCGCCAGGCTCTGGGAAGGACCGCGTTCAAGGACGCCTTCAAGACCGGTGGTCGTATGACACCCGATCAGGCGGTCCGCTACGCCGTGAAGACCAGGAGCCGGCGGGACGCCTCCCACGACCTTCCTCCTGCGCCGATGTCCGACCTGACACCACGGCAGTTGCAGATCTCCCGGCTCGTGGCCCAAGGAGCCAGCAACAAGGAGATCGCGGCCAGGCTCGTGATCTCCCCCCGTACCGCGGAAGGGCACATCCAGCAGATCCTCGCCAAGCTCGGATTCAGGTCCCGCTCGCAGATCGCCTCTTGGTCCGCATCCCAAGCCCATCAATAAACTATGTGGATTGTCTTGATGTGGACCATCCACAGCACAAATGACCCTCGCTGGGTCCGACCCTTTCGGAGAGCGCATGACTCTGCCCAGCCTTGATCTCAACCTCGTCGTGGCCCTCCGGGCGCTGCTGGAGGAGCGCAATGTCACCCGCGCCGGTCAGCGCATCGGACTCAGCCAGCCCGCGACGAGCGCCGCCCTCGCCCGGCTGCGCCGCCACTTCGACGACGATCTCCTCGTGCGCAGCGGGGGCCGCTACGAGCTCACCGCCCTCGGTTTCGCCCTCGTGGATCGCACGGCCGCCGCATGCGACTTATTGGACCGGGTCTTAGCCAGCCGGGCCACCTTCGACCCCGCCACGGAGGAACACGAGTTCACCCTCCTCACCTCCGACTACGCGGTGGCCGTCTTCGGCGCCGAACTCGCCCGTGTCGTACACGAGGCGGCACCCGGGGTCCGGTTGTGCTTCCGGCGGTCTCCCGCCGACATCACCGAGGACACGGACGCACTGCTGAGTACGGTCGACGGCCTCCTCATGCCGCACGGCATCATCAGCGGCTTCCCCGCCGTCGAACTCTTCCAGGACCGTTGGGTCTTCCTGGTGTCCGAGGACCATCCCGACGTCGATCAGGAACTCGCCCTGAGCGATCTGGCCCGCTTTCCCTGGGTGTCCTACCACCGCGCCTACGACACACCGGCCACCCGTCAGCTCAGCATGTTCGGCATCGAACCGCAGGTCGGAGTCTCGACCGACAGCTTCCTCACCCTGCCGTTCCTAGTGGCCGGTACCCGCCGGATCGCCCCCATGCCGAAACGCCTCGCAGGCCTCCTGCCCACGGTGGCCCCCGTACGCATGATGGAACCGCCCTACGAGGCCGTTCCACTCCAGGAGGCACTGTGGTGGCACCCGGTCCATATGCACGACGCCGCGCACAACTGGCTCCGGGAGATCACCGCCCAGGTCGGGACCGCGATGACCGGGCCGAAGGACCTTGCCGACCATCCAGGGCAAGGATGATCCGGCTTCGGAACAGTCATCGTCATCCGTGCCACAGCGTGCGCGGTGAGTGCCTCAGCGCGGAGCGTTCCCGGCGAGGGATCCGCACTATCGTGGTAGCCAAGGCACTACCAGGGCTCGTGGCGCCCAGACCCTCAGGGAAAGTGCAGAAGGACCATGCATTCGACATCCCCGTCTTCGGGAACGCCGCACGGTCAGGAAACGGCCATCCGGCCGGTCATGGTGTCCATCGACAGCATGGGCAAGATCACCGCATGGAGTGCGGACGCCCAGAGATTGCTCGGGTACGCACCCGAGGAGATTCTCGGTACCTACGCGACCGGTCTGCTCGCGGCGAAGCTCCCGGTGGCGGCACTCCGCAGCTTCGTCCGGCGGCGGGAGTGGAGCGGTGGCATCGCCGCACGTCACAGATATGGCCAAGGGGTGCCGCTGACGGTACACGCGAGCCCGGTCCAAGGCGCGGACGGCGACAGCGGCTGGATCGTCATGGCCTCTTCTGCCGAGCCCGTCGTACAGGGCACCGCGGCGCCCGCACTCGCGTCCTGGGTACTGGAACAGCTACCCGTCGCCGTGGCCTTCCACGATCGGCAGAATCGCATGGTGAGCGCGAGCCATCTGATGCTGATGCAGATGGGGATGACCGCGGCGCAGCAGCGCGGACGGCGACTGCGGGAATTCAGTCCCGGCGAAGCCTTCGACACGACGGACGCCCTCACGGAGGAGGTGCTGCGGACCGGGAAGCCGCACGTGCAGGAGCTGTTCAACCAGGCACCCGGTGAGATCGGTCCGCGAGCGCACTCGCTCTACATCACACCGGTGAAGGATCCGGCCGGACAGATCTGCGGAGCCACCGTCACGGTGATCGACACGAGCCCGCATCGCAAGGCCCGGCAGCGCCTGGCCCTGGTCAACGACGCCAGCACCCGTATCGGCAGCACACTGCAGCCGGACCGCACCGCCCAGGAGCTGGCAGATGTCTCATGCGGCGACTTCGCGGACTTCGTCTGCGTGGATCTCCTGGAGCCGGTGCTCCAGGGTGACGAGCCGAACCTGCGGCCCGAAGACGACGGCGTCACGCTGTACCGTGCCGGCCAGGCTTCCGTCCTCGACGGCCACCCCGAATCCCTGATCGAGTGCGGGCGGACCAGCCGCTACCCCAAAGACACCCCGCCCGCAGAGGCCCTGATACAGGGCCGTTCCTCCCGGCACCGGCTGGACGACCCACGCTACCGGGAGTGGGTGGCGAGCCTGCCGGGAGGCTCGCACATGGTGGAGACCCACGGGATCAGCTCGGTCATGATGGTGCCCCTGCGCGCCCGGGGCATCACCTTGGGACTCGCCGTCTTCCTGCGCCACCGGAACCCCGAACTCTTCGACGAGGACGACCTGCTTCTCGCCGAGGAGATCGCCGCACGGGCGGCGGTGTGCATCGACAACGCCCGGCGCTACACCGCCCAGCGAAACACCGCGCTGACCCTGCAACGCAACCTCCTGCCGCGGCATCTGCCGCACGAGCCGGCACTGGAGGTCGCCTCCCGCTATCTGCCGGCGGATCCCCATACCGGAATCGGCGGTGACTGGTACGACGTCATCCCGCTGTCCGGCGCACGCGTCGCGCTCGTCGTCGGGGACGTCGTGGGACGCGGCATCCAGGCGTCGGCCACCATGGGCCGCTTGCGGACGGCGGTGCGCACCCTCGCCGACGTGGACCTTCCGCCGGACGAGCTGCTCACCCACCTGGACGACATCATCCTGCACCACGACGTGGGGCTGCCCGGACGATCCGGCGGGCCGGGTTCCCACGACATGTGGGCGACCTGTCTGTACGCCGTCTACGATCCGATCACACGCCGCTGCTCGGTGGCGCGGGCGGGACACCCGGCACCCGTACTCGTCGCCCCCGACGGCACCGTCGAGGTGCCCGACCTGCCCGCGGGCCCCCCGCTGGGCATGGGCGGCCTCCCGTTCGAGACCACTGAGCTGGAACTGCCGGAGAACTGCCTGATCACGCTCTACACCAATGGCCTCGTCCAGAGCCGCCGCCACGATGTGGAATCCGGACTGCGGCGACTGGGCCAGGCCCTGCACCAGTCCCCCGGCCGTCCCTTGGAGGAGGTCTGCGACACCGTTCTGGACACCGTGCTCCTCGATGAACCCGATGACGACGTCGCCCTGCTCGTCGCACGCCCCTCCCGCTTCGACGCGTCCCAGGTCGCCACCCTGGATGTGCCCCCGGAGCCGTCCGCCGTCAGCCCGGCGCGCCAATGGGCAGGCGCGCAACTGACCACCTGGGAACTGGACGACGCGGCCTTCGTCACCGAACTGGTCGTCAGCGAATTGGTCACGAACGCCATCCGGTACGGTCAGCCCCCGATCCGGTTGAGGCTGATCCGCACCACGTCGCTGATCTGTGAGGTCACCGACAGCAGCAACACCGCACCCCATCTGCGGCGAGCCCGCGTCTACGACGAGGGAGGGAGGGGGCTGCTCCTGGTAGCGCAACTCTCCCAGCGCTGGGGCACCCGGCACACCACCAGAGGCAAGACGATCTGGTCCGAACAGGCACTGCCCGAACCCTTCATGCCAACCACGGCCGCCGGCCGGGCGTAGTGACACCTGGTGGGCTGTCCCGTAGGAGGCGCCCACGCAGAACGCTCGGCTGGGAGACCCCAGCCGAGCGACTGCCGTGCCATGGCCACCGCCCTGCGGCGGCTTCCACCATGGACTACCTCGCGCCGCCGAAGAGTTTGGTGATGAAGGTGAAGGCATTGATCACGACTTCACCGACCGTATAGGCAGTGCCGGTGTTCTCCTTGGGAACCCCGCCCGAGATGGCGCTGGTGATATCGCCGAGGGTGCTCCCGGTGCACCCCCGGTCGGTGTCTCCTATTTGAGCGTCGAGAGCTGTGTTCTTGTCGGACTTCGAGATGGACAGCCCCGGGTAGCAGGTCGTGCCCGTGGCGGAGAAGGTGACGTCCGCATGGGTACCCGCGACCGACCACTTCGCGATCGGCCGGTCGTTGTCACACCCGGCAAAGGCAACGCAATTGCCGTTGCCGTCGCGGTCGCCGTCCCAGAAGGCATACCTGCCCGCGTACCAGGTGGTGAACCGGTAGACCTGCACGACAGCAGCGACCTTGCCGGCCGGCAGCGTGGCCGTCTGGCACTGGCCGACCGGGAAACTGGGAAGGGCGATATGGCCCGTTTTGACGTCCGTGCTGGAGGGCTCCTGCACGGTGTAGTCGACCGTTGCCCGTGCGGCGTAGCCGCCGTTGTTGCAGACCTGCACCTTATTGGGTTCCGAGCCGATCGTACCGCTCTCGTACTGCGCCAAGAGATCGTCGACGGCGGTTTCCGATGTGTCGCCGCGCGGAGTAAGGGACCAATGCTGTGTCGTATCTCCACTGTCGCAGGTGCGCAGTATCACATTGCCCGCAGAGCTCACATCGGCCGGAGTAAGGCACTTGTCGTCGATGACATGGCGGATCAGAAAGTAGTCCGATCCGTCGTTCGCCCGCTGCAACGCCCACGCTCCGGCCGTGGGACACGAGGACGGCATGTGGAGCTGCGAGCCCGACTGTTCCTCCACGCAGCCGGAAGAATTCTGTAGATTGAATGTTCCGTCAGCGGCCGGAGCGACGGTGAGGCCCTCTTCATCAAGCCACGTTTCGAAGAGCTTGAACCAATGCGGCGGCGCAGGTTGAAAGCTCAGGTTGCTGTCGTTCCTTGGACTGACGGTGACCTGGAAGTCGCCCGTTCCACTGTCCGCCTGAGCGGGTGTCGCGGCAAGCGGGGCGGCGGCGATCGCCAGACTGGCCACAAGTGTGGCCGATTTCCTGATGGACGCAGACAGGGGAAAGCCGCGTCGACTCATTGCGGGCATAGCCCTTTTCCTCGCAGTATGGGTGAATGAGCTGTGAGCGCCAGTACTGTCAATGACTTCAGAGCCTTGACGAGTTCACTGGTCAGCAGGAATACGGTAGAGCTGCGGCGCTCACGCGCACCAGCGTGGAATTACCTGTCTTCCACACTCCCGAGGAAATTCGCAGCTGGACCGTCCTGGCTCAGCCCAGCGCGTCCATCAGGACAGTGACGTAGGCGTCCAGCCTTTGCTCCACGGCCCGCGTCGTCAGCTCTGTCCTCCCTGCATCCCGCCACGGCTGCGAAACCCACTGCACTTCTTCCGAGATCGCCAGCACGTCCCGCACATGCCAGTACAGCCGCTCGCTCCGGGCTGAGGCCAGCACCCCGCCGGCCTCCTCATACGCATCGGCGAACCGCAGCCCCCACGCCGGGCCGTGCAGCAACGCGAGATTGGTGGAGCAGTGCGCGACATCCGAGGTCCGCCGGGCCCCAGGAAGTTTGTGCCCAGTCGACGACGCCGGTGAGCCGGGGGCCTGCCGGGCTTGAGGAGCGCACGTCGAACAGCACATTGCCAGGGGCCGCACGGCGGGTCGCAACGCGTGGATCGCCACGAGTTGACGGGCCAGCACAGGGACGCGCGCCTCCAATCCCTCGTCTTCCAGGATCGTCCGGCCCGCCAGATGCGTCATGAGGAGCGACGGGTGCTCGCACTGCGCGGCGGTCGGATCAACCGCGACCAGTCCAGGGGCCGGCACACCGGTACCCCTGAGCAAGGTCAGAGCGTCTGCCTCCCTGAGCAAACCGTCCCCGGCGTGCTCCGTGTTCATGGTGACGAAGCTCCGCAGCACCAGGTCACGGGTGCCTCCGTCCCGCGTGCCGATGGTCAGCCGCTGCATGTCGGCAGTGATGCCGCCGCGCAGCGCCTCGGCGCTGCGGACCCGTTCGCCGACCTCCAGGTGTCGGCTCACCCACGCCAGTGTCATCGGTCGGACGGCCTCGACCGCGTCGTGGTTGGTCACCGTGTCACCTCATCATCCACACGGCAGCCTGGCCGTGATGGTCTCTATGATCGTTTGACAAGGTTCGTTATCGCCCATGTGGCCACCTGAGTGCGCGAGGTGCAGCCGAGTTTGGCGAGGATGCGCCGGACGTGTCCCTCGGCCGTGCGTGGGGAGATCACCAGCTTGGCCGCGATTTGCTTGTCGGTCAGGCCTTTGGCCAGCAGTGCGACAACCTGGTGTTCCCGCCGTGTCAGGGGTGAGGTGGCAATGTCAGCGGGCTGTGTGGTCGCCGGGGTGGCGGCCGGGGCCATCCCGAACGCCCGCTCAGCCGCCTGGGTGGGGCTCAGCGCTGTCCCCGTCTGTACGGCGGTCTCGAATGCGGAATCGCCGAGGGCGCGGCGCAGTCGTTCCTCGCAGGCGGTGTGGTATCGCAGGAGACGGCCCGCGCCAGGCAGGGCGGTGCCCGTCGCAGCCCACTGTGTCCGGGCGGCGCCGAGGACCACAGCTGCCGGCTCCCAACGTCCTTGGTCCGCGATAGCCCAGCCCAGAACTTCCAGGCACTGGGCGCCGATCAGCACATCCCGTGAGGGCTGGGACAGACGCAGTGCGTCCTCAAGGCAACTGATCGCGCGGGCAGGGCGCTCCTCGACCCAGTGGTGCAGGCCCAGCAACCATCGTGCGTAGGAGCGCGACCAACGGGCATCGTGAGCGTCGCACAGAGCCAGACACTCATCGACAGTGCTGCGGGCATGGGAATCACCAGTCAGGCAGCGAGCCAGGGCGAGAAGGAACAGCGCCGTCCACTCGCTCCACAGGTCCTTCCTGGCCCGGTGACTGCGCAGCGCTTCCTCCAGAAGCGCCACCGCCACCTCCAGATCGTCCTCGAAGAGCGCTACCAGCCCACCCAGCTCCGCGGCGTGCGTAACGGTTTCGGGATCGCCGAGGTGATCCGCGAGAGTCCGGCACTCGGTCAGCCGGTCCTTGGCCACATCGTTCTCGCCACGCAGCAGGGACAGCCAGCCATCAACCCAGAGCGCCTTGGCTCTGGCCGGGCTGGGCTGCTGATCCAGCGCCAAGGCCTGGCCCAGCCAGTGCCGTTCTTCGTCCAGATCGTCGGCGCTCAGCACATAGCTCCACAGGGAGCTCAGCATCCGCAGTCCGGCGTGGGCTTCTTCCGGTGTGCTCAGACAGAAATCCAGGGCGGCACGGATATTGCCGTGCTCACGGCACAGCCGGGTGTACCAGGAGTCCTGACGTGGGCTGAACCAGTCGAGCGCCGCACGGGCCGCCAGCCGCTGATAGTGATCGCGGTGGCGTCGGCGCACCGCCGTCTCCTCGTGCGACTCACGTAACCGCTTCACACCGTGGTGACGTATGGTCACCAGCATCCGGTACCGGGGCATTCCGTGGGACCCTTCCCGGATCAGGATCGACTTGTCCACCAGACCACTGATCATCTCCAAGGTCTGGCCTTCCGCGCCCCGGCCCGGCTCTGCCGCGAAGACCGCTTCGGCCGCCTCCAGGTCGAAGCCTCCGGAGAACACCGACAGCCGTGCCCACCCGAGCTGTTCCCGCGTCGTGCACAGCCCGTAGCTCCACGCCATGGCCGAGCACACGTTCTGCTGGCTCCGGGGAGTCGCCCGGCCACCGTAGTTGAGCGCCGAGAAATGATCCTCCAAACCGGACAGCAGTTGCTTCGGGCTCAGCACCCGCAACCATGCCGTGGCCAGCTCGATGGCGAGCGGAATGCCGTCCAGTAGCTGACAGACTCCGGCGACAGGCGGACCGTCCTCCGCGGTGAGCGTGAACTCCCCGACCGCGGCCGAAGCCCGCTCAACGAACAGCAGCACCGCGTCGTACCGTTCCATGGCGGTCGGAGTGGGCGAGGACTTCGGGTCGGGAGCCGAAAGCGGAGGCACCGTCAGCAGGAACTCACCGTCGACTCCGAGGGCCTGCCGACTGGTCGCCACAACCTGGACATCGGGAGCGGCAGCCAGCAGGGTGCGTACGAACGCGGCGCAGGGCTCCAGACGGTGTTC
The DNA here is from genome assembly GCF_024295805.1 of Streptomyces cucumeris. GTDB lineage: Bacteria > Actinomycetota > Actinomycetes > Streptomycetales > Streptomycetaceae > Streptomyces > Streptomyces cucumeris. The sequence continues at coordinate 83,088 of NZ_JANCLX010000038.1, forward strand.
ACAGTTGTCCAGGATCAACAACATCCGCCGACCGGCAAGGTGAGAGACGAGCAGGTCCATGGACGGCAGGGGTGAGGCAGGGTCGATTCCCAGCGCCGTCACGACCGTCCGTACCAGTAGCGCCTCGTCATCGAGGGAGCTCAGGTCCACCAGCCAAGTCCCGTCCGGGAACGAACGCCGCACCTCATAAGCGAGCCGCAGTGCCAGACGGGTCTTCCCGATCCCGGCCGGACCGGTCAATGTCAACAGCCTCGACCGCGCCAGTACCTGCCGCGCCCGCGACAACTCCCGCTGCCTGCCGACGAAACTCGTCAGCTCCGCGGGGAGGTTGCCCACCGATCGCCTTGCCTTCGCCACGCCTTCAACCCACCCCCTCAGGGCACGACAACCACAGACTCGAAGCCAAAGGCGACGACTGGACTCCCACGGATACGAAGAGGGCGAGCATGGACAGCAATTGTTCTTTCCCGGCCGATCACATTGGCGCTTGGTCCACTTCGGCCACCGGTTGGACCGATGCCAGTGGACAAACACCAGTATGCGTCCGATGGGCAGGGTCCCGATAGCGTAGTTCTACGGGTTCCCCTACGCGATCCATGCAGTGCTTGGGCCGGTTGATTATGCGTCCGGCAGCTTGTTCACAGAGGCTTCTGACGGTGCATCACACCAGCGCCACAGTAGACGCCTCGCTCGTGACCGGCGGTTACCGGACAGACCACAACCTCAAGCGCGCCTTAAGGCATCCCTAAGCATGATCGTCCGGCCATTCATTACCAAGGGTTACAGCACTCCGCACGGCTAGCATCCCCATGGCTGAAACCCAGCGGGACCGGGTCGTGCCATCGAGATTTCCGTCCCCTCTCAAGGAGCCGATCACAGCGCCAAGGTCCGCGCCATTCACCCAGTCGTCAACTCACGCTCATTCTCGTGCCATTCCGCCACCATGCCGACCGGATCCGATCCACGGTCACGGCATAGGGCGATGGACGTCTGTCCTGGACGGTACAGGAAGCATTCCCTCAAATGACTGAACCAAGGCCCATGTACGGCGCCACTCCAGGGCCGTACACCCGTTTCGTGCGGCCAGTGCTCCGGCACCAGGTGGAGGATGTGCCGCAGGCTCGGCTCTTCGACGACCAGAGGTCCGCGGCCGAGGCCACGACCGGTCCGAGGGTTCGGGAAAGACGGGCGGAGCCCCGTCCTCCCCGTCACAGGCGCAGACGGCACCGCCGTCGTCGAACGGCGGGCTGGAGCAGGTCGGCCCTCCTGTACTCGGAGACCGTGGGCGCCGGTCTCCTGGCAGTGGTGGCCTTGACGGTGACACTGTGCGATGACGGTGAGAGCCCTCCCCCCATCACCCACGGAAGGGCGCCGGTCATGACCCCCACCCCGACGACGACGCCGCCCACCGCATCGGGGACGCCATCCATGCCGACGACCGGGACCGCGACGGAGTCGTCCGGACCGGGCAGGCGACCGACACCGACGTCCGGATCCACGCAGGAGTCACAGGCGGGCTACTGCCGCGACTCGTCTTCCTGCCGCACCCACGGCCACTCTCTCAGCCGGGGCGACGTCGGCCCCGATGTCCATCGGCTCCAGCAATTCCTGTTCGGACAGGGCTTCACCTACGTGTCCGCCTCCGGCGTGTTCGACGAGGCGACCGTCCGAGGCGTCGCTCAGTACCAGCGCAACCGCGGCATCACCGGCGACCCCTTGGGAGTCTTCGGTCCAGCGACCAGTGCGTCCGCACAGGCCGCCGCACGACAGAAGAACACATGGCGATAGTCGCCGGACCACGGGCGCGGTGTCACGCCGCGCTGGAGAGGTACCGCTACTGCTTGCTCTTCGCCATGATCTCGGCCACCCGCTGGTCCAGAGCCTTCCGCTCGGCTTTGCACGCGCGCTCCGACGCTCGCAACTCGGGGGTGTCCTTGATGATCACCTTGCCGTCGCTGTCAGCGGTCGGCTGGGTGTAGCCACTTTGCTTCTGACACCGCTCCCACTTCGTCCGCAGTGTCCTGACCGTGGTGTCGGTGTCCAGTTCCGGCGGCAGCTTGCTCTCCCGTGCCTTACCGGTGGGGGCCCCGCCGTCCGGCCCCCCGTCGGGGG
>NZ_JANCLX010000039.1 GCF_024295805.1 Streptomyces cucumeris
CGGCCGCGCGCACATGCACAGCGTCCCGGTCCGGATCGGCGTAGACGGCCACGCTCGCGATCCCGGCATCCCGACAGGCACGGGCAACACGGACAGCGATCTCGCCACGGTTGGCGATGAGCACCTTCTGCATGCTCTCTCTTCCCTCTTCCCATCAGAAGTACCGCCCGGCGAGGACGGTCAAGGTTGCTACCCCAGGGCCCGCTCGAGGAAGTCCAGCACCACGCTCGCGTACGCCTCGGGATCGGTCTCCAGACCGAGCAGATGCCCGGCACCCGGCAGAACGTGGGTCTCGGCCTGCTCATAGCGTTCGGCCAGGGCGTCCACCGAGGACGGCGGCACGATCGCATCGTGCTCGCCGGACATGAACAGCAGCGGGATCTTGGCGAACGTGCCGGTCACCGGAGGCGGCCACTCGGCCCGCACCATCGCCGGGCCCACGGTGCACAGGGTCCGGGTCACCACCGAACGGGACGGCTCCGCGCTCAGCGGGGCGGGCACCGGCAGTGCCTCCGCCTCCAGGAACTTGCGCAGCAGCGGCGCCACATCATGTCCCGGCCCGCTGTCGCACACCAGCGCGTCGACTTCGAACCCGTCGTGCGTCAGCGCCCACATGGCCGAGAAGCACGAGAAGGCGAAGCCGTAGACGGCTATCCGCGCGGTGGCATAGCCATGGCGTTCGCGCAGCCGCTCCACCACGGCTATGACATCGCCGGCGAACCGGTCACCCAGGCCCAGCAGCGAGCGGTCATCGCCGCTGGCCCCGTGGTTGCGGTGGTCGAAGAGGCAGACCGTGTACCCGGCGTCGTGCAGGAACCGCGCGTGGCCAAGGCTGTGTTCCTTGCTCGTGCCCAGGCTGTGCCCGAGCACCACCACCCGGTCCGTGGCCCCGGGGCAGAGCCAGGCATGGACGTGCTTCCGGGGGCTGAACGGGATCTTCAGCTCGGTGTACGGCAGTCCGTGGTCGCCGGGGTTCGCCTGCTGTGCCCGGTTGCGCGGATGGAAGGCCAGATACGCCAGGGAGGCCCCGTACAGCGGGGCCACCGGAAGCACCGCGGCCGAGAGGGCGCGGGCCGCCAGCGAGGGCGGCCGCGCCGACTTCTGGCGAGGCTCGGGCATCTGCGTCCTCCAGGAGGGGATGGAGTGTCCGTCGGCGGTCAGGGCGGTCTCGTCTCAGATCAGGACGGGTGGGGGGTCGGTGGCCCGCGAGCGGCGCGGCGGCCTGAAGGAGAGGGGGAGGCGGTGGGTACGGGTGTCAGCCGCACCCTCCGGCATGCCCGTGGTCTGCGGAGCGGACCACGGCGGCACCGGCGCCGCCGGGTACCTCGTCCCCGGACGGCGGACCGGTCGCCGCGGTGGCGGCGGACCGGGCGCGGACCGCGTCGGCGAAGACGGCCAGCCGGTCCACCCCCCAGTACTTGTCGTAGCCCAGGGTGAAGAACGGCACGCCGAACGCCCCGTCCTCGCTCAGCGCGAGCAGGGCCGCGAGTCCGCGTCCGCCGCGCAGTTCCGCGTCATCGGCCGCGTCCGCCAGCGGACCGGCCGGGAGTCCCAGCTCCCCGGCGATCTCCGCGACGGTCCCGCGGTCGCAGATGTCCCGGCCCTCCTCCCAGCGCGCGCGGTAGACCCGTTCGACGTAGGCCGGGCCGAGCCCCGCGTCGGCGGCGAGGAAGTACGGCAGATGCGGCACCTCCCAGACCGGGTCCACATCCACCGGCCAGGTGACCGGCAGACCGCGGTCGGCGGTGAGCCTGCGCACGTCCTGGAGGACGTACAGGTGCTTGTCCCGCGACATCGCCGTGTACGGGAAGCGGCGGCGCCGCTCGGCCATCCGGCGTTCGCCGTCCGCGTCCGGCTCCCACCAGGGATGCCACTCCACCGCCTCTGCGACATCCGGATAGCGGTCCATCAGATCACGGTAGGCGATCCAGCTGTACGGGCTGCGGAAATTGAAGTAGAAGCGCGGCACTTTGCTGCGCTTGGCTGCCACGTCCGTCCCCCTCGTCGGTCCGTCGGGTCCTGTCCGGCTCGATCAGATGACCACACCGCCGTCCACCTGGAACACCGCGCCGGTCACATACTCCGCGGTGGTCAGGTACGCGACCATGTCGGCGACCTCCTCGGGACGGCCGAAGCGACGGAGCGGAATGCTCTGCTCGGCATCCTTGCGCACACTGTCCGGCAGCGACGCCGTCATGTCCGTCTCGACGAAGCCGGGGGCGACCACATTGGCCCGGATGCCGTACCGTCCGACCTCCTTGGCGAGCGACCTGGTGAAGCCGATGATCCCGGCCTTGGAGGCGGCGTAGTTGCTCTGGGTGGCGTGGCCGTGCACCCCCGCCACCGAGGATATGGTCACCACACACCCGGACTTGCGCTTCATCATTCCGAACACCACGGAGCGGCAGACATGGTAAGTGCCGTCCAGGTTCACATCCATGACATCCCGCCACTCCTCGTCCCGCATCAGCAGCAGCGGATTGTCCCGTGTGATGCCGGCCGAGGTCACCGCGACGTCGACGGGGCCCAGCTCGTCCTCGGTGAACGCGACCAGGTCCCGGACCGCCGCCATGTCCCGGACGTCCGTCTGTCTGCCGACCACCCGGCCGCCGTCCAGCTTCGCCGCCTCCTCCTCCAGGGTGCGGGCCGCCTCCGGGCCGGCGCCGTGGCAGAACACCACGTCGAACCCGTCCCGGGCCAGGCGCAGTACGGTCGCGCGGCCGATGCCGCGGGAGCCGCCGGAGACGAGTGCGACCCGTCGCTCGTTGTCGGACATGCGGTGTGGTTCCTTCCTAGGCGCCCGGGGCGTCGGTGAGCTCGGACGCCGGGCGCATCGTCATGGTCAGCCGCCCGACGGTCAGGGCGGTGGCGTCCCCGACCAGGCTCTCGCCCTCGAAGACATAGGTGTCGCCGACCCGGCGGGCCAGCCGTACATGGTGCTCCACCACGTCGCCGGGGAGGACGGGGCGGTGGAACGCGGTGTCGGTGACCCCGCCGAGCAGCATGGCCATCCCGGTGCGGACGTCCGGATTGGGCCGCTCCCGGGCCACCAGCACCCCGGCCACATGGCACCAGGACTCCAGCAGGACGGTCCACGGGTAGTGGTAGTCCTCCTCGGGTGCGTCGTCCGGCACCTCCGCGTACCAGGGCTCGTTGCAGGTGACCGCCTTCAGTCCGCTGGCCCGTTCGCCGGGGACGAGTTCGGTGACCCGGTCCACCAGCAGCATGGGATAGCGGTGCGGCAGGATCCGCTTGATCTCGCCGACCCCGATCATCCGGCGGCTCCCCGGCCGGTGAAGCGCAGCCGGATCTGGGCGGCGGGGCCGCGGCCGGTGGCCGCCTTGGCCCGACAGCGCCAGTCCTCGCCCTCCCGGGTCCAGCTCAGTTCAACGCTGAGCGTGTCCCCGGGGTAGACCGGGCTGAGGAAACGGGAGGACTCCAGGGCGGCCAGCCGCCACTGCCGGACCGGACCGGGCAGGGTGGCGCGGGCACCGCGCTGGACGTACTCCACGACGCACACCCCGGGCAGGATCGGGAACCCGGGGAAGTGCCCGGCGAGCACCCGCTCCGTCTCCGGGACCCGGACCTCGCACCGGGCGGGGCGCTCACCGGGAGCGCCGGGTTCGACGACGTCCACGGTGCCGTCGACCGGTCCGCACGCGGACGCCGTCGTCATCACTTCGCCAGCTTCGCGACGAGCAGGTCGTGCACCTTGCGCAGACAGGTGATGTCCTTCATCTCCCGCTCGTCCAGCTTGACCCCGTACTTCTTCTCCAGGACGACCATGACCTCCAGGGCCATGAGCGAGTCCACGCCGAGGGTCTTGACGAAGTCGGCGTCGTCGGTGAGGTCCGCCTCGTCCACGTCCAGTACGTCCGCGACGAACGTGCGCAGTTCTTCCTTGTCGAGGGTGGTGGTGTCAGCCATGGGGGTGTCTCCTTCCGCCGCGTCAGCGGGGATCGGTGGTGAGTTTGGCGAGCGCCTCGGGCGAGTCGACCGGGAGGGTCACGGCCCCCTCGACGGTCCGCCGGATCATCCCGGTGAGCTGGCGGCCGGGGCCGAGCTCCATGAACCGGGTACAGCCGAGATCCCCGGCCAGGGTGCGCACACCCGCCTCCCAGCGCACCGGGTGGGTGAGCTGGTCGAGTTCGAGCTCCCGCCAGCGGGCGCCGGTGCGGTACGCGCGGGCGTCCACGTTGGCGACCACGGGCAGATGCTCGGGGGCGAAGTGCACGGCGGCCAGGGCCTCGCGCAGTTCGTCGGTGGCGGCGGCCATCAGCGGGCTGTGGAAGGCGCCGCCGACGGCGAGCCGGATCACCTTGCCCTCGGCCTCGACGGCGAGCCCGGCGAGCCGGTCCACGCCCTCCGCGGTGCCCGAGACCACGATGGCACCGGGCGCGTTCACATTGGCGACCCAGATCTCCGGGCCCTCCTGCCGCACCGTTGCGACCAGGTCCTCCACGGTCTCCGGGCCGAGCCGCACCACGGCGGCCATGGTGCCCGGTGAGCGCTCGGCACAGGCGCGCATGGCCCGGCCGCGGGCGGCGACCAGCCGGGCGGCGTCGGCGAGCGGTACGGCCCCGGCCGCGTAGAGCGCGGTGTATTCGCCGAGGCTGTGCCCGGCGCAGGCCACCACCTCGCCCAGCACCCCGGCCTCGCTGGCCTCCCGGTGCACCAGCACCTCGGTGGTGAAGACCGCTATCTGCGCGAGATCGGTGCGGCGCAGCGTCTCGTCGTCCGCCTTGAGCAGCAGCTCCTCGACGTCGATACCGGTGTACTCGGAGATCCCGGCCACCAGCGGCCAGGACGTGGCGTCCCGCCAGGGCGCGCCCATGCCCGCCTTCTGCGCGCCCTGTCCGGGGAAGACCAGGGCGGTGCGTGGTGGCGTGTCCGCCGCTTCCCCGGCGGCCGTCTCACGGTCCGTCATGTCCATCAGCTCCTTGTGCGTGCGCTCGGGGCGGCCGGGGTCACCGGATCCGCAGCAGGGCCGCTCCGACGACGCCGTCCCGGTCGGCCGAGGTGACCAGGGCGTGCCCGCCGGTGGCGAGGTCCTTGCGCTCGGCGAGCGCGAGGACGGCGGCGATCTGGAAGGCCGCCGAGGCGGCGCAGGTGTCGCCGATGAGGTCGGCGGCCGAGATCACGGGCGGCGTTCCGCCGTCGAAGACCTCGGCGAGGGCGGCGCGTTCGGCCTCGCCCTCGGCGCCGGGGGCCCGGGAGTCGGCGAGCAGCCGCACCTCGCCGGGGGCCACCCCGGTACGGTCCAGCAGCCGCCGGACCACATCGGCGAGCACGGTGCGGACGGCGTCGGCGCCGGGTGCGCAGCCGAACTCAAGACCGGTGATCTCGGCGAGGGCCCGGCGGCCGTGTCCGGTGGCGGTGGCCTCCGGCTCCAGCAGCCAGACGGCCGCGCCCTCCCCGAGCACCGCGGTGGCGTCCTCGTCGGCGCGGGTGTGCCACTCCAGCCAGGCGCGGGCGGAGGAGAACTCCTCGACCGCGCCGCACAGCACCGGGCCCGCGCGTCCGGCGCGCTGGAGCCGCAGGGCGTACTGGAGGGCGAGCAGTCCGGTGGCGCGGCCCCCGGCGATGGTGGTGTTGGGGCCCTTGAGCCCGTGCCAGATGGCGGACTGTCCGGCCGCGCAGTTCATCACCGTGTTGGGGAAGCGGGCCGGGTCGACGAAGAAGGGCCGCTCGCTGACGAGCGAGTCACGGGTGAAGTCCATGATGCTCTGGGCGCTGCCGGTGCTGGTGCCCAGGGCGAGTCCGGTGTGCTCGTCCACGCCCGGCAGCCGTTCGCCCGCGCCGCTGCCGCCCTCGGCGGTGTGCTCGCCGTTCCCGCCGTACAGCAGCGCGCGGAGGGCGGTCACCGCCAGACCGGTGGCCCGGTCCATCGAGCGGGTGCCCTTGCGGCCCAGGATCTCCCGGATACGGAAACCGGGGACGAGGCACGCCTCCCGGAACGGCGCGGACCACTCCTCGGGGTCCAGCGCGGTACCGGCCTTGCGGCCGGACCGCAGCCCCGTGGTGAAGTCCGCCCCGCTCAGGCCCAGGGGCGAGACGGCGGTCCAGGCCGAGATGACCGGGACGGCCCCGGCGGCGGTGTTCATGGGTCCGTGGACTCCTTCGGTGGTGGCTTCGGTGGTTGCGGGCGCGGCGGGGACGGCGGGCGCGGTCACAGGAACCACACCTGTTCGTAGGCGGGCCAGCGGGACGCCAGCGCGCCGCCCTCGATGACGCGGACGCCCGGCAGCAGCCGGTCGCGCGCGGTGCGCCCAAGCGCGGTCAGCCCGTCCTCCTCGACCATGACGGTCACCCCGGCCGCCAGCACCCGGGTCACCGAGGCGGCCGGATCGGGCAGCGAGGCCAGGGTCCGGCCGCCGATGCGCAGCTCCGGGGTGAAGTCGGTGGTGAGGGCGTACCCGGCGGCGGGGCCGCGCAGCACCAGATCGCATCCCCCGCTCTGCCGGTGGAGTTCGGGGACGACGTAGAGGGCGTCGGCGTACCGGGTCTCCACCGAGCCCCGGTACGCCTTCTCCACGATCAGCAGCCAGCGTGCCTGGTCCGCCATGGCTCAGCACACCCCCATGAACAGGGTCTTGCCGGCGGCGCGGACATGCTCGGCGTAGACGAACAGCGACCGCTTGCGCACCTCGGGGATCTGCTCGGCCGCTCCGCGCTGATCGGCGCAGAAGCGGCAGACGTACCAGTACAGCCGGTCGGGGTGATCGGTGATCAGGTCGCGGATGACACGCGCCACCGAGGGGTGTTCACGCCCCGGGTCGGACAGGTCCCGCGGCGTGGTGTCGCCGAGCGCGGCACCGGTCAGCCGGGTGGCGTCGCCGCACACCCAGATCTGCACCCGGGCGCCGCGGTCGAGCAGCGCGGTCGCCAGCCGCAGCGCGGAGGTGACCAGATCGGTCTGGTGCGGTGCGCCGTGCAGGTTGAGCAGCACATCGGTAGGGGGCACGGGCCGGGGCATCAGTGCCACACCGCCCGTACCCGGGGCTCCAGCAGTTCGGCGGCCACCTCGTCCATCTCCACCATCCGGCAGGCGGGCAGCAGATCGGCGGCGGGCAGGGCGCGCTGGGCGGCCGAGAAGGTGTCCACCCAGAGCTCGCCGCCGTCCCGCAGCAGTGTCTCCACGGCCGGTGAGGCACCGGGCAGGGCGGCGGTCACCCCGTTCTCCACGAGGAACAGCACCACCCGGTGGCCGTCCCCGGCCAGCCGCACCGCGTCGCCGACGAACCGCTCGCAGGCGGGCCCGGTCTGCGGTCCGCCGGTCTCGATGAGCAGATGGTCAGTCATGTGCGTGTCCCGTCAGGTCAGGAGCTCGCCGCCGTCGACCCCGATCACATTGCCGGTGATCCATGAGGAGTCGGTGCGGGAGAGCAGGGAGACGGCCTCGGCCACGTCCTCGGGCCGGGTCAGCCGCCGGTGCGGATTGAGCCCGGTGGCGTAGGCGGCGATCCGCTCGCTGTCGGGGATCCGCTCCATGGACGGGGTCAGGGTCACCCCGGCGCGCAGGGCGTTGACGGCGATCCCCGACGGCGCGAGCTCCAGGGCGAGCTGGCGCACATGGGACTCCAGCGCGGCCTTGGCGGCGGACACCGCGCCGTAGTGCGGCATCACCCGGGTCCCTCCGGCGCTGGTCATCGCGTAGACCTTGGCGCCCGCTCCGAGCAGTCCCGCGGTGAACAGGTCCTGGGTCCAGTAGACGAGGGAGTGGGCCATCACATCGAGCGTCATGTTCATCTGACGTGAGGACAGCCCCTCGTCGCCGTCCTGCGCGATGTACGGCAGCAGGGTGCCGAAGGCCAGCGAGTGGACGACGATACGGATCCCGGTGTCCCCGGTCAGCTCGGCGAAGCGCGGCAGCAGCTCCTCACGGGTCCGCGCGGAGGCGGCGTTGGCGTTGAAGAAGTGCGCCTGGACGCCCTGGGCGCGCATCTCCTCGCGGGCCACCGCCGCCTTCTCCTGGCCGTCGGCGGTGTCGAAGTGCACGCCCAGGATGTTGACGCCCGCGCGGGCCAGCTCATGGCCGATGGCCAGGCCCATTCCGCTGGAGGCGCCGAGCACCAGGCACCAGGATCCTTCGAGTGAGGTGATCATCGGTCGTCCGCCCTCCGCGGTGTGCTCATCGGCTCTCCGTCCGCACTCACCCCGGCGCCGCCCGGGGTGACCAGGCAGACGGCGAGATGTCCCTCGGCGGCCGCGGTGACGACCGCGTGGGCCCGGCCCGGGGCGCCGTCCAGCGCCGCGGCGGCCCGCGCCACCGGGGCCAGCGCGCCCGCGCCCGCCGCGACCCGTTCGTACTTCTCGTCCGCCGTGAGCTCCTCCAGCGCCGCCGCGACCGCCTCCCCCACCGGGGAGCCGTCCAGCACGGCGGTGGCGCCGAGCGGGACGCCCGGCCGGTGGCCGAGGGCATCGAGCGCGTCCCGGACCAGCGCCGCCGCCCGTCCACTGCCGTCAGCGGCGGCGGCCATCGGCGGCGGCAGGAACGAGGTGCGGACGCCCAGCCGCCCCAGCGCCCGGCCGCCACGGGCCGCGACCGAGGCCGCGGGCTCCAGCAGCAGGGCCACCGCCCCGGCCTCCGCGGTGTCCGCGCCCGGCTCCCCCTCGGGCAGCGCCTCCTCGGTGGCCCCGGCGATCAGCAGCCGGGCCCGGCCCGCGGCCAGCGCGCGCTGACCGGTGCGGAGCGCCTCGAACCCGGCCACCCGGGGGGTGGTGAGGGTGAGGTTGAACCCCTTGAGGTCGTGTTCGGTGGCCAGCCGGCTGCCGAAGAGGTTGATGGAGAAGTAGGGCGCGGTGACCGGGCTCAGCCCCTCGGCCCCGCCTTCGGTGACCGTACGGTCCATGGCCCGGTGCAGCGCCAGGGCCGCGCTGTTGGTGCCCACCGCGGCGCCCCGCCGCTCGGGCTCCGTGGCCTCCAGCGCGTCCGGACCGGCCCCGGCCAGTGCGCGCTTGGCCGCGGCCAGGAAGTACTGGCTGGCCGGGGGCAGGTACTTGTAGCCGCGGCGGCCGAGCGCGGCGCGGAAGTCGAAGCCGTCGGCGCTCACCGTGCCGACGCCCGCGACCACCAGATCGGTGCCGCTCATGACCCGGCCTCCCCGAAGACGAGCGAGATGTTGTTGCCGCCGAACGCGTAGGCGTTGACCAGTCCGTAGGGCGCGGTGACCGGGGTCGGTCCGGCCGGCAGCCGCACCGGGCACTCGGGGTCGAGCGCGCCGACGGGCACATTGGACGGCACGGTCCCGTGGTGCAGCATCAGGACGGCGGCCAGCGCGGCGAACGCGCCCGCCGCCCCGCCGGTGTGGCCGATCAGCGCCTTCAGGCTGTACAGCGGCGCCCGGCTGTCGGCGCCACCGGCCAGCGCGTCCAGGATCCGGCTCTCCACCACGTCGTTCAGATCGGTGCCGGTGCCGTGCGGCACCACGAAGCCCAGGCCGCGCTCGCCCGGCGCGGCGGTCACCCCGGCCTGCCGCAGCGCCTCGCGCATCGCCCGCTCGATCTGGGCGCCGCCGGGCTCGGGCGCCGTCGGGTGGTGCGCGTCGCAGCTCCATCCGGCACCCGCCAGACGGCCGTAGACGGTACGGACGCCACGGGCGCGGGCGTGGGTCGCGGACTCCAGCACCAGGACGGCCGAGCCCTCGCCGAACAGGGTCCCGCCGCGGTCGGCGGCGAACGGGCGGCAGCGCTCGGGGTCGATCGCGCCCAGCCGGTTGAAACAGGCCAGCGCCACCCGGGAGTACGCTTCGGCGCCGCCCGCGATGACCACGTCCGCCTCACCGGAGCGGATCAGGTCGGCGCCCTCGGACAGTGCGTAGCCACTGGCCGAACAGGCGTTGCTGACACAGGTGGCGGACCCCTGCGCGCCGGTCAGCGAGGCGACCGCCGAGGCCATCGGATAGACCGGCGCCCAGCGGGCGGAGTCCGGCTCGGTGCCGGTCCACCAGCGCTCGTGGAGATCGGTGTCGCCCATCCCGCTGCCGAGGATCACGGCCATCCGGCGGGGGTCGGGCACCCCGCCCGCGCCGTCCAGCCCGGCGTCCCGGACGGCTTCCCGCGCGGCCTCCAGGGCGAACTGCGAACCCCGGCCGAGCGGGAGGCCGTCCAGCTCCTCCGGTCCGTCCGGCAGATCGGCCTCGGGCACCAGGTACATCAGCGGGTGGTCCATCCGGGCCAGCGGATCGGGCACCTTCACCGGAGCGGTGTCCGCGGTCCCCATCCCGCGCCAGAAGGCATCGACGCCCGAGCCCAGCGGGGACAGCGCCCCGAGCCCGGTGATCAGCACATCGTCCATCAGGGGGCACTCGCCTTCCCGCCGATGGCCTCCAGCACCCGCTGGTCGAAGGGGACCAGCCGCCAGTCACGGCGGTTCTCGATCAGCGCGTAGCCGTGCACGATGCGGCCGGTGGCGGTGAGCGAGAGGGCGCCGTCGCGCAGGACGTAGCAGTCCATCCGGGCGGTGTAGGTGAGGTCCTTGAAGACCTCCTCCACGGTGTAGACCGTGTAGAGGTCCTCCTCCATCAGCGCCTCACCGGTGATCCGCAGATCGGACCGCGGGACCACGGGGATCCACCTGCGGTCGTCCAGCAGGGTCTTGATGGAGATGCCGCGGGCGCCGACGAAACGGTCCTTGGCCTCCTCCATCAGCCGCAGATAGCCGGACATCTGGAGCCGCTCGGTGAAGTGGCAGTACGGGTAGGGGATCGTCCACTTCCAGGCATGGGCGTTACGGCCCTCGGTCAGCGCGGTGAGCACGGCCCGCTCGTCGGCGTCCGCGGGCAGCGCGGGCACCGGCACCCCGGCGGGCGGCGCGTCCGCGCCCAGCCGCGCGGTGGTGAAACGGGCCAGCTCACCGGGGGGCGGGCCGGGCGCGTCCAGGTAGGTGTCGGTGCGCAGCGCGACGCGCACGGTGGCGGTGACGGCCTTGAGGGACGAGCCGTCCCGGGTCACCCGCAGGACGACCCGGAAGCCGAGGGTGGTGTCGCCGTCGGAGGTGTCCGGGACCACCTCGGCCTCGGCCTCGTCGTCCATGTGGAAGGCGTGCAGGATCCGGGAGTTCAGGGTGACGATGTCCAGCCCGAGGCCGTGCTCCTCGAAGAGCAGCCGGGCGGGCGCCCCGCACCGGGCGAAGTGGATCAGCACGGCTTCCTCGACGAGGTAGTTGACGTGCTTGAACCCGATCCAGGTGCAGATGTTGGAGCCCTCGTAGCGCGGACGCAGCCGCACGCTGGTGGTGTCGGCCAGCAGGGCTTTGGTCCGCATCGGCGGGGCGGCGGCTGTCATCAGGGGCTCTCCATCGCTGAACTCGCTGAAATCGCAGATGTCACGGAACTCACCGCGCAGGGAGCGCCCGGGCCTGGGCCCCGGCCGGTGACCGGGCGCAGCAGCAGCCCGGCCACGGCGTCGGCGGTGTCGTCGCCGCAGGTGAGGAGGGCGTCCCCGGAGCCGCCCGCGGCCAGCCAGCCGACCGCGGCGGCGCACTGGAGGACGCCGAGGGCGCCGGAGGCGCGGCCGAAGGCGCGGCTGAGGTCGTGCCGGGGCACGGTGGCGGGCACCGGCCCTCCGGCGTCCGCGGGCTCCTCGTGGCGCTCGGGGGTGAACCAGATACCGGGGGGCGGGCCCTGGGGCAGCAGCGCCGCCACGCACGGGCCGAGCCCCGACCGCCGCTCGTACGGTCCGAGCACGGCGGCGGCCCGCGCCCCGCGCTCGCGCGCCCAGCGGGCGTCCTCCACGACGACGGCGGCGGCACCGTCCAGCAGCTCCGCGGCCGGGGCTCCGGTCAGGTCCTCCACGACCGGGTTGTGGGTCTCGACGCCGACCACCACGGCCCGGCGGACCCGTCCGGCGGAGACGAGCGTGGCGCCCCAGTGAAGGGCGTCAAGACCGGAGGTGGGCCCGTTGCACAGCATCAGGTTGGGGCCGCGCAGTCCGTGCCGGATCGCCACCCAGGAGGCGATCACATTGCTGGAGGCGTTGGGCAGGCTCATGGGGCTCAGACCGCAGGCCGACTCCTCGGCGATGGTGGCGGCGGTGAGACATGCGGTGTCCAGGTTGCCCAGGTTGGAGCTGCCGACCACACCCACGGTGACGCCCGGGACGGCCAGCGCCGCGTCCTCGCCGGTGACCAGGGCGGCGTCCCGCAGCGCATCGAGGGCGGCGCACAGCGCCAGCCGGGTGGCGCGGTCCTTGTAGCGGTGGCCGCGGTGGCCGATCCGGGGGGCGGTGTCGAAGGGTCCGGCGGCGGGGGCAGGTGCGCGAAGCAGCGCGTCCGGGGTGTCCGCGCCGGGCAGGGCGAGGCCGGCTCCGGTGACGACGACCGTGCCGGGGGCGGCGGTCACCGGCCGGCCCTCTCCACCACGGCCACCGCGTTGACCCCGCCGAAGCCGAACGCGTCGACCTGGGCGAGCTGCAGCCCCGCGCCGCTGACCGGCTCCCGGACGAAGCGGAACTCCGCGGCCTCCGGCAGCGGTTCGCTCAGATGCAGGGTGGGCGGCACCTGGCCGGTGGCCAGGGAGCGCAGCGCGACGATCAGGCTGAGCAGTCCGGAGCCGCCTGAGGTGTGCCCGGTCATGGACTTGATGGCGGTCATCAGCGGTCCGCCGACGTCCGTGCCGTAGACATCCGCCAGGGCGGTGGCCTCGGCGGTGTCATTGAGCTGGGTGCCGGTGCCGTGCAGCAGCACCAGGTCGATATCGCGCGGTTTGACGCCGGCGCGCCACTGCGCCTCGTGGACCGCCTCGGCGATGCCCTGGGCGTCGGGGGCGGTGACATGACGCGCGTCGCAGTTCATGCTGACGGCCAGCAGCCGTCCGAGCGCGGCGGTCGCGGCGCCGGGTTCCTCGCGGCGCAGCACCACCGCGGCGGCGCCGTCGCCCATCAGGACACCGCGGCGGGAGCGGTCGAAGGGCCTTACCCGGTCCGGGGGTTCACTGTTCACCCGGTCCAGCAGCCCGTACATGCTCTCGGTCAGGGTGTCGACCCCGGCGACGACGACGGCGTCCGCGGCGCCGCTCGCCAGCAGGTCGCTGCCGAGCGCGAGGGCGTAGAGCGAGGCCGAACAGGCCCCGGCGAAGGTGTGGGTGCGCACCGCGCCGAAACGCTTGTGCAGCGCGGGGCCGAAGTGCAGCCGCCCGATGTCGAACCCGGTGCGGTCGCGCCAGGCCAGCTCGGCCGAGCGCAGCTCCCGCAGCCCGGTGCCGACCAGCACCGGGACCTCGCTCAGGTCCTCGCCGAGACCGGCCTGGGACACGGCCTCCTCCACCGCGCGCAGCAGCCAGGCGGTGGCGCGGCCGGGCACGTCCGTCCCCGCGGTGGGGCGGTCGTCGATCTCATAGGCGTGGCGGCCCCGGTACCGGTCCTGGTCGAAGCCGCGCAGTTCATGGAGTCCGCTGGTGCCGGCGCACAGGGCCCGGAAGATCTCGTCGACGCCCTCGCCCACGCTCGCCACGGCGCCCGCGCCGGTCACCAGCTGGCTCATGATCCGACCGAACCGTGCTTGCCGAAGATCACCACGGCGTTGTTGCCGCCGAAGGCCAGACCGTTGTTCTGGACGACCCGCAGATCGGCCTCGACGGCCTGGTTGGGCACACAGTCCAGGGCGCATTCGGGGTCGGTCTCGACGTGGTTGATGGTCGGCGGGATGAACCCCTCGGTGATGGCGAGCGCGCAGGCGATGGAGGCCAGCGCCCCGGCCGCGCCCATGGAGTGGCCGATCATCGACTTGACGGAGACGGTGCGCGGTGCGGTGCGCTCGCCGAAGACCTGGTGGATGGCGCGGGCCTCGGTGATGTCATTGGCCCGGGTGCCGGTGCCGTGCGCGGAGATGAAGTCGACCTCGTCCGGCTTGACCTGCGCATTGTCCAGGGCCAGTTGCATACAGCGGGCCACGCTGTCCTGGTTGGGTGCCACCGGGTGGTCGGCGTCGCAGTTGAGGCCGTAGCCGAGGACCTCGGCATAGATCCGGGCGCCCCGGGCGAGCGCCGATTCCAGGCTCTCCAGCACCAGGATGCCCGCGCCCTCACCGGTGAGGATGCCCTTGCGGTCCTTGTCGAAGGGCTGGCAGCGCTCGGGGGCGATGGTGCCCAGCCGGTAGAAGCCGGTGAAGGTCTTGCGGCACAGGGCGTCGGCGCCGCCGCACAGGGCGATGTCCACGTCCCCGCCGCGGATGGCGTCGAAGCCGTAGCCGATCGCGTAGTTGCCCGCGGCGCAGGCGGTGGGCAGGGTGACGGCCTCGGCGCGGGTCAGGCCGAACTCATGGGCGACGGTGGCCGACAGCCGTCCGGCCGGGACCCGCCGGGCGATGACCGGGTCCATCTGCTCCGGGCCCAGGTCCACCTCCACCTCGACCAGGTGGTCCAGGTCCCTGGACTCACCGTCGGTGGTGCCCACGGATATCAGACAGGGCCGGTCCCGCAGTTCGTCCTCCGGGAGCCCGGCGTCCGCCACCGCCATCCGGGCGGCGGAGACGGCGAACTGGCTCGCCCGGCCCAGGGTGCGGGGCCGCACATTGCGGATCCACTGCTCGGGGTCGAAATCCGTGACCTCACATGCCACGGCGTGTTCGAAGCCCTCGGTGTCGAAGGCGGTGATGGGCTTGGCCGCGCTCTTCCCCGCGCGCAGCCCGGCGAGGAATTCGGCGGCGCCGATGCCTATGCCCGACACCGCTCCGAGACCCGTGACGACCACCCTGCGACCCGGCTCACCACGCATATCGCTCTGCCTTCCGACGAATCCGCCGAGAGTCCGTCACCAGCCCGCCGCGTCGGAAACCACCTCGTAGACGCCGCGCAGATTGACCATCCGGCTGAGCTCGGACTGATTGATGACAACGTTGAAGTTTTTCTCCAACGCCGCGAGAATTTCAATGGCGCGCAGTGAATCCGCGTCGTGCTCTTCCTTGAAGAGGCTGGCCTCTGTGACCTCGTCGGGATCTATCTCAAGGATATCCGTGACGATTTCCTTGATGGTTTCCCGGCGCTCTTCGACGATGGCGGACATTACCGCGCACCTCCATTTTTGGGCATGGGCAAAGCGGCGAACCTGCCAGTGACGCTATGCGCCGGTACCGGAGCCGACAACCCCAGAGTCCACTACCTGTCATGTGCCCGGGGAACCTTGGCGGTTGTCTGACACGGCTGTCATGAAGCTGCCGGAGGCGGCCGGTTACCGAAGCGTATGATCGCGGTTCGCGCAAGAAAGTGTCAGGAAGCTGACGCGCAGACCGTACATATCACCCGGAATCCGACCGCCCTCGTCGGCGGAGCTCAGTCGCCGTCGGGCTCCATGAGCCCGGCGCGCGCGGCGCGCACTCCGGCCTGGAACCGTGACTCGACCTTCAAGTCACGCATGATGTCGGCCACATAGCGCCGGTAGGTACGCACCGACAGGCCCAGCTTGCGGGCCGCCGCATCGTCCTTGTAACCCTCGGCCATCAGCGTCAGCACCTCGCGCAGCACCCGGCCGCGCGCACCGCCCTCGAAGGACAGCGGCCGCATCGGACGCTGGGCCGTGTCCCACATCCCGCACAGCAGTTGGTGCAGCATGTCCGCCACGGTCGAGTTCTGGATCATCGAGGCCCGGGATCCGCCCGGTTCCCCCGGGGAGGCGTCGGGCGCGATCACCGCTCCCCCGTCCACCACCACCAGTTCCTGCCGCACCCCGTCACAGACGCGGACGTCCAGCCGCTCCACCGTGCCGACCGAACGCTGCCAGGCGGCCCCGCGGATCACCCGCGCCGGGCACAGCATCCGCGTTCTGACGCCCTTGCCCGCGAGCTGGGTGAGCGTCTGCGCGATCAGCCGGGCATGCTCCTCGGACGCCACCTCCGGCAGACTCCAGATCACATCGCGCTCGGCCCGCAGCACCAGCCGCGCCACCCATCCGGCCACCGCTTCCCCGGCCACCGGCAGTTCGGCGGTGGCGGACGCCATGGCGCTGCGCCGATGATGGTGAACAGCCGACTCCAGCAGGCGTAACGCTTCGCCCAGAGCCCGCTCCAGGTTGTCCGACCTCGTGTCCGGCTCCCGGCGGACCGGTCCGTCCGTACCGCCCCCGTCAATAGCGTCGATACCGTCAATGCCCGTACGGTCGTTTAGTTGAATTCCGAAATGGCTCAAAGGACACCCCCGCTCCCTATTGCCGCACAGTAACGAGCCACCCCCCGCACGGCAAGGAAGATCGTTACTTATAGGACAGTTCTCGCCGGGAAATGCCCTCGCGTTCCGGGCGCTGAACAGGCCGGTGTCACCAAGGGGCTGCGCCTCAGCTCGGCCGATTGGTAACTTCCTCAATGAGCCAGCGCATGAGACAGCAAGCCGTCCCTTGACGTACGACGCGGACCCCCCTCCACCACCGTGGTCCCGAAAGGCGCCGCCCCCATGGCTGCACAGAACGCCGCGACGACCGACGCCGCACCGGCCGAACCACCGTCCTCACCGACCGGCCGCCAATGGCTCGCACTCTCGGTGCTCGTCCTGTCCCAGCTCGCGGTCTGGCTCGACAACACCGTGCTGAACGTCGCGCTCAAGACCCTGGCCGACCCCGACGAGGGGCTCGGCGCCAGCCCCAACCAGCTCCAGTGGAGCATCAGTTCCTACACCCTGGTCTTCGCGGTGCTGCTGTTCACCGGCGGGGTGCTCGCGGACCGCTACGGACACCGCAGGCTGCTGCTCACCGGCATGCTCGTCTTCGGCGCCGCCTCCGCCTGGGCCGGATACGCCGGCTCGGCCACCGAACTCATCATCGCCCGGGGCGTGATGGGCGTCGGCAGCGCGCTGATCATGCCCGCCACCCTCGCACTGCTGGCCCAGGTCTTCGACGAGCGGCACCGCGCCACCGCCATCGCCATCTGGTCCGGCTCCAGCGGGATCGCCATCGCCACCGGGCCGATGCTCAGCGGGGCGCTGCTGGACCACTTCTGGTGGGGTTCGGTCTTCCTGGTCAACGTGCCGATCGTGGTGCTGTGCGTGGCCGGGTCGCTGGTCTTCCTGCCCGGGGTGGCCCAGCGGGTCCGGCAGAAGTTCGACCCGCTGGGTGTGGTGCTCTCCACCGCCGGGCTGTTCGCCATCGTCTGGGGCGTCATCGAGGGCGGCCACCGCAACGACTGGACCGATCCGGCCATCCTCGCCGCGCTCATCGGGGGCGCACTGCTGGTGGTGGTGTTCGTCCTGGTCGAACTGCGGGTGACCAACCCCAGCTTCGACGTACGGCTGTTCCGCGACATCCGGTTCACCGGCGCCAGCGTGGCGGTGATGCTCACCTTCTTCGGCCTGAACGGCTCGATGTACTACACCAGCTTCTATCTCCAGGGGGTGCACGGCCAGACCCCGCTGGAGTGCGGACTGTCCATCGCCCCGGTGGCCCTGGGCGTCTTACTCGGTGCCCCGCTCTCCGCCAAGCTGGTCCGGGCGTACGGGGTCCGGGCGGTGGTCACCACGGCCATGCTCATCGCCACCACCGGCTTCTTCGCCTATGTCTTCCTCGACGAGCACAGCGGACTGCCGCTGTTCTGGGTCTTCCTCGTCCTCCAGGGCCTGGGGATGGGCGCGGCCGTGGCCCCCACCACCGAGGCCATCATGTCGGTGCTACCCACCGACCGCACCGGCGCCGGATCGGCCGTCAACAACGCGATGCGCCAGATCGGCGGTGTCCTCGGGGTCGCCGTCCTCGGCTCCGTCCTGGTCAGCGTCTACCGTGGCCAGATCACCCCCGGTCTGGACCGGCTCCCCCGGGGCACCGCCGACTCCGCGAAGGAGTCCCCCGAGGCCACCCGGATGATCAGCGACCGGCTGCGGATGCCGCATCTTTCCGACCTCGCCGACCAGGGGTTCGTCCACGCCATGCATGTCGCCTCCGTCGTCGGCGCGATCGCCGCGGCGGCCGGGGCCGGCATCATCTGGTGGACCTTCCGGCGCACCTCCTCGGCGTCAGGTTCCGGCCACTGATCCTTTCTTGCCACGGGTGACGCCGCGGCATAGCCTCCGGGCACAACGTCCTTGATCCGGAAGGCAGTTCCCATGCGCACCGCAGTCATCACCGCGCCAGGCCAGGTGGACATCAGAGAGATTCCTGTGCCCGACGTGGGCGACTCCGAGGTGCTCGTACGCATCGCGGCGTGCGGCATCTGCACCATGGAGGCCAATCTGTACGCCGGGCGCATGAACGTTTACCCGGCCGCCGCCGGCCATGAGATATCCGGCTGGGTGGAGAAGGTCGGGCCCAAGGCCGCCGATCTGGAGGACATGCCCGCCGTCGGCTCCCTGGTCACCCTGGACGGGCTCCCCCGCTGCGGCACCTGCCGGGCCTGCCGCCGTGGCCAGTCCGCCATCTGTGTCGCCCTCCAGGGCCAGGTCCGCGAGGACGGCGCCATCGCCATGGGCGCGGGCCTGGGCGAGTACATCGTGCTGCCCGCCTCCCGGGTGTGGTCCGTGGGCGACACCGACCCCGCCGTGGCCGCCATGGGCGAACCGCTGGCCTGTGTGGTCCACTCGCTGCGCCGCGGCGGATTCCGCGCCGGTGACCGGGTCACCGTGATCGGCGCGGGCTACATGGGCCAGCTGCACCTGGCCGTCGCCCGGCACCTCCAGGCCCGCGGCGTCTGTGTGGTCGAACGCGACGAGCGGCGGCTCGCCGCCATCGCCGGGGCCGGAGCCGACGCGGCCGTCACCCCCGGGGACGTCGACAGCCTCCCGCCCGCCGACGTGGTGTTCGTGACCATCGCGTCCCGGGAGTCCATCGCCTCCGCCCTGGCCGCCGTCGCCGACGGCGGCACCATCGTGCTCTTCGGCGGCGGCCCCGACGGCCCGCCCGCCGAACTGCCCGGCTACGAGGTGCACCGCCGCCAGCTCACCGTGACCGGCTCCTTCAGCCACGAGCCCGACGACTGGCGGGCCGCGGCCGAACTGCTGCGCGGCGGCGGCCTCTCCGAACGGCTCGAGTCGCTGGTGACCGCCCGCTACGCGCTCGACGAGGTGGAGAAGGCGCTCCGGCAGACCGCCGAGACCCCCGTCTACCGGGTCGTCGTCACCCCGTGACGGGGCGGCGTCCCGCACCCGTGACGGGGCGGCGTCCCGCACCGCGGCCGAACCACCCGAGCACCTCCGAGAAAGGACCGTCGTGTCCCTGCGCGTAGGCGTACAACTCCACCCCCAGCACACCGGTATCGCGGAACTGCGCACCGCCTGGCGCGAGGCCGACGACCTCGGCGTCGACTCCCTGTGGACCTGGGACCACTTCCTCCCGCACACCGGCGATCCGGCCGGACGCCACTACGAGTGCTGGTCGCTGCTGTCCGCGATGGCGGTCGAGACCCGGCGGGCCGCCATCGGCCCCCTGGTGAGCTGCACCGCCTTCCGCAATCCGCAGGTGCTCGCCGACATGGCCCGCACCGTGGACCAGCTCAGCGGCGGACGGCTGGTGCTGGGCCTGGGCGCGGGCTGGTTCGAGGCCGAGCACACCGAGTACGGCATCCCCTTCCCCGGTCCGGCCGCGCGCATGGACGCCTTCGCCACCGCCGTACGGACCGTCAAGGAGCGGCTGGCCCGGCTCAACCCCGGGCCCGCCGGGAAGCTGCCGGTGCTGATCGGCGGCGGCGGACGGCGGCGCACCCTGGAGCTGGTCGCCCGCGAGGCCGACTGGTGGAACTGGTACGGCTGGGCCTCCGAGGACCCGGTCGCCGAGTTCCGCGAGCTGAGCGGGGTGCTGGACCAGTGGTGCGAGCGGGTCGGCCGCGACCCCGGCGAGGTCGCCCGTACGGTCATGGTCAACCCGGACCAGCTCCCGCTGGTCGAGGGGTTCGCCGAGGCCGGGGCGGTGCACGTGGTGCTGTCCCTGCCCGCGCCCTACGACCTGCGCACGGTCGAGGAGCTGCTCAAGGTGCGCGCCGCGCTCGGCACGTGACCGGCACCGAATCCGGGGTGTCCGAGACCCGGTCCGCCGCCCGTACCCCCCTCGGGCGGCGGTTCACCCTGCTCATGGGCGTACTGCTGCTCTCCAGCGTGGGCAATGGGCTGTGCTTCCCGTTCACCTCGATCTACATCAGCCGGATGCTGGGGCTGGGCTCCGGGGCCGCGGGCGGCTACTTCATCGCGATGGCCGCGGCCAGCTTCGCCGCGGCCCTCCTCGGCGGTCCGCTGGCCGACCGCCGGGGCCCGCACCGGGTGGGGGCGATCGGCGGCGCCGCGCTGGCGGTGGGGTACGGACTGCTGGCCCCGGCCGACGGGGTGGCCCTGGTCCTGCTCTCCGGCGCCTGTGCCGGGGTCGGCTTCGGGCTGTTCTACGCCTCGGTCGTGGGCGTGGTGGACCTGGCCGTCCCGGAGAGCGGCCGCCGGACGGCGTTCACCGTCCGGCATATCGTCAACAACGCGGGGATCGGGTTCGGTTCGGTGGTCGCGGGCCTGGCGCTGCACGGCGCGGGCACCCCGGCCGGAATGCTGCGCTGGCTGTATCTGGCCAACGCGCTCGCGGCGGTGCCCCTCGTGGTGGTGATCCGGGCGCTGCGGCCGAAGGAGGCCGTCCGGGACCGGTCCGCGGAGCCGGGGACCGGCGGCGCGGCCGGGCCGACCTACCGCGCCCTGCTGCGGATCCGGCCGATGGCGCTGCTGGTCGTCGCCCAGGCGCTGTTCGCGATCGTCGGCTTCACCCAGATCGAGGCGACCGTACCGCTGCTGATGCATGACCATATGGGCGTCACCCTGGGCTGGGTGAGCGCCGTGGTGGCGGCCAACTCCTTCGCCCTGGTGGCCCTCCAGCCCGTGCTGAGCCGCCGGCTGGAACGGCTGCCGGAGACCGTGAGCCTGGCGGCCGGACCGGTGCTGTGGGCCGGGGCGTTCGGCTGTGGTCTGGGGGCGGCGCTGGCCGGTCCCACGGCCCCGGCCGCGCTGCGCCACGGGCTGCTGCTCGCCTTCGCGGTGGTGTTCGCGGCGGGTGAGCTGATGTACTCCTCGGCCTTCTACCCGCTGCTGCTGCGCTGGTCGGGCGAGGAGGCGACGGGCCGGGCGAGCGCGCTGGCCTCACTGGCCTGGAACCTGGGCACCGCCTCGGGCCCGGCCATCGGACTGTTCGTGATCTCCCAGTCCTCGGCGACGGGAAGCTGGGTGGCGCTGGCGGCCGGGGCCGGGGCGGCCTTCGCGGTGTCGGCGGCGCTGCACCGGCGGGCGGCGCACGGCGAACGGGCGGCGGGCACCTGAGCGCCCGCCGCCCGCGGCGGTCACCGGCTCTCCGGGCCCTACCGGCCCCGGCTCCGGCTCATGACTTCGGCAGATATGCGTTGTCGTAGGCGTCCTCGGGGGTCACGGCCTCCCCCAGCAGCCCCTGGTCGTACATGAAGTCCGCCATCCGGGTCCAGGTCTGCGGGTCGTTGACCCCCACCTCGCCCTGGTCGTTCTTCATCATCGGGATGGTGGCCTTCAGCACCGCCCGCGCGTTCTTCTGCTGCTTGTCACCGCGCAGGGTCGGTACGTACTTCTGGCTCA
This sequence comes from Streptomyces cucumeris, assembly GCF_024295805.1. Classification (GTDB taxonomy): domain Bacteria; phylum Actinomycetota; class Actinomycetes; order Streptomycetales; family Streptomycetaceae; genus Streptomyces; species Streptomyces cucumeris. Next base: position 21,474 of record NZ_JANCLX010000039.1, read on the forward strand.
GCTCGATGGCCTCGTCCGGGTGGTCCGCCATGTACTGCAGACCGCGCAAGGAGGCGTCGACGAACTTCCGCATATCGTCACCGCGCTTGTCCAGCGTGCTCTTCTTGGCCCCCAGGCCCACGCCGACCAGCGGTTCTCCCTCATCGCCCGAGTCGAGGGTAATCGCCCGTACCGAGGTCCCGGCCTCCTTGAAGGCGATGGCGTCGTTATTCAGGTAACCCATCACGCCCTCGACCTTCTTTCCGGTCAGGGCGGCCTGCTGGGTGAAGCCGATGTTCTGGACCTTCGCGTCCTTGGCGGAAAGGCCGCCCTCCTTCAGGAGGGCCAGCAATCCGAAATAGGTCTCGCCAAAGGGGCCGGGGGTGCCGATCTTGCGGCCCTTGAGGTCCTCCGGTTTCCGGATGTCGGAGTCCTTGGGGACGATCAGACCCACCGGGTATTTCTGGTAAAAGGTGGCGATGTCCACGACCGGCACATTCTTGGAGCGGGCCTGGAGCATCTCGTCGCCGCCCGCGTAGACCGCGTCCTCCTTGCCCGACTTCAGCGCTCCGAAGAGGTCTTCCGCCGCACCATGATGACGTAGCGTCACCTGGAGTCCGGCGTCCTTGTAGAAGCCCTTTTCAGCGGCCACGTAAAACGGTGCGAACTGGATGTTGGGCGTGTACGTCAGCCCTACGGTGATGCCCTCGCCGCCCTTGCCCCCCGCGCTCTCCGGCTCCTCGGCGCATGAGGTCAGCATGGCCAGTGCCACGACCGACGCAAGAGCCGCCCCCGTGACCCGGTGTCTGCGGGCACGGCTCGTGGAGGTCTTCACAGAACGCACTACGTCTCCTCTTGAGTGAACGATGTCAGTCGCGCTGGACGAACTTCTCGGCCAGCCGGACGACCGTGTACTGGACGGCCGCGAGCAGGCAGAGCATGAGGAGCGTGGAGAACAGCCCCTCGGTGTCGGCCTCCTGGCGCTGGACCGTCATGAGCTGGCCCAGCCCCTCCCCGCCCATCACGAACTCACCGACGACGGCGCCGGTGATGGAGAGCGTGAGGCCGTTGCGCACCCCCGCGAGGATGCTGGGCAGGGCGAGCGGCAGCTCGATGTACCAGAGCATTCCCCACCACCCCACACCGTCCACCCGCGCGGCCCCCATCACGTCCTGGTCCAGTGAGCGCAAGCCCAGCGCGGTGTTGACCAGGATGGGGAAGAACACCAGCAGGGCGCAGAGCACCGCGATGGGCAGCAGTCCGTAGCCCAGCCAGATGGCGAACACCGGGGCCAGCGCCACCGCGGGCACGGCCTGCGAGGCGGCCACGTACGGCTCCAGCGCCGCGGCCGCCAGTTCGCTGCGGGCGATGAGGTAGCCCAGCGGCAGCGCCACCGCGATCCCCAGGCCGCCGCCCGCAAGCGCCTCCCACACCGTCTCCTTGGTGTAGTCCAGCAGCAGACCGTGTTGCACCTCATCGAGGAAACGGTCCGCCAACGCACCCGGGGCGGGCAGATAGAACTCCGCGATCATTCCGGTACGGGTGACGATGTCCCATACGAGAAGCAGCAACAGCCCGAATACCAGTGGCGGAAGCACCCGCTGGAAGATGGACCGGCGGCGCTTCACGGGAACACGACGGCCATGCGCGCCCCTGTTGTTTTGCCGTCCCCTGCCTCCGCGATGTGCGTTTCCGGCGGTGTTGCCGGACTTTCGCGCGCGTCCCGGTCGGGGTGAATGCGGCGCCGTGGTCCTCGGCCCGCCGCCCGCGGCCGCCGTGGCGGTCGCACCCCTTCCGTCCCCTTCGGTCATCCCCAAATCCCCTTGCATTACCGGCTGTTGCCTAGTCGGCACGCCCGCGTGCAACCTATCGCCCGTACGCCGCGGATTACAATGTCGTCGGGGAAAACGAAATAGTCACGTCGGTGGATTTCCATGTTTTCGCGCAGGCAGCGGGGCATGTTTGGTGCGCAGCATCTCCAGCGCCGCGATGAGGGTCTGCCGGGTGAGTGCCGGATCGATGACATCGTCCACGAGTCCGCGCTCGGCCGCGTAGTAGGGATGCATCAGCTCCGCCGCATACTCCTTGACCAGCTGGCCGCGTACGGTGCCGGGGTCCTCGGCGGCGGCGATCCGGCGGCGGAAGACCACATTGGCCGCGGCCTCGGCGCCCATCACCGCGATCTCGTTGGTCGGCCAGGCGAACGACAGATCGCAGCCGATGGAGCGGGAGTCCATCACGATGTACGCCCCGCCGTACGCCTTGCGCAGGATGAGCTGGATACGCGGCACGGTCGCGTTGCAGTACGCGTAGAGCAGCTTGGCGCCGTGCCGGATGATGCCGCCATGCTCCTGGTCCACACCGGGCAGGAAGCCGGGTACGTCCACCAGCGTGACCAGCGGGATGTTGAACGCGTCGCAGAACTGGACGAACCGGGCCGCCTTCTCGGAGGACTCGATGTCCAGCACCCCGGCCAGGGCCAGCGGCTGGTTGGCGACCACGCCCACCAGCCGGCCGTCCAGCCGGGCCAGGGTGCACAGCACACTGGTGGCCCAGCGCTCGTGCACCTCCATGTGCTCACCGTCGTCGACGATCTCCTCGATGACCGCGCGCATGTCGTACGGCTGGTTGCCGTGCAGCGGCACCAGGTCCAGCAGCGCGTCACAGCGGCGGTCGCGCGGATCGTCGCACGGCACCGGCGGCGGGGTCTCCCGGTTGCTCGCGGGCAGCAGCGAGAGCAGATAGCGCACCTCCTCCAGACAGCTCGCCTCGTCGTCGTAGGCGAAGTGGGCCACCCCGGAGGTTTCGGCGTGCACATCGGCGCCGCCGAGCCCGTTCTGCGAGACCTTCTCCCCCGTCACCGCCTGGACCACATCGGGTCCGGTGATGAACATCTGCGAGGTCTCCCGGACCATGAACACGAAGTCGGTGAGGGCCGGGGAGTACGCGGCGCCGCCCGCGCACGGCCCGAGCATCACGCTGATCTGCGGGATCACCCCCGAGGCACGGGTGTTGCGCTCGAAGATGCCGCCGTAGCCCGCGAGCGCGGAGACGCCCTCCTGGATGCGTGCGCCCGCGCCGTCGTTGAGGGAGACCAGCGGTGCCCCGGCGGCCAGCGCCCGGTCCATCAGCTTGTGGATCTTCTGGGCGTGGGCCTCGCCGAGCGCCCCGCCGAAGATCCGGAAGTCATGGGCGAAGGCGAAGACCGTACGGCCGTGCACCGTGCCCCAGCCGGTGATCACACCGTCGGTGTACGGCCGCTTGTCCTCCAGGCCGAACCCGCTGGCCCGGTGCCTGCGTAACGGCTCCAGCTCGGTGAACGACCCCTCGTCGAACAGCAGCGAGAGCCGTTCGCGCACGGTCAGCTTGCCCTTGCCGTGCTGGGCCGCGGTGGCCCGGGGGTCCCCCGCGCGCACCTCGTCCTTGAGCCGGTGCAGCGCGGCCACCCGGGTCCGGGCACCGGCCGTGTCGCTCTCCGCCATGAGACATCCCCCCGTGGATCTCCGGGCGCGCACGGTGTGCGGCCCGTCGTCAGGGTAGGAACGGGCTGTAAGCCGCTGGTAGAGAATCGCTCGAGGATGACCGCAAGAGGCCACCGGACCCCTTGCGCACCGGAGGGTGATGGCCACCGGATGTCAGCGGGCCGCGCTGTCGGGGGGCGAGGGGGGCGGCTTGGGCGGTTCGCCGAGTATGCCGAGTTCACCGGCTCGTACCCCCGCCTGGAAGCGGGAACTTGCCTCCAGCAGCTCCAGGATCCCGGTGACGTAGCGGCGGTAGGTGCGCACCGAGATCGCCAGATCGCGGGCCGCGGCCTCGTCGGTGACACCGTCCCGCAGCCGGGCCAGCACCCGGCGCACCATCTCGGTACGGGCCCGGTTGCCGAAGTCCAGGGGGCGGGCGGCGGGTACGGCGCCCGCCCAGATGGTCCCGAACATGCCGTACAGGGAGCCGACCACCAGCGGGTCCTGGACCACCGAGGTCCGCCGCCCCTCCTCGGTCTCGGTGCACACCAGCGCGGTCCGGCCGTCGGCGATGACCGCGGTGGGCAGGGCGACGGCCGCGGTACGCACCTGCGGGGGGCACGGGTGGGGGCTCCGGCCCCCGACACCCCCGCTCCCGCCCGCGCCCCCGCCCGGGTTTCCGCTCCCGCCCGCGCCGGACGTTCCGGTACGCGCCGCCCCGGAACCGGCCGCGCCGGACGCCCCGGACGCCCCCGCCGCGCCGTCCGCCGTCCGTTCGGCCCCCGGCAGCGGTACGGACACCGGGGCGGGCCCCGGCGGCGGACCGCCACCGGGGCCGGATCTGCCGCGCAGCACCCGCACCCGCACCCCGCCGTCGAGATCGGTCAGCAGCGCGCCCAGCGCCCCGTGGACCGGTGCCATCCGCGCCGAGGCGTCCGGGAACACCGCGTCCACCCCCCGCCGGGCCTGCGTGATCACTTGCTCAGCGGCGGCCAGAAAGGCGGAATCCTCTATTCCCACCTCGGTGAACTGCGCATGCCGGGAGCGCCGGGCGCGGTGTTCCACCACGGTGGACTCGATGAGCGCCCGCACCTCCCGCAGCGTCCGGTCCAGCACGTCCCCCGTATGCGTGGCCTCCGGCCCCGGATCGCGTCCGCGGTCGTCCATCTCCCCCACACTTCTTGCCCGAGTTCTGCCCGATGACGTGGTCAAGGTCGCGAGCACTGTCAGGGACGGCTGGGCAGCAGCCCCATTTCCACCGCCCGTACCCCTGCCTGGAAGCGGGAGTTGGCCCCCAGCTCCCGCATGATCTCCGCGACGTAGCGCCGATAGGTGCGCAGGGAAACCTGCATCTCCCGGGCCGCCACCTCATCGGTGTGGCCGGTGCGCAGACATTCCAGTATTTGGCGGGCCGAATCCCGGCACAGCCGTCCGCCGAGCCGCGGATATTCCGCGAGCCCCACCGCGTTCCCCCAGGCCCCGGTGAACATCAGCTCCAGGGCCCGCACCGTGGCGGGGTCCTCCACCAGGGTCGCCTGCCGTCCGCCGCCCCCGCCGCGTACGTAGACGAGCTGACCGTCGATCAGCAGGGCCTCGGTCGGCCCGCCGTCGCCGACCCGGACCTCGCACCGCGGATCGGTGCGCGCCAGCGCGCGTATCGCGTTGGCGGAGGCGGCCCGCTCCCTGCAGAGCAACCGCACCGCCACATTCCGGCGGGCTCCCCTGGCGGGCCGGGCGAGCGCCGCGCAGACGGCGTCCGTCTGCTCCTCGCCGCCCGACATGACCACCTGTACGGTCCGCTCGGCGCCGTCGACGAGTGTGTCGACGACCTCCGCGAGCGGCACCTTCTCCAGAGCCGTCCCCGCCCAGGAGTCCTGGGCCAGCTCCCGGCGGTGCCGTACGACCGTCGACTCGATCAGGTCGCGCGCGGCGAGCAGGGCGCGCTCCACGTAGTCGGGGGCCATGGCCGGAGCGGCTGCCGCACTCTCGGAAGGACGCTCGGATACGCGGACAAGACCTACCATGACTTCCCCAGAGGGCTTCAGAGACTTACTCTTTCAAATACCGGCCTGGTTCTCGTATTTCCATTGCCTCAAATAGCGAGGCAGCATTGCGCGAAATCAACATCGACAGTAATTCGCACACAGCGACGGCGTCAACGCGGGGCGTAAGGTAAAGAGTTGACCAAACGGTGCGTGGCGATCCGGCGTACATGACTCCGTACGCACCCGGATGATTCCAACTGTCAACAAGTTACGGGAACCGCGGGGGCGTACGCGGGGCGGACGCACACAGTGCAGCGGGCCCGCGACACCCCGCGACCGGCCGTGACCGGTCCTGTCCGGTTGCTGCCAGGGCCGTAACCAATGGGAGATCACCCCCGTCCGGGGGTGACAGCAGAGACTCGCGGCCCCTGCGGGCCTGGGGGTCAGCGGCCGCCGAAGCTGATCGGCCCGTTGAAGTCCCGGCCCTGGATGACCGGACCGGTGATGTGGGCGTCCCCGGAGACCGTGTTGTACACCGTGCTCGTCTCGTCCTCGCCGTCCGCAGCGCCGTACCGGCGCATCCACGCCGCGAGGTCACGTCCGAAGTCCGGGTCCTGACGGGCCCGTTCGGCCAGCAGCTCGGCCAGCCGGCGCAGCCGCTCGGCGTCGTCGCGCGGAATGACCACCGGTCCGGGGTCGTCGGCCGTGCCGTCCTCACCGCGCCGCAGCGCCCTGCGGGCCAGTGCGCCCAGGGAGTCCAGAGCTCGCCGTCCGGCCTCGCCCCCGGCCCCCGACACGGCCGCGTTGACCGCCGTGACCAGCGCGCCCGCCGTCACCGGATCCATGGTCCACCCCCTGCTTCAGGTCGCGGACACCACGCTACCGGCGCCGTGGGTCAGGGATCCACCGCTTCGGCGCGGAGGGTGAACCAGACCGTCTTGCCGGTGGGGGTGAGATCGGTGCCCCAGGTGTGGGCCGTCTTGCTCAGCAGGAACATCCCGCGCCCGCTCTCGGACAGGAAGTCGGGCTCCTTGACCACCGGCAGCCCCGACTCGGTGTCGCTGACCGCGGCGTATATCCCGTGCGGCCGCTCCTCCAGGGCGAGTACGCAGTCGGGCGAGGCGGCATGCTTGTGCACATTCGACAGCAGCTCGGTGACACACATCGCGGCGGCGGTGATCAGCTCGTCACGACCCCACAGACGCAGCCGCGCGCCCACCGCGCGGCGCACATCGGCGAGGGTCTGCGGATGGACGCGGAGGCGCAGTTCGTATCGCTGCCAGGTGTTCTCAGCCATATGGTCCGGGGCCCCTCCAACGCACGGCGCGTGCCGCCTCACCTGAGCGATCCTGTCCCATGCGCGTGCGACTCGCAATGTTTCGACCCGGCGGCGCAAGACTGGCATATGCCCTCAGCGCACCCCTTGTTGGCGATACGTCAGACTGGCGACATGTCCTACCAGCCAGTGCCCACGGTCCGGCGCAGGCGCCTGGGGTCCGCACTGCGCAGGCTGCGCACGGAGGCGGGGATGACGCTGGACGCGGCCGCCGACGCCCTGAACGCCGAGCAGAACGGCTCGGCGCACGCCCGCCACTGGACCGCGCCGAAGCTCTCCCGGATCGAGAACGCCAACGCCACGCTCCGCACCGCCGAGGTCGGCACCCTGCTGCGGGCGTACGCGATCGACGACGCCGACGTCCGTGCCGCGCTTGAGCTCCTGGCCGGCCAGGCGGCCAAGGACGCGGCGCAGCGCGGCTGGTGGCGGACCTACCGCGGGGTGGTCGCACCCGCCTACGCCGACTACATCTCCCTGGAGTCGGACGCGGAGTCCGTCCGCGACTACGCCCCGCTGGTCCTGCCGGGTCTGCTGCAGACACCCGACTACGCGCGCGCGACGATCGCCGCCCAGGCGGTGCCCCGCAGCGCCGCCGAGGTCGACGCGCTCGCCGAGGTGCGGCTCGCCCGCCAGGCCGTGCTCACCCGGCCGACCGCCCCGCTCAGACTCTGGGCCGTCATCCACGAGGCCACCCTGCGCCGCCGGTTCACCGGCCGCCCGGCCCTCATGGCCACCCAGCTCGGACGGCTGCTGGAGATGGCCCACTGGCCCACGGTCACGCTCCAGGTGATGGCGCTGGACGCCGCCCCCAACCCCGGTGACGCGGGCGCGTTCACCCTGGTCGGCTTCCGGGGTCCGCTGCCGGACGTGGTCACCCAGGAGAACGTCTGCGGTCCGACCTATGTCGAGGGCGCCGACGACGTCCACCTCTTCGCCGACGCCTTCGGCCGGATCGTGGACAGCGCGCTGTCGGCGGAGGCCACCGTGGCGCTGATCGCCGGCCTGGCCGGTGACGGTGCGGTGCCGTCCGGACGGCACCGCACCCCTGGCTCCCGCCTCGCTCAGAACTGGACGTCCGAGCAGGCGGAGGAAGCCTTGCCGGTGTGCGCGACCGTCCACACGGCGAGGATCAGATGCCTACCGCTCTTCCCGGCCGGCAGTGTGCCCGCATGGGAGAGCGAGGACGGCGGCCGCTGACCGTGGTACGGCACGGTCAGGAACGGCTGCGGCTCCAGGCTCGAACGGGACAGCCGCCGGCCGGGATCCCATCCGTTCCTGGTGATGTAGTAGCGGAAGTCGGTGGTCGCGTGCGAGGCGGTGAAGCGCCAGTTGAACGTGTAGCTCTGCCCCGCGCCGACCCGGGTCGCGGGCCAGTTGCCGCCCCGCGGATCGTCGAGCTGCGCGAACCGGCTGTTCCCGCCCGCGCAGATCAGCCCGTCCGCGGGCCCGCCCGCCGGGAACCCCTTCGGGCCCTCGACGCTCTGCGGTTCGTACTGGATGGCCCCGCACCCGGTGACGGTGCCGTTGGCACACAGCTTCTGGCGGCTGATGGGTGAGTCGGTGTACCCGTGGCTTGAAGCGCTGCCGCCGGTCGCGAGGACGGAGACCGCCGCGAGACCGATGCCGATGACAGCAGCGCGGATCTTCTTGCGCATGCTTCGCTCCTGAAGACGTGGGGAGTCCATGAGCCGTGCACTGCGGTCTAGACCAAGTCCGAGATTAGCGAGCAGTTTTGGACATGTCCATACCAATGAGCCGACCCCGCCCCTGACCCGACCCCACTGGTCAGGAGCACCCTCCGGGGTCCGGTAGGATTCACACGTCAGCAGGCGCCGCTAGCTCAGTTGGTTAGAGCAGCTGACTCTTAATCAGCGGGTCCGGGGTTCGAGTCCCTGGCGGCGCACCTTGGCTTACGCCACTGACCTGGGGTTTCTCGGTTCACCGAGAAACCCCAGTCGCATTTCCGGCCCCCACCGCCGACCCCGGCGCACCTCACCCCACCCCCCACACCACCTTGCCGTGCGCCGCCACCCGTATACACTCCGTGACGACCCTGTGCACGGCCATATCGAGTGGGGGATGAGATGGCACGGACCTGGGAGGCGGACCCCTCCGCGTCTCCCCGACCCCCCGCGCTCGCCCCCGAACGGGGCGAACGGCTCACCCGCGACGCCTACAAACGTGACTTCCGGGAGCGCGAGGCGAGTGTCCGCGACACCGCTTCATGGAAGCTGGAGCGCCGTCAGCACTTCGAGGAACAGGGCAGCCCCAGCCGGGAGGCCCTGCGACGGGGCGCGTGGGAGGAGGCACTCGCGCTCCTCGAAGACCGCCGCGACACCTTGCGCACGGTCGCCGAGGAGGACGCGCGGCGCGGCCACGCCTTCCACCGGGTGCGGGTGGTCGACCAGCCGCTGACGCCCTATGTGCAGTGGGAGCTCCACTCCCACCGTCAGCATGCCGAGCACGGGGAGCGCATCCGCGTCGTCACCACCGAACAGGTGGCATCCGCCGAAGCCGGCGGTCCGCTGCCGGAAATCGTGGTGCTCGGCGGCAGCACGCTCTTCCAGGTGCTCTACGACGACACCGGCGCCACCATCGGCGCGATCCGCTGGACCGACCCCGACGCCATCAAGCCATGGGCCCGGTACATCGAGGAGCTCTACGGCGCGGGTGAGGACATCGCGTCGTACTTCGACCGTGAGGTGACACCCCTGCAGCCGCCGCGATGCGGCACGGGCCAGGGCGGCTGACGTGGTGGAGCCCCGGCGCGCAGGCGCCGGGGCTCCGGGGTGTCCTGGTTCTGGATCAGCAGGAGGGGCAGGGGTCGCACTCGCGGACCCGGACGTCGTCGAGGACCGGTCCGGCGGATGTGTTGGTGGTGCTGGCGAACGACAGCGTCATGGTGGTGCCGGTGGCCACGAAGGACACCTCACGGGTCACATAGCCCATGTTCGTCGTGGACTTGCCCGTGGTGTCGAAGGTGAAGTCCTGGAAGTTCTGCCCGTCGACCAGGACCTTCCCGGTCTTCACGGCCGGACCGCCCCCGGGGTTGCCCGCGAGGGAGTACGTCACCGTGTACCGCTTGCCCGGGACCGTCGTGAACGTCTGCGACACGGTTCCCCCACTGGTGCCGCTGAGGTCGACCGACTGGTCGCCCTCGGCCGCCTGCCAGTACCCGGCACCGATCAGATCGACGCTCCCGGACGTGACCTTCCACGGGCCGATGGAACCGCCCGTGTTCAGCGTCTGGAACGAGTTGGCGGGCGCCCTGGGAGTCTCGAAGCTGCCGTCGTCGAAGCGGCTGGCGGCCACGGCCGAGGCTCCGGTTCCGGTACCGGCGAGAACCCCGGCGGCGACGACGGCGACGACTAACGCACGAATGCGCGACATATTCCCCTCCTGGAGGAAAGATGCGTGAGGGTCACGATTGACCCGCCGATGAATTTCCCGCATCCGGGGACCGGCGGCCAAGACCGGAACCCCGGCGCACCGGGGTGTGCGCCAGGGTCGGCCGCGCTGGTCACGCGGGGCGTGTACCCCTACGGATCTCGTCCTTCGAGCATGCCTCAAGTCGGTGCCCTGCCATGTGGGCCCGGCCCAGCTCGGCTACGACAGCAGGAGGATGCAGTCCCAGGTGTCGTTCGGTCCGGCTGACAACAGCCCGCTGAAGTCGGCGAGAGCCAGTGCGGTGCCTGCGCGCCCGGTGAGGAATCCGTGCGGGCGCGCATTCGTGACCTCGGCCAAGGTGGTGTGAGCGGCCGAGTCCGCCAGAGGGAGGCAGGAGAGGCGGAGAGCGCTTTGCAGGATGCCCGCGCTGCCATGGCAGAGGGCTGTGCCTTCGGTGTCCCAGTGCCCCGGCGCCCTGGCGGCGAGGCTGTTCATGGCCGCGCCGGCGGCGCGGTGGAGTGCCGGAAGGCCAAGGGCGTGGCTGGCGTTGGTGAGAGCGGCGGCGATGCCCGGGGTGCCGTAGCACCAGGCGGTGGTGCGCCCTATCAGGGGAGTAGCAGCGCCATGTGGGCTGTTGTCCAGGGTGGTACCGCTGACATGGGGTGGCCATGTCTGCTGAGGCGTTTGCCAGGTCAGGAGCCACTGAGCCGCGGTGTGGATCGCGTCGTTCTGGCCGGGAACGGTGTGTCCGGCCTGATGGGCTGTGGCCAGAAGGGTAAGCGGGCCGGCGATGCCGTGAGCGAGCCCGGTGGTGGCTGCGCCTGAGGGAGGAACCCGCACGGTGGGTGGATGAAGGTCTGCGGGCAGCCACCAACCTGGTCGGGTTCCGACGGTGTTGACAGTCAGGTGGGTGAGGGCTGTCAGAGCGGCGTCCAGTCCTGGTTCGGCTTCGGCGCTGTGGCCGCGGGAGTGGGCAGCGAGAAGGACGCGCCCAATGCCGGTGAGCCCCTTGATGGCGTCGTAGACCGCCCAAGGGGTTGCTTCCCCACGGGCGGCGCGTCGGTAGTGGTGGCGAGCGAGCGCGACGGCACGGGCAGAGAGCCAGGCTGTTGCGCGGGGCAGCAGGGGGTGGCGCTGGTCGTGAAAAGCCAGGTAACCGGTACCGATGATCAGGGAAGCGGCGAGGGCTCCGGGGCCGGTGTGGATGCCGTCCGGAGGTGCCCTGCCCAGCAGTCGGGCCGCGGCGTCCCAGTGGGCCGCAGCCGTCTCGGCCGAGCCGGGTTCCACCTCGGCAAGGCAGGCGTGCAGGAGTGCCGTACCTGCGAGCCCGTAGCACAGGGTGTGGGCGGCGCGGTCCGACAGGGAAGCGGTGACGTCGCCGGGAACACGTAGGTCGTGGGCGATGTCCAGGGCGCATGTGGCGGCCCGGGCGCGGAGGTCGGCTTCCATCAGTCGTGCAGGAGGTCGGCGGCCAAGGTCCGCATGATCCGTTCGGCTCCTCGGTCGAGGGAGAGCATGCGGTTGGCGTGCAGGTGGATCACATCACTGGCACAACGGGCGGCCAACCGCTGGGGAACGGCGTCACGGTAGGCGGTCAACGCGGCACGGACTGCCGCCAGATCGAAAGGGATGGGCGTCTCGGACTCGCCGACGGGACGGACGCGTAGGGCATCACGGTGACGGCGCTGCTCCCGGGTGAGGCGGCCAGGGTTCAGGGCCGAGCGGGCCTGGTCGGGAGCAAGAGTGCGGGCGATCTCGGCGGCGCCGGCGGCAGCGGCGAGGAAGCGCACGTCCTCGGTGTGGGCGAGGGCGGCCAGGGCGAGACGGCTGTCGGCGCAGAACAGGCGCTCGGCGGCTGTGATGGCCTGCGGTCCGCCGTAGCGTTCGAGCTCCTGCTCATACGGCTCCAGGCGCAGCATGCCGGGGCTGAGTAGGCCGCGATGCTGCAATCGCTCGGCTAGACCGGCCAGTTGTGGCTGGATGCGGGTGGCGAGCGTATGAGGGTCGGCGTGGAACCGCAGACGCAGGTGGGGCCCGAGAGCTGGGGTGCTGTAGCGCAGCCAGAACCAGCGGTCGACGTTGTCGGGGAGGCCGGCCAGCAGTGGGGCGAGCTCCGTGAGCACTGTGTCGTGGAGGCGACCGGGTGCACAGAGCACGGCGGAGAGCCAACAGCTACCCGGCAGGTGAGTGCCGGTGCCGACGGCGCGCAAAGCGGACCGCGGGTCGATGGCCACATGCTGGGGAGTGTGGCGCCGAGCGAGAGGGACGACGAGGTCGACCAGGTGGCCGGTTCCGTTCGGCCCCTCGACCACGGCCAGTTCATCGGGGGCGGCAAAGGGCTCTGCCAGCGTGCGGGTGCCACGGCGAATGCTGCGGCGCAGTAACTCGCGCTGATCGGACTGACGCAGGTCGAGCGGGAGGTGGCGGTCGGCCTCCTCGGCGACCAGGACGGGCGGCGGCGTCGGCCGCGTGTGGGTGCGCCACGCCATGAGGTGTGTTTCGAAAGTGACACGCTGGCCCGCGGATGCGGCGAGGGCGTCGGGCAAGCGCCAGCGGGCAGGGGCCAGAAGGACGTCGCGGTAGCGCACGCGCGGGGTGTAGGGCCAGCAGGACAGCGCGCCCCAGTTCCACGGGTGCCACGGCCGGGTTCCCGAGTGCCCGAGGAGGTGGAGGAAGTACGCGGCCGAGGGCAGGAGCCGGGGCGCGATGCGGTTGTGGAGCACCGGTATGACCGGCCGATCGTGGTGGGTGGACCACAGTTGCAGGTGCGTTCCGGTGGTAACGACAGCGAGGTCGTGGGGAAGGAGGTCGCGGGGGTGGGTGGGGACATCGATCGGGATGCGCCAGGGAGCGGAGCCGGTTTCGGCCGCCAGTCCTCCAGCGGCGGTACGGGGCCGGCAGACGATTTCCGCGATCATGGGGCCGCTTCCGGTGTCGGGCTGCTCCCGGGGGGCGAGGTCAGGGAGCCACCTGGCCCAGCGGCCGGGTGCGGCTCCGGCGTTCTGGGAGCCGGTACCGGGGCAGACCGCGATGCGCAGTCCGTTCGCGTCGCGCAGCAGTCGGATGTGGATCTCGGCGGTGCGCGGCGGCGGCAGGGGCGACGGGTTGGTGAGCCGGTCGATGTGCTGCTCGGTGAGGACGAGTTCGTCTTTGCCCTGCGACAAGGCGTCGGAGAGCAGTCCGGCCAGTGCGGCGGTGCGGTGTGCGTCGGGAACCCCGTCGGTACCGATCACGTCATGAGGTCCGGGTGATCCGAGGCCGGTGACGGGGTCGAGGACATCCAGCAGCGGCACGAGCCGATGGTGGCCGTAGGTGGCGCAGAAGCGCCGGTGATAGTCGGTCAACGGACCGGTCCGGTGACCGGTCCGCCAGAGCAGCGAGGCGGCTTCTGCGGCTTGCTCACCCACCGCGGGAGGCACGGCGATCTCGGCATCGGCAAGGGTGTCGACAACCAGCGGCCGACCCGTGCGATGCAGCGAGTCGGCCAGATCACAGGCTTCCTCCAGCAGCTTCCGCCTGCGCCGGTCGCCGGGCGGGTGTGCATCGCACTGGTTCAGCAGCTGGTCCAACCGGGTCAGAGAGGTCCGTGCTGACGCTGTGGCCGGGAGCTTGTCCAGCAAATGCCTCAGTGGGTCCGCGCGCATGTCGGTCGGGAGCAGGTCGGTCAGCAGCAGACCGGTATCGATCATGTCGACCAGGGCTCGCACGGCCTGGTGAGGAGCGGCGCCGGGATGGCGGCGGAGAAGGTCGGCGAGAAGGTCAGCGGCCGACGCCCCGGAGCGGCTGGCTTCCAGTAATCGGCACGAGACCTCGGTGGCTCGCACGCTGGCGAACCGTGGCCCTGCGGAGGAGGGGTTCTCGACTTCCAGACGATCCCCTCTGATGGCGGCTGAGGACGCGGCGGTCAGGGTGAGCGCGGGCAGCAGATCGGGCTCTTCGTGAAGCAGCCGGCCCGCTATGGCGGTCAGCCAGACCGGGCTGAGGGTGGTGACGGTCCGGTGGGCATCCCCCAGCCGCATGCTGGGAACAGGCGCGGCGAGCACAGCGGGGGCGACCCCGGCGAACACCCCGTGCGGGGTGGTACGCGTACGGGAGCGCAGATCGTAGGCACAGCGCGTCGCTCGCCCGCGATCCGTGCCCTCGTCAACCGCCTGAGCAACGCTCCGGCCGACCAGGAACACGCCTTCATCCAACACACCGTCACAGTCGCTGCCGACGGGATCGAGTAAGGGGCGTAGCGGAATCCGGGCCATCGCCACGGAGCAGGGGTCGAAGAGCCTTCGCATCACACCATCCCGTCGATGGGCCTGCCAGTGGCGGGCCGGGCGCGGTTGTGCACGCCCGGCCCCGGAGTACCGTCAGCAGCCGGTCGTCGGGCCCTGCGGTGGCGATTCCCCGCAGCCGTCCCCGGTGGTGTCGCCCTCGTCGTCATCACCGTCGCCGCCGAGCCAGACGCCCAGCCTGCCGATCTCCTCCTGGACAGGGTCCAGGTCGAAGACGTCCGCCAACCCTGCGGGAAGTCCGGCCAGTTCCTCAGTGGTCGGTGCTTGGGGTGTCGGTCGTGCCATCTTCACTCCCTCCACTCGGGCCTCCCGGGCTCGACCCCGGGAGGCGTGGGTCCGGACCGTCCCCGCGGGACCGTCCGAGTCTTCAGGTGATCACCAGACGCACGCTGGGCTTGTCGACCGTCACTTCACCCCGACCGGGGACCTGACCGTCACGGCGGTAGGCGCGCACGACGGGCTCCCCCTCGTACCTGGCCGCGTGGTCGAAGCGGACGACAGCGTCGGTCAGGCGGGCCGCGAGGCACTCGCGGTCCGGGCCGTGGGCGATGATCCCCAGTTCGTAACGCTCCTCCGCGGCCCGAGGGGCGTGGCGCAGCGTGACATACGCCAGCGAATCGCGGTCCCACACCGCGGGCGCCCCCCTGCCCAGCACCCAGCCGACCAAGCCACGCTCGGCCGCTGCCTGCGTGGCGCGTAACCTGCCATACGGGGCGACCGCGCCCGCGAGCCATACGTCCAGCCGCGGCAGCAGCCCTTCCGAGCCGCTCAGCTCCACCCCTGTCCACCGCTCATGCCGGGGGCCGGTGAACGCGGCGGTCAGCCCGTCGGCCTCGGCAGGCTGGTCCTCGTCGACCACCAGTCGCACGTCGCGCCCGGCCAGGCGTACGACACGTGGCGCATGCGCGCTGTCGCCCTGTATGGCGACAAAACCGGAGACGATGAGCGTGTCGCTGCGGAGATGATCCCGTTCGCGGGCGAAGGCGATGGTGCGGGAGAGCCCGCGGAACCGCAGTGGCACCACGAGCCTTCCCGCTGATGCGAGTTGGTCCAGCCAAGCCGACGACAGATCGGAGGCGCCCACAGTGACGACAATGCGATCGAATCCCCGGGCCGGAGCGTCCTGGAGCGGCCGGGCACCGTCCGCCTCCCTGACGCGCACCTGGCTGTAACCGGCTTCGGTGAGCAGCCTGCGCGCCCGCGCGGTGATGTCCGGATCGATGTCCATGGTGGTCACCGACCCCTGCTCACCGACCAACTCCGCCAGCAGCGCGGCATTGCACCCTCCGGAACCGATCTCCAGCACTCTCATGCCGGGAACCACTTGCGCCGCCTCCAGCATCCGGGCGTGCAGCCACGGAGCCGAGACCGAGCTGACCGGCTTCCCTTGCTCATCGCGCTTGGTGAAGACCGCCTCCGGTGCCCCGTAGGCTTCTTCGGCAGGCACCTCGGGGACGAAGAGGTGCCGCGGAACCCTACGGAAGGCGGCCTCCACAGCGGCCGAGGTGAGTGCCCCTCGCTCGCGTAACCCCTCCACCATCCGCTCGCGCAGCGCGGACGCCTTTGTGTCCGTACCGGCCTCGGCCATGTGGAACTTCCTCTCCGGGCGTCCTCACAGGCTCTCGTCACCGTACTGACGAGAACGTCGACGGGAAAGCCGCCATAGAACCACGCGCCGGGGTCCGCAGCACCACTTACCGGACATCCCGCGGCGCCGGCGGGCGGTAGACCGGGGCACGGCTACAACAGCACCCGGGCCCACACCGTCTTCCCCGGGCCCCGCCGGTCGCGGACGCCCCAGCGGTCGGCGAGGGCCTCGACCAGGAGCAGACCGCGGCCCTGTTCGTCGTCCGACGCGGGCAGTTTGGGGATGGGCTCCGCGTCATGGGTGTCGGAGACCTCGATCTCCAGACGGCCCGCCTCGTCGTCGTACCGCAGTAACAGGGTGAAGTCCCGCCCGGGGACGCGCCCGTGCAGCGCGGCGTTCGCAGACAGCTCGGCGACGATCAGCACGGCGGCGTCATGGCCGCCCACGATGCCCCAGTCGGCGAACTGCTGGACGGCCAGTCGCCGGGCGAGCCGGGCCCCGCGCCGAGTGGCGGAGAAGCGCTGCGCGAACGTACGTACGGTGACGGGGACTTGGCCCTGTGGTGCGGTCATGGCGGAAGCGTTCCGGTGACGACCGTCCGCCGGCCAGGTCCGACACCCACCCAGTTCGCGTTGTATCAGTTCACGCACTGGACGGGGTCGGTCACCGCCCGTGACGATGGACGGATGGCAGCAGACAACGGCGGCAGCCCGAACAGCGAACCCGAGATGTCGGACACGCTCAAGACCTTTGGCGCGGTTTTGAAGGCGCTGCGAGACGAAGCGGGCCTGACCCAGGAGCAGTTCGCCCCACGCGTGCAGTACTCGGTGCCATACATCGCCAAGATCGAGCAGGGCAAACGGTTCCCGCCGAGGGAGCTGATCGAACGGGCGGAGGAGGTGTTGGGTGCTCCAGCGGCGCGTGTGCTGGGCGCCGCCCACCGCAGTCTGACACGAAGGGTGGGACTCGCGTCATGGGTGCGCCACTGGGCAGGGATCGAAGAGCAGGCGGTGTCCCTCCTCGCCTATGAGTGCACGGTTGTACCAGGCTTGCTTCAGTCCGAGTCATACATTCGCGCGATCTTCGACCGCTACATCCCGCACACCCCTCAGGAACAGTGCGAACAGCAGGCCACCGCTCGGCTGGCGAGGCAGCGGCTCTTCACGGACTTGCCGAACACCTCGTTCTGCTTCGTCATCGAACAAGCCCTGCTGGATCGGGGATTCGGTGGGGTCGACGTCACCCGCACGCTTCTGGATCACCTCCTCGCGCAGCAGCATCGCCGGAATGTGGAAATCCAGATCATGCCGCGCCAACAGGAAGAACACTCCGGCGCCGAGGGTTCCATGCGTCTCGCCGAAACCATGGACCACCAGTGGGTTGGGTACGTTGAAGCGCATGACACGAGCGTCCTGATCACTGATCCAAAAGCCGTCAGTGCGATGCTCCAGCGCTATGGCAAACTGCGCTCACAAGCCCTGAGCCCTCAGGCCAGTACGAGCCTGCTGGAGCAGATGCGAGGAGCACTATGAGCAGCACCGAAGGCGACTGGTTCAAGAGCAGCTACAGCGGCGGCGGAGGCGGCGAGTGCATTGAGGTCGCCATAGACCCGGCCGTCGTCCGCATCCGCGACTCCAAGGACGTCGCCGGCGGCTCACTGGTCGTCACCCACGACGCCTGGACCGCCTTCACCGCCTTCGCCAAGGAACCCCGGTGAGCGCCGCCGAAGGCGACTGGTTCAAGAGCAGCTACAGCGGGAGCGAGGGCGACAACTGCGTCGAGGTCGCGATACGCCCCGACGCCGTCCACATCCGCGACTCCAAGGACACCACCACCGGCACCCTCGCCGTCACCCACGACGCCTGGACCGCCTTCCTCGCGCGGCTCTGACCGGTGTCGGCGCATACGCGGGGGATGGCCAGGGACCTCCAGGAACGCATCAAGCGGCTGATCGTCGACCGGCGGCTGACGTCGGGGGCTCCGCTGCCCACCGAGACCGAGCTGATGGAGCTGCTCGGGGTCAGCCGCAACTCCGTACGCGAGGCGCTCAAGGCGCTCCAGGCGATGGGGATCGTGGAGATCCGGCACGGCTTCGGGACCTATGTCGGACCCATGTCGATGGCCCCGATGATCGAGGGGCTGATCTTCCGCACCGTCGCCGGGCACTACCGGGGCGAGGAGAGCCTGCTCCAGTTGCTGGAGTTGCGCGAGGCCGTGGAGACCGGGCTGATAGCGCGGCTGGCCGGGCGGATACCGGAGGCGGACCTCGCCGAGCTGGACGCGCTCGTCCGGCGGATGGAGGCGGAGGCCGAGGGCGGGGCCGTGCGGGCGGAGACGGACCGGGCGTTCCACGCCGCGCTGTACCGGAGCCTGGACAACACCCTGCTGAGCGAGGTGCTGGAGGCGTTCTGGGACGCCTTCCACCGGGTGCGCACCGATCTGGTCGACATCCCGACCGACCCCAGGGTGACCTGTGCCCAGCACCGGCGGATCCTGGAGTCGGTGCGCTCGGGTGACGCGATGTGCGCGGAAGAGGCCGTCCGCGAGCACTTCGGAAACATCCGCACACGGCTCCGCTCACCGTTCTCCGGCGCCGAACAGCCCCCCGAGTAGTCGATTTTCGGCCACCGCGTGGCCACCTCCCCGTCATGGATTTGCCACCCCCGTCCCGGTTCGCCCCGGCGGCCCAGTGAATCCGGCCATCACGGGAACGAGTCGTTCCGTCACCCAACAACGACTCGCAACAGCAAAGTTGGTGGTCGAGGCGCTACCCGGACATGCGGGATCGACTTGTCAAGGATTTACTCAGCAAATAACCAGAAGATATTCCTTCCGCATCCGTACAGGTGTGTGCCTCCACTACTGTGCCGCCTACGGCCGAGGGGGGCGGTTCCGGCCGAACAGCACCGACGACACGCGCGCACGACCGCGCGCGTGCGGGGGGAATGACTCATGACGTCGACGCCTACCGGCGCCCGGCAGCCCGCGCACGAGCCCATCGAGCGGCAGCAGCCGTACGACTCGTCCACCACCACCCGCCTGCGGCTGCCGCGCCCGCTCCGGAACGGACCCGTCCGGCACCGGCGACGGCCCCTGCCGAAGTACGACTACGAGCACTACAGCAGGCTGGCCGGACCACTCACCCGGCCCGAGCCGGACCGGCCGTACCGGGTGCGCTACCGCAGTCTGCTCGCGGACGAACCGCACCGGGTGCGGGCCGCGCTGCTGCTGGGCGCCGCCCCGCTGCTGTCCCTGGGGCTGCTGATCTGGCTGATGCAGCCCTCGCACTGGACCCAGCGGGAGGGCGCCGGCTCGACCCTGGTCGTGATGGACACCGTCATGCTGGTCTCGATCGGGCTGATCGAGCTGTTCCGCACGATGAACGTGCTGTCCAACGCCCATGCCACGCTCGTCGCCCGCGACCCCGTGCCCGTCATCCCCGAGACCGGGACCAAGGTCGCCTTCATCACCACCTTCGTACCCGGCAAGGAGCCGCTGGAGATGGTGACCAAGACGCTGGAGGCGGCGATCCGGCTGCGCCACCGCGGCGTACTGCACATCTGGCTGCTGGACGAGGGCGACGACCCGGAGGTCAAGGAGGTCTGCCGGAGGCTGGGCGTCCATCACTTCTCCCGCAAGGGCGTGGCCGAGTGGAACCAGCCGAAAGGCCCGCACCGGGCCAAGACCAAGCACGGCAACTACAACGCCTGGCTGGAGGCCCACGGCGACGCCTATGACTTCTTCGCCTCGGTCGACACCGACCACGTCCCGCTGCCGAACTACCTGGAGCGGATGCTCGGCTACTTCCGCGACCCGGACGTGGCCTTCGTCGTCGGCCCGCAGGTCTACGGGAACTACGACACGGCCGTCACCAAGGCGGCCGAGAGCCAACAGTTCCTGTTCCACGCGCTGATCCAGCGGGCGGGGAACGCCTACCGCGGTCCGATGTTCGTGGGCACCAACAACGCGGTGCGGATCAGCGCCATCAAGGCGATCGGCGGACTGTACGACTCGATCACCGAGGACATGGCCACCGGTTTCGAGCTGCACCGGCACCGCAACCGGGCCACCGGCCGCCACTGGACCTCGGTCTACACCCCGGACGTCCTGGCGGTGGGCGAGGGCCCGACCGCCTGGACCGACTTCTTCACCCAGCAGCTTCGCTGGTCACGCGGTACCTACGAGACGATCCTCAAGCAGTTCTGGAAGGCGCCGTTCAGCCTGCCGCCGGGCAAGCTCTTCAACTACACCCTGATGGTGATCTTCTATCCGATGTCGGCGCTGAACTGGATCCTGGCCGCGCTGAGCTGTGCGCTGTTCCTGGGATTCGGGGCGTCCGGCATCGAGATCGACCCCGCCATCTGGATGATGCTCTACGGCAATGCCTCCGCCCTCCAGATCGGCCTCTACATCTGGAACCGCAGGCACAACGTCTCCCCGCATGAACCGGAAGGCTCCGGCGGGGTCGCCGGAATGGTGATGTCCGCGCTGGCCGCGCCGGTCTACGCCCGTTCGCTCTTCGATGCCGTACTGCGCCGCAAGAGCCGCTTCGTGGTGACCCCCAAGGGCGACTCCTCGAGTCCCGACACCCTCTTCGGTACGTTCCGGATCCATCTTTTCTTCCTGGTGGTCTTCGGCGGGTCGCTCGCCTCTTCCTTCTACTTCGGCCACAGTCATCCAGCGATGACCGTTTGGGCATCACTCGCCCTGGCTGTCTCAGCCGCGCCGATCATCGCCTGGTGGTGGACCGTCCGCCAGGAGAAACGGAAAACGCAGCCCGCCCTTGGGGGACGATAGAAAGTGAAGTACCGACCGAGTCGTCGCACCCGCCGCTTCGGGATCGGTGCGGCGGCGATCATCGTGGTGGCCGGGATGAACGGCCCGGCCCTCTATCGCTTCAGCTCCGAGAAGTACCACACCTACAAGATCAACCAACCGGAGTACAAAGCCGAGAACGGCCACTGGGACGTGGTGAACGTCCCGGAGGAGTACCGCATCAACACCATCCACGCGGCATTGCTCCACACGGGGAAGGTGCTGCTGGTCGCGGGCTCCGGCAACAACGCCAAGAACTTCGACGCCAAATCCTTCCGCAGCGTGCTGTGGGACCCGGAGAAGAACACCTACAAGAACATCCCGACCCCCAAGGACCTCTTCTGCGCCGGGCACACCCAGCTCCCGGACGGGAAGTTGCTGGTGGCGGGCGGCACCCAGCGCTATGAGAAGCTCCGGGGCGATGTCGAGAAGGCGGGCGGACTGATGTTCGTCCACAACGAGAACCCGGACAAGCCCAAGACCTTCCCGGCCGGCACCCGCTTCACCGGCAAGGAGACCGGCAGGACCTTCGAGTCCAAGGACCCGGTCCTGGTCCCGCGCGCCAAGAAGACCAAGAGCGCCAGGACCGGAAAGGTCAAGGTCTCCCCCAGTACCGCGCGGGTGTACGTCGAGGCGCTGCGGAAAGGCAAGAAGTACCAGACCGGCACCGAGGACAATTTCCGGATCGCCGGGCTCAAGGGCAAGGACAAGCGCAACTTCTACGGCATCGCGCAGAAGCTCTCGTTCGACAAGAAGGACTTCCAGGGCATCAAGGAAGCCTATGAATTCGATCCGGTGGCCGAGCGCTACATCACGGTCGACCCCATGAACGAGGCCCGCTGGTACCCGACGCTGACCACCCTTCAGGACGGCCGGGTGCTCTCGGTCTCCGGACTGGACGAGATCGGTCAGGTCGTGCCGGGCAAGAACGAGATCTACAACCCGAAGACCAAGAAGTGGAAGTACCTCAAGAAGAAGCGGTTCTTCCCGACCTATCCGGCGCTCTTCCTCACCGACAAGGGCCGCATCTTCTACACCGGGTCCAACGCCGGATACGGCCCCGACGACAAGGGCCGGGTCCCCGGCGTCTGGGACCTGAAGAGCAACAAGTTCGACGTGGTGCCGGGCATCAGTGACCCCGGGCTGCTGGAGACCTCGATGTCCGTACTGCTGCCCCCGGCACAGGACCAGCGGTACATGGTCCTCGGCGGCGGCGGGGTCGGCGAGGACTCCCGGGCCACCGCCAAGACCCGGATCGTCGATCTGCACGCGAACGATCCGCGCTTCAAGGACGGTCCGGACCTGTACGCCGAGGCCCGCTACCCCAGCAGTGTGGTCCTCCCCGATGACACCGTGCTGACCACCAACGGCTCGGGCGACTACCGCGGCCGCGGCGACAGCAACGTGCTCAAGGCCGAGATCTACGACCCGCGGACCAACACCTCGCGTTCGGTGGCCGACCCGCTGGTGGGCCGGAACTACCACTCCGGCGCGCTGCTGCTGCCGGACGGCCGGGTGATGACCTTCGGCTCGGACTCGCTCTTCAGCGACAAGGCCAACACCAAGCCGGGCGAGTTCCAGCAGCAGATCGACATCTACACCCCGCCGTACCTCTACCGGGACTCCCGGCCGAAGCTCACCGACACCGGCCCCCGGACGGTCCGGCGCGGCGGTACGACGACATACGCCACCTCCCGCCCCTCGGCGGTCAAGAAGGTGCGGCTGATCCGGCCCAGCTCCTTCACCCATGTCACCAATGTGGAGCAGCGGTCGATCGCGGTGGACTTCGAGCGGAAGAAGGACGGCATCACGGTCCGGCTGCCCAGGGAGTCCTCGCTGGTGCCGCCCGGCTGGTACATGCTCAACGCCGTCGACAAGGAGGGCACTCCGTCGGAGGCGGTCTGGGTGAAGGTGCCCGGCGGCAAGGCCGCCAAGGCCAAGGCCAAGGCGAAGAAGGGCGCCGGAGCCGGACGGGACTGAGCGGACCCGGCGGACAAGGTGGCGCCGTTCCGGCCGGAACGGCGCCACCGGCGCTCATGCGGCGTTAACGCCCATACGGCGTCGGCGCTTATACGGCGTCGGCGTTACGGACGAGGTCGAGCGCGTACCGCGGCCACCACTGACCGGCCTTGGGGCCGCCCTTGCAGGTGCCGTCCGACTCGCCCGGACGCTTGATCCACAGATAGGCGTCGACCCGGTCGTCCCCGGTGTCGGTGGTCGGGGACTCACCCAGCGCGCGGCCCGTGGGGTTGCACCACGCCTGGTGGTCCTTCCCCGGGGCCGGTCCGTTCCCGTTCCGGCTGGTGTCGATCACGAACGGCTTGCCGCCGACCATCGCCGACAGCTTCTTGCCGTAGGCGATGTTCTCCTTCGTGGTCTGGTAGTTGGAGATATTGAGCGCGAAGCCGTCGGCCTTGGCGATCCCCGCCCGCTTCAGCGGCTGCGCCATCCGGCGCGGATCGGTGATCCAGCGCGGGTTCCCGGCGTCCAGGTAGACCTTGGTGCGCGGCAGCCCCTTGAGCTTGTCGATCGCGCCGGTCAGCAGGTCGTACCGCTCCTCGTGGAACTTCTTGGGCGTACAGCCGTCCACCACGTGCGGCAGCGCGTCGGGCTCCAGGATGACGGTCGCGGAGCGATTGCCGATCCCACGGACCGCCTTGTCCAGCCAGGCGCGGTAGGCATTGCCGTCCGCGGCGCCGCCCTTGCTGTACTGCCCGCAGTCACGGTGCGGGATCTCGTAGAAGACCAGCAGCGCGCTGCGGTCGGCCGCGGCGGCGGCGTGGGTGAAACCGCTCGCCTGCCCCTCGGGGTTGTCCAGTCCGAGCCACTCCGCGACCGGCTGGTCGGCGATCTTCTCTATCAGCCGCGCCTGGCCCCGCTCGCCCTTCTTGCGGTACGCCGCGACCTGCTTGGCGGCGCTCCCGTCCGGGTTCACCCAGTACGGCACGGTGGCCTTGGGCCGCTGCCGGGACCGCTCGGCCGAGGCGGATCGGTCGCCGTCACCACCGCCCGAGGAGCCGAAGCAGCCGGAGAGCGTCACCAGCGACAGCAGGGCTCCGGCCGTCGAGACGGCACGGGTACGGCCACGGGCGCGACGGCTGCGAAGACGGACAACGTGATGCCGACGGCGCGTGTAACTGCCGTACATCCACTCCCCCTTGGGTGCACGCTGCGAGGAACACGCCGTGGTCCCCCGGCGGGACAAGACCGGTCGAATCAATCCTTACACAACGCGCCGGAGGCTCGGGGACGCATCGGCGACCCCGGCCCGCGTTTTCGCCCCGCCGCACTAAAAGCCCCGCGGGCGGAACCGTGACGTGCCGTCATACGTCCGCGCCCGCGTCACGGCTGGTCGAGCCCACGCGGCGGAGCCGGTACCTCCGCACAGCCCCGCGCCCCTCCGGGGTGCGACCGCCGGGCCTGTGCGTGGCGGGTCTCACACCGGGCGGTGGGGAGAACCCCGTCAGCGTGAGTCACCGCCCGCGGCGCCCACCGGATGCGCCGGCTTCCCGTCCGTACCCGTCAGATACGCGGAGACCACCACATTGGCGCTGTAGGACCGGGTCTCCGGGTCGAACCGGCCCCCGCAGGTGATCAGCCGCAGTTCGGCCCGGTCCCGGGTGTGCGCCCCGTACGCCCGCCGGGCGTCGAAGCGTTCATTGGGCATCAGCTCGACGCTCTCCACGGTGAACTCCGCCGTGGTGCCGTCGGTCCGCGCGATCCGCACGGCGGCCCCGCGCCGGAGGTCGCCCAGCCCGTGGAAGACCGCGGGCCGGGACCGAGTGTCGAGATGACCCACCAACAGGGCGGCGCCCGCGGAACCGGGTTCGGGGCCTGCGCGGTACCAGCCGACCGTACCGGCCCGGTCGTACGGCGGCGGTTTGAGCGCGCCCTCACGGTCCAGACCGCCGGCGACGACCGGCGCCCGGATCCCCGCCGCCTCGATCTCGACGCTCTTCGGGCGCGCGGACGGCAGCGGGGCGTGCGCCGGGGGCAGCGGATGCGCGGGCGGGCGTCCGACCGCGGCCACATCGCCGGTCATCGGCACCGATCCGCCCGTCCCCTCCGTGGTGTCCCGGCCCCACATCCACAGGCCGAGCAGCAGCACCGCCCAGGCGACGCCCATGGCCAGCCGTCCGGCGCCGCGGAACCTCCGGGCCCCGCTCCCGCCGTCCTCGTCCCCGGAGCCGCCGCCCCGGCCGCTTCCCGTTCCGTATCCGTATCCGTCCATCACGCCCGGCCCACCCTCGGACCGGAGGGACGGCGGCGGCGCCGGTGCACCGCGAGTCCGCCCACGGCGAGCGCCGTAGCGCCGGAGAGCGCCAGGCCGTACGCCTCCGCGCCGCCGAAGTCCTCGCGCATCCGCTCACCGGCGGGCGCGCTGCCCCCGCCGCCCGCGTGCGCCGGGGCGATGGGCGAGGGCGGGTGCTCGACGGCGACGGACACCTTCTCCCGCGCGTCCGCGGCGCTCGCCGGGTCACCGCAGTCCACGGTGACCCGGTGGGCGCCGCTCGTCGCGGTGGAGCGGATCGTCGCCTCGCTGAACAGCCCGTCCCCCTCCGGCGTCAGCTCGGCGTCGTCGACGAACACCGCGGACGAGGCGGTGGCCACCTTGCCGGGACAGCCGAAGGCGCGCACCTCCACCTCGGCACCGGCGGGAACGGCGAGCGGGCCGACCCGGATCGTGGCGGAACCGTCGTGCCGCTGACCGGCGAGAGCCGGAGCGGCGACGGAACAGAGAGTGACGGAGCCCAGAACGACGGAACAGAGAGTGAGGGCGACTGAGCGCATGGTGAACCTCCTCCACTCACGAGGCTCACGCGCCCGGCCGGGGCCCGCATCCGCTGCGGACCCCGAGTGCGCCGAACGGGTCGCCCGGCGTTCCGCGGAGGTTCAGGGAGGTCCGGACGAGTTCAGGGGTCCGGAGAGGTCCGGGGCGTTCAGCGGATGCGATCGACCAGGTCGGCGATGGAGTCGACCACGCTGGACGGCCGGTAGGGGAACCGGTCGACCTCCTCGCCCTTGGTGACCCCGGTGAGGACGAGGAAGGTCTCCATACCCGCCTCAAGCCCGGCCCGCACATCGGTGTCCATCCGGTCGCCGATCATCGCGCTGGACTCGGAGTGCGCGCCGATCACATTCAGCCCGGCCCGCATCATCAGCGGATTGGGCTTGCCGACGAAGTACGGCTCCTGGCCGGTCGCCCGGGTGATCAGCGCGGCCACCGACCCGGTGGCGGGCAGCGCGCCCTCGGCCGAGGGGCCGATCTCGTCGGGGTTGGTGGCGATGAACCGCGCACCGTCGTTGATCAGGCGGATGGCCTTGGTCAGCGACTCGAAGCTGTAGGTACGGGTCTCCCCCAGCACTACGTAGTCCGGCTCCACGTCGGTGAGGACGTAGCCGATGTCGTGCAGCGCGGTGGTCAGCCCCGCCTCACCGATGACATACGCGGTGCCGTCGGGCCGCTGCTCGTCCAGGAACTGGGCGGTGGCCAGCGCCGACGTCCAGATGTTGGCCACCGGCACATCGAGCCCGATCCGGGCCAGCCGGGCCTGGAGGTCGCGCGGGGTGTAGATGGAGTTGTTGGTCAACACGAGGAAGGGCGTACCGGTCTCCCGCAGCCGCTTCACGAAGGCGTCCGCACCCGGGACGGGTATCCCCTCGTGCATCAGCACGCCATCCATGTCGGTGAGCCATGACTCGATCGGCTTGCGCTCTGCCACTGATTGCTCTCCGCTCGGTTCGACCACTGAGGGCACTGAGGGTCGGCACGACCGCGGGGACCGGGCCGACCGGCTGGCGACGCCCTCAGCCTAACCGGGCAGGACAGCGGGGTAACCGGCCGCGTCACGGTGGGCCGCGGCCGTCCAGCGCGACAGACCCGCACAGGTGTCTGATCCTGAGGAGGGGTGGCTTCCGCCCCGAGGGGTGGCTTTCGCCCCTGGACGAGCCGGACCGTAAGGAGACCGTCATGGGCATGATGGACAAGCTGAAGGGCGCGCTCGGCAAGCACCCGGACAAGACCCGGCAGGCCGCGCGCAAGGGGGCCGACACGGCGGACAAGAAGACCGGCGGCAAGTACTCGGACCAGATCCAGACCGGCTCGGACAAGCTCGACGACGAGCTGCGCCGCCGGGGCGAGGGGCCCCGGGGCCAGTAACCGCCGTATCCGCCGTATCCGCCGTAGCCGCTCTCACCGCTCGGGGCGGCGGGACTTCACCAGGAGGACGGTGCCACCGGTCAGGAGCGCGACGCTGAGCGCGCCGAGTCCCGCGAGCACGGCGCCGCGGCCCGTCTCGGCGAGCTCGGGCGGCCGGTGGTGGGACTGGTGGTCACCGTCCTCCTGTCCGCCCTTGTCATAGCCGCCGTCGTCGCCGGTCCCGGTGTCTCCGGTGTCACCGGTCCCGGTGTCGCCGGTGTCACCGGGGTCGGTGGTGCCGGGGTCTTCCAGACCGGGGTCCTCGGTGCCGGTTCCGGTGTCTCCGGTGTCACCGGGATCGGTGGCGTCAGGGTCCTCCGTGCCCGGGTCTTCGAGGCCCGGGTCTTCGGTGGCCGGGTCTTCAAGGCCGGGGTCCTCGGTGGCCGGGTCCTCGGTGCCGGTTCCGGTGTCGCCCGTGTCACCGGGCTCGGTGGCATCGGGATCCTCCAGGCCCGGGTCCGTCGTACCGGGGTCCTCGACTCCGGTGTCGGTCTCGGGATCGATGCTGACCCCGGTGTCCTCGTCGTCACCGGTGCCGTCCGTGCCGGAGTCCTCCGGTGTGGTCTCGGACGTGGTCCCGGTGTCGTCCCCGTTCTCCGTCCCGGTGTCCGTGCTGGGCGGCACCGGGGCGGGGCTCTCCTCCGCGGTCCCGCTGCCACTGCCGCTGCCACTGCCTGACGACGCGGACGGACTCGGGCTCGGAGCCGACGGCTTCACGCGGGGCGAGGTCAGCCCCCGGGTGGACGGCGCGCTCGGGGCGGCCGTGGCCTTGGTGTCGTCAGGGTTCGCGGTACCGCTGGTGCTGCCGGAGTCCGCCGTACCGCCGGTACCGCCGGAGTCTCCCGCACCGCCGGGGTCAGACGTACCGCCCGTACCACCGGAGTCCACCTTGCCGCCGTTGTCACCCGTACCACCAGGGTCCGCCGTGCCACCAGTAGCGCCGGGATCCGCCGTACCGCCCGTACCACCAGGATCCGCCGTACCCCCGGTACCGCCGGGATCCACCTTGCCGCCGTTGTCACCCGTACCACCAGGGTCCGCCGTGCCACCGGTGCCACCGGTGTCTCCCGCACCGCCGGGGTCCGCCGTACCGCCCGTACCGCCAGAATCCTTGGGCGGCGTCGTGGCATCGGAGCCGGTGCCGTCCGTTCCGTCCGTCCCGCCGGAGGCATCCGCATCCGCATCCGCATCCGTGTCGCCGACGCTGAACTCGTAGTCGTTGGACTGCCCGACCCAGTCGCCGTCGTCCTCGCGGCGCTGAACGGCGATGACGTTGGCCGTCACCTTCCCGCTCGACGCGGCAGCGCCGAAGCGGGTCCGCACCGGTACGTCCACGGTCTTGCCCGCGGGCACGGTGAAGCCGGCGAACCGGTCGTCGAAGACCCCGAGGTTCTCGTCCTGGTCCGTCGTCTCGAAGGAGACCGGCCGCCAGGTGCCGCCGTCGGCCGTCCGGTCCAGGAACTCGAAGCCGATGTCCTCGGGCCGCAGCGCACGGGCCCGGTCGACGAGCACGGCGATGGGGTGGACGGCCCGGCAGCCGGTGTCCGTGGTGTTGCGCAGCTCCAGGTACCAGGTGCGCCAGCCGCCGCCGCGCGCGTAGCGGTCCGGCCCGTCGTGGAGGCGGGCGGCGATCGGGAACTCCGTGCTGCCCTGGCCGCCGCAGACCGGCGCGGCCACCGCCGCGGCCCCGGGTCTGGTGTCCGCGCCGGTGCCGGCGGATCTGGGCTCGGCCTCGGTGTCGGCCGCGTCCGCGTGGGGCGCGAGCCCGTACAGAGCCGGGACGAGCGCGATCGCGGCCGCCGGGAGGACGGCGCGCAGGGACAGTGCGGTGGAACGGCGCATGAGTGAACCTCTGGAGTCCTACGGCGTTTCCCCGAGCAGTCCGTTCCCTTCCACCTCCGCACGGCGACACACCGCGAAGAGCGCCGATTGCCCTCGTCTGGCGGTCAACAACCCACACGATCGGCCCAGTCGGACCCGCCCCGGCTCGCCCCCGGGTCAGCCCCGGGTCAGCCGCGGGCGAAGAGCGGCGCGAGTACGAGTTCGGCCGCGCCCTCCACCACCGCGCGGTTGCCGCGCTCCACCACCTCCACCGGGACGATGGGGCGGCCGGCCCGTGCCGAGTCCTCGGCCAG
The DNA here is from genome assembly GCF_024295805.1 of Streptomyces cucumeris. Taxonomy (GTDB): domain Bacteria; phylum Actinomycetota; class Actinomycetes; order Streptomycetales; family Streptomycetaceae; genus Streptomyces; species Streptomyces cucumeris. The sequence goes on from NZ_JANCLX010000039.1 coordinate 50,642, forward strand.
CGCCGTGGAGACCCCGCGGACGTACGGGGCGGGGTCGGCCAGCACCACCCGGCCGCCGAGCAGCACCCGGTCGATGTCGAGCAGCCGCACCAGGTTGGTTGCGCCGACGCCGAGCAGCCGGGCCGCCACACCCGTCTCGCCGCCCGCGACGGCGGCGAGGCACAGCGCCTCCAGACAGCCGTGGTTACCGCAGCCGCAGCGCGGTCCGTCGAGCTGGATCACCTGGTGGCCGAACTCCCCCGCGTCCGTCCGCGCGCCCCGGTAGACGCCTCCGCCGAGCACGAGTCCGGCGCCGAGGCCGGTGCCCAGGTGGAGATAGGCGGAGGACTCGGCGGTCCCCAGGCCGAGCGCGGCGGCGTTGGTGTCCTTGTCGAGCACGACGGGGATGCCGAGCCGCCGCTCCAGCGCGTCGCGCAGCCGGAAGCCGTCCCACTGGGGGAAGCCGGTGACGCGGTGCAGCACCCCGGAATCGTGATCGAGCGGACCGGGCGCGGCGACGCCCACGCCGAGCAGCCCGCCGTCCGCGGCCAGCAGCTCACCCGCATCCTCGATCAGCGCCCGGACCTGCGTCGAGGCGGCGGTCAGCGCCCGCTCGGCCCCCGCGCCGAAGTCGAAGTCGGCGGTCCGTACGGCCACCGGGGTGCCCGCGAGGTCGACGAGGACGGCCGTCAGCTCATCGCGGTCGAGGTGCAGCCCGATGGCGTGGCGGGCGCCGGGGACCAGCCGGAGCACGGTGCGCGGCTTGCCGCCGGTGGAGGGGCGGTGCCCGGCCTCGGCGGCGAGACCCTCCGCCCTCAGCCGGGCGGTGATCTTGCTGACGGCCTGTGGGGTGAGGCCGGTGTGGGCGGCCAGCTCCAGCCGGCTGGCGCCGTCCTCGCCCGCGGCCCGCAGCAGACCGAGGACCAGCGCGGCATTGTGGCTGCGCAGGGCGGACAGATTGGCGCCGGGTCCGGCCGCCCCGGAGATGGAACCGTTCACCTTTCCATTGTGGCGCGCGCTTGCACTTTCGCAACAGCGTTGTCAAAGTGGCTGTCATGGACGACCACCACAACAGCGCCTTCCGCGTAGCACTGATCGGCTACGGCCTGGCGGGCTCCGTCTTCCACGCGCCCTTGATCGCCGCGACCGACGGTCTGGTCCTGGACACCGTCGTCACCTCCAGCGCCGAGCGGCAGCGGCAGGCCCGCGCCGAGTTCCCCGGTGTGCGCCTGGTGGACTCGGCCGATGAGCTGTGGGGCCGCGCGGACGAGCTGGACCTGATCGTCATCGCCTCCCCGAACCGCACCCATGTGCCGCTCGCCCGCGCGGCGCTTGAGGCGGGGCTGCCGGTCGTGGTGGACAAACCGCTCGCCGCGACCGCCGCCGAGGCGGAGGAGCTGGCCGCGCTCGCGGACGCGCGCGGGCTGCTGCTGAGCGTCTTCCAGAACCGCCGCTGGGACAACGACTTCCGTACCCTGCGGAAGCTGATCGCCGACGGCACACTCGGCAGCGTCCAGCGCTTCGAGTCCCGCTTCGAGCGGTGGCGGCCGCAGCTCAAGGGCGGCTGGCGGGAGTCGGGCGACCCGGCCGAGGTCGGCGGACTCCTCTACGACCTGGGCAGCCATCTGGTCGACCAGGCGCTGACCCTCTTCGGCCCGGTGCTCTCCGTCTACGCCGAGGTGGACGTACGCCGTCCCGGGGCGCGGACCGACGACGACACCTTCATCGCGCTCACCCACGCCGACGGCGTCCGCTCCCACCTCTGGATGAGCGCCACCACCGCCCAGCTCGGTCCGCGCTTCCGGGTGCTGGGCAGTGCGGCGGGCTATGTGAAGTACGGCCTCGACCCGCAGGAGGCCGCCCTCCGCGAGGGGCTGCGCCCCGGCGGTCCGGACACCGGCCCGTGGGGCGCCGAACCGGAGAGCGCCTGGGGGCGGCTGGGCGCGGGAGAGTCACCGCTGACCGGGGGCGGCACCCCCGTCGCGACCCTGCCCGGCGCCTACCCGGCCTACTACGCGGGCGTGGCCGCCGCCCTGCGCGACGGCGGCCGTCCACCGGTCACCGCCGCCGAGGCCGCGGCGGCCCTGCGCGTCCTGGAGGCGGCCCGGCTGTCGGCCGCCGAGCACCGTACGGTCCATCCGGAGGGCACGGCATGAGCACGGAGCAGACCCCCGGCCGACAGGCCGACGCCGACGGGGACGGTGACCTGATCGCCCGGCTGGAGGAGCAGGAGCGACGGCTGCGGCTGCCCCGGCTGGACAACGACGACGCCTGGCGGCTCGGCTGTCTGATCGCCGACCTCGCCCAGGAGCGCGGCGCGGCCGTCACCATCACGGTGCGCCGTGCCGGACAGCGCCTCTTCCACCGTGCGCTGCCCGGCACCAGCGTGGACAACGACGCCTGGCTGGACCGCAAGTGCCAGGTGGTGGAGCGCTACGGCAACGCCTCGTACCTCGTCGGCGCCCGCTTCCGGGCCAAGGGCACCACCTTCGAGGAATCCTCCCGGCTGGACCCGGACCGCTACGCGGCCCACGGCGGCGCCTTCCCGCTGCATGTGACGGGCACCGGGGTCATCGGCGCGGTCGCGGTCTCGGGCCTTCCGCAGGCAGAGGACCACGCACTGGTGGTGGAGGCACTGGAACGCCATCTGTCGGCCACGGCCTGATGCCCGTAGGAGGACGTCAGGTGTCCTCGCCTGCCTCTACGACCTTCTCGTAGCGCTGTTCGGCGGGCAGCGTGGGGTTCGCCGCCGCGGCGGGGTACGGCTTGGCCTGCTTCAGCGCCTCTTCGATCTCGGAGAGGCCGGAGCCGTTGAACTTCTGGGCCATACCTTCGACTTCATTGGCGGGCGGCAGGCTTTCACGCGTCTTTCCGTCGATTTCCCCCAGACCGACAGTGCCCTTGTCGTACGGCAGGACACCGCCGAGGACAGCGGCCTCGAAGCCCTGCACATCCTCATCCCAGACCAGGACGGCAATGTAGGCGTGCCCGGGCTCGATACGGGAGGTGCCGCGGAAGGTGAACTCCTGGGTACCGACGCCCTCCTCCCACCACAGGCCGGGCAGTTTCATGGTGAAGGAAGACGGCAGTCGGCGGGCCTCGGGGCGGTTGTAGAGGACATCGTCGATGACGACGCGGCCCGTACGGCCGACGTGCCCTTCGCCGCGTTTCTTCGCCGCGTCCGGGACAGGTTCGGTCTTCTCGTCGTCGACGTGGATGACCGCTACGTGATCCCCGTAGGAGACCCAGTCGGTCGTGTTCTCCAGCGGGTACCCGGCCAGAGCCTCGGCCCGCACCGGTCCGCGAGGCTTCCCGTCCGGGCTTGAGCCGAAGGTGCCGGACAGCGCCATCGCTCCCACCGCCACGGCGGCAACCCCGCATACCAGCCCGGCCACGACGGCAGGCCGACGCACCGACCAGGAGGAGGTGTGCTTCACGGGGGTGTTGCGCGTGGACCGTACTTCGTCGGCCACCCGTGCGTGGACGCGCTCATCCACGTCTTCGGGGACCATGGCGTCGTGCGCCGGGTCCATCGACCCGAGCCTTTCACGCAGCCGTTCGATCGACGTCACGTTGCTTCCCCTAACTCTCTCTCGAGGCGTCTGCGCGCTCGGTGCAGGCGCAAGGTCATGGCAGGCGTGGAACAGCCGGCTGCTCGCGCGGCGTGCGCGGGGCTCAGCCCCTCCCACGCGATCAGCAGCACTGCCTCACGTTCGGCGTCGCTCAAGCAGCCCAGCGCCGCCAGTGCACCGCTGCGCGCGGCAGTCTGCTCCTCGGCGCTGTCGGCAACCGGCAGCGTCACAGGCGTCGGGGATCCAGTACCTCGGTGAACGTGCGCCAGGGTGCGCGCCACCACGTGCCGGGCGATGCCGTACAGCCAGGGCAGGGCGGGGCCGCGCAGGCTGTGGCGTGAGGCCCAGGCCTGGCTGAATACTTCGGCCAGCGCGTCCTCGGCGTCCCGCTCGGGCATGCGCCGCATGAGGTAGCGCCAGACCTGGTGCCGGTGTTCGCGGTAGACACCCTCGAACCAGACACTGCCGCGCTGCCCCACCTGTCCCCCTCGGGTCTCAGCCGCCCGATGCCGCACCGGGCTTGTGTCTCCTCTGTGCGCCGCGGGCGGCCGTTTCTTTCACCCGCCCGGAAGAATGGTCAGTACGCGCGGTTGATCGCCGAGGTGTCGTCGTCGCATTCGACATAGTGCGGCCCGTGCCGGGCCGGGCCGCGGCGTCAGCTCGTACCGCGGTGCAGCAGGGCCCGCTCCACCGCTGTCCAGGTGGTGCTGGTCGCGAGGTACAGACCCGCCGCCAGCGGGACCAGTGCCGCGGTGAGCACGGTTCCGAAGGACAGCAGCGGCAGCACACGGGCCAGACCCGGCGCGCCGGGCACGGGCGTTTTGCGGGCGCGCCACCAGGTCCATGTCGCCACCGCCGCGATCAGCCCGAAGAGGGACAGGTAGACCAGGCCCTGCGAACCGTCCAGCGCACCGTCCCACCGGCCGCCCAGCGGGGCACCCATCAGTGTGTGGTCCAGCAGGTCACCGGCGCCGCTGCCGGTGGAGAAGACGTGGTACATGACGAAGAAGACGGGGAGTTGGACGAGGGCCGGGAGGCAGCCCGCCATCGGCGAGGCGCCCTCCTTGGCCCGCAACTCGCCCAGGGCGCGCCGCAGCCGCTCGGGGTCGTCGCGGTGGCGGCGGCTCAGTTCGGCGAACCGCGGGGCGAGTCGGGCGCGTGCCTTCTCCCCGCGCACCGCCGCACGGGTCAGCGGGTGGAGCGCGGCGCGGACGCAGAGGGTGAAGACCACGATCGCGGCGGCCGTGGCGGACGCCCCGAACAGCGGGTCGAGCCGGTCGGCGAGGGTGGACAGCAGACTGCCGAGGAAGGAGAAGAGGGACAAAGGAGAACTCCGCGGATCTCGTCGTGCCGGACGGCCGGATGGCCGGATGGGATGGATCGGCGTGACGAACCGCGCGGCGTGGCGGTACGGATGAGGGGGCGCCGGTGACGCCTTCGGACTCCTACGCCTGCGCGGCCGTCTGCGGACGACGGCCCGGCGCTCGCGGCCTCGGACGTCCCGAGGCGTCCGGGTCCCGCTGTGGAAGGAAGGCGGTACGCCGCTCACGGTCCCTGATCGCGGTGCGGATCCGGCCCGGCGGTGTGGGCACCCGGCCGTGGGAGGCCAGCAGCACGCAGGTCAGCAGCGCGGCGGCGAGGGCGGCGGTGGCGGCCGTGGTGGCGGCGAACGCGACGGCGCTCACCAGACCGGTCTGGGCCAGCAGGGCCCCGGTCAGCAGGAACAGACACACGCCCAGGTGCATCCGCAGCCGCTCGAACCGGTGGGTCATCCCGCCGCTCCCCCTGTCCGTTGCCCGTTCGCTTCCGTGCCGTCCAGTGTAGGCGCCCGCGCGCACTACCCCGCCGTGCGTGGTACGGCCGTCTTCAGCCGCCCCCACACCACCAGCCGGTAGCGGGAGGTGAATTCGGGGGTGCAGGTGGTGAGGGTGAGGTAGTAGCCCGGTTCGGTGAAGCGCTGCCCCGGATGGGCCGAGCTGTACGGCACCTTCGCGGTCACCGTGCCGTCGCGGGGCGAGGTCCGCGGCAGGGTGCGCTCCACCACATAGGTGTAGCGGGCCGCCGCGGTGTCGATGCGCACGGTGTCCCCCCGGCGCACCTCGTCGAGCTGCCGGAACGGTTCGCCGTGGGTGTTGCGGTGCCCGGCGAGCGCGACGTTCCCCGCCTGTCCCGGCTGGGCGGTGCCCGGATAGTGGCCCACGTAGCCCCGGTTGAGCACGGCCGACCGGCTGACGCCCTCGGCGACCGGGACCGTCAGCCCGATCCGCGGGATGCGCAGCACGGCGTAGGACTGGTCCCGCCGCGGGGCGCGGGCGGTCCCACCGGAGTCCTGCCCGGTGCGGGTGGCGCCGGCACGGTCGCGCTCCGGGCCCCGCCCGGCCGGTCCCGAGCCCGAGGGGTCCGCGTCCGGCGCGGAGCCGTCCGGACCCCGCGTACGCCACTCCCGCTCCAGGGCCGCCACCTCGCGCTGGGCGCCCTGCCGCGCCTGGCGGTTGGTCCACCACACCTGGTGGACGACGAAGAGCAGCATGACGACCCCCAGGGTGACCGCGAGCTCACCCCCGGTCCACAGCACCCGGGCGGCCGTCGCGCGCCGCCCCCGGCCCCGCCCCGCGGCGCCCCGCCGTAACCGCCGCTGCCGCGGCCCCTGGCCTCGTTGACGTCGCACAGCGGTCTCCCTCCGGGGAGGGGCACCATAGGGCCTGCCGTCCGCACCCGCCAGAGACGCGCGCCGGTCAACCGCCCAGCGCGCGCGAGACGGTGTAGATGACCAGCCCGGCGAGCGCACCGACCACCGTGCCGTTGATCCGGATGAACTGGAGGTCGCGCCCGATATGGGCCTCGATCTTCCGTGAGGTGTGCTCGGCGTCCCACCCCGCCACCGTGTCGGTGATCAGCGAGGTGATCTCGTCCCGATAGGTCGTCACCACATAGACGGCGGCGTCCTCCAGCCAGCCGTCCACCTTGCCGCGCAGCCGGGTGTCCGTCACCATCCGGGTGCCCAGCGACAGAATGGCCTCCCGCGCCCGGCGCCGCAGTTCGCTGTGTTCGTCCTCGGCCGCCGCGACGATCATCGAACGCACCGACGCCCAGGCCGACGCGATCAGGTCCTGCACCTCGGGGCGGCCCAGCACCTCCCCCTTCAGCCGCTCGACCCGGGCCCGGGTGTCGGTGTGCGACTGGAGGTCATGGGCGAAGTCGGTGAGGAAGCGGTCCACGGCGCCGCGCGCCGGATGGGCGGGCATGTCACGCATCTCACTCACGAAGCGCAGCAGTTCCCGGTAGACCCGCTCGCCCACCTTGCGGTCCACGAAGCGCGGCGTCCAGCCGGGGGCGCCGCCGGTCACCGCGTCCATCACCGAGGTGTTGTGCTCGACCAGCCAGTCGTGGGCCCGCATGCAGACCAGGTCGACGGCGCGGTGGTGGCCGCCGTCCGCGACGATGTGCGAGAGCAGCTTGCCCAGGCCGGGCGCGATCTCCTGGGTGTCGGCCCGCCGGGTGATGGCCTCGCCCACCACCGCCTGTACGTCCGAGTCCCGCAGCACCGTGAGCGCGCCGCGCAGCGCGGTGGCCAGCTCGTCCGTCACCCGGTCGGCGTGCGCGGGTTCGGCCAGCCAGGTGCCGAGCCGTCCGGCGATGCCGACGGAGCGCAGCCGGGTCCGCACCACGTCACCGGAGAGGAAGTTCTCCCCGACGAACTCGCCCAGGCTGGTTCCGAGCTGGTCCTTCTTGGTGGGGATGATGGCGGTGTGCGGGATGGGCAGCCCCATCGGCCGCCGGAACAGCGCGGTGACCGCGAACCAGTCGGCCAGCGCGCCGACCATGCCCGCCTCGGCGGCCGCCGCGACATACCCGGCCCAGCCTCCGGCCCCGGAGGACGCTGCCCATTTGGCGAGGGTGTACACCAGCGCGACGGCGACCAGCAGACCGGTGGCGAGCACCTTCATCCGCCGTACCCCGCGCCGTCGCTCCTCGTCGAGCGGGGTGTCGGCGGTCAGACCGCCCGGACCGCCGCGGGGCGGTCTGTGCGTCTTCTCACCCGCTGTTGTCCGGTCCATGGGCTCCACCCGGTCGCGCCGTCCCCTCATGCATTGTCTCTTTCCTGTTTCGGTCGCCCACTTGTGGAACGAACCCCGGGTTCTTGTCGTCTCTCCGGGAGAGCAACCCTGCACACTTGGGGGCAGGCCGACGGGCGGAGCCACAGCCCGCCATGGGATCATGGGGGGACCACCCGGACCCTTGCGGCGCTGCTGACACACTCGCAGTTCCCGTCCACGTATCGGAGCCTCGGGCTCCGTCGCCCGAGGAGACACCCGCCCATGAGCGTGCCACCCATGCCCAGACGCACGGGCTACACCGTGCTCGCTGCGCTGGCGGCCGTGGTGATCCTCGTCTCCACCGCGATATTCGTCGGGGTCGGCGGTGACGAGGACGACATGGACACCGGTGCGCGTACCCGCGGCTCCGCCGATCCGGCCTCGTCCGGCTCCTGGGTGGGCACCTGGTCCACCTCGGCGGCCGCCGCAGAGCCGAGGACCACCCTCCGCGGCATGTCCGGCATGTCGATACGGAACGTGATCCGTGCCAGCGTCGGCGGCAGCAGCGCCCGGATCCAGCTGTCGAACTTCTACAGCGCCCGGCCGCTGCGGATCACGCATGCCTCGGTGGCGCTGGCGGCAGCCCCCAGCAACCCGACCGCGGCGGCGGGCACGATGCACCGCCTCACCTTCGGCAACCGCTCCTGGGTGACCATCCCGCCCGGCAAGGCGGCCACCAGCGACCCGGTCCGGCTCAATGTCCCGGACGCCGCGGACCTGCTGGTCACCACCTACGCCCCGGAGGCGTCCGGCGCGGTCACCTACCACCCGCACGCCCGCCAGACCTCGTACATGGCGCGCGGCGACCGCACGGAGGACACGGCGGGCGCGGCGTACACCGAGCAGAGCCCGTACTGGCGCTATCTGACCGGTGTGGACGTGTGGTCCAAGGAGGCGCAGGGGTCGGTCGCCGTCATCGGTGACTCCATCACCGACGGCATCACCTCCACCGCCGGGGCCAACCGCCGCTGGACCGACTTCCTCGCCGAGCGGCTGCGCACCGAGCCCGGGGCGCCCCGGCTGGGCGTGCTCAACCAGGGCATCAGCGGCAACCGGGTGCTGAGCGACGGCACCCAGTACCCGCCCAACAACCCCAGCGGGCTCTCCCGGTTCCACCGTGACGTGCTCTCCCGCACCGGCGTCAAGGCCGTCATCATCGAGCTGGGCATCAACGACATACTCCGCATCCCGCACCAGACCGACCCGAACAAGATCGTGGCCGGGCTGAAGCGGATGACCGAGCAGGCGCACGCCCGGGGGCTGCGGGTGGTGGGCGCCACGCTGACGCCCTTCTACGGCCACCGCGGCTACACCCCGCGGCTGGACGCCGTACGGGAGCAGATCAACGCCCAGATCCGCGCCGGGAAGGTCTTCGACGAGGTCGTGGACTTCGACAAGGCGCTGCGCGATCCGGTCAGCCCGCTGCGGCTGCGGCCCACCTTCGACTCGGGCGACCATCTGCACCCGAGCGACGCGGGCTACCGGGCGATGGCGCGGGCGCTGAACCTGGACCATCTGAAGGGCACCGCGGCAGCGGAGCTGTGAGACCGCCGGGGCCGCCGGGGAGGGCGTACGGCGCCGCCCCGGCCGGACCTCGGTGACCTCAGTCCTGAGGCCGGTCGCTCCGGGGCAGGTCCTTCTCCAGCGACACCGGGCCCGCCGGTCCGGTCCCGGGGTCCGTACGCCGTTCCTGGCGCTCCTCCCGGCGCTCCCGCCGCTCGGCCCGCTGCAGTTCCTTGTGCTCCGCCTTGAGCTTGCGCCGCTCGGCCTTCAGCCGCCGTGCGTCCGCCTTGCGCAGCTTGCGCTCGACGCCGACCCCGCCGAAGACCGCCAGCCCGGTGACCGTCACCCGGGGCGCGTCCGGATCGCCGTCGCCCTCCCCGCTCTGGTCGAAGCCGCCCATGATGCCGACGCCGCCGACGTGGGTCTCGACCTCGGGCGGGACGATGACCTGCACCCCGCCCATGAACGCGAAGCAGCGGATCACCGTCTCCCGGCCCTCGAACCGCGCCTCGCGCAGATCGATCTCCCCGCCGCCCATGAGGGTGAAGGCGGTGAACCTGCGCGGTGCGGTCCAGGTGCCCTTGCGCTGGAAGCCACCCATGATCGCGACGGCCACGCGGGAGGTGGGCGTGCCCCCGATCCGCCCGTCCCACTCCTCGCGGCGCTCGGGGACGGAGAGCGCGCCGGTGGTGCCCGCGGGCACCGGGAGGTCCCGGACCAGCGGCTCCAACTGGGCGTGGGTACGCGCCCGCAAGGCCGCGTCCAGGCGCTCCTCGAACTCCTCCATGTCCAGGCGGCCTTCGGCGACGGCTTCCCTGAGCGCCTCGGCGACGCGCTCACGCTCGGCATCGGAGGCCCGCATCCGGGAGGGGTCCGGAACGTCGGGGCCCTCCCCCTGGGAAGATCCAGCGCTTGTCATACGGACAGCGTAATGGGGCCCGGCGGGCGCGGGCGGTGTCATGTTCCGGGGGCTCCGGCCGCGTCACCGGCGGGGTCGGCGACGACGCCGGCACCGGCACCGGGCACCGCGGCGGGGCGCTCGCGCCGGGCGGACTCCAGCATCCGCGCGATGACGTCCTCGATATCCGGCTCCCGCAGCGAGAGGTCCACCAGCGGATAGCCGTCGGCCACCGCGGCCACCACCGGCGCCGCGCTGCTCGTCGCCGGGAACGCCAGCCACTGCCGCGGCCCTTCGACCCGCACCGTCCGGGCGCCGGGGATCTCGATGGGCGCCATCTCCCGCTCCAGGTCGACCACCAGGGTGCGTTCGCTGTCGCCCACCGCATGCAGCGCGTCCAGCCCGCCGTCATGGACCAGACGGCCGTGGTCGATCACCATCACCCGGCGGCACAACTGTTCGATGTCGGTGAGGTCATGGGTGGTCAGCAGCACGGTGGTGCCGCGCTCGGCGTTCAGGTCCCGCAGGAACTCCCGCACCTTGGCCTTGCTCACCACATCGAGCCCGATGGTCGGCTCGTCCAGGTACAGCACCTCCGGATCGTGCAGCAGCGCCGCCGCGATGTCCCCGCGCATCCGCTGGCCGAGTGAGAGCTGACGCACCGGCACCTCCAGCAGCGCGCCGAGGTCCAGCCGTTCCACACAGCGGTCCAGGTTCTCCCGGTACCGGGCGTCCGGGATCCGGTACATCCGCCGCACCAGGGCGTAGGAGTCCCGCAGCGGCAGATCCCACCACAGGGTGGTGCGCTGGCCGAAGACCACGCCGATACGGCGGGCGAGCCGGGTCCGCTCCCGCGAGGGGTCGATCCCGGCGACCCTCAGCCGCCCACCGCTGGGCAGCAGAATGCCCGTCAGCATCTTGATGGTGGTGGACTTCCCGGCGCCGTTGGGCCCGATGTAGCCGACCATCTCACCGGCCCGCACCCGGAAGCTGATGCCGTCCACGGCGCGCACCTGGCGCCGCTCGCGGCGCAGCAGCCCGGCGCGGCGGCGCACCTCGAAGACCTTCTCGACACCGTCCAGCTCGATCAGGGCCTCGCCGGAGCCGCCGGTGCCGCCCGGCCCGTCCGTCCTGTCCATCCCTCAGCTCCCCGTGCTCTGGTAGGCCCGCAGCCCCGCCCGCCAGGCCAGCCCCGCCACCGCCGCGCATCCGGCCGCGACCAGCGGTGCGGCGAACCCGATCCAGCCGGGCAGGCCCAGCGGATCGGGCCGGCCCAGGATGTGCAGCGCGGGCAGCCAGTTGACGAAGGCGAGCGGAATGACGAAGGTGACGCCGCGCAGCAGCTCCTTGGCGAAGATCGTGGGCGGGTACTGCAGCAGGGTGTTCCCGCCGTAGGTCACCGAGTTCTGCACCTCACTGGCGTCCGTGGCCCAGAACTGGAAGGCGCCGCCGAGGACGAACACCGATCCGAAGATGGCGCCGCCGCTCAGCAGCATCACCGGCACCAGCAGCACCCGGTCCACCGTCCAGTCGATGTCCAGCCGGACCAGCGCCCAGCCCAGCAGCGCCGCTCCCTGGGTGATCCGGCCGAGCCTGCGCAGCGCGAACCGGTCGGCGGCCACCTGGGCGAGGATCGGCACCGGCCGCACCAGCAGGGTGTCCATCGTGCCGTCGCGCACCCGCCGGCCGATCCGCTCCATATTGCCGAGCAGCAGATCGGCGAGGCCGAAGGCGGTGCTGGTGGTGCCGTAGAGCAGGGCCACCTCGGGCAGGGTGAACCCGCCGAGGGTCCGGACGTGCGAGAACATCAGCGCGATGGCCACGAAGTCCAGCGCGGTCGCGGCGAGGTTCCCCAGCGTCATGATGAGGAACGAGGTGCGGTACGCCATCGTCGAGCGCACCCACATCCCCACGATCAGCCCGTAGGCGCGCACACCCTGGATGAGCCGGGAGCCGTCCCCCCGGTCGGCGGTACGGTCACCCACCCTGGACCACCACCTTCCGGGTGGCGACCGACTGGAGCAGTCGTCCGGCCGCGAACAGCACCGCCGCCCACGCGGTCTGGAAGCCGAACGCCCACAGCAGTCCGGACCCCCGGTGCCGCTCCAGGAAGACATCGGCGGGCACCTGGAGGATCGCCGACCAGGGCAGCGCACGGGCCACTTCGCCGAGCTGCCCCGGGAAGACGTGCAGCGGCAGGATCATGCCGGAGAAGAACAGGCACAGCAGTCCGCTGAGCATCGTCAGCCCGGTGCCGTCGAGCAGCCAGAAGGCGGCCAGCGCCACCAGATAGCGCACCGCGAACCCCACGCACACCCCGAGCGTCACCGACACCAGGAACCACAGCCAGGTCAACGGTGAGGCGGGCAGGGTGAGCCGGAAGGCCAGCGCACCGAGGAGCAGCGGCACCACACCGCGGGCGAGAAGCTGGAACAGCGCCCGCCCCAGGTCCCCCGCCAGCCACCAGAGCTGGAGGTCGACCGGACGGTAGAGGTCCACGGCGATGTCACCGGAGCGGATGCGCTCCTGGAGCTCCTCCTGGAAGCCGCCGCCCATCAGCGCGGTGGCCGCGAGCAGCGCCTGCCCCAGCCAGACGAAGGTCAGCGCCTGGGCGAGGTCATAGCCGCCCAGGTGCGGGCGTTCGTCCCACAGCGCGGTGTAGGTGTACGCGAGGATGAAGCCGAAGACGGTGTTGGTGAACACCCCGGCCACGGTCGCGATCCGGTAGGTCGCGTAGCGCTTGAAGGCGCTCACCGCGACGGCCGCGTACAGCCGCATCCGCCCGTTCCCCCCTCCGTGGCACCAAAGTTCAGGAGCCTAGTCCTGGCGCGGGAGATGGGGCCACGGGTTTTTCACCGGAAGGTGTGAGGGAAATCATCCTTTCAGGCGGTCACAGACCCATCACGGGTGCGTGCCCGGGCCGCGGGCCGGAACGGATGATGCGACAGTGTTTTCTGGGGCGTACGACGTGAATCGCCCATCCATGTACGATTCCGCCGCGGCGCAACCCTCGACGGCGGCCGAGGAGTCTCAGAAGACATGAGCGACGAGCCCCAGCTGATCGTCGGCGGCGCAGCCGGCACAGGCGGCCCGAGTGGCAGAGGCAATAGCGGCGGCATGTCCGGAAAGTCCCGTAAGGGAAGAAAAGGTCGTCCCCGCCGGACCGGCTGGCGCCGTCTGATCCCCACCTGGCGGATGGTGCTGGGCGGCTTCCTGCTGATCGTCGCCCTGGTCGCGGGCGGACTCGTCACCGGCTATCTGCTCGTCGACATCCCCCCGGCCAACAAGGCCGCCATCGCCCAGAGCAATGTCTTCCTCTACTCCGACGGCAGTCCGCTGGCCCGCGAGGGCAAGGTCAACCGGGAGAACGTCCAGCTCAGCCAGGTGCCCAAAGCCACCCAGCACGCGGTGCTGGCCGCCGAGGACCGGGACTTCTACTCCGAGTCGGCGATCAACCCCGTGGCGATGGTCCGGGCCGGCTGGAACACCGCCACCGGCAAGGGCAAGCAGTCCGGCTCCACCATCACCCAGCAGTACGTGAAGAACTACTACCTGGACCAGGAACAGACCGTCACCCGGAAGGCCAAGGAGTTCTTCATCGCGATCAAGCTCGATCGCGAGGTGAGCAAGGACAAGATCCTCGAGGGCTACCTCAACACCAGCTACTTCGGGCGCAACGCCTACGGCATCCAGGCCGCCGCCCAGGCGTACTACGGCAGGGACATCGACCAGCTCGACACCGCCCAGAGCGCGTATCTGGCCACCCTGCTCAACGCCCCCAGCGCCTATGACGTCATCGCCCACCCGCAGAACAAACGGCAGGCCGTGGCTCGCTGGAACTACGTCCTGGACGGCATGGTCAAGAAGGGCTGGCTGAGCCGGGCCGAGCGGCAGGAGATGACCTTCCCCGCGCCCACCGCGGCCCGCGCCGCCTCCGGTCTCTCCGGCCAGCGCGGCTATCTGATCGAGGCCGTCCAGGACTACCTCACCAGCAACGGGATCATCGACGAACAGACCCTGGCGCGCGGCGGCTACCGCATCACCACCACGATCGACCCCGACCGGCAGGACGCCTTCACCGAGGCCGTGCGCGACCGCCTGATGAGCAGGCTCAGCAAGGACCGGAAGGTCGACTCCTACGTCCGCGCGGGCGGCGCCTCGATCGACCCCAAGACCGGTGAGGTGGTCGCGCTCTACGGCGGCATCGACTACACCAAGCAGTTCGTCAACAACGCCACCCGGCGCGACTACCAGGTGGGCTCCACCTTCAAGCCCTTCGTGTTCACCTCGGCGGTGCACCACGGGGCCACCACCCAGGACGGCCAGACCATCACGCCGGACACCCTCTACAACGGCGACAACAAGCGCGAGGTGATCGGCCGGGACGGCCCGACCGGCTACTCCCCCGCCAACGAGGACGATGTGGACTACGGCGACATCGACGTCACCGCGGCCACCGACAACTCGGTGAACTCGGTCTACGCACAGATGGCCGAGGACGTCGGCCCGCGCAAGGTCAAGCAGACCGCGCTCGACCTCGGCATCCCCGAGAAGACCCCCGATCTGCACGCCTCCCCCTCCATCGCGCTGGGCCCGGCCACCGCCAGCGTGCTGGACATGACCGAGGCGTACGCGACCCTCGCCAACCACGGCAGGCACGGGCACTACGCCCTGGTGAAGGAGATCACCAAGGACGGTGCGCAGGTCACACTGCCGTCCCGGGACACCCGCCAGGCCATTCCGCGGGCCGCCGCCGACTCCACCACCCAGGTGCTGCAGAGCGTCGTCGACGGCGGCACCGGCACCGCGGCGCAGGCCGCCGAGCGCCCGGCGGCGGGCAAGACCGGCACCGCGGAGGAGGACAAGGCGGCCTGGTTCGCGGGCTACACCCCGGACCTGGCGACCGTCGTGGCCGTGATGGGCCAGGACTCCAACACCGGGGTGCAGAAGCCGCTGTACGGGGCGACCGGACTGGACCGGATCAACGGCGGCGGCTATCCCGCCGAGATCTGGGCCGAGTACACCGGGAGCGCACTGGAGGGAGAGGCCGCGACCGAGTTCGACCTGCGGCTGGAGGACGGCAGCGGCGCCCCGGACGACGTCCCGGCCACCCCGGACACCCCGACCAGCCCGCCGCCGGTGGTGACCACACCCCCGGACACCACCCCGCCGGACACCTCGGTCCCCGAGTTGCCCACCGACCTGCCGGACCTGCCCACCGACATCCCGACCTTCGACCCGCCCACCGGACTGCCGACCGGTGAGCCACCGGTCGAGGACCCCGGTGGCGGCGGCGAGGGCGACGAGGGCGGCGGCGAGGAGGATCCCGGCGGCGGCCAGGACGACGGCGGCGGCTGACAGACGCGACGGAGGGTGGTGACCAGGTCACCACCCTCCGTCGCGTGGAACGGACCGCTCTTTCGTCCGCTACAGATACAGCCCCGTGGAGTCCTCCGCGCCCTCCAGCCGCTCGGCGGCCACCGCATGCAGATCGCGCTCCCGCATCAGCACGTAGGCGACCCCGCGGACCTCGACCTCGGCCCGGTCCTCCGGGTCGTAGAGCACCCGGTCGCCCGGCTCCACGGTCCGTACGCTCTGCCCGACCGCGACCACCCCGGCCCAGGCCAGCCGCTTGCCGACCGCCGCGGTCGCGGGGATGACGATGCCGCCGGTGGACCGGCGCTCGCCCTCCGGGATGTCGGTACGGACCAGCACCCGGTCGTGCAGCATCCGGATGGGCAGCTTGTCATGGGACGTGTTCGTACTCACGACATGACCGTACCTGGCCGCGGGGCACGCCGAAGCCCCAGGGCGGGCCCGGCCCGCACCGGAACCGGGGCGGATCAGCCCCGGCGGCGCCGCGAGGACATGGTCAGCAGCCCGACCAGCCCCACCACGACCAGCGCGACCGGCACGATCCGCTCCATCCGGGGCGCGCCGTCCTCGCCGACGAGCTGGCCGCGCACATTCGTGACCATGCGGTTCGCCGAGACATACGCCCGCCCGGCGGTCCGGTCCACGGCCGACGCCGCCTTCGCCTTCGCGTCCCCGACGATCGTCTTCGGGTGCAGCCGCACCCCGATCTCGTCGAGCGTCACGGCGAGCTCCTGCCGCCTGCGGACGATGTCCGCCTCGATCTGCGCAGGGGTCCTGGCATCCGACACCGCGCTGCCTCCGTCAGTCTCGATGATTCCGTGATGGACAGTCTGTCAGCTCCTCCCCGGAGCCGCCCCATGGCACCCCCGGTCGCAAAGCTGGCTAATGTCGGTATGTACCCGATGCCACGAGGAGCACCCGAACCATGAGCGAGCGTCTTCAGCCCGGCGACACCGCCCCCGCCTTCACCCTCCCCGACGCGGACGGCAAGGAGGTCTCGCTCGCCGACCACGCCGGCCGCAAGGTCATCGTCTACTTCTACCCCGCCGCCCTCACCCCCGGCTGCACCAAGCAGGCGTGCGACTTCACCGACAACCTCGCCTTCCTCTCCGGCCACGGCTACGACGTCATCGGCATCTCCCCCGACTCCCCGGAGAAGCTGGCGAAGTTCCGCGAGAAGGAGAACCTCAAGGTCACCCTGCTCGGCGACCCCTCCAAGCAGACCCTCGAGTCCTACGGCGCCTACGGCGAGAAGAAGCTCTACGGCAAGGTCGTCACCGGCGTCATCCGCTCCACCGTGATCGTCGACGAACACGGCAAGGTCGAACGCGCCCTCTACAACGTCAAGGCCACCGGCCACGTAGCCAAGATCATCAAGGACCTGGGGCTCTGACACCCCTTCCAGGAAGGTCCCGCCCCGCTCGGGGGCGGGACCTTCTCTTGTGTGCGTGACCTTCCGAATGGCGATTCGTTACTCAGTGCGAGAGTGCGACAGGTGGTCGCATACGGGGAGGGACGCCATGGCCGCCAGGTATACGCGCGAGACGCTGGCAGAGGTGGTGGGGACCGCGCGCACGATCGATGACGTCATACGCCGGTGCGGTGGCAGGCCTACACCCGGCAGCCGGAGCTACCTCCGCCGCAGGCTCGCCGAGGAGGGGATCGGCACCGCCCACCTCCGGACCTCTTGGACGCGTCACAGCGACGGAACGCTCCGGGACCTCGTCGCACGCTCCAGCAGCGTGGCGGAGGTCGTGCGCCATCTGGGAATCAGCCCGGTAGGTGGCAACCAGGCCCATATCGGGCGGCGTATCGCCGCCCTCGGGGTCGACACCTCACACTTCTCGTCCCAGCCTTCCCGGCGCCCCAGGAGAGCGACCCGGGACCGGCTCGTACGGGGATCGCCGTCGGACGGAAGGATTTCCGGGGCACGGCTGCGGAACGAGCTCCTCCGGCGCGGGCTTCCAGAGACGTGCGCCCTCTGCGGGACAGGGCCGGAATGGAATGGAAAGCCATTGCGCCACGAGGTTGATCACATCAATGGCGAGTGGTGGGACAACCGCCCGGCAAATCTGCGGCTCCTCTGTCCCAACTGCCATGCTGTGACCGACACATACCGAGGCCGCAAGCGGCCGGGGGCGACGTGAATCAGCGCTCTGTGTACACCCCGGACCTGCTGGCTCGCGCGGCAGCCGAATCCCGCAGTCTGGTGGACCTGATGCGCAGGCTCAACGTCCCCCTGGGCAGCGGAGCACGGCGCTACCTGCGCGGCCGCCTCGACCACTACGGCATCGACACGACCCACTTCATCGAGGAGCCGTTGCCGATACGGCCGCGAGCGGTCTACACCAAGGACCGCCTCGAGGAAGCCGCTGTGCGCAGTCACAGCGTCCGCGACATGCTCACGTTCCTCGGCATCCCGTACTACGACAGCGCGTACAGCCATCTCAGAAGGAAGCTGGACCAATTCGGCATCGACACGACGCATTTCACGGGCCGCCGAGGACGAGGTCCGCAGCGGATACTTCCCCGGGACTCGTTGGAACACGCCGTCTCGCATTCTTACAGCCTGGCGGAAGTGCTTCGCCGTCTCGGGATCCCGGTCGGCGGCGCGGGGCGTGCCCTGGTGCGGCGGAGCATCGCCTCTCACGCGATCTCCACCAATCACTTCGTCGGCCAAGGACATCAGCGCGGCCGCCCCTCGCCCCGGCGCAAGCCTCCCACCGCGATCCTCCGGAAGCTTCGACCGGGAGCCGCACGCACGAAGACCCCGCTGTTGCGGCGGGCGCTGGACGAGAGTGGCGTCCCCCGCGTCTGTGTCGCGTGCGGAACGGGCGACCGCTGGCGGGGTCGGCGGCTCGTGCTGGAGATCGATCACGTCAATGGCGACCGGCTGGACAACCGCATCGGGAATCTGCGGTATCTCTGCCCGTCCTGCCACAGCCAGACCAGGACCTTCGCCACCCGGCGAGCAGGCACTACCACGTGGCGTCAGGGAATCGGCACGCAGTAGAGTTGCGCCGCGGGCCCGTACCCCAGCT
Organism: Streptomyces cucumeris; assembly: GCF_024295805.1. Taxonomy (GTDB): domain Bacteria; phylum Actinomycetota; class Actinomycetes; order Streptomycetales; family Streptomycetaceae; genus Streptomyces; species Streptomyces cucumeris. The sequence goes on from NZ_JANCLX010000039.1 coordinate 69,108, forward strand.
GGCTAGAGGGCGCCGGTTTAGGTCCGGTGTGTCGTGGGTTCGAGTCCCACCGGGCCCATCGCGGAAGGCGCGGCACCCAGACGGGTGCCGCGCCTTCGTCGTCGCTCAGCCCAGCAGTTCGCGGACCACCGGGGTGATGGCGCGGAAGGCCTTGCCGCGGTGGCTGATGGCGTTCTTCTCCTCAGGGGTCAGCTCGGCGCAGGTGCGCGTTTCGCCGTGGGGCTGGAGGATCGGGTCGTAGCCGAAACCGCCGCCGCCGGTGGGCTTATGACGGAGCGTTCCGCTGAGGCGGCCGGAGACGACGCGTTCGGTGCCGTCGGGGAGGGCGAGGGCGGCGGCGCACGCGAAGTGCGCGCCGCGGTGCTCGTCCGGGACGTCGGCCACCTGGGCGAGCAGGAGCTCCAGGTTGGCACGGTCGTCACCGTGGCGGCCGGACCAGCGGGCCGAGAAGATCCCCGGGGCGCCGCCGAGGACGTCCACGCACAGGCCGGAGTCATCGGCGATGGCGGGGTGTCCGGTGGCCTGGGCCAGGGCGTGCGCCTTGAGGAGGGCGTTCTCCGCGAAGGTCACGCCGGTCTCCTTGACATCCGGGACCTCCGGATAGGAGTCGGCGCCCACGAGTTCCACATCGAGCCCGGATTCACCGAGGATCGAGCGGAGTTCGGTGATCTTGTAGGCGTTGCGGGTGGCCAGGATCAGACGGCGGGGGTGCGGGGGTTGTCCCTCAGAGCGTTCCATAGCTCTCGATTATCGAGGGGCGATCAGGGGCTGCATTCCTTGGTCAGCTCGCTCGTGGCTTCCTTGACCGCGGTCATATCGGGGGTGTTGCCCTTGTCGAGGTCCTTCTTGACGTTGTGCACGGCCGTCTGGAGGTGGTTGACGGCCTTCTTGACGTCCTCGTTGTCGGTGCGGTCGTCCAGCTTGTCGATGTCCTTGTCGAGGCTGTCGACGGCCTCGTTGGCCTGGGTGGGGTCGGACGCCACACCGCTCACGGCCTTCTGGAGCTTGTCGACGTCGTTGGATATGTCGACCGCGAGCTGGGCGCAGTCGAAGGCCTTCTCCACGGCGCTGCACCCCACGGCCAGGGGGACGGTGAGGGCGACGGCGGCGAGAGCGAGGGTGGCGGTGGTACGGCGATGGGGACGGCGCGCGGCCATGGAACGGTTCCTCCCGTGAAGCGGCCCCGGGGCGCGCGGACGCGGACCCCGGGACCGTGGATCGGTCTGTGTGCTACCTGACTACACGCCGGGGGCCCGGGTGGGAGTTGCCCGGTCGATTACTCAATCTCCCGCGTTTCCCTAGTCCCGCCCCCGCGGGGGCTCAGCCCTCGTCGGAGAGCGCCGCGCGCTGCATCCCGGCCAGCGAGCCGCAGCCCGCGACGGCGAGGTCGAGCAGGGCGTTGAGCTCGTCACGGGCGAAGGGCTCGCCCTCGGCGGTGCCCTGCACCTCGACGAAGCGGCCGTCACCGGTGCAGACGACGTTCATGTCGGTCTCGGCGCGGACGTCCTCCTCGTAGCAGAGGTCGAGCATGGGAACGCCGTCGATGATGCCGACGCTCACGGCGGCGACGGTGCCGGTGAGCGGCTGCCGGGACGCCTTGATCAGCTTCTTGCCGCGGGCCCATTCGAGGGCGTCGGCGAGGGCCACATAGGCGCCGGTGATGGCGGCGGTGCGGGTACCTCCGTCGGCCTGGAGGACATCGCAGTCCAGTACGACGGTGTTCTCGCCGAGCGCCTTGTAGTCGATCACGGCACGCAGCGAGCGGCCGATGAGGCGGGAGATCTCATGGGTGCGGCCGCCGATCTTGCCGCGGACCGATTCGCGGTCGCCGCGGGTGTTGGTGGCACGCGGGAGCATCGCGTACTCGGCGGTGACCCAGCCCTCGCCACTGCCCTTGCGCCAGCGCGGCACGCCCTCGGTGACGCTCGCGGTGCACAGCACTCGGGTGTCGCCGAAGGAGACGAGGACGGAGCCCTCGGCGTGCTTGCTCCATCCGCGTTCGATGGTGACGGGGCGGAGCTGATCGGGGGTGCGGCCGTCGATACGAGACATGGGATGAGCCTATCGGGAACGCGAAGGGCCCCGGTCCGGTCGGAACGGGGCCCTCACAGGACGGAGCCGTGACTCACGGGGTGGTCACATCATGTCCTCGATATCGGCGGCGACGGGGTCGGCGTCGGTGCCGATGACGACCTGGATCGCGGTGCCCATCTTCACCACACCGTGTGCGCCCGCGGCCTTCAGGACGGCCTCGTCGACGAGGGAGGGGTCCTTGACCTCGGTGCGCAGGCGCGTGATGCAGCCCTCGACCTCGATGATGTTGTCGAGTCCGCCGAGCCCCGCGACGATCTTCTCAGCCTTGCTGGCCATGTCCACTCCTGTTGTCTCGGCCCTTCGGGATTCCGGGATACCGGCGAGCGGTTCATCCACGTTAACCACGCCGGCCCACCTTCGCAGGGCCATGATGGTCGCCCTCCCAAGTGGTCTACACCATTATGCGGGTTGATACCCGGGATGGCACCCTGACCCCCTGGACATCGGTGGTTCAGACCACAAGGAACAATGGATTCCTTTATCGGATCCTCACGTGCTACAACAGGTCTACACCACTTGTGGTGTAGACCATACTGCGGGCCGCCCCCCTTATCGAGAGCCCGCCTCACCAGGAGGAATCCGATGAGTACGGCCACCGCCTCGGCTGCGCCCGCCCAGAAGCGGGGTGCCGGTCTGATCAAGGGTATGCAGAAGATCGGCCGCAGCCTCCAGCTGCCCGTCGCCGCACTGCCCGCCGCGGGCATCCTGAGCCGTCTCGGCCAGGACGATGTGTTCGGCAAGGAGGGCCTCGGCTGGAACAAGCTGGCGGAGATCTTCGCCCACGCGGGCGGCGCGCTCTTCGAGAACCTGGCCCTGCTCTTCTGCATCGGCGTGGCCATCGGCTTCGCGAAGAAGTCGGACGGCACCACCGCCATCGCCGGCCTCGTCGGCTTCCTCGTCTACAAGAACGTGCTGACCGGCTTCGTCAGCGACGTCACCGGCAAACCGCAGGACCCGGGCGTGCTCGGCGGCATCGTGGTCGGCATCACCGCCGCGGTGCTGTGGGAGAAGTACCACCGCACCCGGCTCCCGGACTGGCTGGGCTTCTTCAGCGGCCGCCGCTTCATCCCCATCCTGATGTCCTTCGCGGGGCTGCTCTACGGTGTGGCCTTCGGCTACCTCTGGGCGCCGATCGGCGACGGCCTCAACAACTTCTCCGAGTGGCTCTCGGACAACGGGGCGGTGGGCTCCGGGATCTTCGGTGTGGTCAACCGGCTGCTGATACCCGTCGGTATGCACATGCTGCTGAACACCTACGCCTGGTTCCAGTTCGGTGACTTCACCTCGGCGGGCCACACCTGGCACGGCGACAGCGCGCGCTACTTCCATGACGACCCGACCGCCGGAATGTTCATGACCGGCTTCTTCCCGATCATGATGTTCGCCCTGCCCGCCGCCGGTCTGGCCATCGCGCACTGCGCCCGCCCCGAGCGCCGCAAGGCCGTGATGGGCATGATGCTCTCGGTCTCGCTGACCGCCTTCGTGACCGGTGTCACCGAGCCGATCGAGTTCTCGTTCATGTTCATCGCGCCGGTGCTCTACGGCATCCACGCGGTGCTGACCGGTGTCTCCATGGCGCTGACCTGGGCGCTGGGCATCCGCAGCGGCTTCACCTTCTCCGGCGGCCTCTTCGACTACCTGTTGGGGTGGTCGCACAGCGAGAAGGCCTGGATGATCATCCCGATCGGACTGGCCTTCGGCGTCCTCTACTACGTGGTGTTCCGCTTCGTGATCACAAAGTTCAACATCCCGACCCCGGGCCGGGAACCGGACGACACGGTGGACGACGCCGCGGCGACCGCCGAGAGCGGCAAGAAGGGCTGACGCCCCGCCGGTCACCCCGTGAACTCCCCTCGCCCCGCCCCGGGAACCGTCCCGGTGCGGGGCGAGTCGCGTCCGCGGCCCCAGCGGGGCCGCTACCCACCGCCCGTGGGCAGGGAGAGTCCGGCGTAGACCTGATTGAGGACGGTCGGCAGCAGGGCGATGGCGGTGGCCCGGCCGCCGGGCGACACGGTCAGGTTCGTCCAGATCACGAGGGTGACCCGATGGTCCGGGTCATAGCCGATGAAGGAGTTGTACCCGGGGAGTTCACCGCCGTGGTAGTACATCGCGGCGTCGGGGCCGAAGCGCTGGTGGGCGATGCCGTACCCGTACTCCTGCCCGTCGCGCGCGCCCGGATCCTCGGCCCGCGGGCTGTGGAGCCACTGCCGCTGGAACGCGTGGCCGAACACCTTCCCCGTCACCAGCGCCCGGATCCAGGTGGACAGGTCGTCCGCGGTGGAGATGACGCCCCCGGCGGCGGTGGCGTAGGAGGGGTTCTGGTGGGTGTAGTCCACCGGGCGGAGCTTCCCGGACCTCGCCGCCGCCCGTACGTCTGCCGGATAGGGCCGGTCGACCAGCGCGTAGGCCGTACCGCCGTACATATAGCCGTGTGCGTAGGGAGCGGGGAGGGACCGGTCCTCGACACCCGGCAGCGAGGTCCCGGTCAGACCGAGCGGGGTGAACAGCCGGTCCTGGAACTGCCGGGCCAGCGGGCGCCCGCCCGCCTTCTCGGCGACGAGGCCCAGCAGTACGTAGTTGGTGTTGCTGTACGCGTAGGACGTGCCGGGCGGGAAGTCCGGCGGGTGGCGGAACGCGATGTCCAGCATGGCCCGCGGCGTCCTCGCCCTGCCGGGGTCGACGTCCAGGGACGTCGCGAGTCCGGGTGCGTCGGTGTAGTTGTAGAGACCGCTGCGCATCGTCAGGAGCTGCTCAAGGGTGATGCGTTCGCCGCCCGGCACCCCGGGGACGTAGTCGGACACCGGATCGCTCAGCCGGAGCCTGCCGTCCTGGGCGAGGAGACCGATCAGCGCCGCGGTCATGGTCTTGGTGTTGGAGGCGATCCGGAAGTGGTCACGTGTGGTGGGCGGTTCCGCGACGCCCCGCTCGGCCGTGCCGACGGCCGCCCGGAAGTTCCCCTGGGGGGTGCGGAGTTGGACCACCGCGCCGGGCACCATCAGCTTCTTGGCCGCACGCTCCACGGCGGCCCGGAACCGGGCCGGATCGATCGGCCTGAGCGCCGGTGAGGTGGGTCCGGATGCGGTCTCCGCCGTCGCCGCGGGCGGTGACGCGGGGCCGGAGAGGGCCGTGAGAGCCGGGGGTGCGGCACAGCCCCCGATCAGCAGGGCCGCGCACGACACCAGGGCGGCCGTGCGTCGTGCGGTACCGGCTCGGAAGCGGCTCATGGCGGAAGGCGATACGAATAGACCAGAGATGTCAGCTTCGGACTGAGATGTCTGATTTTACCATTCGGTGTCACACCGGGGCCGGCTAGACCTCGTAGACCGCGCCCGCCTTCGCCAGCTCCACCGGGCCCCCGAAGACCACCTGTGCGTCCCGCTGGTTGATCTGCGGATCCGTCCACGGCGGGATATGCGTCAGCACCAGCGAGGCCGCCTCCGCGCGCCGGGCGTGCTCGCCCGCCTGGCGCCCGTTGAGGTGCAGCCCCGGGATGTCCTCCTTGCCGTGTGTGAAGGCCGCCTCGCACAGGAAGAGGTCCGCGTCCCGGGCCAGCCCCACCAGGGCCTCACAGGGACCGGTGTCGCCCGAGTAGACCAGCGTGCGCCCGCCGTGCTCGATCCGGAAGCCGAACGCCTCCACCGGGTGGCAGACCCGTTCGGTGCGCACCGTGAACGGGCCGACCTCGAAGCTGCCCGGCGCCAGGGTGCGGAAGTCGAAGACCTCCCGCATCGCCTTCTCGTCGGGCACGTCGTCATACGCCTGCACCAGCCGCCGCTCGGTGTCCTCCGGTCCGTACACGGGGATCGCCTCGGCGCGTCCGCCGTCGTGGCGGTAGTAGCGCGCCACGAAGTATCCGCACATGTCGATGCAGTGGTCGGGGTGCAGATGGGAGAGGAGTACGGCGTCGAGGTCGTAGAGACCGCAGTGGCGCTGCAACTCGCCGAGGGCGCCATTGCCCATGTCGAGGAGCAGCCGGAAGCCGTCGGCCTCTACGAGGTAGCTCGAACAGGCCGATTCCGCGGACGGGAACGACCCTGAGCATCCGACGACGGTGAGCTTCATGGAGCAGGAACCTCCTTGAGGGGTCCCCATGCCGATGGCCATGGGCGGGTGCGGGGGGTCATGCGGTGCCCACGAGCGTAAGGCGCTAAAGCCCAGGTAGCTCCTCCATGGGCCCGCGTTGTGGGCGGAATCACCAGGACGGAGCCGAAGGGACCCGGCTTCCGCCGCCCCCCGCGGCCCCTCCGCGGTCCGCCAGGGCCCGCGCGGCCCTCCCGCGGTCCGCTACGCCCAGAGCTGGCCGTGCAGCGTCTCGATCGCCTCCTCGGTGGTGGCCGCCGTGTAGACGCCGGTGGACAGGTACTTCCAGCCACCGTCGGCGACCACGAAGACCACGTCGGCGCTCTCGCCCGCCCGCTCCGCCTTGCGGGCCACCCCGAGGGCGGCGTGCAGCGCGGCACCGGTGGACACGCCCGCGAAGATGCCCTCCTCGGCGAGGAGTTCACGGGTGCGGGAGACCGCGTCCTCGGAGCCCACGGAGAAGCGGGTGGTGAGGACGGACTCGTCGTACAGCTCGGGGACGAACCCCTCGTCCAGGTTGCGCAGGCCGTAGACCACGTCGTCGTAGCGCGGCTCGGCGGCCACGATCTGGATGTCCGGCTTGTTCTCGCGCAGGAAGCGGCCGACGCCCATCAGGGTGCCGGTGGTGCCGAGTCCGGCCACGAAGTGGGTGATCGAGGGCAGGTCGGCCAGGATCTCCGGACCGGTGGTGGCGTAGTGGGCGCCCGCGTTGTCCGGGTTCCCGTACTGGTAGAGCATCACCCAGTCGGGGTGCTCGGCGGAGAGCTCCTTGGCCACCCGGACGGCTGTGTTGGAGCCTCCCGCGGCGGGCGAGGAGATGATCTCCGCACCCCACATGGCGAGCAGCTTGCGCCGCTCCTCACTGGTGTTCTCCGGCATCACACACACGATGCGGTAGCCCTTGAGCTTGGCCGCCATGGCGAGCGAGATACCGGTGTTGCCGGAGGTGGGCTCCAGGATGGTGCAGCCCGGGGTCAACCGGCCGTCCTTCTCGGCCTGTTCGATCATGTGGAGCGCGGGGCGGTCCTTGATCGAGCCGGTCGGGTTGCGGTCCTCCAGCTTCGCCCAGATCCGCACGTCGGAGGAGGGCGAGAGCCGCGGCAGGCGGACGAGCGGCGTGTTGCCGACCGCGGCGAGGGGACTGTCGTACCGCATCAGCGCATCCCGCCGGCGACTGCCGGGAGGATCGTCACGCTGTCGCCGTCCGAGAGCTTGGTGGAGATGCCGTCCAGGAACCGGACGTCCTCGTCGTTCAGGTAGACGTTGACGAAGCGGCGCAGCTCGCCGCCGTCGACCAGGCGCTCCTGGATGCCGCCGTGCCGGGACTCGAGGTCGGCGAAGAGCTCGGCGAGCGTGGTCCCGCTGCCCTCGACCGCCTTCTGGCCGTCGGTGTAGGTGCGGAGGATGGTCGGGATGCGGACCTCGATGGCCATGTCAGGGGCTCCTGTCGGAGGGCGGGGTGGAAGGCGGGTCCCGGAGGGGCTCCGGGCGGGCGTGAGGGGTGCGCACGACGGCGCCGGGCAGGGCTGGCTGTACGGGTGCCGCGGGGTCAGGCGGCCACGGCGCGGTGCGGACAGATCGCGCTGGCGAGCCTGCACAGGTCGACGTGGAGCCGCGCCACGAGCAGCATGCCCGGCGTCTTGTCGCTCACATCATCGAAAACCATGGACTCATCGTATCGATTCCCGCTCGGGCCCCAGGAAGCGCGTCCCGGGATACGGACGGGTAGGTATCGGCATCCGGGATCGCCGGGCCGCGGGTCCGGGCTCAGTACGCCTCGACGATCTCCACCTGCTCCTCGGTGACCTCACAGTCCACGATCCGGAAGGAACGGAACTGGAACTCCCCCGCACCGTCCGCGTCGGCGGTGGAGACCAGCAGGTAGTGGGCGCCGGGCTCATTGGCGTAGGAGATGTCGGTGCGCGAGGGGTACGCCTCGGTGGCGGTGTGCGAGTGGTAGATCACGACGGGCTCCTCGTCGCGGTCGTCCATCTCACGGTAGAGCTTGAGCAGATCGCCGGAGTCGAACTCGTAGAACGTGGGCGAGCGGGCCGCGTTCAGCATGGGGATGAACCGCTCGGGGCGGCCGCTCCCGGCCGGGCCCGCGATCACGCCGCACGCCTCGTCGGGGTGGTCGGCGCGGGCGTGCGCGACGATCTGGTCACGGAGGGCCTGGGTGATGGTCAGCATGGCCACAGAATAGGAAAGCGGACCGGAGGACACGAGAACGGGCCCCGGACGGCGGTCCGGGGCCCGTTTCGCGGCCGGTGCCCGGGAGGGGCACCGCCGTGCGCTTACTTGCGGGCGAGTTCCTTCTCGCCCTCGGCGCCCTGCTCGGCCCGGGGAAGGGCGGAGGCATGGCCGCGGCGCTTGAGCACCATCCAGCCGATCACCAGGCAGACCGCCCAGCCGGCACCGACGTACAGCGAGACGCGGGCGTCCTTGTCGTACGCGATCATGCCGGTCACCATGATCAGGAAGATCAGCGCCACCCAGCTGAAGGCGGAACCGCCCGGGGCCGGGAAGGACGAGGCCGGGAGACGGCCCTGGACCACCGCGCGGCGGTACTTGATGTGGCTGACGAGGATCATCATCCACGCCCAGATACCGGCGGCGGTGGCGACCGAGGTGACGTAGGTGAACGCCTTCTCCGGGACGACGTAGTTGAGGACCACGCCGATGCCCATCAGGGCGACGGAGACGGTGATGCCCACGGCCGGGGTCTTGCGGGAGTTGAGCTTGCCGAAGGCCCCGGGGGCCTCGCTGTTGGAGGCGAGGTCACGCAGCATCCGGCCGGTGGAGTACATACCGGAGTTACACGAGGACAGGGCCGCGGTGAGGACGACGAAGTTGACGATGCCCGCCGCGAAGGGGATGCCGATCTTCGAGAAGGCGTGCACGAAGGGGCTCTCACCCGCCGAGAACTCGGTCCACTTCACGACCGCCAGCAGGACCACCAGCGCACCGACGTAGAAGATCAGGATGCGCCAGGGCAGCGTGTTGATCGCCTTGGGCAGGGTCTTCTCCGGGTCCTCGGACTCACCGGCGGTGACGCCGACGAGCTCGACGGCCAGGTAGGCGAACATGACGCCCTGGAGGGTCATCAGGCTGTCGCCGATGCCGTTCGGGAAGACGCCGTGGTGGGACCAGAGGTTCGAGGCGGCGGCGGTGTCACCGGCGTCGGAGAAGCCCAGGGTGAGCACACCGAGACCGATGACGATCATGCCGATGATCGCGGTGACCTTGATCATCGAGAACCAGAACTCGACCTCACCGAAGATCTTGACCGAGATCAGATTGACCCCGAAGAGCACCACCAGGAAGACCAGGGCGCTGACCCACTGCGGGATCGAGGGGAACCAGAAGTGGACGTAGATGGCCGCGGCGGTGAGCTCGGCCATGCCGGTCACCACCCACATCAACCAGTACGTCCATCCGGTGACATAACCGAAGAACGGGCCGAGGAACTCACGGGCGTACTCCGCGAAGGAGCCCGAGACCGGCCGGTAGAGGAGCAGCTCGCCGAGCGCTCGCATGATGAAGAAGATGATCACGCCGGCGAGGGCGTACATCAGGATGATGCTGGGTCCCGCCTTGGCGATGTTCGCACCGGCGCCCATGAACAGGCCGACACCGATGGCACCACCAATGGCGATCATCTGGACCTGGCGGCTGCCGAGGCCGCGCTCATAGCCCTCTTCAGGAGCCACTGAGGTCATATTGCTGCGCCTTTCCTTCTGTGGCGGCTGGCGATCGTGAAGATTTACCACGCCGGCAGCACTGATCCACTCAGGCGTTTGTGGGGCAGACCACAGGAAGAAGCGGACATAATGTGAACCGGAGGAACAAAATGAGCCACCGAGGTGACGCGATCGTTATCCGGACTTGAGCATCCTCTAAACGAACACTCCGTAACTACGACAGGAGCGTCTCCACGAGGGTCTCCTGGAGACCGCCGAGCCAGAAGTACGCCATCACCATCGGTTTGCGGGGATCCGAGTCCGGCAGCCCCAGCAGTTCGCCGCCGTCCTCGTCATCCGTCACCTCGAGCCGGGTGCCGATGGCCAGCCGCAGGTCATTGAGGGCGCCGAGCCACTGCCGGGCCTTCTGCGGCTCCAGCTCCAGGACGGCCGGGTCCCGGCTGAGCCCGGCCGAGGACAGCGCGTCCAGGTCCCGCACCATCGCCAGGGCGTCATCGCGCTTGCGCGCCCGCAGATCGTTCTCGGTGAAGCGGCGGAACTCGGCGGAGGCGGCCCGCGCCTCCTTCTCCTCGTCCACACCCAGCTCCGCGTCGGGCGCCATATAGGCGTCCGGGAACAGCCGGGCCAGCGCCGGGTCGGCGGGCGGTTTGCTGGGCCCCTCGGCGAACAGCGCGTCCAGCGGGTCGGACGGCCCCTCCGGCTGGTCGCCGGGGCCGATCAGCTCGGCGAGCTGCATCGCCAGGCTGCGCAGGATGGAGATCTCGACCTCGTCCAGGGCGAGCGCGGCACCGCCGCCGGGCAGTGGTTCGAATCGTCCCGACATCAGCGCTCCTGCTGGAGGGTCGCCCACAGGCCGTAGCCGTGCATCGCCTGCACGTCGCGTTCCATCTCCTCGCGGCTGCCGCTCGAGACGATCGCGCGGCCTTTGTGGTGGACGTCCAGCATCAGTCGGTGCGCCTTGTCCTTGGAGTAGCCGAAGTAGCTCTGAAAGACGTATGTCACATAGCTCATGAGGTTGACGGGGTCGTTGTGCACCACCGTCACCCAGGGAACGTCGGGCTCCGGCACCATCGACGGCGCTTCACTGGATTCTGGACGCTCGATCTCCACGGGGACGCTCACACCCCCAATGCTGCCACCCCGTACGGGCCGTCACGCACACCGGCACCCAGATCTCGTCACTCTGACGAGAAATGGGGTAGCATCGGGACCATGGACACTGCGGACTTGGGACTGCCGGTGGACGTGCCGTCGACCGCACTCTTCACCGACCGGTACGAACTCACCATGCTCCAGGCCGCGCTGCGGTCCGGCACCGCCGACCGCCGCTCGGTCTTCGAGGTCTTCACCCGCCGGCTGCCGGAGGGCCGTCGCTACGGAGTCGTCGGGGGAACCGGCCGCGTGCTGGACGCCGTCGAGAACTTCCGCTTCGACACAGCGGTGCTCGACTTCCTCGCGCACCACCGGATCGTGGACGAACCGACGCTCGCCTGGCTCGCCGACTACCGCTTCACCGGCGACATCTGGGGCTACCCCGAGGGCGAGGTCTACTTCCCCGGTTCCCCGGTGATGCGGGTGGAGGGCAGTTTCGCCGAGGCGGTGCTGCTGGAGACCGTCATCCTCTCCATCCTCAACCACGACTCCGCGGTGGCCGCCGCCGCGTCCCGGATGTCGGTGGCCGCGGGCGACCGCCCGCTGATCGAGATGGGCGCGCGGCGCACCCATGAACTGGCCGCCGTGGCCGCCGCGCGCGCCGCGTACGTCGGCGGCTTCGCCAGCACCTCCGATCTCGCGTCCGGCTTCCGCTACAACATCCCCACCGTGGGCACCAGCGCCCACGCCTTCACCCTGCTGCACGACACCGAGCGGGACGCCTTCACCGCCCAGGTCGATTCACTCGGCAGCGCCACCACCCTGCTGGTGGACACCTTCGACGTGGCCGAGGCGGTGCGCTGCGCGGTGGAGGTCGCGGGGACGGAGCTGGGCGCGGTGCGCATCGACTCCGGCGATCTGCTGCTGCTCGCCCACCGGGTGCGCCAGCAGCTCGACGACCTGGGCGCCAAGGGCACGAAGATCGTGGTCACCAGCGACCTCGACGAGTACGCCATCGCCTCGCTGGCCGCGGCGCCGGTCGACGCGTACGGGGTCGGCACCCAGTTGGTCACCGGCAGCGGCCACCCCACCTGCTCGATGGTCTACAAGCTGGTCGCACGGGCCGGTTCGGACGAACCCGGGTCGCCGCTGCTGCCGGTGGCCAAGAAGTCCATGGGCGCGAAGAGTTCACTGGGCGGCCGCAAATGGGCGGCGCGGCGGCTGGACGCGGACGGGGTCGCCGAGGCCGAGGTGGTCGGCGGCGGCGCGCTCCCGCCGGAGCTGGCCGGACAGGAGCTGCTGGTGGAGCTGGTGCGCGGCGGCGAGATCGTCGGGCGCGAGCCGCTGGACGCGGCACGGGACCGGCACCGGGTGGCGCGGGCGGGGCTGCCGCTGTCGGCGACCCAGCTCTCCCGGGGCGAGCCGGTGCTCCCCACCGAATACCCGCGGAACTGAGGGGGCGACAAGGCTCATGCCCACTGCCGTATCCGGCGCCGAGTGTCTACCCTCGGTGACAGCCACTACCACATCACCCGCTTCGGGCCGAGGCGTTTCCCGGTCCTGTCCGTCCTCCGTCGGAAGGCATGTGTCATGCACCGGGCACTGATTGTCGTCGACATCCAGAACGACTTCTGCGAGGGAGGCAGCCTCGCGGTGAAGGGCGGGGCCGATGTCGCCGCCGCCGTCACCGATCTGGTCGGGGCCGCCACTGCCGGTTACCGCCATGTGGTCGCCACTCGTGATCACCACATCGACCCCGGTGACCACTTCTCCACCAACCCGGACTATCTGGACAGCTGGCCGCCGCACTGCGTCGCGGGCACCGAGGGCATCGGCTTCCATCCGAACTTCGCGCCCGCGGTCCTCTCCGGGGCGATCGCCGCGGTCTTCGACAAGGGTGAGTACACCGCCGCGTACAGCGGCTTCGAGGGCAAGGACGAGCACGGCACCCTGCTGGCGCACTGGCTGCGCGACCGCGGGGTGACCGAGGTGGACGTGGTCGGCATCGCCACCGACCACTGTGTGCGGGCCACCGCGCTGGACGCCCGGCGTGAGGGATTCCGCACCCATGTCCTGCTGGACCTGACCGCCGGGGTCGCCGAGAAGACGACCCGGCGGGCCGTGGACGAGATGCGGGCCGCGGGGGTGGAGCTGACCGGCACCCCGGTCGTCTGACCCGCGGTAACAGCCACGAGGGCCCCAGGCCGCCGAAGCGGCCGGGGGCCCTCACGCGGTCCCTCAGGACGAGATCTAGGTCGCCTGCGCGGCCGGGGGCCTGAGCAGGGCGGCGATGGGGTGCCAGAGCTCCCCGCCGCCGTCCGGCGCGGTGCGCCAGACCAGCCCGTCCGGATGGTGCAGGACCGCCGTCACCTCATCCGGTGTCGGCGGTGCCGCGTTGCCGCGCAGATAGACGGCGCGGAGCCCGAGATTGCGCAGCCTGGTCAGGGCGCGCTGTCGGTTGGCGGCGTGGACCAGGACGCGGACGCCGCCCTCGCCCAGCGGGCGCGGCAGTGTGATCGCGACCACCACACTGCCGCCGGGCAGCTTGGTAAATCCTCCATCGGCCATTGCGGTTCATGTCCCCCGTGAGACGTCGTGTCAATAAGAAGGTCGTAGGGGCATCTAAACGCGTACGGCCGCCGCCCGCTAGGGGGCGACGGCCGCTACCGTTTTGACCTGCGAAAACGCAGTTTTGTTGAACTATGAAGCTGACGGTCCGACGCGTACGGTCATCTTGGAGCCGTCCTTGCGCTCCTTGAG